>CAWKIB010000001.1:0-225357 GCA_963849595.1 uncultured Actinomycetes bacterium
CTGCCGCCAGGAGGGCTGCCATGCTGGCCGCGTCCGCGCGGCTGGCGCGGGAAGCATTGTGGTAGGCGCTGGTGCACGCATCGCTGCAGTACTGCCGGGGCCGGCCGTGGCCAGCTGCCGGGACCGGGGCGCCGCAGCCGGGGCGGCGGCAGTACCGCACCAGGTCACCGGCCTGCCCGGGGGTCTGATCGGTTATCACGAGTGATCCTTTTCTTTCTTTTCTTTTCACGGGAAATGAAAAGAAAAGAGACGGGGGATAAGAAAGTAAAAGGGTGCGGATGCCGCCGGCGCGGGGAAAGGGCCCCGCGGGCATGCGCGTATGCCTGAAGCCGTGCGTGCCTTAGGAGCGGACAGGGGCCTGGCCCGGTTCCCCGGGCGGGCCGCCGTCCAGGACATGCAGGCTGACGCCGGTGGCGGTGGCGAACTCGCGGGCATCACGGGCGAAGCGGGCCCTGCCCGCCGCGGCGGCTGCCTGGGCACGGCGGGCCGCGGCCGGCGCGGCGTCCTTGCCGGTGCCCTTCTCAACCATCGACTTGATCTTCCCGACGTTGACCACGTCGAGTTCCAGTGCCGTCGCGCATGCCTGGTCGACCACGACGTCGCCATAGGTGCGGGCCAGCCCGATCAGCGCATACACCGCCCGCATCCGCGTCCACGGCAGCGGGGTATCCAGGATGTGCCCGGCATAGATCCCGATGTGGCGCCCGTGCGCGGCCGCCTGGGCGGCCAGCTTGGTGATGTCGCGGCGGGCATACACATCGGTGCCCGCCGGGAAGTCTCCTGCATCGGTGCTCCGCCCGCCCGGACCCTGCCGCGGATGGGTCTTGACCAGCGTGTCCTGGTGGTAGACCTTGACCAGCACCTCATCAGCGCGAGCCGTCACGGCCTGGCCGACCAGCGCGTGCGGCACCGAGTACAAAGCGCTGCCGACCCGGATGTGGCAATCACGGTGCACTTTGACCTGCGCCCACCTCGGCACCTGGTAGCGTTCCCGCGGCGCGGGCAGCAGCGCGCCCTGCTCGGCCTCGGCGAACACCTGCGCGGGCCGCTGCCGGGTCGTGCCGTGGACCCGCTGCCCCGCCCGCTGCACGCACCAGATCAGCGCCCGTGCTCGCGCGTCGGCCAGGCCGGTGAACTGCTCCCCGGCGAAGAAGCTGACCTGCACGAACTTCACCCCGGCCTCGACCCGCCCCTTGTCCTGCGGGGAGCGGACCCGGGCCGGATCGGTATGAAAACCCCGGGCCTGGGAGTACTCCAGCCAGGTACGGTTCCACACCGGGTTCACCGCATCGGCCCTGATCACAACCGGTTTCAGGTTATCCGGGACAATAACCTTAAAGACGCCCCCGAAGAACGCCCACGCCTCCTCGCAGCCCGCGATCACCTCCTCCACCGTCTGGGAGAACGTCAAGTAGACGAAGCAGTACCGGGAGAACACCGCGGTGAACACCAGCGCCCGCAGCAGCCGCCGCCTGCCCTCATCCGGGATCATCCCCAGGTCCCCGAAATCGACCTGCAGCTCCGCGCCCGGCTCCCCGTCATCCACCCGCACCGTCACACCGGTCCTGCCACCGGTGAACCCGCAGCACTCCACCGCGAACCGGTGCAGCGTCCGGTACGGAACACCAGTCCCCTCCCGCGCCAGCAGCTCACCGATCTTGGTGACCGTCACGCCGCCCTTCACCCACGCGCGGATCCGCTCCCGCTGCGGCACCAGCAGCTCCCAGGAATCCCCGTGCCCGTCCGGCCGCGCCGGCCGGACCGCGACCACCACCGCACCCAGCAACTCCGCGGTCAGCTGACCCTCGCCGCCATCACGGACCAGTCCCGCCGCCACCGCAGCAGCGATATACCGACGCGCCGTCTTAACGTTCACCCCGCCACGCCCAGCCGACGGCCGCACCCCCGCCCCCGACAACCACGCCCGCAGCACCTCTCGAACCTCGACCACTGAAACCTCCCGGTATGACACCTGACCGACCTCTCCGGATCGCTAGATCCGGAGAGCCTGGCAGAGCCCAGCAGGGGTGGTCCCATAACTGGCAAACCGGGTGGTCCCATGCTCCTGGCTAAAACCAGCCGCAGGTGGTCCCATGCCGCTGGCAAATCACACGAAGTCGGCATCGTGCTCTTTTCATTGCATCGCCTAATGACCGTCTTTTGTCGCTGATGCGGGAGTCGCTACGGCCTTCCTAGGACTGCCCAGTGTCATCCTGCGGCCACCGCTCCCCTAGCGTAACCACCATACCGACGCCGGGAACTGCCACGAGGTAGTCCTCGGCTTCAGCTTCGGCACATGTCCGCTCAGGGTGGGGGAGTAACGCAAGAGGCCGGCCGGCAAACAGTGGCATCTCGGTGAGCGCGTCCAGGACCCACCCCCGCAGACAAAGCTCGACAGTGGCAGGGCACTCGGTGCCGGGTAGCCGCCCACCGTGCCAGCTCGCGGACCCGGACTAGATCCGCAGACGGGAGCGGATCAGGGGCGCGGAGTCTGTCTGGACCTACAGCCAGAACGTCCTGATGACCTGGCCAGTGGCCTGGCGGCACCACCCCCGGCGCGGGCGGATCGAAGGCAGTGGACCGGACCTAACCCACCGGGCGGGTCAGTTGCTCGGGACAGTGGCGGCTCTGGGTGCATCGACATGTGTCAGCCCACTTTGGGTTGCCGGTATTGGAATTGGGCCCAGGGACACTCAGCTAGCCCCAATCAGGAGGCAGCCACTGTCTAGGCAGTGGCCGGGACCGGGTCCATCGTCCGGACGTGAACACGAGTGTGCCGCTGCATCCGGCGCAATCTAATGCGTCGCCCTCGGCCGCGAGTTGTAAACGGCCCTGGATGGTCCCGATGCAACATGATCGGAGAGCCCCAAGGTCAGCCCGGTCCCATTTACTCAAGGCCTGGACCAGTTTCTGGCGTCACCGAATAAAAAGAAGGTCATGTCCACGATTCTTCCAGGCCGTGACCAGGAAGTCGAAACAAGCAGGTCGTCCCCACCCTCACGGCTATGGAGGCTGTGGGTCTCCCTGGCCTTAACCTGGGCAGATCACCTGTTAGGACTCTGGACGGTCTACGTCTGGTCCGGCTGATCCAGTCGATGCGCTGACCTCTTCCATGTCAGGGAACATTGTCGACCGTCTTTGCTTTCGCATCTTGTCCTTGAGCTGTGACATATCGTCTGCTGTAGTCCACAGGCGTCTGTCGCTGTGCGCGGCGATCGTTACTCAGTTGGTTACTCGGTCGCCAGGGAGCATGTTGTCGGCGACTTGCTGCGTTGGATCTGGGCCGACACGGATGGCATCTTCGCTTGTCGGGCACTCCGAGGCTCTAAGGTGGCGATGTGACACTTGTAGCCTCAGGTAGGCAGAACTACGGCGAGGTGTTCACACGCCGATGGGTGGTCGGGGTTCTGCTCGATCTCTTCATGTACACCACCGACCGCGACCTAAGCCAGATGCACCCTGATTGAACCGTCTTGTGGTTCCGGAGCGTATTTTCGCCGGGCCAACCGCTACAACGAAGCGCACAGGCCGCGCCCTTTCGGATTACGGGAAACCCCAGCGCCTTTCAACTCTCGCTGATGTAAAGTTTCGCGGGAAGATCGAATTCAAATCAGGATCAGCCTGTATTCTCACAAAAAGAGAAAAAGTAGCTTGACTATTATTATTGGCAGTTCCATTGAAGGTAATTGACTGCGATTCCCCCATTTGAAGATAAGAAAGATTTCTGTCGGATGGCCGGAAATCGAAAAAATCAGTGCTAATACCTATCCTTAGCCCTCTGCCATTAGCATCGATAGATGAGCCTCCAGAAGGCACTATAAGTAGCGGCAAATTAGGCAGTGGATAAGAGCCGGGATTCAGCTGCACTTGATATCGTACGTTCACTAGTCCTATACCACCTTCTTCCTGGGCGGTATTTGTAACTCTGACAGTAAATTCGAACTGTGGTGGCGGCAGGGCTTCGGGTTTGACCGGCGGAGAAATATCTATAGTGACATTATTCTCCAAATAATCTATCGTAGCTTGCCGCAAATCACCGAGCACCGTAGCCATAGCCCCTCCTAAGCTGACGCGAAGACGCCATCGCGACTTTGACGTTTGCGGATCGCGCATTCTAGCTATGCTTCTAATTTCGGCACCGTCTCTGTGGAGATCGCATGGAGATCGTGTGGAGATCACGTGGAGGACTTGACCGATCCCGATCTTTCCGGATTACCGAGTAGGTCGATAGTCGATCACCCAGCGAGGCCGGGGCAGCCCGAAGCTAATCCCGCTGGCCCTGTCTGATGACGTCCTGGTCCACATTCCGGATCATGCGAGATTATGTACGCTGCGGCAGAAATTGACACGATGACAGGAGGTAGAGGTTCGCCGCGCGCTCATCGGGCCTGGCCTCTGGGCCTGGTCAACGCCGTCAGTCCCGCTGGGTCGGCAGAGGTTTCCAGGGTCAACGGCGCGCCGCAGGCGCGTCCCGCGCAGCGGGATGCGGAGCACCGTTGAGGCTGGAGGGGCCAGCCCGGACAATGCGCGGCGGTGGATGGGCGAGATCCCGTTTTTAGTCGTTAATCGAGGGGCGTTAGAACCCGCGATTGGCGCACCATTGCTCAACTTCCGACAGCACTTGCGTCTCCTGCATGCCGTCGCTGTCAGCGTAGGCTGCCTCTAGCTGGTTCACGAGCGCGACCAGATCAGGGGATGCGCCCCGTTCGGCTTGCCTGATAGTGGGAAAGCCGTAGCTGAGCCCACCAACAGGGGAAGAGGTGTGACCGACAGCGGGATCGGAGGGGTCGCCGTCGGTCATGGAAATCTGACCGCAGAGCGCGGCGTCTGCCTGTGCTGCCGCACCCGTGATCATTACTGGCCGATGCGGGAACGCGACGTGAACCACCGCCGCGACCCCTCCAATTAGCGCTCCCACGGCTAGCAGGATTAGCAGGATTCCGAGACCCCCCATCATCGGGTCAGGTTTAGGGTCACGGGTGCGGCTGTAGGTCCCGTTCGCGTTCCTGCGGTATGTCCAGCGGGTGTAAGTCCCGTCAGCATTCCTGCGGTACGGCATGGGTTCAGCCTACCGCCGAGCAGTGGTCACAGGTGGGTAACGATGCAGGTTGAAACCCGTGCTCTAACTCTCAAGTTTCAGGCGTTAACCGACTCTGACAGGATGCTCGTTCTAACCTCACGGTCCTGCCCCACGGCACCCAAGGATGATCGCGCGATTCGAACACCTCGATAGCGGTCTTCTGCCGTCGTCCGCTCACGTGTTGCACGTGCTGCTCGTGGCATCTTTCCGGCAGGTCGCAGGCGTCCGCGTGCGGGTCCTCCCGCCATGTGCAGTGCTCCCCCCGGTCGGGGATTCCTCCTGGCTTGTATGCGTGCCCTGTGACCCACTGGAGGCAGGGCAGGGTCAGCCAGTGGCGCAGCCCATCGTTCATCACATCACCTCGGCAAGCCTACCGCGCTGCCTCGTCACGGTTCGGTAACAACCCAGGTTAACATCCGTGCTAGAACACTCGACCGAGAGCCGGTAACCGGGGTGGCAGGAGGGTGGCAGCCTTCGCCCGGTTGCACCTGCCGCATAGGAGCTGAATGTTGTTCACGGTGTCAGCACCATTCAGTGAAGCCGGTAGAGAAGGTTGCCACAGATCAAGGTCGCGCTAATTAACTGCTCGGCTCCACTTGATCCTCGGCCGAGGTCGCGGGCGACCGGTCGCTGGTTTCGTCGCTCAGAGGCTGTCGCTCGGGTAGCTTCGGCCAGTCCTTGAAGTAGTCCGGTTGCCAGTCGGGTAGGTTGCGGCCATCGAGCACGTCGATGTTGGAGGTGTCGACCTTCAGCGTCAAAGTTTTGCCGGTAGCGACACCGACCTTTACCTCAAGTCGCGTGAGATCATCCCTATTTAGCCATTCTTTCGCGAGATCGTGAGCTGGGAAGTGCCAGTGCTCCCCGGAGTGTCCTTCAACCCTGGAAGGCAGTACGCAGCCTGGCGAGCGGAGTGGCCACCCAACTACTGGAAGGCTCTTCTTCAGGGCGATGCCAACGCCCCAGAGCATGATCGAGTCGACGGTAATCGGCCCCCGACCACGATTGTAGAGATCGACGTGCAATGTCGGTCCCTGGATGTCGTATCTGCCTTCGATTCCCGCGTCTCCCGACAGCTGTGGACCACCAGACCTGTATGAGATGTAAGAGATGGCGAGCGAACTGGTAGAGACAACGGCTGCATAGCTCGCCAGAACCACGGTCCACATGCCCGCAGAGTAACAGCGGTCAAACGGAGTCGCCTCCAGTTCCGCCAGGGGGGCGCGGGCCTCGACCGTACCGCCGTGCGGAGCATGGACAAGGAAAGTATCTAGGGTCTGGCGATGATGGAAGGAAGCCACGCCGAGGCGGATAGTGGTCTACTGACTTGGAATGAGCTTCACTTGACTCGAAAGGGTGGTTCGCCTGTGAAACCGTGGGAGCAGTATCAGTATCGCACCGCTGAGCTGCTCAGCCAGCTCGGATTTACTACGAAGGTCAACGATCCGCTCCGTGCGTCTAACGGCGTGGTGCACAGGGTCGACGTCTCTGCCCGGATGGTAGTAGCTGGTGTCTCGACGCTGTGGGTCACCGAATGCAAGCTGTGGAATAAGGCTGTCACAAAGGAAAAGGTGTCTGCACTTAAGGACATCGTTAACGATCTGGGTGCAGATCGCGGACTTTTGATGTCAGAAAAAGGATTTCAGTCAGGAGCCATTCGCCTGGCCGCGACAAAGAACATTAGCCTAAGCAGCCTGGATGAAGTACGAGCCAACGCAGCCGACCAGCTGCTGGCAGTCCGTATAGAGACTACTCAGCTCTGGGCTTGGAGTATCGTACGTGTTCTTATGAGGTTCCGCAGGGTACCGAGGTGGGTGAGCAGCATTCCGGAAGAGGACCGAACCAAGTTTGTTCAACGGGCCGCTGCAACCGATTTCACTAAGAGCCTTGTTAAACTCGCGCAGCGCGTTGGCTATACGAGTGACGAAGAAAGGCTGGTGGAAATCTTCACGTACAAGGGCACTTGGGGTGTATGGAAAGAAGGCGTCGACACGACCACCATAAGCGAAACAGCTGCCGTGATCTGGCAGGCGATGATCGCTCTCGATCAGGCCAAGGAGGGCCGCTGGCCGGTTCCCTTCGAGACGCCTGATGGGCCGAAACTCGCATGGACCACCCCCCAGCTGCTTGACCTTGTAGAGCCTGCCATCACGCAGCTCGGGGAGCGGGTATTCGACGTATATGAAAAGCTCATGCCAGCTGAGGTCAGATACGCAGTCCGCACATTGTGGGCCGTCTCCCGGATCAACGCGCAGCCCAACGTGCGGCAGGTGGGCGACAAGGGCGTGGACGGCTAGATCACCACGCACCTAGCGATTAGATCGCCAGGAGGCCAGGGAGTGGCCTAATTGGTGGCCGGGAATTCGATGGATGGAAATTAATGGCAAAGGAACCCCAACACTGTGGTAATCTGAAAGTGTGGAAAGCATCGTGACGCTTAGTATCCCGGTTCATTTAGACCTGATTCCCCGGTCCTGGGTCTACCGGCTCTGGAGCGAGAACGGTGATTGCCTCTACGTCGGTCAGCATACGGGGATTCACCCAGCGACGCGAGTCCAAAGCCACCGTAGCCAGCCATGGTGGAACGAGGTCACCGGAGCTGACTACGTGGAGGTTCTGGAAGGTGAACTGGACATCGCGGAGAAACAGCAGATCCACGACCTGAACGCGCGCTACAACGACGGTGGCTGGGAAAGGTTACATCCGCCAGTGACCATAGATGAAGTGGTCGTCGAGGCAGACTTCCTCTCGGTGGGCGAAGTCGCGCACTTATTAGGCCGCCACCCCCGCACGCTCAGAAATTGGCGAGTGGAGCAGAGAGGCCCTCGCGCCGTCCGGCTGGAGGGGTACTGGGCCTATCCGCGTGCTGACTTCGAGGCTTACTTGAGCAGCCTTACCGCACAGGCGGGGGAATGTTCGCGGGAAGAGGGTGCCCAGTAATGGCCGTTGAGGATTTCGTCAGCCGCAGGCAGTTCGCCGAGGACGACATCAATGCTCCGCCCGATGAATCTCCGCCCCGGCCAACCATGGGCGCGGCTGACCATCTCGGCGACCAGTTCCACAGCGTCATACCGGCCCGCGAGAAGGATCTCGGCTACGACTCTGAGGCCGACGCCCAGGACTGGATGAACGAACTCCGCAGCAAGCGCCGCGCAAACTATGTCGGCGATCAGACGGTCCACCAGTACAGGACATCGCCGAAGTAATTCGGCAAGAGAGGCAATGTCATGAACGAAGACGACGCGCAGTACCAGGAAGAGCAGCACGCCGCTGTGTCCGGCAGGGGACAGCATTTCGGCACTGGGATGACTGAGGCACCGGGGACCGAAGACTCACCAGGGCTTCAGGCGCAAGCAGCGAAGTACCGGGCAATGACGCCGCAGGCCGTAATGCCGACCTCCAGCGGAAACGGGATGAGTGCGGAGATGTTTCAGGGCACCCTGGGCGGAAAGCTAAAAGTCCAGAACGGCATGGCCGCAAATCAGTGGGACATAGCCAAGTGGGTGGATCAGTAAATGCTCACTGTGACCCCCGCGCCTACGCCGGTATTCACCAGCGCCGACGGCGTCAATGCGCCCGAGAGCGCGCAGGACGGCTGGGTAGTGCAGTCGGCCAACGGAAGCAATCAGCAGCTGGTCACGAACCCGGCCAGCTAAACAATTAAGGAGTGAGTACCATCAGTAACGCGAACCGTGACTCCCTCGGCAGGTGGTCGAGTACTCCGAATATCCCAAGCCCGCCCGCTTCTGCACGCCCCGGCGCGTCGGGCGCACCGGCAAGTTTCAGCGGCCCCGGCACCGATCCAGCGGCCCAGCAGCGTCAGAGCGGGGGTTCCGGTGCTGTAATCCCAGACGCCGCCAGCGCCGACTGGGGCAACCTGCATGATGCCAGCGCCAAGCTCCTCGGCAGCGGAGGCGGTGCGTCGAAGGGCGGTGGCCTGAAGCTCGGCGGCCCCGGCAGATTCAACGCGCAGCAGCCCGAGCCTATGGACCTGAGCCCCACCGACCTACAGAGCCATCTTGATCGTGTGGTCGGCGGTGGCTCTGATGACAACCCCGGACCCGGACCCGGCTCGCCGCCCGCACCCGGCTTTGGTGCCGCGTTGCGTGCCGGGGGTTATTCGGGCCAATCCGAGGGGCCCGGCCAGCATCAGGTCCAGGCCGGCGGACGTGCCGCGCACGGCTCTGATGTCCCCGGTACCGGAGTCCCAGGGCCCGCTGAGGGCATCGGCGAGGCTGGCGCGGGTGAGGCTGCGGCTGGCGGCGCGGAGGCCGCAGGGGCCGCTTCAGGGCTCGCCGAGCTTGCCCCACTAGCACTAGCGCTGTAATCGGAAACAGGGAGAATCAAAATGGTGACAAAGAACCCGGCAATCAGTCGGAATGCCTCCGCTGCTGCATACTGGGATGAAATCCGGCAGAGCTTCGATGACGCCGCCGCTGCTGCTGCTGAAGCCGCTGCGGAACCGGCCGCCCCTGATGTCGAGGACGTCACGCTTTCGGAGTGGGCCGACAACCGGGCCGCGCTCGGGATTCATCACCAGGACTCGGACTTCTTCGGCCTGAGCGCGGATGACGCCGACCGCTCTTGATTCCCCTCGTGGCGGACACCTGTTGTCGAGCAGATCGAGTTCACCGAGCTGGATCGATACGCCGAGGAACGAGCCGCAGCCGGCATCAGGAATGCCAGTGACGTATTTGGGGTAGATGCGCCGCAGCCCAGGGTGAACGCATCGCCCTGGCAGGCGGTCGTTCAGCAGTAAACCAATCGGAACATCAATCTGAAGGATGATCAATGCCAGTACAGCACATTGCACGTGGTCCCCGTGGAGATGCGAGTCTCATGGACGACAGATCGATTACCGCCAGGAAGTACCAGGAAGGTCTTCTCCTGAAGGAAACTCGGGGAGCGGCAATTACGCGCACTAAGAACTGGCTTGCCAGCAATCAGCCCATCGAGATCGTTCTGGACAAGGCCGGTAGGGCTTTCGCCGTGCCTCGGCCGGTTTATGAATTCCTTCGAGCCGAGGCGGAAGCCGACTGACCTCCTTTGGCCACCAGCCGAACAACTAGAAATGGCAGGACCACAATGACAAACCCGATTTTCCGAGACCGCAGGCTCCCCAATGACGCCGCGCTTGGTGACGACCTCGCTGATCCGGGCACGAGTGCGTTTGCAAGGGTGGACACGGCCAGCCTTGTCCAGGGCCTGGTCGACCGCTCCGGCGACCCGGCGGTCGGCACCTTGGTTCCGCGTTTCAGCACTGAACCTGAAGGGCTTTGCCCGGAATGCCAGCATATTCTTCTCAATCGCACACCGGGCGTGTACCCGTCGATTGACGATCCCGTCCGGGCCCCTCGAAATGCCGTCGATGATTTCTCGCTGGGCGCGGGCCAGCCTCAGATGGAGATTTTTGGCGACCCGGAATTCGATAGCGGCGCGGCCGAGGCCGAGTGGACGGCCAGGACAGCCCGGCATCGCGAGGGTATCTGGCCGCGCCCGACCACCGTAATCGATCGCACCGCCGTACGCGAAGGCTTCGGCGCTGGGGTGGTCCGCGTCGACTGAATTGATGTGACCTGACCGGCACATCAAGGAGGATCATTTGCGGACTATACACAACGGCCTGGGTCCGGTCGGTTACCGGGTCGGTGCCAGCGGCCGGCCTGGCGAACCGGAACGCGCCCTCGCTGATTCTGCTCCAAGGATCAGGGTCTCGTTCGTGTGCCAGCAAAAGCACGAGACGATATGCAATTTCGCGGCGACAGCAAAGATGCCAGACACCTGGCCGTGCCCGAAGTGCGGCACCCCGGCTTATTCTGGCGACCCCGGGCAGATCCCGCAGCCCGTGCTCGGGCTGCGGCACGCTGAACACCTCCAGCGCGTAAAGGACCGCCGTTGCGAAGCTGCCCGCGAGGCTATTCTCCAGGAAGCTCTAGATCGGTTGCACGAGCGTCGTCAGCGCGATCAGGCCCCGGCCCCGGCCAGTCAGGACGTTCTCGTCCTCGGCGTGACGGCCAGCGCGACCCTGCCGCCGGGCCCCTTGTCGGCGCGATCCAGCTGGCCGGGGCCGTCCGCTGCCAGCCCCGGCGACTTACTCGGGCGGCCCGGCAACGGCAGGGACGTTGTTAGGCTCTGGTGTCCTGATGCCCAGGATGCCTCTGTACGGCTCTGACGCGGCCCAGAAGGGCCTGACGGTGCGGGTCCTCGACCTCATACCGCCCTGCGTCCGGCCTGCTCAGGTACCGTCTGAGGCTGCGCTCGTGGTGATGGCCGTCGCCGCCAAGGTCATCGGCTGCGGGATTGGCTGGCCGTCCTCGCGCAGCCCGTCCAGGTGGAACTCGATGGCCCGTCGCATACCAGGGCCGATGACCGGCGTATACCAGGCCAGCTGACGGTCTACGATGCCGAGCACGACGGGGAGCACTTCTATGTCGAAATACTCCCAGCCCTGGACGGGCTTGAATCCGGCCACCTTCAGGCTGGTGAGAACAAGATCTTCGGTGTCATCTGCGACTCTATACGGAAGCTCGGTCCACAGTCGAGCACGATAGGCATACCCGTCACGACGATGGGTTCCTAGTCGTAGTTCGCCATTGCCCGAGCTAACGCCCAGCTTCAGCCCGGCAGGTCCGGTAACGATGTAGAACACATCGTGTATCTGGTTGCATTGTTCGCAGACACCTGAGCCTTGCTGGACCCTATTAGGTCTCGGGCTAGTGATATGTCCCTCGGCGCAACGAATCTTGTGCGGGTTAATAGACCCCGCCCACTCTTTGTACAACGGTGTTGCTCCGGCGTCTGCCAGTGCTGTCCTGAAGTTCTCTTCGGCAAGTATCGGGTCGTGGTTTATGCACGCAGTACAGCCAGCGCCCCTAATAGCATGACCAGGATTCCGCAGGCGTTCATGGCCATTAACACAGCGAACAAGAACAGGAGTCTTCGAGTTGACGTATTCTCCTATTACTTCGCTGTCTGCTGCTTCGATGACCGCGAAGAATGCTCTCCTTGTGGCAGCTTTACTACGACCCGCGCATTCCGCGCAGCCATGGCCCGCAGCAACAACACCGGGCCGCGCATCCCAGTCGTGCCCTTCGGGGCAGCGGACGCGCACCAGTGTCTTCGAGTTGACGTATTCTCCGACTACTGTTCCGCCTGGTTCTTCGATGGCCGCGTAGAATGCTTTCTTCACAGCGATAGGGTCGTTCTCGAAGCAGGGCCAGGTCGTGCAGACAGTGCTGATACCCTGCTGGACATCGTTCGGCCGGAGGCTGCTGACATGACCTTCGGCGCAGCGAACATGGTGCAGCCCTCCGCTGCCGAGCCATTCCGTCTCCAGGACGATGCTGCCCTTGGCCTCAACTGCGGACTTGAATGCTGCCCAGGCAGGTGCACTCTTTGCCTTAGTTGCTGCCACAAGCCCATTAGTCAAACCGCACGTCCGGCAGATACCCTGTCTTCCATGAGCAATAGGGCTTGGCAGCACCCAGCAGTCATGCCCTTGAGCGCAGCGGATGTGGTGCTTGGCTGCTGAGCCGAGCCATTCCGCCTCTAGGACGACGCCGCCTTGGGCCTCTACAGCGTTCCTGAATGCGGCCCATTGCGTGGCAGCATCCCTGCCGGCGCAAACTTCACAGGAGAGGCTGTCGTATTGCTCGACATTATTCGGGATCGGCCAGCAGTCGTGCCCTTGATCGCACAGTACGTGATATTTTGCTGCGATGCCTAGCCATTCCGTCTCCAGAACCAGGACGGTACCACCTAGTGCTTCCACATGAGATTTGAATCTGGCCCAGGTTCGCGCCTTTATCGTAGTGGTACGCTTTATGATTCCGCATGGCCCGCAAATACCTTGTCCACCTTTAACGCTGCTCGGCACCGGCCAGCAGTCGTGACCTTCGGCGCAGATCGCGTGATGAGGTGTGTCCGCGCCGAGCCATTCAGTCTCCAGGACGACACCACCCTGGGCTTCCACGGTGTCATTGAATGCTGCCCAGGCAAGAGCACTCCGAGGATCAGGAGCCCTGTTAGTCAGGTAGCACTGCCGGCAAAAACCGCCGCCCTGCTGGACATCGCTCGGCCGTGGGTAGCAGTCGTGCCCCGCTGCACAGCGCACATGGTATGGCTTGTTGTTGCCGAACCATGCTGCCTCCAGGACGGTCCCGCCCCTGGCCACCACTAGGGCCTTGAACTCGGCGAAGAGTTCGAGCTTACGTGCAGCGCTGACGCTCATAACGCTGCCATCCTTTCCGGGCTCTCGATTCCCGCCGTGGCCCTGCCCGGCTCTGAGCTGGTCCAGGACATGACTCACAGGCTACGCCGGCCCTCTGTCATTGACGCTGAGGCACGAGTCGCCCGCTACGGTCTCTGGGGGCTGTCCAGAGTCATCCGGCATATTCAGAATAACCGGCTTTATCCTGAGTTAAGGGATATCAGGGATATTCCCTATAATCCCGAATTATGGGGGTATGGACTGGCGTGTCCGGATGTGCTTAGAGTGGTCTTAGCGCGGGACCCGGACGAACTTTCAAGGAGAAATTATGGACACCAGCTCGGCGACGGAGGATATGACCCCGCGCTCCCTCGACACGCACATCCTGGACTGCTGGCACCAGGAGCATGAGACCGACACGGCGGGGGCGGCCGACCTCATCGTCGAGCGGATGACCAAGGACGGGGCCAGCGCCAAGGAGATCATCTGCGACCACCTCGGCATCGGCACGTTCAACCCGGATGTCGTCCTCCGGGCTCTTGTCGAGGTGGAATACAGCCGGTCTCTCAGCGCCGAGGACAAGCTCGTCTACGGGGCCGGGCTTACTTCTCTGACCGCTCAGTGCCTCGTGACGCTGATGGACTGCACCGCGTCGGCCGCCGACGCGGCAGACGAGCTGATGGCCGCTCTCGAAGCCGAGGATTTCTCCGCCCTGTGTCGCCATGTGCGCAACGCGACGGGCCTGACTGACTCCGCCGATGCCGCGCTCGCCATGCTCGCGGCCCTGCCCGCGCTGGAGGAGATGCTGCCTGGTATCCCTGTGGACGCCCCCGAGGGGATGTTTATCCCGGCCGACCTCGCGGTTATCCCGGCCGACCGCATCCCCTGCTTGCACAACGCGCGCACGCATGTCCTGGCCGCGCTCGCTGAGCACTACTCGGAGTGCATGGAGCAGAGTGGGGCCGATAGGAGAACATCATGATCGAGATCATCACCCTGGACGGCTCAGGCGACGAGACCACCGAGGAGCCCGGCGAAGCACCTGATGGACTGGCACAACCTCCAGACCGATGTCAGCAGCTACGGCGAGGGCGACCTGGCCGCTGTACATGACAGGTTGCACGCCAATCGGGACGAGATGGCGGAGCTGGACGAAGAGCACTGGCACGCACATCCGCTCCCGGTCTAGGGCCGCTCGCCTGAAGTTGGTAAGAGCGGAACGTCGCTGTCGGCCTTTTTCAAGGATGCGTTCTTTACGCGCTTCAAGCCCAGGTTTTGCCAGGTACTCAACTATCAGTGTCGTGACGAGTGCCACGCCAGCAGACGCCAACAGGGTTGGCCATGATATTGAATGCATGGCTGCTCTCTTCTCTCACGAATGCTGTTCACGCAATATGTCGTGACCGCCGGGAAGTTGGGCCGATCGGTAATTAGTCGCTCCTGGAGTTACGGTAGTTGAATTGACGCACCGCCAAGTGCGTAGTTGTTCGTACATGTATGGATCTGTACTTGGCCCATACCATACGGTGTAGGTTATAAGAAAGATTACCTGACCTCCCCTGGGGGGGTTTACGACGATATCGAAATTGTAATAGCTCATACCATCGGGCTGGACACGGTATGTATCGTCGTTCACTTGCACTACAGGGGATGACTGCCCATCTACTTCAATCGACATCTGCCGCAGCGAATATTTAATTGGGACTTGCGCGGTGTTGCGAAAGTGCATCGTGCATAGCATCTTATTGAAAATATCCGGCTTGCTTAGGTCCGGAGATTCCCTTGAGCTTTCTATTCTCTCTAGCCTAAGCGTCTCATAGACTGCATCTCTAATCGCGGTTATTTCCTTTGCTGAATTCACGACTTCGCGTCTTAGAGCATTCCGCTGCTCATATGGTGCCACTAGAATTGCATAGGTGAAGACAAGCAACGCTACTATGAGGACTCCCACTCCCAAGGACTCGGCACCTTGAATTATTCGGTCAGCAGTGGTAGGTTTCGCGGGGAGTGCAATAAACTGACCTGCAATAATAGCTATTAGTGGTATACCTATTGAGGCAGGGACGACGGCTTGCAGATGCTCATGCGCTCTATGAGCCGACCATCTGATGACTCCCTGCTGTGTAGGGTTCATCGGGCTATCTTAGAGCTTTCGGACAGCTAAGCCTGCATGATCAATACTTGGACGTGCCAACCAGCCTATCTATGAGTCCGGGGTAGTGCCTACGGATCTTGTACAGCAGCTCATCAGCGGACTCTGCGGTCAGTACCTCCTGTCCGCCCTTACAGCCTGCTCCCTCGCCCGGGCCGCCGATGCTCGTGCTCCTTGAGGACCTGACAGGCAGATCAGGTCTTGACAGCCACGTCATACAGCTCACACTGAGGGTGGGCAAGGCTCAGGGGAGGGCAGGCTGGATGGCTCGGCAATCCACGATAAAGACCATGAAGGCTCTATCAGTAGTGCTCTTCCTGGTAGTCGGCGGTTTAATTGCTGCTGGAGTAGGTAAGCTAAGACATGATTACTACCTGGGTGGGACACAGCTAATAGGATGGGCCTTCGTTCCCCTAGCCATCCTTCTAGGATTCACCTGGCCTACAAGGTGCAAGGTCAAGAAAACTAATCGCAAGGCATGCGGTAATTGGGCATATGGTTTCTTGTTCGGCTGTACCAAGGCTGCCGGTCACTGGACAGGAAAGTTTCTCGTACGGCTAGGCTTGAAGGGTGATGAGGCAAAACCAGTAGAGAGCCGTAAGCCAGCAGGTAGCTATGCGCTGATGCATCAACCTGCGCCGCAATCAAAGCCTTCAAAAATGACCGTCGAGGATACGCGCCTTAGTGTCTGTGCTTCCTGGGCAGGAATAGTGTCCGCAGTTATTGCTGTCACGCAAGCTATTGTCTATTTCGTTCATTAGGACAGGCGTGCTGATGAGAGTGCGTTATCTCCTGCGAAGACGTTCCGTAAAGTATCCCACGGCTTAGTAAGCACTAGTGGCACCTGAGCTGGACTCGCTGCCGGAGTGGACGAGTGTTCTCGGAGGACTGCAAGCCGGTTTCTTCGACCCGAAGCCATCCCCGGTCATCCCGGAGGCTTACCAGCCCGCCGTAAAGGCGAAGCTGAACCGGGACCGCCCGAGATCATCGACCGGGGTGACGGCACCCGGCTCTTCATCGGCGCGAGGAATGCCCGGGGCATCCCCGTGGACAACGACTGCCGGCCGCTTTGAGCGCTGAAGACGAAGGCCCGTCGAGGTCGCCGTCCCGCCCGCCCTGGTCGAGGCGGTCGCGGACAGGTCGGAGGGCGAGAACATGATGGGCCCGCTTAGTTCTTAGTTCTCGCTACCCCGAAAATGCGCCTGCACTCGCGGTCTGTCCGGATCTGATGGCGTGCTGGACCTGCTGAGCTTTGGGCTGACCAATTCGCAGGGCGGCCTGGATCTCCCGCAGCGGCGGGACCTTTCCCGCGCTGGCATCGGGGAACGCCTTAGCAGCAGCGGCTAGCAGACCAGGCGCGGTCTCCCCGGTATTCCGCTCGCGGCGAGTTTTCAGCTCATCGGGCACATCCGCACTCGCGGACTCAGATGCACTTGCAGATGCGGTCCTGGCCTGCTTCGGCTGCACTCCAAGCTGCTGGCGCATCCACGCCAGCAGCTCCAGGCAGCCGATGTACGCAGCTGGTGCCCAGACGCTCAGCAGGGCGCTTGTCGGGCCGTAGGACAGCCCGTAGGCGACGTTCGCGGCGATCGTGGCGGCGATCCCGAGCAGCAGCATGACCCTCGCTCTGGCCGGTATGTCCCTGCCCTGCCGGGAGGCCACCAGCATGACCGACGATGCGGCGGCGATCACCCCGTCACCGGCCAGCGGCAGCAGTGCGGCCGACGCGATGTCCTGCCCGTGGTCCCTGGCCAGCGCGTAGATGTGGGCGTAGCTGTCACCTCCTGCGAACAGCCCGACCGCTAGCACGATGGCCGTGGTAACTCTCCTGGTGGCCTGGTCTGTGCGGTTCATGATGCCCTCCGGATCTCCGAGGCATCCCGGAAGCACAGCGGGTAGTACAGGTTCCGCTGCGGTGTGCGGGGGGTGGGCTTGCTACCGTCCTTGCGCACGGCCAGCTCGCGGACCTCCACGCAGACCTGCCACTCGTCCGGCCCGCACTGCTGGACGATGCTGCCAGGGAGCCAGGGCCACGCATCGCGGTCGCCGTCGTGCTGTTCCCGGTTCAGTGGGTACCGGGTTTCGACCCGGGTGTCGTCGGGAAAGCTGCCGTCGTTACTGTCCATGTTCGCTCTGTTCTCCGTTCGTCCCCTCTGTGAGAGGATCTTCATGGAGAGCCCGCTCCAACTGCGGAAACTCCCCGGCCAACCTGTTGGATTAATGGAAGGTCTCGTGGCACAGATCGACCCCACGACCGACGCTCTCGTCGGCGAATGGCTGTCACTTCCCGATGTAGCTGGCGTGCTAGGCATGCCAGTAGGGCGAGTGAAGCAACTCCTGCGCGACCGGAAACTCCTCGCCGTGACCCGTCCCGAAGGGACGCTCGCGGTCCCGGCCGCCTTCCTGGACGGCCACCAGGTCGTCAAGGGCCTGTGCGGAACCCTCACCCTGCTCTTCGACTGCGGATTCGACGAGCTGGAGGCGATGCGCTGGCTGTTCACGGCGGACGATTCGCTGCCGGGCACGCCGATCGACGCGATCGTCAAGCACCGGTCAACCGAAGTGAACCGGAGGGCTCAGGCCCTGGCGTTCTAGGAGCGGCTAGGCTGACCCTATGCCGCCGAGCCCGCCGCGCCCGCGGCCAACCGCGGGCGCGACATCGAAACGTGCCTCTGGCCAGCCACGACTGCCGCACCAGCCGCTGATCCGCGACCTGCTCGCGGTTGGCCGCCAGGCGTTCTCGTTCGAGTTCATGCCGCCCAAGACCGAGGCGGAGGAACAGCAGCTATGGCGGGCCATCAGGCAGCTCGAGCCGCTGCGGCCCACCTTCGTCTCGGTGACCTACGGGGCCGGCGGGTCGACCCGGGACCGGACGGTACGGGTGACCGGCCGGATCGCCGCCGAGACCACGCTGACGCCGGTCGGTCATTTCACCGCGGTCAACCACTCGGTGGCCGAGCTCAGGCAGGTCATAGGGTCCTACGCGGCGGTCGGGGTGCGCAACGTGCTCGCCCTGCGCGGTGACCCGCCGGGCGACCCGAACGCCGACTGGGTACCGCACCCGCAAGGCCTCGCCTATGCCGCCGAGCTAGTCAGCTTGATCAGGTCGGCCGGCGACTTCTGCGTGGGGGTGGCCGCGTTCCCCGAGAAGCACCCGCGCTCACCTGATCCGGACACCGACGTGCGCTATTTCGTGGCCAAGTGCCGGGCCGGCGCGGACTTCGCCATCACCAACATGTTCTTCTACCCGGAGGACTACCTGCGCCTGCGGGACCGGGTCGCCGCCCAGGGCTGCGACGTGCCGATCATCCCTGGCATCATGCCCGTCACCAGTCTGCGGGTGATCGAGAACGCGATCGCGCTGGGCGGCTGCCGGGTGCCCACCGAGCTGTGGGAGCGGCTGCAGGCAGTGGCCGACGACCGGGCTGCGGTCCGCGAGATCGGGGTGGAATACGCCGCCGCGATGTGCGCGCAGCTGCTCGCCGAAGGCGTGCCCGGCCTGCACTTCTACACCCTCAACTGGTCCCGGGCGACCCGCGAGATCTACCAGCGCCTGGGCCTGGCCGAGCGCGGTCTGCCCGACCGGGCGCGCAGCGGAAGCTCGGCGCCCATCACGGCGTAGGGCGGCTCGCTGCCGGGAAAGAACGCGAAACCGGTCAGCAGGTCGCGGAAACCCACCCCGCGGTAAAGCCGCCGGGCCGGTGAGTCGGCGTCCCTGGTCGACAGCAGGGCGGTTCTTTCCGGTCGGCCCGAGGCGAGATGGAGCAGCAGGCCTGCTCCGACGCCGTGGCCCTGATGGTCCGGCGCCACGTGCAACTCGGCGACCTCGAACGAGTCATCCAGCCAGCTCGCGGCCGCTGCCGTGCCGTGGGCAGCGGCCAGCGCGCGGGCCACCGTGTCGTGCCACCACTGGCCGGCCGCGCCGTGGAAGCCGTACCCGAACCCGGCCGGCGCACCGGATCCGTCCTCGGTGGCCAGCAGCGCGCGGAATCCCGGGTGAGCGGCATGCCCGGCCATGATCGACCGTCGGCCCGGCAACATTTCGGCGGGCGGGCGCATGGCCGCCGCGTACACCATGATCATCTGATCGAGCCGCCCGACGAACTCGCCAGGGTTCAGCTCGGTGACCGAAAGCACGCGCTGCATCTTCGCAAGCTTAGGAGAAGGCCGCTTGCCGACCGGCCAGCGGATCACGCGAGCTGGCTGCCCCGGGTCGCGGGCACCGACCGCACCTCGACCTGCGCCTGACCGAGTTCCGGCTGGCTGGCAGCCAGGGTGATGTTCCCGGTCAGGCCCGGGAGCGAGCGTATCCAGACCGCGCCGAGCCCGCCGTAGGCGCCGAAGGCGAACGGGTTGTCCCCGATTAGCGTGGCGGGACCGGTCAACGTCAGCGTCACTTCCCCAGCCGGATACCGGCGCAGGTTGCCGTACTCGTCCACCGCGCGGAACACCGCCCGGGTAGCGTCCGAGCCATCCGCCACGATGTTCGCGTCGTCAACCGCCAGGGCCAGGGTGTCACCGGCCGGGTCCGACGACATGCGCAGCTCCGTCACCTGCTGGTTGCCCACGTAGCCCTCGATCATGAGCTCCGGCGTGGAATGCGGGGCCCAAGCCGGGAACCGGACCAGGAACGGGGGATAGGGCAGGTTACCGAACGGGGAGGGTTTAGCCGCGGGTAGCCCGGTGGTCACGTGCGCGCCGTTGACGAAGATCTCCAGCCGCTCACAGTTGCTGGCGATCATGACGGGCGGCGTGATCGGAAACACCCCGCCGGGCTCCCAGAAGAACACGGGCACGATG
Organism: uncultured Actinomycetes bacterium; assembly: GCA_963849595.1. GTDB lineage: Bacteria > Actinomycetota > Actinomycetes > Streptosporangiales > Streptosporangiaceae > Palsa-504. The sequence goes on from CAWKIB010000001.1 coordinate 20,239, forward strand.
ACCGGGCGTACGCCCGGGTCCACCTGCGACTGGTAGATGGCCGCGCCGGGCTTGGGCACCCGGAAGCTGTCTACCACCCCGGCATACTTGAGCAATTCCGGATCCAGGCCTTCCGGCGAGGCGTAGTCGAACGCGGCCCAGGCCAGCATCCCGGAATAGCCGGGCTCCGACCGGGCCAGGCTCTGCGCCTCGCCGTGCAGGGCCGCCTGCTTGGCCAGCAGCCCGGGCGGGTCGGTCCAGGAGAAACGCCGCGGCTTGGCCTCGTCCACCCCGATCGCCTCGGTGATCAGGTAGGGCAGACCGGGGAGCGGCGGCCGCAGCAGCGCCTCACCGGTAGCTTTGTCATGGAAATAGTCGTTGTAGGCGAAGACGTCCTCGTTCCACCCGGTGACCCGGCGGTAGGCCATCGCCCCCGAGCTGGGCCGTGAGCCGTCGAGCTGGGCGGCGGCCTGCCGGGTGGCGGCCCAGAGGTCCGGGAGGTCGGGTGTCTCGTTCAGCCGGGTGCCCCAGATGACGACCGACGGTCGGCTCCGGTCCCGCCTCACCATGTCGCGCACGTTCTGCACGACCAGGTCCTGCCACCCGGGGGCGGCGTTCACGTTGTGCCAGCCCGGGGCCTCTTCCCAGACCAGCAGTCCAAGCTCGTCGCAGGCGTCGAGGAAGTGCGGCGACTGCGGGTAGTGCGAGCAGCGGACCATGTTGCAGTTGAGCTCCCTCTTCAGGATCTCCGCGTCCATCCGCTGCACCCGGCCCGGCATCGCCATGCCGGCGTACGGGTAGAGCTGGTGCCGGTTCAGGCCGAACAGCTGCAGCCGCTCGCCGTTCAGGTAGAAGCCGTCGGACTGGAACGACGCGTCCCGGAACCCGATCCGCCGGGACAGGACGTGGCTGCCCACGCCGGGGAAGGCCAGCGTGGCGTGCACCGTGTACAGCTTGGGGTTGTCGGTCGACCACAGGGTGATGTCACCCAGTCCGGTCAGGCTCAGCTTTATGGTCGTGACGCCGGGCGTGTCCAGGCTGACCGGCGCGGCCTGCTTGGCGACCAGCGTGGCTCCGTCGAACAACTCGACCAGCAGGCTGCCGTCGGCGTGCGTCGGCAGAGCCGAGTCGATGGTGCACTCCACGTCCACCCACCGCTGTGAGCTGAGCACGTCTACCGGCAGGGCGAACACGTCGGATAGGAACGCCTGGGGGAGCACCCGCATCCTGACGTCCCGGTAGATCCCGCCCGGCTGGAAGAAGTCCACGCTGTTCGGCCCGCGGCCGTAGCTCATCGGCGGCACCGGCAGGCAGTTGGCGTCCACCAGGACCGAGAGCAGGTTGTCGCCCGAGGTGACGTGGCCGGTGAGCTCGGCCGAGAACGGCAGGTACCCGCCCTGGTGGGTGGCCACCGTCCGGTTGTTGATCACGACCGTCGCGTTGACCATGACCCCGTCGAATTCGACCATGATCCGGTTGCCCGGCCGACGCGAGCTGACCAGCGGCCCGCCGTTGAAGTGGCGCCGGTAGATCCACAGCTGCTGCCACGCGCTGGCGTTCCAGTAGCCCCACGAGAGCGGAGTGACCGCATGTGGCACCGTGACGGGCGCGAAGCCGCTGTCGTTGTAGAACGAGCTCTCCGAGCCCGCCATGTACTGCCCGCCGAACAGCCAGTTCGAGTTCAGCGAGAAGCTGAGGTTGGTGGGCAGTGGCTCGTTCGACGGCAACATGCTCCCGGCCAGCGCGAGCAGCGGCAGCGTGGCGACCCCGGCGCCGCCGATCAGGCTGGCCTGGATCAGCGCGCGCCGCGAGATCCGCCGCTTGGCCCTCGTCTCGCCCTCTGACGCCGCCGCGTCCTCCGGCCTACCCGAGGCGGCCGGACGATCCGGCGGGACCTTCCTGCTGGGCGGCGATCCACTCGTCGCTCCCCGGCCTCCCGCCGTGGCCCGGTCCGGCTCAGGGCCTCGATCCTGCTCAGCGCCTCGGTCTGGCTTGGAAGCCCCGTCTGGCTTGATAGTCCCGTCTGGCCCGGCGGCGTGCGAGGCCTGGTCCGGCTCGGCGGCGTGCGAGGCCTGGTCCGGGTCGGCGGCGTGCGAGGCCTGGTCCGGCTCGGCGGCGTGCGAGGCCTGGTCCGGCTCGGCGGCGTGCGAGGCCTGGTCCGGTTTGGAGGCGTGCGAGGCCTGGTCCGGTTTGGAGGCGTACGGAGCCTGGTCCGGGTCGGCGGCGCGGGAGGCTCCGTTCAGCTCGGCCGATGCGTCGCTCTCGCCGCCCGGACCGGGCGCCGCCGCCCGGTCCTCCTGCGCCGTGTAGGCCGCGCCCGCCGGGCCTGTCCCGGACTGGGCTGGGGTCGTCCCGGACTGGGCTGGGGTCGTCCCGGACTGGGCTGGGGTCGTCCCGGACTGGGCTGGGGTCGTCTCTGCGCGGCCGGGACCTCCTGCCGGGTCCGAATCGCCGTCGGTCTCCCCGGCCCCCGCCGGTTCACCCCTCGTGGTGCCGGTCTCGGGAACTACGCCGGTCCCGGCCGCGCTCAGCACGGCGTCCAGGATGGGGTCGGCAGCCGCCGGAGCGGACTCGATGATGACCGTAATGAGCTCGGTGTCGTCCCGGACCTCGCCCGCCGGAGGTCCAGCGCCTGCGTCGGCAACGCCAGACATTACGCCTACCCCCGTCGCACAGAACTCCCCGTCAGCATCTGGTGTGACATCCTCACCGCTACTGCGGCGCGTGCCCGGATCCATGGCGACCGGCCCTGCGCCCCCGTCATAAGTGGCGGTGGGGAGTGCACGTCATAAAAATACAGGCCCTCTAGGCTCTGTGTGCAAACGGACGCGTTGCGCCTAAATAACATAAATAACCTGGTCTGTCGCATTCGGCCAGCCGCGCCGCGCGCGCTCCGCCGGCCCGCGCGCTCCGCCGGCCCGGGCGCCACGACTCCCGCGGCGCCGGGCCCCGCGTTCCCCGGCGCGGCAAAATGTCAGACCCTCCCGGTACCTTCGAACAAATATCGAATGGCGACTGGACATCGGAACGAATTTAGGTTCGAATAGGTGTACCAGCGCCGGCCGGGTGAGGTGAGGGAAGCGTCTCACCTGGCCGGGCCAACGGAGGAGATGAGAAGCGATGGTGAACGCAGCGGAGGTGCGGACGGGCGGCAAGATCGGCCCGCGGCATCCTGGGATACCGAGGGTCCCCGGGGTTCCTGTGGCGCCGACGGTGCTGAGCATGCTCCAGTCCGCGCGACGGGGACTGGCCGAAGCGACCGACGAGACATCGCCTGGCGCCCGTTATGTCACCGCCCATCTGGCGGCGCTACGCGCCGCGGCGGCGGTGGTGGCGGCCCGGGGCGAGCCTAAGACCAGGCGCCGCAAGCCGTACAGCGTGTGGGACCTGCTGCCCCAAGTCGAGCCGGCCCTCACCGAGTGGGCCGCCTACTTCGCGGCCGGGGCCGGCAAGCGCGCGGCGGCGGAGGCCGGCCTGCCGCGCGCGGCGTCCGCCCGTGAGGCCGACAACCTGCTGCGGGATGCGGAGACGTTCCTGTCACTCGCGGAGACCGCGCTCGGTGTCGAGGTGCAGTCTCCGCTCCCGCTGCGGCCGGCCGGCTAGCGGGTCAGAACCCGTCCATCGCGCCGCGCGCGTCGGCGTCCAGCACGCCCCAGCTGATGAGTTCCTCGGTGAGGTCAGCGGGGGACTTGTCATAGATGACCGCGAGCGAACGGAGGTCTTCGTGCCGCACCGACAGAACGCGGCCGTTGTAGTCGCCGCGCTGGCTCTGGATGGTCGCGACGTACCGGGCAAGCGGGCCGACCTTGTCCTTGGGCAGCTGGCCCATGCGTTCTAGGTCGATGACGAGCTTGGGCGAGGGCACCAGCGGCGTCGGGGTGGCGTCGCCGGGCAGCAGCTCGGAAACGGGTACCCCGTAGAACTCCGCGAGCTCGGCGAGCTTCTGCACGGTGACCGACCGGTCTCCGCGCTCGTAGGAGCCGACGACGACGGCCTTCCACCGGCCGCGGGACTTCTCCTCAACGCCATGGAGCGAGAGTCCCTGCTGGGTGCGGATGGCGCGCAGCCGCGCGCCGAGTGTCTTGGCGTACTCAGATGGCATTTTTCCTCGGTTCCCGGCCAGTCGTCGCTTACGGTAACGGTTACGCTCTGTGACGGTAGGCGGCGAGCGCGACAAGGTCAAGCCGAATGGCAAAAACTGGCTTAACTCGTACGGTAACCGGCTTGCCATCCCGGATCACTACCTACCCTCCGCCGGCCGGCAAGAATCCAGCTGTGATCACGTTTCGCGTCGCTGCGGGCAGGTCGCGCGAACGCGGCGGACGATCGTCACCTTCTGGTGGTGTCTGTCTGGTGTGACGTAAATCACACACCGTGTCCGCCGGCGTGATGCGGCCGGGCGCGCTGGTAACTCCCCGTATGATCTTGGACGAAGACATCCTTTAAGGACCGTCCGGAGAGACGGGGAAGGAGGTCCATTCATGGGCGCAACCGGCTATCCGGTCGCGGGGCGTGATGGCCTCGCGGTACTCGATGCCGAGGAGATCAGACGCGCGCTAACCAGGATCGCCCACGAGATCCTGGAACGGACGCACGGCGGCGATGAGGTGGTCCTGCTCGGCATCCCGACGCGAGGCGTGCCGCTCGCTCACCGCCTGGCCGCCCGGATCGTGGACTTCGAGGGTCTCGAGGTTCCGTGCGGATCGCTCGACGTGACCATGCACCGCGATGACCTGCGGCTTCGCCCAGCGCGGGCGCTTGGCCGTACCGACCTTCCCCCGTCGGGGGTGGACGGGAAGACGGTCGTCCTGGTCGATGACGTGCTGTACTCGGGCCGCACCGTCCGCGCGGCGCTCGATGCGCTGACCGACCTGGGCCGACCCCGGGCCGTCCAGCTGGCCGTCCTGGTCGATCGCGGCCATCGCGAGCTCCCCATCCGCGCCGACTACGTGGGCAAGAACCTGCCCACCTCGCAGCGGGAGGTGGTGCACGTCTTGCTGGCCGAGGTCGACGCGCAGGACGCGGTGATGATCAGCGACGAAGGGCGGCCGTCATGAAACGCCATCTAATCTCGGTGGCCGATCTCAGCCGGGGCGACGCGCTGCTCATCCTCGACACCGCCGAGGAACTGGCCAGCCTGGCCGACCGCCCGATCAAGAAGCTGCCCACCCTGCGCGGACGCACGGTCGTCAACCTGTTCTTCGAGGACTCCACCAGGACCAGGATCTCGTTCGAGGCCGCGGCGAAACGGCTGTCCGCCGATGTGATCAACTTCTCGGCCAAGGGATCGAGCGTGGCCAAGGGCGAGAGCCTTAAGGACACCGCCCTGACCCTGGAGGCCATGGGCGCGGACGCGGTCGTCATCCGGCACAGCGCCTCTGGCGCCGCGCACCGGCTGGCCGGCTGGGTCCGCGGCAGCGTGGTGAACGCCGGGGACGGCACCCACGAGCACCCCACCCAGGCCCTGCTCGACGCGTTCACCATCCGGCGCAAGCTCCGCGCAGCAAGCGGCCGCGGGGCCGGGCTGGACGGCATCCGGGTCACGATCGTCGGGGACGTGCTGCACAGCCGCGTCGCCCGGTCGAACGTGCTGCTGCTGAGCACCCTCGGGGCCGAGGTGACCCTGGCCGCCCCGCCCACCCTGCTGCCCTTGGCCGTCGACACCTGGCCCTGCGCGGTGAGCTACGGCCTGGATACCGAACTGCCCAAGAGCGACGTGGTGATGATGCTCCGCGTTCAGCAGGAGCGGATGACCGCCGCGTACTTCCCCAGCGTGCGCGAGTACAGTCGGCGGTACGGGCTGGACGCCGCGCGCATGGCCCGGCTGCCCGACCACGCCATCGTGCTGCACCCCGGGCCCATGAACCGGGGCGTGGAGATCGCCGCCGAAGTGGCCGACTCGGCCCGCTCGATGATCGTGGAGCAGGTGGCCAACGGGGTCACCACCCGCATGGCCGTCCTGTACCTGCTGCTCGGCGGCACCGAGTTCCCGGAGGTGGCTTCGTGACCGCGTGGCTGATCAAGGGCGCCGTGATCGCCGGGCCCGGCGGCCACGGGGTCACCGACCTGCTGCTGGCCGACGGGACCATCACGGCCATCGGAGCCGGGCTGAGCGACGCGGGCGCCCAGGTGCTCGACGCGGCCGGGCTGATCGCCCTGCCCGGCCTGGTGGACCTGCACACCCACCTGCGCGAGCCGGGCCGCGAGGACGCCGAGACGGTCGAGACCGGTACCCGAGCGGCCGCCCTGGGCGGCTTCACCGCCGTGCACGCCATGGCCAACACCGAACCCGTCGCCGACACCGCCGGAGTGGTCGAACAGGTCTGGCGGCTCGGCCGCGCGGCGGGCCACTGCGATGTCCAGCCGGTGGGCGCCGTGACCGTCGGGCTGGCCGGGACCCGGCTCGCCGAGCTCGGCACCATGGCCGACTCGGCCGCGCGCGTCCGCGTGTTCTCCGATGACGGCCGGTGCGTGGCCGACCCGCTGCTCATGCGCCGCGCCCTGGAGTACGTCAAGGCCTTCGACGGGGTGATCGCCCAGCACGCGCAGGACCCCCGGCTGACCGAGGACGCGCAGCTCAACGAGGGCGAGATCTCGGGCCGCCTCGGCCTGGCGGGCTGGCCGGCCGTGGCCGAGGAGGCGATCATCGCCCGCGACTGCCTGCTCGCCGCGCACGTCGGCTCCGCGCTGCACGTCTGCCACGTCTCCACCGCGGGCTCCGCGGAAATCATCCGCTGGGCGAAGTCCAAGGGCTGGCCGGTCACCGCCGAGGTCACCCCGCACCACCTGCTGCTGACCGACGAGGTCGCGGTCGGCTACGACCCGGTATTCAAGGTCAACCCGCCGCTGCGTACCGCGGCTGACGTGGCCGAGCTCAGACGCGCGCTGGCCGACGGCACCATCGACTGCGTGGCCACCGACCACGCCCCACACCCGGTAGAGGCCAAGGAGACGGAGTGGTCGGAGGCGGCCTTCGGCATGACCGGGCTGGAGACCGCGTTGCGCGTGGTGCAGGAGGCCATGGTGGATACCGGGCTGCTGGACTGGCCCGGCGTCGCCGACCGGATGTCGCTCCGCCCGGCCCGGATCGGCCGGCTGACCGGCCACGGCGCGCCGCTCGCGGAAGGCGGGCCCGCCAACCTCACCCTGTACGACCCGGCGGCACCGGCCGAGGCGGTGAGCCCGGTCGGCGCGTCCAAGAGCCGCAACACGCCGTTCGCCGGGATGCCGCTGCCCGGCCGCGTGGTGGCGACCTTCCTGCACGGCACGCCCACCGTCCTCGACGGAAAGCTGGCCTGACGTGCCCGCCAATACCGCCCTGCTGGTCCTCGAGGACGGCACCACGCTGCACGGCACCGCCTTCGGTGCGCGCGGCGAGAGGTTCGGCGAGATGGTCTTCAACACCGGCATGACCGGCTACCAGGAGACGCTGACCGATCCCTCGTACTGCCGCCAGATCGTGGCCATGACCGCCCCGCACATCGGCAACACCGGCGTCAACGACGAAGACCCCGAATCCCGTCAGGTCTGGGTCAGCGGCTACGTGGTGCGCGAGCCGGCCCGGCTCGCCTCCAGCTGGCGGGCCACCCGGGACCTGGACGCCTACCTCCGCGCCGAGGGCGTGCCCGGCATCGCCGTCCGCGGCACCAGGCTGCTGACCAGGCGGATCCGCGAGCAGGGCGCGATGCGCGCGGCGATCAGTACCGTGGAAACCAGCCCGGAAAAGCTCCTGGAGCGGGTGCTGGCCAGCCCGCGGATGACCGGGGCTGACCTGGCCCGGGTGGTGAGCACCTCCGAGCCGTACACGATCTCGCCGGACGGGCCTGCCCGGTACCGCGTGGTTGCCGTCGACCTGGGCATCAAAGCCTCCACGCCGCGCCACCTCGCCGCCCGGGGCTGCGAAGTAGTCGTGGTACCCGCCACCACGACCGCCAACCAGATCCTCGCCGAAGCCCCGGACGGGGTGTTCTTCAGCAACGGCCCCGGGGACCCGGCCGCGGCTACGTACGCGGTGGACGCGATGCGCGGGGTGCTGGACGCCGGGCTGCCCGTCTTCGGCATCTGCCTGGGCAGCCAGATCCTCGCCCTGGCCCTGGGCCTGCACACCTACAAGCTGCGGTACGGGCACCGCGGCGTGAACCAGCCCGTGATGGACCTCGCCACCGGGCGGGTCTACATCACCAGCCACAACCACGGCTTCGCCGCCGCCTTGCCCGGGAGTACGCCCGAGCCGGGCCCGGACGCCGCCCGGGACGCGGGCCCTACATGGGCCCACGTGCCGTCGCGATCCCGGCAGCCGTTCGACACCCCGTACGGGCCGGCCGTGGTCAGTCACGTCAACCTCAACGACGGCGTGGTCGAGGGCCTGCGCCTGGAGCAGCGCCCGGTGTTCAGCGTCCAGTACCACCCCGAGGCCGCTCCCGGCCCGCACGATGCCGCCGACCACTTCGACCGGTTCCGCGCCCTGCTCGATCACCCGGCCGGGAGGTGACGCAGACGTGCCACGACGTCAGGATCTGAAGTCGGTGCTGGTGATCGGGTCGGGCCCGATCGTCATCGGGCAGGGCTGCGAGTTCGACTACTCGGGCACCCAGGCCTGCCGGGTGCTGAAGCAGGAGGGGATCCGGGTCAGCCTGGTCAACTCCAACCCGGCCACGATCATGACCGACCCCGAGTTCGCCGACGCGACCTACGTGGAGCCGATCACCACCGAGACGCTGGAAAAGGTCATCGCGATTCAGCGGCCCGACGCGTTGCTGCCCACGCTGGGCGGTCAGACCGCGCTGAACGCCGCCGTCGCCCTCCATGACCTCGGTGTCCTGCACAGGTACAACGTCGAGTTGATCGGCGCCAACATCGACGCGATCCGGGCGGGCGAGGACCGCGAGCGGTTCAAGGCGATCGTGACCGGCCTGGGCGCCGAGGTCCCGGCCAGCCAGATCTGCCGTGACCTCGACGAATGCGTGGCCACCGCGAAAAGCCTGAACTACCCGGTCGTGATCCGCCCGAGCTTCACCCTGGGCGGTCTCGGGTCAGGAATCGCGAAAACCGAAGCAGACCTGCGGCGCATCGCCGGGGCCGGCCTGGACGCCAGCCCCACCCACCAGGTCCTGCTCGAGGAGAGCATCCTCGGCTGGAAGGAGTTCGAGCTCGAGCTCATGCGGGACCGCCACGACAACGTGGTGGTGGTCTGCTCGATCGAGAACATCGACCCGATGGGCGTGCACACCGGCGACTCGGTCACCGTGGCTCCGGCCATGACCCTGACCGACCGGGAGTACCAGCGGATGCGTGACACCGCGATCGCCATCATGCGCGCGGTCGGCGTGGACACCGGCGGCTGCAACATCCAGTTCGCCGTCGAGCCGCGCACCGGCCGGATGGTCGTGATCGAGATGAACCCGCGCGTCTCGCGAAGCAGCGCGCTCGCCTCCAAGGCCACCGGCTTCCCCATCGCCAAGATCGCCGCGCGGCTGGCCATCGGCTACACCCTGGATGAGATCCCGAACGACATCACCGGCCAGACGCCGGCCTGCTTCGAGCCCGCGCTGGACTACGTGGTGGTCAAGGTGCCGCGGTTCGCGTTCGAGAAGTTCCCCGGCGCTGACCCCACGCTCACCACCCACATGAAGAGCGTGGGGGAGGCTATGGCCATCGGCCGGAGCTTCCCCGAGGCGCTGCAGAAAGCGCTCCGGTCGCTGGAGAGTAACCACGGTCCGTTCGGCTGGAAAGAAGAAACCCCCGCCGACGCGGCGGATCTGCTGCGTGACTGCGGAACCCCGCACGACGGCCGCCTGGCCACCATCCACCGGGCGCTGCGGGCCGGCGCCAGCCCGGAAGATGTCGCGACGACAACCGGCATCGATCCCTGGTTCATCGAGCAGATCCAGCACATAAACCAGGTCGCTGAGCACGTAAGACAAGCGCAGGCCCTCGACGCGGAGACCCTCCGCACCGCCAAGCAGAACGGCTTCTCCGACGCGCAGCTCGCCGAGCTGCGCGACACCACGGAAACGGTGATCCGGGAGATCCGCTGGGGGCTCGGCGTACGCCCGGTGTACCACGCGGTAGACACCTGCGCGGCCGAGTTCGCCGCCCGCACCCCGTACCTGTACTCCACCTACGACGACGAGACCGAGGTCCCCTGGGGCGAGAAACCCAAGGTGATCATCCTGGGCAGCGGGCCCAACCGTATCGGCCAGGGCATCGAGTTCGACTACGCCTGCGTGCACGCCTCGTTCGCGCTCGCGGAGGCCGGCTACGAGACCGTCATGGTCAACTGCAACCCGGAGACCGTCTCCACCGACTACGACACCTCAGGCCGGCTGTACTTCGAGCCGCTCACCCTGGAAGACGTGCTCGAGGTGGTCCGGGCCGAGCAGGCCACCGGAAAGGTCGAAGGCGTGATCGTGCAGCTCGGCGGGCAGACCCCGCTGGGCCTGGCCCGGGCGCTCGGCGCCGCCCGCGTCCCGGTGGTGGGCACCTCGCCCGAGGCCATCCACCTGGCCGAGGACCGCGCCGCGTTCGCCCAGGTCCTGCACGACGCCGGCCTGACCGCGCCGAGGTACGGGACGGCGACCACCCAAACGCAAGCGGCAAGCATCGCCCGCGAGATCGGCTACCCGGTGCTGGTCCGGCCCTCGTACGTACTGGGCGGGCGCGGCATGGAGATCGTCTACGACGATGCCACGCTGCGCTCGTACGTATCGAAAGCCACCGAAGTCAGCCCCGGCCACCCGGTGCTGATCGACAGGTTCCTCGACGACGCGATCGAGATCGACGTCGACGCCCTGTACGACGGCTCCGAGCTGTACCTCGGCGGCGTGATGGAGCACATCGAGGAGGCCGGCATCCATTCCGGCGACTCGGCCTGCGCGCTGCCGCCGATCACCATCGGCCGCAGCGACATCGCGCAGGTCCGCGCGGCCACTGAAGCGATCGCGAACGGGGTGGGCGTGCGCGGCCTGCTCAACGTGCAGTACGCGATGGCCGGGGGAGTGCTGTACGTGCTCGAGGCCAACCCGCGGGCCTCGCGCACCGTGCCGTTCGTCTCCAAGGCCACCGCGGTCCCGCTGGCCAAGGCCGCGGCGCGCATCATGCTGGGCGCCACCATCGCCGAGCTGCGCGCGGAAGGGATGCTCGAACAAAGCGGCGACGGCGGTGAGCTGCCGCTGGACGCGCCGGTCGCGGTCAAGGAGGCGGTGCTGCCGTTCGGGCGGTTCCGCGATCCGGGCGGCCAGGGCGTGGACACGGTGCTCGGACCGGAGATGCGCTCCACCGGCGAGGTAATGGGGATCGACGCGATGTTCGGCACGGCCTACGCGAAATCGCAGGCCGCAGTGTACGGGTCGCTTGCCGGTGAAGGGCCGGGCGTTCGTATCGGTCGCGAACCGGGACAAGCGGTCCATGATCTTCCCGGTCAAGCGCCTGGCCGACCTGGGTTTCGAGATCTGGGCCACCGACGGAACGGCGGAGGTGCTGCGCCGTAACGGGGTTCGTGCCAAGATCGTGCGAAAGCACGGCGACGGCCCAGGACCGGATGGCGAGCCGACCGTGGTGACGCGGATTCTCGCTGGCGAGGTGGACCTGATCGTGAACACGCCGTTCGGCAGTCCCGGGCAGTCCGGCCCTCGGCTCGACGGCTACGAGATCCGCACCGCCGCGGTCCGCCGCGGCATCCCGTGCGTGACCACGGCGGCCGGGCTGGCCGCCGCGGTGCAGGGCATCGAGGCCATCATCCGCGGCGAGATCGGCGTGCGGTCGCTGCAGGAGCACGCCGCACTGCTGCGCGCGCCCCGTGATTAGGGCAGCCAGTGAGTGAGCCCCGTGACTGAGCCAGCCGCGGGGCCGGTCCAGGTCCGCGCCACCGTGCTGACCCTGCGGCGCGTCGATGCCTATCACGCGCTGACCCTGGTCGCCCCCGCCATCGCGACCAGGTTCCGGCCCGGCCAGTTCGTCACGGTGGCCGTCGGCGGCCCGGAGACCTCCATGCTCGGCCGCCGGGCCTTCGTCGTGCACGACGTCCGCCCCGACCACGGCGGCACGGTGGAGTTCGTGTTCGAGGCGCTGGGGCCGGGTACCCGGTGGCTGGCCGCGCTGCGCGCCCGCGACACCCTGGACGCCGTGGGCCCGCTGGGCCGGCCGTTCCCGGTGCCGAAGAACCCGTCCCGGTGCCTGCTGCTCGGGGTCGGCTACGGCAGCGCGCCGTTGTTCGCGCTCGCCGCCAAGCTGACCGATCGCGCCTGCAGCGTTGATTTCCTGCTCGGCGGGCCGAGCGCGGACCGGGTCTTCGGCGCGCTGAGCGCCCGCCGGTCCGGGCGGAGCGCGACGATCACCACCGCCGACGGCTCGCTGGGCGCCCGTGGCCCGGTCACCGCCATGCTGGAGCAGGTCATCCGCGAGGCGCGCACCGAGGTGATCTACGCCAGCGCGCCGGTGCCCGTGCTGCGCGACGTGACCGCGCTGGCCGCCCGGTACGCGATCCCGGTGCAGGCCTCGGTGGACGTGCCCATGGCCTGCGGGATCGGGGTCTGCATGGGCTGCGTGCTGCCGGTGACCGGGACCGACGGGATCACCCGGATCGTGCGCGCCTGCGTGGACGGCCCGGTGTTCCGCGCCGACCTGGTCCGCTGGGATGACGTGGGCACGATCCCGTTCGACGCGCTCGGGGCGCCCGGCTGGAAGCCCAAGGCCGAGGGGCACCTGCATGCCGGCTGACATGCGGGCCCGGCTCGGGCCGCTCGAGCTGCCCAACCCGGTGCTGGCCGCGGCGGGCTGCGCGGGCGCGGGCCGCGAGCTGGCCCAGTTCATCGACGTGGCCCGGGTCGGCGCGATCATCAGCAAGTCGATCATGACCGAGCCGCGGACCGGCAACCCCGCGCCCCGGCTGGCCGAGACGCCCAGCGGACTGCTGAACTCGGTGGGCCTGCAGGGTCCGGGCATCGACGCGTTCCTGCAGCGCGACCTGCCGTGGCTGCTGTCCCACGGCGCCCGCGTCGTGGTCTCGATCGCGGGCCAGACCGTTCGCGAGTACGGCGCGCTGGCGGCCCGGCTGTCCGACGCGGCGGGCGTGTCCGCGGTCGAGATCAACCTCTCCTGCCCGAACGCGGAGGACGCCGGGCGCCTGTTCGCCCTCGACCCCACGACCGCCGGGTCCGTGGTCGCGGCGGTGCGCGCCAGCCTCCGGCACGACATACCGGTGTTCGCTAAGCTATCGCCGGATGTGACCGACATCGTGGCCGTGGCCGGCACCTGCGTCGCGGCCGGCGCAGACGGGCTTTCGCTGATCAACGTGGTGCTCGGCATGGCCATCGATCCCGCAACCATGCGCCCGGCCCTGGCCGGGGCGTACGGCGGCCTGTCCGGGCCCGCCATCCGGCCGGTCGCGGTGCGCTGCGTATGGCAGGTGGCCGAGGCGTTCCCCGATGTGCCGATCATCGGGACGGGCGGCGTGCGCACCGGGCGGGACGCGCTGGAGCTGCTGCTCGCGGGCGCCTGGATGATCGGGGTCGGCACCGCGATCATGCATGACCCGTCGGCGTGCTCGCGCGTCGTGCGGGAACTGGAGGAGGAACTGGCGGCCATCGGCGCCGATCAGGTCGCCGACGTCATCGGGCAGCGCCCACCCCGCCAAGGGGGGACGGGGGAGCGGGCAGCCCCCCCGTGATCGGGGGGTTCCGGGGGGTCGCCCCCCGGGCCGACACTGACAGGGTGGGAGCGGAGAGTGGAAGGAGTGGCCGTGAGCAAGCCGGCGCCGGTGGCGGTCGCGCTCGACGCCCCGGACCTGGAGACGGCTGCGCGGTGGGCGGCGCTCGTGACGCCGCACGTGAGCACGGTCAAGGTCGGCCTGGAGCTGTACCTGCGCTACGGGCCGCAGGTGGTGGCGACGGTACGGGGAGCCAGCCGGGTTTCGGTGTTTCTCGACCTCAAGCTGCACGACATCCCGGCCACGGTGGCCGGGGCGGCGCGGGCGGTGGCCCGGCTGCGGCCCGACGTCCTGACCGTGCACGCGACGGGCGGCGCCGACGTCATCCGAGCGGCCGTCGAGGCCGCGCCGGGCACGATGGTCGCGGCCGTCACCGTGCTGACCTCGCTGGGCGACGATGACCTGGGCCGGATCGGGATGACCGGGCCGGTGTCAGACGCGGTACTGCGGCTGGCCACTCTCTCGGTGGCGGCGGGCGCGCAGGGCCTGGTCTGCTCGCCGCGTGAGGTCTCCGCGGTCCGGTCGGAGGTCGGCCCTGATGTGACGCTCATCACGCCCGGGGTCCGGCCGGCCGGCGCCGAGGCCGACGACCAGGCGCGGGTCGCGACGCCGGAGGAGGCGCTGCTGGCCGGCGCGGACCTGCTGGTGATCGGGCGGCCGATCACCCGGGCGCCGGATCCAGGGGCGGCCGCGGCGGCCATCGCCGCGTCGCTCCGGCGGGTCAGCGTCGCCCGTGATCCGGCCTGAACCCAGGTCGGCCTCCGCCGATGGGCCCCGGAAAACTTCCGCCAAGACATAAGGTGACCTGGGGTGACGTCGAGCTCACGCAGCGAGTAGGATGTCAGGAAGCTCATCGGGGCCCAGATGGGGCTAGACGGGATAGAAACGCCCAAATCGTCCCGAACACGTCTCAGGAGTAACATAAACCTCATAGATCATCCATCATCCCAACTCGCGATAATCCGGGATCAAAGCGAGCAGAGCCGTCGTGAGTCAAGGCGAAGACCGCCGCGCGAACAAGCCCGCTCGGCTGACCCGAATTAGGTCGGCGACGTCCCGGCGAAGCGCGGATATTTGTGACGAATCCACGACGCGCCGGGAGGGTGGTCAACCGCCCGGACATCCATGGCATACGCTGGTGTCTTGCACCTTGACCACGGAATATCGCCCGGTGAGACCCCTAGTTGAGGCCCGGGCCGGGCAATGATAACTCTGAGTAATGAATCGCTTACTATGAGTAATATATTTCAATTTGTGATGACGTAAACGGAGGTTTGCGTTGCCGAAAGGGTACGTGATTGGCTAGTTTCCCCTCCCGACAAACCTTTTTTCCAACGAAACCCGAGGTGACCTCGAGTGGCTCTTCCTCCCCTCACTCCTGAAGAACGTGCGGCGGCACTGGAGAAGGCTGCCCGCGCACGCAAAGAACGCGCCGAGGTGAAGAATCGCCTCAAGCGCGGGGCCACGACCTTGTCGGATGTCATCAAGGAAGGCGGGACTGATGACGTGATTGGCAAGATGAAGGTCTCGGCTCTGCTTGAGTCTCTGCCCGGCGTGGGCAAGGTGCGGGCAAAGCAGATCATGGAAAGGCTAGGCATAGCGGAATCGCGTCGCGTACGCGGGCTGGGTACCAACCAGCGGTCCGCGCTTGAGCAAGAGTTCGGTGCCGATATCTGACGGCAGACCGGAGCGACGTCCTAGCGGAGCCGCGGTCGCGACCCCGGTGCATTCGCGGCTGACCGTGCTCTCCGGGCCCTCCGGGGTCGGGAAGAGCACGGTCGTCGCCGAACTCCGCAGGGTTTGCCCCGACATCTGGATTTCCGTGTCGGTTACGACACGTCGGCCGCGGCCTGGGGAAGTGGACGGCCGCGAATATTACTTTGTCGACGACAGCGAGTTCGACCGGCTGGTTGCCGGGGGAGCGCTGCTGGAGTGGGCGCAGTTCGCCGGCAACCGGTACGGCACGCCGCGCACGCCTCTGAACGAGAAGCTCGAGGCGGGCGTGGCCTGCCTGCTGGAGATCGACGTAGCCGGAGCGCGGCAGGTCAGGCGGGCCGCGCCCGACGCCCGGCTGGTATTCCTGGCCCCGCCGTCCTGGGACGAGCTGGTCCGCAGGCTCACCGGAAGAGGCACAGAGGCGCCCGAGGTCTTGGCCCGCCGGCTGGCGGCCGCCGAGGACGAGCTCGCGGCGGCCGCCGAGTTCGACATCACGCTGGTGAACACATCCGTCCAGGACGTATGCGGCCAGCTGATAGCCTTGATGGAGCAGTGAACAACGGAAGGCAGAACGTGGCAGGCACTCAGGTCGCCGACGGCATCATCAACCCGCCGATCGACGAGCTTCTCGAGGTCGTGGACAGCAAGTACCGGCTGGTGATCATGGCCGCGAAGCGCGCACGGCAGATCAACGCGTATTACTCCCAGCTCGGCGAGGGGCTGCTGGAGTACGTCGGCCCGCTGGTCGAGACGCGCAGTCAGGAGAAGCCGCTGTCCATCTCGCTCCGTGAGATCAAGGAGCGGTTGCTCAACGTCGAGGCCACCGAAGGCTGACCCAGACCAGCCCGAGGCAGCCATGCCCGCGTCGGCCCGTGTAATCCTGGGCGTCGGCGCGGGCATTGCGGCTTATAAGGTCTGCGAGCTGCTCAGGCTGCTGACCGAATCCGGGCACCGCGTCCGGGTCGTGCCCACCGCTGACGCCCTCCGTTTCGTCGGCGAGGCCACCTGGGCCGCTCTGTCCGGCGAACCGGTCACCACCGACGTGTGGACCGGCGTATCCGAGGTACCGCACGTCCGGCTCGGCCAGTCCGCCGACCTGGTTCTGGTCGCCCCGGCCACCGCCGACCTGCTGGCCCGGGCCGCGGCCGGGATGGCCGGCGACCTGCTGACCGCCACCCTGCTGACCGCCAGGTGCCCGGTGCTCTACGCGCCCGCCATGCACACCGAGATGTGGGAGCACCCGGCCACCCAGGCCAACGTGGCCCTCTTGCGCCGCCGGGGAGCTGTAGTGCTGGACCCCGCGGTCGGCCGCCTCACCGGGGCCGACAGCGGCGCGGGCCGCCTGCCCGAGCCTGAAGAGATCTTCGCCGTGGCCGTCCGCCTGCTCGACGGCCCGGGCCCGAAGAACCAGGACCTGGCCGGCCGCCGCGTGGTCGTCTCCGCGGGCGGCACCCGGGAGGAGATCGACCCGGTGCGGTTCATCGGCAACTGGTCCACCGGTACGCAGGGCTACGCGCTGGCCCGGACCGCCGTCGCCCGGGGCGCCGAGGTGACCGTGATCGCGGCCAACGTCGCGCTGCCCGACCCGGCCGGGGCCAAGGTGACCCGGGTCGTCTCGGCGCTGCAGATGCGGGACGCGGTCCTGAAGGCGGCGGAAAGCGCGGACGTCGTGGTGATGGCCGCCGCGGTGGCCGACTACCGCCCGCAGACCCGCAGCGACGGCAAGATCAAGAAGGACGGGCAGCCGCCCGAGCCGCTGCGCCTGGTCGAGAACCCGGACATCCTGGCCGGACTGGCCGAGCAGCGGGGTCCCGGCGGCACGCAGCCGGTCCTGGTCGGGTTCGCCGCCGAGACGGACACCTCCGAGCAGGCGGCCCGGGCCAAGCTCGCCCGCAAGGGGTGTGACCTGCTGGTGGTCAACCCGGTGGGGAACGGGCTCGGCTTCGGGACCCCGGACAACGAGGCGGTCGTCTACGGCGCCGACGGAACGGTCACCCGGATCGCGCGCGGGCCCAAGGAAGCGCTCGCGAATGTGGTGTGGGACCTGGCCGCTGTCAACCTGAAGTGACCGCTACGCGTCACATCCGAAGTAAGCGGCCAATCCGAAGCGAACCGTATCCCCTGCAGACTCCGGATAGAATCGCCGCAGTTGCCGGGTCCTAGGAGGGGAAAACGAAGTGGCGCGTCGCCTGTTTACTTCTGAGTCGGTGACCGAGGGTCATCCCGACAAGATGGCTGACCAGATTAGTGACGTCATCCTTGATGCCATGATCAAGGACGATCCGGGCAGCCGGGTCGCGGTGGAGACGCTGATCACGACCGGCCAGGTGCACGTGGCCGGCGAGGTCACCACCCAGACCTACATCGACATCCCCGGCATCATCAGGGACAAGATCCTCGAGATCGGCTACGACTCCTCGGCCAAGGGCTACGACGGCGCCTCCTGCGGGGTGTCGGTCTCGATCGGCTCCCAGTCACCGGACATCGCCCAGGGCGTCAACGACGCGTTCGAGTACCGCGAGGGCGAGGGGACCGACGACTTCGACCGGCAGGGCGCCGGCGACCAGGGTCTCATGTTCGGCTACGCGTGCCGGGAGACGCCGGAGCTGATGCCGCTGCCGATCATGCTCGCGCACAAGCTGGCCAAGCAGCTGTCCGAGGTCCGCCGCGCGGGCACGGTGCCGTACCTGCGCCCGGACGGCAAGACGCAGGTGACCATCGAGTACGCCGGGGACCGGCCGGTCCGGCTGGACACCGTGGTGGTCTCCACCCAGCACGCGCCGGACATCAACCTCAAGGAACTGCTCGCCCCCGACATCCGGGACTACGTGGTCGAGCCCGTCCTGGCCGACGCGCAGATCGACACCGAGGGCTTCCGGTTGCTGGTCAACCCGACCGGCCGGTTCGAGATCGGCGGTCCCATGGGCGACGCCGGGCTGACCGGACGCAAGATCATCATCGACACCTACGGCGGCATGGCCCGGCACGGGGGAGGCGCCTTCTCTGGCAAGGACCCGTCCAAGGTCGACCGCAGCGCGGCGTACGCGATGCGCTGGGTGGCCAAGAACGTGGTCGCCGCGGGCCTGGCCGACCGCTGCGAGGCCCAGGTGGCGTACGCGATCGGCAAGGCGGTGCCGGTCGGGCTGTTCGTCGAGTGCTTCGGCACGGAGAAGGTGCCGGTGGAGCGGATCCAGGACGCGGTCATGAAGGTCTTCGACCTGCGGCCGCGGGCCATCATCTACGCGCTGGACCTGCTCCGCCCGATCTACGCGCAGACCGCGGCCTACGGGCACTTCGGCCGCACCGAGCCCGACTTCTCCTGGGAGCGCGTCGACCGCGCCGACCAGCTCCGCACCGCCGCCGGCGCCTGAGTAGGCGACTTTTTTTACCGAACGGACCGTGGTTCCTGCTCACAGGCCCCAGCGACTCTTACCCCGTCCGCGAGCTGCTCCGCCGCTCCGTTCCTCGAATACAGGTACTATGTTTCATGATCGCGAAGACTTTTATACGCCATAGCACCTAAAAGTCTTCGTGATCATGGAAATCCCGGCCCTCTGCTGCCTAAGTGTAAGCATCCCCCTCCTTCTGGTAGGACGGAACCGTGGCGAAGGGGCCGAAGGATCAGGCGGTCAGCGAGCGGCTGCCGGTCGCCCGGGTGGCGGTCGACATCTCGCTTGCTCATCTGGACCGGCCCTTCGACTACCTGGTCCCGGCCAGCATGGACGAGACCGCCGTGCCCGGCTGCCGGGTCCGGGTCAGGTTCGCCGGCCAGCTGGTCGACGGCTACCTGCTGGACCGGACTCAGACCAGCGAGCACCAGGGCCGCCTCTCCCGGCTGGAGCGGGTGATCTCGCCGGAGCCGGTGCTCACGCCCGAGATCTTCGCTCTGGCCCGCTCGGTGGCCGACCGGTACGCGGGCACGCTGGCCGACGTGCTCCGCCTGGCCATCCCGCCCCGGCACGCCACCGCCGAACGCGAAGCCCCCGCCACGCCGCAAACCCCGCCCGCCCCGCCCGCGCCGCAATGCCCCGCACGCCCCCGCCACGCCGGCCACCGCTCCGCTGGACCCCGCGCCGTCCCGGCCCGGGCCCGGCTCGTGGACCCGGTACCCGGCCGGGGAGACGTTCCTGGCCGCGCTGGCCGAGGGCCGCCCGGTCCGCGCCGCCTGGTCGGCCTTGCCCGGTCCCGAGTGGCCGGCCGAGATCGCCATTGCCGCCGCCACCACGGCCGCCGCCGGCCGCGGCGTGGTCATCGTCGTCCCGGACGCCCGCGACCTGGCCCGCGTCGACGCGGCGCTGACCGCGGTGAACCAAGCGGTGAACCAAGCGGAGGACCAAGGAGCCGGGGGCCACGTCTGCCTGACCGCCGATCTCGGCCCGGCCGAGCGCTACCGCCGCTGGCTGGCCGTGCTCCGGGGCACGGTCCGGGTCGTGGCGGGCACCCGGGCCGCGATGTTCGCCCCGGTCTGCCAGCTGGGCCTGGTGGTCCTCTGGGACGATGGCGACGACCTGCACGCCGAGCCCCGGGCCCCGTACCCGAACGCCCGGGAGGTGCTCGCCCTGCGCGCCCACCAGTCCAGCGCAGCCGCGCTGATCGGCGGGTTCGCCCGGACCGCCGAGCTGACCCAGCTGGTCGCGGCCGGGTGGGCCAAGCCGCTGGTCGGCCGGCCGGAAGTCCTGCGCCAGGTCGCGCCCCGGGTCCGGGCCGCGCCGGACGAAGCCGAACTCGCCCGGGACGCGGCGGCCATGACCGCCCGCCTGCCCAGCCTGGCCCTGCGCACCGCCCGCACCGCCCTGGCAGGCGACCCCCGCAGCAGCACCGCCCGCGGCAGCACCGCCCGCACAGCACGACGCCCGTAACCGCGAAGCCCTGCCCGGGCCGGTCCTGGTCCAGGTTCCCCGGCGCGGGTACCTGGCCGCGATCGCCTGCGCCCGCTGCCGCGCCCAGGCCCGGTGCGCCGTATGCGGCGGGCCGCTGCGCGTCGGCGGGTCCAACGAGGTGCCGGGCTGCCGGTGGTGCGGCGCCCTGGCCGCCGACTGGGCCTGCTCACGGTGCGGATCCGACCGCCTGCGCGCGCTGGTCACCGGCGCGGCCCGGACCGCGGAGGAGCTGGGCCGCGCCTTTCCCGACATCCCGGTGCGCACCTCGGGTGGCCAGCACGTGCTGGCCGAGGTGCCCGCCGAGCCCGCCCTGGTCATCGCCACCCCCGGGGCCGAACCGGTGGCCGTGGACGGCTATGCCGCCGCGCTACTGCTGGACGGCTGGGCCCTGCTCGGCCGGCCGAGCCTGCGCGCCGCCGAGGAGACGCTGCGCCGGTGGCTGAACGCCGCCGCCCTGGTCCGGCCCGGCGGGTCCGTGGTCGTGCTGGCCGAGGCGTCGCTGCCCGCGGTACAGGCCCTGGTCCGCTGGGATCCGGTCGGTTTCGCCGAACGGGAACTGGCCGAACGAGCCGAGCTCGGCTTCCCGCCCGCGGTGCGGATGGCGGCCGTCACCGGCCCGTCCACCGCGGTCGCGGAATTCGTCGGCTCGGCTGCGCTCCCGGACCGAGCCGAGATCCTGGGACCGATCCCGGCCGAGATCTTGGGACCGGCCGGGCCGAACGGCGCCGAACCAGATCCCGAGCCCGCCGAACGCGCGCTGATCAGGATTCCCCGCACCGACGGCCTGGCCCTGGCCCGGGCGCTGCACGCGGCGCAGGCCGCCCGCAGCGCGCGCAAGGACGGCGCCCCCGTGCGCGTCCAGCTCGACCCGGCCGAGGTTGCCTGACGGATAAAACCCTGACGGATAAACTGGATGCCGACGGCGCCGCGCCGTCATGCGTCCAGGAGGTTTCGTGAGCGTCAAGCCGATCCGTCTTTTCGGTGATCCGGTGCTGCGCACCCCGGCCGAGCCGGTGCGCGACTTCGATGCCGAGCTGCGCAGGCTGGTCAAGGACCTCACCGACACCATGCTGGACGCGCCCGGGGTCGGCCTGGCCGCGCCGCAGATCGGCGTCGGGCTGCGCGTCTTCACCTACCACGTGGACGACCACGAGCCGGGCCACCTGATCAACCCCTCGCTCGACCTGTCCAAGGAGGAAGACGAGGACGACGAGGGCTGCCTGTCGTTTCCCGGCCTGGCCTACCCGGTCACGCGCGCCTACGGAGTGGTCGCCACGGGCTTCAACATGTACGGCGACCCGGTGACGATCGAGGGCACCGAACTGCTGGCCCGCTGCATCCAGCACGAGACCGACCACCTGGATGGCATCTTGTTCATCGACCGGATGGACCCGGCCCAGCGCAAGCTGGCCATGAAGGCCATCCGCGAGGCCGAATGGTGGGGCGACCCCATCCCCAAGGTGAGGGTGTCTCCGCACGAGACCCTCGGGCGGGCCCTGTAGACCGATGCGCCTGGTGTTCGCGGGTACCCCGCAGACGGCGGTACCGGCGCTGGACGCGGTGCTGGCCTCACGGCACGAGGTCGTCGCGGTGCTGACCCGTCCCGACGCGCCGGCCGGGCGTGGCCGCCACGTCGAGTCGAGCCCGGTGGCGCGGCGGGCCGCCGAGGCGGCCTCGAGGTACTCACCCCGGCCCGGGCCCGCGACCCGCTGTTCCTCGACCGGCTGCGCGAGATCGCCCCCGACTGCTGCCCGATGGTCGCCTACGGCGCGCTGATCCCGCAGGCCGTGCTTGACGTGCCCGTCCATGGCTGGGTCAACCTGCACTTCTCGGTGCTGCCGGCCTGGCGCGGCGCCGCCCCGGTGCAGCACGCCATCATGCACGGCGACGACGTGACCGGCGCCAGCACGTTCCGCGTCGTGGCCGAGCTGGACGCGGGCCCGGTGTACGGGGTGCTGACCGAACCGGTCCGCCCCACCGACACCAGCGGCGAGCTGCTGGGTCGGCTGGCGCACTCCGGCGCGCGGCTGCTCGTCGACACGCTGGACGGGATCGAGGCCGGAACCCTCGAGGCGGTCCCGCAGCCGGCCGAGGGCGTGAGCTTCGCGCCGAAGATCACCCCGGCCGACGCGCGGGTGGACTGGAAGCTGCCCGCCCACGTCGTGGACCGGCTGATCCGTGCCTGCACGCCCGAGCCCGGGGCGTGGACCGAGCACGACGGCGCCCGGCTGAAGCTCGGCCCGGTATCACCCGGCGGGCCGGACCCGAAGACCGACGCCCCCGACCTGGCGCCCGGAGAGGTGCTGGCCACCAAGCACGACGTGTTCGTCGGCACGGGCTCGCGCCCGGTGCGTCTCGGCGAGGTGCAGGCCGAGGGCAAGCGCCGCATGATGGCCTCGGACTGGACCCGCGGGCTGCGCTCCGGCGGCCCCGTGCGGCTCGGCTGACATGGCCGAGCGAGCACGACCCTCGCGGCCCCAGGCCGCCAGGCCGAACCAGCCCGCCGCCGGGCCGACCCAGCGCGGCGCCGGGCCGACCCAGCCCGGCGCGCGGCCTACGACGTCCTGCGCGCGGTCGCAGACCGCGACGCCTACGCCAACCTGCTGCTGCCCGCCCTGCTGACCGAACGCGGCCTGACCGGCCGGGACGCCGCGTTCGCCACCGAACTCACCTACGGCACGCTGCGCGGCCGCGGTACCTACGACGCGATCGTGGCCGCCTGCAGTGACCGTGACCAGCTGGACCCGACGGTGCGCGACGTCCTGCGGCTCGGCGCCCACCAGCTGCTGGCCACCCGGGTCGGCCCGCACGCCGCCGTGGCCACCTCGGTCGACCTGGCCAAGGACGTGTGCGGCCCCCGTCCGTCGGGCTTCGTCAACGCCGTGCTCCGCCGGGTCGCGACCCGCGACCTGGACGGCTGGACCGAGATCGTCGCCCCCAGCCGCGACCGCGACCCCTACGGCTACCTGGCCGTCCGCCACAGCTACCCCCGCTGGATCATCGAGGCGTTCGCCGACGCGCTGGGCCAGGCCAGCACCGCCGAGCTCGAGGACGCCCTGGCGGCTGGCAACCTCAGGCCCGACGTGGTCCTCGCCGTCACCCCCGGCCGCCCCGCCAGCCAAGCCCCGCCAGCCAAAGCCCCGCCAGCCAAAGCCCCGCCAGCCAAAGCCCCGACGCGCCGGGCACGACCCCGACCCGCTGGTCGCCCTACGGCCTGCGGCTGGCCGCCGGCGACCCGGCCCCCTACGTCGCCAGCGGCCAGGCCGTTGTCCAGGACGAAGCCAGCCAGCTCGCGGCGCTCGCCCTGACCCGAGTGAGCGTGGGCGACAACGCGAGCGACCCGGGCCCGGACCGTCTCTGGCTCGACCTGTGCGCGGGTCCCGGCGGCAAGGCCCGGCTGCTGGCCGGGCTCGCCGCCGAGCGCGGAGCCCGCCTGGTCGCCTCCGACGTCCGACCGCACCGGGCCAGGCGGGTCGTGGACGCCCTGCGCCGCGCCGAACTCGACCCGGCCGTCATCGCCGCCGACGGGCGGCACGTCCCCTGGCGGCCCGGGACGTTCGACCGCGTGCTCGCCGACGTGCCCTGCTCGAACCTCGGCTCGCTGCGCCGCCGCCCCGAAGCCCGGTGGCGCAAGACCCCGGACGACGTGTCCGAGCTGGCCGCGGTCCAACGCGATCTGCTGGACGCCGCAATCGAGTCGGTCCGGCCCGGCGGCGTGGTCGCCTACGTGACCTGCTCACCGCACCTGGCCGAGACCCGCGATGTGGTCACCGCCGTCGCCGACCTCCGCGGCGACGTCACCATCCTCGACGCTCCCGCCGTCCTCGCCGACGTCCCCGGCCTGCGCGCCTCCGACCCCCGGTTCGCCCAGTTCTGGCCGCACCGCCACGGCACCGACGCGATCTTCCTCCGCTGTTGTCCCGTCGCTCGCCTCCGGGGCGCTTTTAAGGCGCTGCCTTCCCTCGTCGCTCCTTCGTCGCTCCTCAGTCCAGGCAGCGCCGCGCCCCTTTGGCTCGCTCCTTAGGCGCGGCTGAGCGCGCGGGTCTGGCCCAGGCGGGCGTTGCCGATGTCGGCCCGCTGGCCCTGGGCGTAGCCGGCGCTGTAACCGCGGCCGCTGTAGGTAATGCGGGTCTTCCGGGTCACCGGGTACGCCTCTTCCAGCCGGCGCCGGATGACCACGGCCCGGTCGGCCAGCACCAGCGCCGTGCTCGGCCCGGACTGCGCCTCGCCCTCGGCGCTGCTGGCGGCGCGCTCCTCGGCCGAGCGCACCCGGGTGATGACGGCGGTGACGAAGCCGAGCAGCCAGCTCCGCCGCCACGCCCGAACGCTGCGCACTCCGTCGGGCACGACGGCGGCGGTCAGCCCGCGCGCCATCTGGAGCAGCAGCGAGGTGTACAGGATGTCGGCCCGCTCCAGATCCGAGGCGTAGCCGAACACGTGGATGCGTGCCCCCGGCCCGCTGGTGTGCAGCAGGACGCACTGGCACCGCATGGCGCCGGCCAGCCCGGCCAGCAGGTGCGCCCGGACCTGGGCCCACGGGTTGTCGATGTCGATGACGCGGCTGCCCGGCCGGTCGGTCTCCGGGCGGGACGCGGCCAGCCGGGCCCGGTCGATGCCGTAGCGGGCCATCAGCTCGGCGGCCTTCGCGGTCAGCGCCTCGGCCTCGGGCGGGGTCACCCCCTCAGCCTCGGCCTTCGCCAGCAGCTTGCGCACCCGGTCGAGCAGTGCGCTGGGCGGTTCTGACGGCATGAGCACCCTCCAGGTCGTACCGTGTTTTACGCAGAAGTTCGCGTTATGCAAAGATCTGGGTCGAACTCAGTATCGAACTGTACCCCTACGATACGACATTTCCTCTCCCCGCCTCCGGCGTGTCGCCCCCAGGCGCTTATCCCCTAGCCGGGGGAGTTGAGGCGCACCCAGGCAATCTACACTCTGGGCTGTGGCCGTTCAGATCTCACCGAGCATCCTGTCCGCGGACTTTGCCCGGCTCGCCGACGAGGCCGCCGCGGTGGCCAGCGTCGCCGACTGGCTGCACGTGGATGTCATGGACTACCACTTCGTGCCGAACCTCACCCTGGGCCTGCCCGTCGTGGAGTCGCTGCTCAAGCACACCACGCTGCCCATCGACTGTCACCTGATGATCGATGAGCCGGACCGGTGGGCGCCGGAGTACGCCGAGGCCGGCGCGCGCAACGTCACCATCCACGCCGAGGCGGCGCACGCCCCGGTCCGCACGCTGCGCGCCATCCGCGCCGCGGGCGCCCGCGCCGGGCTGGCCGTCAACCCGGGCACCGCGGTGGAGCCGTATCAGGACCTGCTGTCCGAGATCGACATGCTGCTGCTGATGACGGTCGAGCCGGGCTTCGGCGGCCAGCACTTCCTGGACATCGTGCTGCCGAAACTGCGCCGGGCCCGCGCCCTGGTGGCCGAGCGCGGGGCCCAGATCTGGCTCCAGGTCGACGGCGGGGTCCACGAGCAGACCATCGAGCGCTGCGCCGAGGCGGGCGCGGACGTGTTCGTGGCCGGTTCCGCGGTCTTCGGCTCCGACGACCCCGCCCGCGCCGTACAGGCCCTGCGGGCCCAGGCCGAGCGCGCTACCGCGCACGCCGCCTGGACCGCGCAGGTCCGCCCCGGCTGAGGTCCTTTTCTTTATGCCGAACGGACCTGGCTGACACTGCCCGTACCCGATCCCGTGTCCCCAGCCGGAGCGGCCTGCGGCTCGGTGCGACTCACGAAGTCCTTGCTGCGGATGAGCAGCAGCGCGCACACCGCGCCGACCAGCGCGATGGCAGCGGTCACGTAGAGCAGGTCGTTCAGGCCGGCCGCGAACGCGGCCTTGATCGCCGCCGCGACCTCGCCTCGGCGGGCGGGCGGCAGGCTGGCCAGCAGCTGGCCGACCTGGCCCTGCCGGACCATGGTCACGATGCGCGGCGCCGACGACGCCACCGCCGCAGCGCTGGTCAGGTTGTGCTGCAGCGCGGAGTTGAAGATCACGCCGAGGCCGGCGATGCCCGCCGCGATGCCGACCTGGCGGAACGTCGCGTTGACGCCCGACGCCATCCCGGCCTTCTGCGGCGGGACCACCCCGATCGCGGTCGACGCCAGCGGCGGGTTGACCAGCCCGGCGCCGAGACCCGACACGATGAAACCGGGGATCAGGTCGGTCCAGCCGCTGCCCCCGGTCAGCCCGGCCATGATGATCAGGCCGACGCCGACCAGCAGCAGGCCCGGGCCGATGAGCCAGCGGGCGGGCACGCGCTCGCTGGACCGCCCGGCGATCGTCGCGGTGACGAACTGGGCGCCGCTGATGATGGCCAGCCGCAGTCCCGCGTCCTGCGCCGAGTAACCCAGAATGTCCTGCAGGTAGAGGACCAGCCAGAGCAGCACGGCGTACAGCGAGCCGTTCATCGCGAACGCGGCGATGGAGGCGCCGGCGAAGGTCGGCACGCGCAGCAGGGACAGGTCGAACATCGGATACGCGACGCGCCGCTCGGCCACGATGAACGCGGCCAGCGCGCCGGCGCCGACCGCCAGGCACGCGATGACCCCGGTGTCAGAAAAGCTGTTCTCGCCCGCCCGGATCAGCCCGTAGACCAGGCTCACCAGGCCGGTGGTGAGCAGCACGAACCCGATCCAGTCCGGCGGCGTCGGGCGCGGCGACTTCGACTCCTGCACTCGCCAAGCCGTCAAGGCCACGGCCAGGACGCCAATGGGCACGTTGACCAGGAAGATGCCGCGCCAGCTCCAGTTCGTGGTAATCACGCCGCCCAGCACCGGACCGAGCGCCGTGGACACGCCGGTGATCGCCCCCCACACGCCGAACGCCACACCGCGGTCCTTCCCGCGGAAGCTGTTCCCGAGCAGGGCCAGCGACGTGGCGAACATGATCGCGCCGCCGACGCCCTGGCCGCTCCGCGACAGAATCAGCATCAGCGGGTCCTGGGCCAGGCCGCACAGCAGCGACCCGAGCGTGAAGATGATCAGCCCGATGCTGAACAGCCGCTTCCGGCCGTACCGGTCAGCCAGCACGCCCGAGGTCAGCAGCAGCGAGGCCAGGGTCAGGGCGTAGGCGTCGAGGACCCACTGCACGTCGCTGAAGCTCGCGTGCAGCCCGCTCTGGATCGCAGGCTGGGCCACGATGACGATCGTGACGTCCAGCAGCAGCATGAACGTTCCCGTGCACACCGCGAGCAGGGTCCACCACTTCTTATCCATCGATTCCCTCCATCAGCAGGCACCTTCCCGGGCGCCGTACCTTCATGCTGCGTTAGCCGACCGGAAGTAATCCACGATCAAGCCAGATAGAGCCGGATCTCGACAACGGTTACGCTGATCTTCGTGGAAGTGACGATGCTGGATGCCGTCGATCGGCAGATTATCCACATCCTGGCCATCGAGCCCCGGGCGTCCTTCCGCACCCTCGCCGAGGTGACCGGAATCTCCGACCAGACCGCCGCCCGGCGGTATCGCAGGTTGAGCGAATCAGCCGGGCTGCGCGTGCTCGGCGTGGTCGACGGATCCCAGCTGGGCTGGACCGGCTGGTTCCTCCGGCTGCAGACCACCCCGGGCAGTGCCGACTCTATCGCGGAGGCCCTGGCCCGCCGCCCGGACACCAGCTGGGTACGGCTTGCCTCCGGGGGTACCGAAATCGCGTGCACGCTCGAGGCGCGGACCGCGGAGCAACGCGACGCCCTGTTCCTGCGCGGTCTGCCCGGCAGCCGCCGCGTCGTGCAGATCTCGGCGTACTCGATCTTGCACGACTTCACCCCCGGGCCGTGGCAGGAAATCACCTGCGCCCTGTCCGCCGCCCAGCTGGATAGGCTCAACGCGTCAGCCGCTCCGGGCCGGGCTGCCGGCGGGGGAGTACTGCTTCCCGGGGACGAGCCGCTGCTCGCCGAACTCGCACGCGACGGTCGGGCCAGCCATGCCGCGCTGGCCGCCGCCATCCACTGGCACGAGTCGACGGTGCGCCGCCGGATGGACGAGCTCCGCCGGGCCGGCCTGCTGTCCTTCGAGATCGACATCGACAACCGGGTCTTCGGCATGGACCTTCAGGCCATGCTCTGGCTCACGGTCGAACCGGCCCGGCTGGAAGAGACGGGACGTGCCCTGGCCGCGCATCGCGAGATCCCGTTCGCCGCCGCCACGACCGGACCGACCAACCTGATGGCCAGTGCCGTCTTCCGCGATACTCAGCATCTCTACGAATACCTCACCGGCGAACTGGCCGGGTTGCCCGGAGTGAGCTCGGTGCAGACCGCGCCGATCATCCAGACCCTCAAGCGCACCGGCTCAGTTCACTAGCCGGCCCACGAGTGCGGCAGGCCGCACGTCGTCCGGCGGCGGACTGGACGGCGGCGGACTGGACGGCGGCGGGCTGGAACTGTTGCCCACGCTGATCTCCAGCACGACCGTGACCGTGATGTTGCCCGGGTTCACGGTGAGCGTGCAGGCCGCGCACGCGCCCACGCCCCCACCGCCGTCGGCCAGCGCGGCCTCGCGCAGGCCGCCCAGCAGGCTGCCGGCGCTCAGCGAGACCGTGGTGCTCTGCCCGGAGGCCAGCGTGCCTGCCGTCGGCGACACCGTGACCTGGCCGACCAGGCTCGAGGACTCGGCGATGGACCAGTTGACCGAGCCGAACGAGGCCTTCAGGGTCAGCGTGCCGCCGTTCAGGCCGAGCAGGATCGTGGTAGGCGTCACGGTCAGGATGCCCCGGCTCGGCGACGAACTGGCGGTCGCCGTGGCGCTGCTGGTGGCCGGGGCGGGCGAACTCGGCTTCGCGCTCGAGCTGGACGGCGGCGCCGAGGTCGGCGGCGACGGGTGACCGCTATGACCGGGCGCGCCGCTGCTGGTGGCCGACCCGCCGCCCGGCGGTGCGCTGCTGCCGCCGCCGGGCGCCGGCGCACCGCCCGCCCCGGGTGTCGGAGACACGTTCGCGGC
Organism: uncultured Actinomycetes bacterium; assembly: GCA_963849595.1. Lineage (GTDB taxonomy): Bacteria > Actinomycetota > Actinomycetes > Streptosporangiales > Streptosporangiaceae > Palsa-504. The sequence continues at coordinate 49,459 of CAWKIB010000001.1, forward strand.
ACCGTTCGCGGACACGGTGGGTTGCGGGTGGTTGCTGGACCTCCCGCCGGACCCCCCGCTGCCAGGCGCCCCGCTACCGGGCCCGCCGGCCGTCCCGCTGGCCGCCGCGATGCTCGTTCCCGGACCTGCTCCCGGGCCAAGGGCCGCCGCGCCCCCGCCCGGGTGGCCCGGCCCCGAGGATGCCAGCGCCACGGCCAGCAGCGTGAGCGCCGCGACCACCGCTGCGGCGGCGGCCGCTGCGGCGGCCTGCCCGGACCGGGTCCGCCACCACGACGACTTCGGCGGGTCCAGCGGCTTGGGGAACCCGTGGTGCCCGAACGGCGCGGTGCGCTGCGCCACGCTGGCCCGGTGGGCGGCCGCGTCGGGGGTGTTGCTGCTGGCCAGCCTGAGGACCTGCTCCCGCAGCCCGGGCGGCACCGCGGCGGCCAGCGGGGCCAGCCCGAGCAGCAGCGCCGGGGCCAGCTCGCGCTTCTTCCGCTCGGCGCACACCGGGCAGTTCTCGATGTGACGGTTGATCCGCTTGCGCATCAGGACGTTCAGCTGCCCGTCCCAGTCCGCGAGCATCGTGTTCAGGGCCGCGCAGTCGTCCCGCCCGGACCGGGCCACGAGTAGCGCGCCGAGCGAGATCTCCAGTTGATCGCGGGCGCGGGACAGCAGCGCGTGAGCGTGGTTGCGGGACACGCCGAGCACGGCCGCGATCTCGGCGGCGTCGAGCCCCTGCCGCAGTTGCAGCTCGATCAGGTCTTGCTCGCCGGAGTTCAGGCCACGCACCGCCGAGCGGAGCAGCGTCCGCAGCTCGTCCCGCTCGGCCTCGCCACTGACGTCGGCCGAGGTATCGGTCACGTCCGGCATCTCATCCAGCGGCGTCGTGACCTGGACCGTCCGGGCGCGCAGGCGTCGGTGGCACTCGTTGCGGGCCACGGCGTATAGCCACGGCCGGAGCCGGTTCCGATCACGCAGTTCCGCCAACCTAGACGCCGCTATGACGAACGTGTCCTGCACTGCATCGGCGGCATCAGCCGGTTCGCGCAGCAGGGAGCGGCAGTAGGTGTACAGCGGTGACGCGTACCTGTCGTAGGCCTCGGCCAACCCCTCCGGGTTGCCCGCCACGATGGCCGCGACCACCTCGCTGTCGCGCATAGTGCTATGTAACACCGCAACTGTGGCGTATAACCACATCCGGTGGCCTTTGTTTCAGGGCGTCATCGCCGTGACTGCCCGGGCGCCGGAAACCCGCCCCCCCTCAGTAGCGAGTTCCCGGCAGCCGGCCAGCCCCCACTTGCTCCCCGTAGCTATGAGTCGCGGGACAGGAATCCGCCAACGTTTTTCCTGAGAAAGTTTTCGCGCGTCACTACGACCAGCGGTCGACGTGACCGAGGAGGTCGGCCAGCCGCGCGATCACCGCGTCAGGCTCGGTGCCGGCGAACGCGGGCACGTCGGAGTTCGGCACCAGCACGCCGCGCATCCCCGCGCTCTTGGCCCCGTGCACGTCGTCGTACGGCCGGTCGCCGACGAACACGCACTCGGCCGGATCGGTCACGCCGATGGCTCGCATCGCGGCCCGGAACGCCTCCGGATGCGGCTTGACCCACGGGATCTCGCTGCTGTAGACCGCCCCGTCGATCAGGTCGAAGAGCTCATCCCTGATAAAGATCCGCTCGTGGGCGTCGCGCGGCCACATCGTGTTGGACAGCACGCCGATCTTGATGCCGCGGCGCCGCAATTCACGCAGTAGCGGCGGCGCGTCCGGGTCGGTCAGCGTGTGCGGATCCCACGCCTCGTAGTAGCTGGCCAGGAAGGCTGCCGACGCGGTGACCCCGGCCCGCGCGAAGACGGCGTCCAGGGTGGAGCTCTGCTGCCCGCTCTCGGCCAGCCGCCACAGGTCCATCTCCGCGGCCCGGGCCGCCGCGGCCGTGGCGGCCGCCTCGGCCGCCGGGTAGTGCCGCGCGCACACCTCCAGCCACAGTTTCTCCTGGTCCACCGAGTGCCACGGGGTCAACGTCCCGCCCCAGTCGAAGATGACCGCCCTGACCGCCACCCGTTGATGCTACGTCGCCCCCGAATCCCGGGCCACGCTTTCGGGGTCTGTGGCGTTTTGGTTTCTTTTTTTTTTTTTGACAAGCCCGCGCGCTGCTGGTGCTTGTGGTCCACACCCCCGATGTGGTTTTTCTGGCTCTTTTTTTGTTCCTTCTCCTTTTTGCCGCTCGCTCCTGCTTTCCTCCTCGCCTCTTCTCTCTCTCGCGCCCTCTGCTTTTCGGTGCGCACTGCGGAAGGACGGCACGCGCTCGGCGAATTTCACGGAGCGCGCGACTGTTCCAGCGATACAGATGGAAGAGCTTGGCGCGCTGGTATCGCTTGAACTGCTCTTCTGTGGACACCTCATACGACCGCCTCAACGCTGCCCCAGGATACCCGTGCGAGACGAAGACGTCGCCCTCGCCCGTTGATGTTAAACATAACTACGAAATACCCGTCGATGCTATGTCTTGCCAACCGACAAAGGCGACCGCCACCCGCCTGCTACCGACCCGAGCAGACGACACCGACAGGAACCTCTAAACATCTGGAGCCCGTAGATCTTGCCACAGACAATCCCAGCGCCACGCTCGTGGAGGGTGACTTCATGATCGTATACCGCCGCCTCAGCGCCTTTAGATCCGACCGCATCTTGCGATGGCTGCTGGCTGGTGTTTACGAGCACGATTGCGGCGTTTTGGACAGTGATCGGCCGTACGTGCTCATCCGTAGAGCCCGATGAGCGCACTGGCGCACTGATCATGCGTTTCCTATGCCCTGCACGCTGGCGTCACGCGCGGGCGTGCTGCTGAGCTCTGACGAGAATGTCGCGCGCTTGCGTACTCGTCCATCCACCTCAGGTGCGTTCTATGGGCTGGTCTCATGAGGATGGCAGCGCGAGCTGTAGGTGTGACTCTATTGCAGTCGCTAGAGTGAGCAGCCAGCGCAGCGCGGAGCGAGGACTGGAGACATCCAGGCGAACACCGTTTGGGCGCGAGTCATTTGTCCCGAACTGTTCACGATCATAGCGGAATTCGGCGTCGTATCGTGCTCGCGATGTCGCATCCCGCCTGAAGCCCAGCCGAGCTGCGCTAGCGGGTCAGCCAACTACGAGAAGCCGAGAGGAGGAGCGCACGGGGCGAGCGACGGTCAGCGGAGGGCGCGGGCCGAGGCGCCACCGGAGCTGATGATGAGCTGGTCGGTTGAGGTTTGCGGCGCGGACGCGCCGCAGGTGGCGGCGAGGTTCTCGCGCTGGCGCGGTTTTCCGCGGGTTTCGCTTTTTCGTTTTCGCTTTCGGCGCGGTTCGGCAGGCTTGTGGTTGCTTGGCTCAGCTCTCTCGTGGTGTTGTCGCTAGTTCTTTTCGCTGGTTGCGTTGTCGGCGGTTGCTGGGCGGGCGGTGTCGGCGGCGGGCGTCGGTTTTTTTTGTGTGGTTGCTTCGGTTTCTTGTGTTGCTGTGCTGCTGCGGCTGATTGGTAGCTCTTCGTTTGCGTTGCGCGTTGCTTTTTGCACTGGCTGCGGGTCAGGTTTAGCGTTTTCGCGAGCGCTCGCGAGGTCGGTTCCGCTCTTCGTCGCTGTGACGGCTTCTTTTTCGTTTGCTGGTTCTGGTCTTTTGCTGGGTTCGCTGCGGCCTGTGCGTCTGCGATCGAGGGTGTGTGTCTTCGGGTGCTACCGGTTCACTCCCAGCTTGCCCGGTTCTTACCGTTGTTTTTGTCGGCTTTTAGCGTTGTGCCTGTCGTCAGCCCTCTCTCTGGGTCCATTTCGCTGGTTGTTGCCGCTGCTCCTCGTCTGCTGCTGCTGCGGTGCTCTCGGTGTTCGGGTTTTTGTTTTTTCTACTTGCTGCTGTCGGTGGTGCTTTGGTTCGTGGCTCTTCGTTTTCTTTTTCAGCTTTGCTGTGGTTGTCGCGGTGTGCTCGTTTTGGGTTTTTCTTTTTTTTTTTTTTGTTTTTTTTTTTGTTTTGTTTGTTTTTTGTTTTTTGTGTTTTTTTTTTTTTTTTTTTTTTGCTTGGTCGGCTCGTTAGCGGCGTTTTAGCCTGGTGTGCTTGCTGGTGGGTTTTTGTGTGTCGGTTCGCTGGGTGTCAGCTCGGTGTTCGCCGCGTCCGCGGCTTTCTTTGCTGGCTCTGGCTTCGGTGCTAGGTCTGCTCGGCTGCTTTGTGGTCGTTCGTCACGCGGGCAGCGTGCTTGGTTTGCTGCGCTACTTCGGTTTGGCTCGTTTGGTTGTCGTGTTCGCTGCTCGACGCTGGCTGTTGCGTGCTGGTCACCTTCGTTTCGCTGGCGGTCACCGTTAGGTTCGCTGGTGTGGCTGCGGTTGGTCTGTTCGCTCAGCTCGCGGGTGCAACGGCTGCTCGGTGGGCAGCTTTGCGTGCTGGCGATCGATGCGGGCTGGCTCGGCTGCTTGCTTCGGGTTTTGCTGTTCGCTGCGGGCTTGGCTCTTTTGCGGCACTCGCTCGCTGTCTTTGGTGATCGGCTGGCGGTTTGCTTCGGCATCGGTTTCGGCTTTTTGCAGATCGCGATTTTCGCTTGTTGTACGCTCGCAGCTTTCGCGCTGGTTACAGCCGTTTAGCGCTTTGTGGTTCGCTGCTTTTTTCGCTGGCTGTGCGCTGGCGCGATCGGCATCGGTTTGTTCGCTGCGCTCGCTGGCTCTCAGCAGCGTTTTTGCTGACCGCTGCGCTGTTCTTCTCCGCGCTGGTTCTCGCCTCCGCGAGCGTGCGCTGGGCCACTGCACACTACCACGCTCGCGCTGTTGGTCTCAGGTGCTGAGCATACTAGTTGGGAGACACCGTTGTTTGCTATGTCGAGACTTGCGCTCAGCTTTGTGGCTGCCGCTGTTCGATGGTCTTGCCGATCCGTTGGTGGTTGCGCGCCTGGCTGCTGAGGTTCAGTTGCCTTGGCACGGGGTTTTCGTCTGGGACCACTTGTGCTGGCGGGCGCCTGTCCGGCAGGTGGCCGACGCGTGGATCACGCTGTCGGCGATCGCCGTCGCCACCGAACCTTGCGGCTCGGTCTCATGGTCACGCCTCTTGCCCGCCGCCGCCCGGCTAAGATCGCGAGGGATACCGCTACGCTGTTCGTGCTCAGCGGTGGCCGTCTCACCCTCGGTGGGTTTTGGCAGCGACCGCTTCGGCGGCAGTTGTCTGCGACCGACGAGCAGCTCGACGGCCGGCAGCGAGGCTCAGATGCTCGATGAAGTCGCTGGAGATCCTTACTGCTGCTTGGTTCGGCCAGCCGGTGCACCATCGCGGCGATGCATTACACCGTTGACGGCATCCAGTTCCTTCTTCGGCTCGCTCAGCAGCTCAGGGTGCCGGTGTGGATTGCTGGGTTCTCGGTAATTTCAGGCCGCTGCGCCGGGCTGCTCGGTACGACGGCTTCTTCCCGGTCAACCTCGAGTCACCCGATCAGCTCGCCGAGATCACCGCTGTCATCCCGGCCTCTGCGCGCCGCAACAGCGCCGTATGACATCGCCATCGCTTTGCCGCTTGGCACCGATCCGTCCCTATGCCGAGGCGGCGCCACCTGGTGGCTGACTGAATTCGATCGCGAACCGTGTTGCTGGACAGGTGCGCGCGTGCTGCGCGCGCTTTGCTCTCCGGTTTCTGCTCCTCCATTGCAACGACAGGCTCTTCACCATGCCGAGACTGCCGCATCATGCTTTTGACATCGTCGCGGACTCGCTCGTCCTCGTATGCCGTTGCTGAGGCTGCGCGATTGCTTGGGCATCAGGTTCGTCTCGGTACTTCCGCAGCTGACCTGGCGACCGCGCTGGGCCCTGTACTCGCTGCTACGCCGCCGGCGGGTATGGACACGGCGGCCTTCCTGGAAGCCTCCGGCCGGCCTGACGGCGGAGCAGCGGGCAAGGCGATCATCGATCTCACCGGCTCTGGCTACGACCAGGATGCTACCTTCTTACGCCACGGGCCTCAGCTCCGTGGTGTGACGACCTGCCGAATCAGGCACAAACAGAACTGGAGGAACAGACATGACAATCGCAGGCAAGACAGTGCTGGTGACCGGGGCCAACCGAGGCATCGGCCAGGCCTGGTCGAGGAAGCCCTCGCCAGAGGCGCCACGCGGGTGTACGCCGGCACGCGCCAGCCCCTGGCCCACCGGGACGAGCGCGTCACGCCCCTGACCCTGGACGTGACCGACGCGGCGCAGATCCAGGCGGCCGCCGAGTGCGTCGGATCCCTCGACGTCCTGATCAACAACGCCGGCATCGCCTCTACGACGACCTGAGCGATCGCGCCGCGCTCGAGCAGCACCTGGCCGTCAACCTCTTCGGCACCTACGAGGTGACACAGGCCTTCCTGCCGCTGCTGACCCGGTCCGGCGGGGCCATCGTCAACAACGTGTCGATGATGGCCTTCGCCCCGCTGCCGCTCACCCCGGCCTACGCGATCTCCAAGGCGGCCGCGTTCAACCTGACGCAGTCGCTGCGCGCCCTGCTGGCCGGGCGGGGCGTGCGGGTGCACGCCGTCCTGACCGGCCCCACCGACACCGACATGACCCGGGGCTTCGACATCCCGAAGGCCTCCCCGGAGTCCGTCGCCGAGCCATCTTCGACGGCGTGGAGAACGGCGAGGAGGACATCTTCCCCGATCCCCTGTCGCAGTCCATGGCCGAGAGCTGGCGCAGCGGCCCGGCCAAGGCGTTCGAGCGCCAGAACGCGGCGTTCGTGACAGAGCCCGCCGCGGCGTAAGCGAAGGTGAAGGTTGGGACGTGAGACGGCCACCGCCGTGCTCATCTGGGTGCGCTGAAACCATGTGACCGGCTGTAGCCGTGCTTCTGATGGCATCGGGCTGATGCTGGTGGCGGTCGGCGTGATGGGCGTCACCTGGGTGTCGGTGATCACCGTCCTGGCCGGCGCAGAAGCTGCTGCCCCAGGGCCGCCATCGATGTGCCGCTGGTGCTGGCGATCGTCAGGCTGGGACTCCTGATCGTCCTCGCGCCCTCGCTGGTTCCCGGGCTCACGCCACCGATGTGAGACGTCACCGGCGGTGCCGGGCACGCCAAAGCTGCTGTAAACGACACGAAACAAGAAGGAGACAAACCATGACTGATCACAAGACCGGAACACGGGACGAGTGGCTCGCGGCGCGCGCCGACCTGCTCGAGCGCGAGAAGGAGCTCACCCGGATGGGCGATGAGCTCGCCCGGCAGCGCCGGGAGCTGCCCTGGGTGCCGGTCGACAAGGAGTACACGTTCCAGACCGCGGACGGACCGAAGACCCTGGCCGAGCTGTTCGAAGGCCGCTCGCAGCTCGTGGTCTACCACTTCATGTTCGGCCCGAGCTACACGGCTGGCTGTCCCGACGAACTCTTCGATCGCCGACAGCTTCAACGGCGTGCTACCGCACCTGAAGGCCCGCGACGTGACCATGATCTGCGTCTCAGGCGCGCCGCTTGAGAAACTGCTCGCCTACCGCGAGCGGATGGGCTGGAGCTTCAACTGGGCGTCGAGCTACGAGAGCGACTTCAACTTCGACTTCGTTATCAAGCACAGAGGAGGCGACGCGCGCGTGGGCCGCGCCGATGCTCGAAGGCGGGCTGCTGCCGCCGATCGCCAGCCAGAACGCCAGGGCGAGCGGTACCGACATCGTCAGCTATCTCGCCGAGGGCTTCGGCGTCAACACGTTCGCGCGCGAGGCACACTGTTTCCAGTGCTACTCCAGCGGCGCGCGCGGCGTGGAGTTCCTGATGGGTTATTACCCGATCTTGGACCGCGCGCCGAAGGGCGCGACGAGGGCGACGCTTCCAGACGTGGTGCGCCGCCACGACGAGTACGACAGCAGTGACGCGTCCGGAAGCAGGCGCCACCGACCTCACGCTGGGTGCGCCAGCGAGCGGGCCGGCGCCGCAGCCGCAGTCGGCCTGGCGCAAGGTGTTTTGCCAGGAGCTTTACGAGCAGTGACCGGCAACAACGGCCCCCACGTGGCACTTCCTCGCACGTGCCTTGCCGGTTTACCACCGGGTGGCCGGGATTGGCGGTCGCCGCCCGGCACCTCGATCAGGACACCTGCTGGAGCGCCCGGTAGATGGTGCCGCAGCCGATGGCCGCAGTAGCGGCTCCGGCCCGCGCGAGCGGAATGAAAGTGGCATTTCATTACGCCCTAGCGCAGTGAAACCGGGGTTCACTCCCTTCGGATCCGCGGGAGAGCTACCCCGCGGATCCCGCTGCGTTTCCTGGGCACCAGGAGCACCACCTGCACCGGACCGCCGGGCTGAGGGCGGAGCCGGAAACCTCCTCGCCGACCGGGCGGGCTACCTTACGCCACCTAGGTAGGGCACTCCGCTTAGCTGCGTACCCTGAGGCGCTCATCTTCTTGACAAAAACGACCATTTAAATGGACTATGGGCTGTGTCCGCTGGCTACGTGACGATCGGAACGCAACTGCTCGGCCAGCCGGCCGTCGCGGGAATCCCGGCCGACCCGTGGGCGAGCACGTTCCGCCGCCCGGCCGGGACGCGACGCTGCTCGCGGTCGTGCCGATCCCGGGCACCCAGACCTCGCTGGCCATCGTCGGCTACGCGATCAGCACATCCGGAGCGCCAGAGCCGGGGCCCGCCGCGGACCAGCCGGACCTGCTCGCGGAGCCCGCGTCCGGTCTGCTCATCGACCACGTCCAGCGCCGGGTCTGGATCGACGGCGCCGAGGTCGCGCTGACCTTCCAGGAGTTCGAGCTGCTGGCCTTCCTCAGCGCGCACCCGGCCACCGTGTTCAGCCGCGCCGACCTGGTGAAGCACGTCTGGCCGGACGGGCCGGACCGCCGGAACGTCCGGCGTGACAGCCGCACCGTCGACGTCCACGTCAGCCGGCTCCGGCGCAAGCTCGGCCCGGTGCATGGTCAGTGCCTGGTCACCGAGCACCGCGCCGGGTACCAGTTCCGGCCGCTCGCCATGCCAGCGCCGCCCGCCCTGTGACGCAGCCCACCTCCCGCGCCCATAACCGCGGAATAACCCGTGTGGCACACTGGCTATACGAGCAAAGCGTGCTCCGGGGTCGGTGAAACTCCGAACCGGCGGTGACAGTCCGCGACCCGTCCGCTGCCAGCGGTCGGTTGACCCGGTGAAATTCCGGGACCGACGGTTAAAGTCCGGATGGGAGGCAGCACGCACGCGGTCGGCGCAAGCCGGCCGCGACGATGCGCGTACGCATGTACCCGCGCCACCCCCGGAGCCGAACGACACATCGGGCTTCGAGGAGGCAAGCGCGGATGTTCACCGGGATCGTGGCCGAACTCGGCGAGGTAGCCGGCATCGAGCAGCGCGGCGACGCGGCGCGGCTGACCATCCGAGGTTCCACCGAGGGCGTATCCCCGGGTGACTCGATCGCGGTCAACGGCGTGTGCCTGACCGTCACCGGCATCCTGGACGGAACCTTCACCGCGGACGTCATGGGGGAGACCCTGGACCGGTCCGGCCTGGGCGCGCTGAGGGCGGGAGCGCCGGTCAACCTGGAGCAATCGGTCCGCCTGGCCGACCGCCTGGGCGGGCACCTGGTGCAGGGCCACGTGGACGACACCGGCACGATCATCTCCCGGTCACCTGCCGAGCACTGGGATCAGGTCCGGATCAGCCTTCCCGCCAGCATCTCGCGCTACGTGGTGCACAAGGGGTCGATCGCGGTCGACGGGATCAGCCTCACGGTGTCCGCACTCGGGCCGCCGGGGGACGGACCGGACGGCGACACCTGGTTCGAGGTCTGCCTCATCCCCGAGACGCTCAAGCGCACCACCATGGGCGCCAGGCAGCCGGGCGAGGTCGTGAACCTCGAGGTCGACGTGATCGCGAAGTACGTGGAGCGGCTTGCTGAGCGGGGAGGCAAACCAAGTGAACCAGGTATTCGACGACGTCGATCGCGCGATCAAGGACATCGCGGAGGGCCGGCCGGTGGTCGTCGTGGACGACGCCGACCGGGAGAACGAGGGCGACATCATCCTCGCCGCCAGCCTGGCCACCCCCGAGCTGCTCGCCTTCATGATCCGCTACACCAGCGGCGTCATCTGCGTCCCGCTGCCCGGCGCCGAACTCGACCGGCTGCACCTGCCGCTGATGACCTCCCAGAACACCGAGCACATGCGCACCGCCTTCACGCTCAGCGTGGACGCCCGCGAGGGCGTGAGCACGGGCATCTCGGCCGCCGACCGGGCCACCACCATCGCCCGCCTGGTCGACCCGGAGACCACCGCGCAGGACCTGGTCCGCCCGGGACACGTGTTCCCGCTGCGCTACGCCGAGGGCGGCGTGCTGCGCAGGCCGGGACACACCGAGGCCGCGGTGGACCTGGCCCGGCTGGCCGGGCTGCCGCAGGCCGGCGTCCTGGCCGAGGTGGTGAACGACGACGGCACCATGGCCCGGCTGCCCGAGCTGCGCGAGTTCGCGACCGCGCACGACCTGGCGCTGATCTCCATCGAGCAGCTCGTCGAGTACCGCCGGCGCACCGAGCGCCAGCTCACCCGCGAGGCCCAGACCAGGCTGCCGAACGCCTTCGGCCTGTGGCAGGCCTACGGCTACCGGCACGAGATCGACGGCACCGAGTACGTGGCGCTCGTGCTCGGCGACGTCGCCGACGGCGCGGACGTGCTGACCCGGCTGCACTCCGAATGCCTGACCGGGGACGTCTTCGGCTCGCTGCGCTGCGACTGCGGCGCGCAGCTCGAGGCGGCCATGGCGGCCATCGCGGCCGAAGGCCGCGGGATCGTGCTCTACCTGCGCGGGCACGAGGGCCGCGGCGTCGGGCTGCTCAGCAAGCTGCGGGCCTACGAGCTGCAGGACGCCGGCGCGGACACGGTGGACGCCAACCTGGAGCTCGGCCTGCCCGCCGACGCCCGCGAGTACTCGGCGGGCGCGCAGATGCTGGCCGACCTGGGCGTGCGCTCGGTCCGCCTGCTCACCAACAACCCGGCCAAGGTGAGCGGCCTGACCGGCTGCGGCGTGGACGTCACCGCCCGGGTGCCCCTCACGACGGCCGTAACCCCGTACAACCTCAGGTACCTGACCACCAAACGCGACAAGCTCGGGCACCAAATTCAAAATCTCAATGATTCCGAACGGACCGTGGTGCTTCCCTCCGCAGATGTTCGAGCGGATGAGGCGGATGAGGAGGCATGGGGGAGGTGGGCGGGATGAGCGGCGCGGGCCGTCCCGGCGCGGCCACGGTGGACGCCTCGGGGCTCAGCCTGGCCATCGTGGCCACCCGCTGGCACCAGGAGATCACCGACTCGCTGGTGAGCCGGGGCGTCGCTGCTGCCGTCGCCTGCGGCATCCCCGACCCGCTCGTGGTCCGCGTCCCGGGCGCGATCGAGCTGCCCGTCGTGGCCGCCGAACTGGCCCTTCACCACGACGCCGTGGCCTGCCTGGGCGCCGTCATCCGCGGCGGCACCCCGCACTTCGAGTACGTCTGCGACTCGGTGACCGCGGGCCTGACCCGGGTGGCCCTCGACGCCCGCACCCCGGTGGGCAACGGCGTGCTCACCTGTGACACGGTAGAGTCGGCTCGTGACCGAAGCGGCTTGCCCGGGAGCCACGAGGACAAGGGCTGGGAGGCCGTGGTCGCGGCGCTCGAGGTCGCTCTCCTGCTCCGTTCCATCCGCCGCGCTCACCAAGCGCCCCTCCCCGTGAAGGCCTAGTTTTTAGGACACCCATGCTGTCGCTGGTACTGCCGAAAGGCTCGCTCGAGCGCGCCACCCTCGACCTGTTCGACGCGGCCGACCTGACCGTGCGGCGGTCCTCGGACCGGGATTACCACGCGTCGATCGATGACCCGCGGATCGACAAGGTCCGGTTCCTGCGCCCCCAGGAGATCCCGTCCTACCTGGAGCGCGGGCTGTTCGACCTCGGCATCACCGGCCGCGACTGGATCAGCGAGACCGAGGCCGACGTGGTGTCGCTCGGCGAGCTGCAGTACTCCAAGGCCACCTCCCAGCCGGTCCGGGTGGTACTCGCGGTGCCGGACTCCACGTCCTGGCAGTCCGCCGCCGACCTGCCGGAAGGCGTCCGGATCTCCACCGAGTTCCCGTCCCTGACCAGGCGGTTCCTGGACGCGCGCGGGGTCAAGGCCATGGTCATCCCGTCCTACGGCGCGACCGAAGCCAAGGTGCCCGACATCGTGGACGCGATCGTGGACCTCACCGAGACCGGCTCGTCGCTGCGCAAGAACGGCCTGCGCGTCCTGGAGACGCTGCTCACCAGCTACACCGAGCTGATCGCGTCCGGCCCGGCCTTCGCGGACCCGCAGAAGCGGGCCGCCATGGAGGACATCGCCCTGCTGCTGCGGGGCGCCATCCAGGCCCGCGGCAACGTCCTGCTGAAGCTCAACGTCGCCGCCGACCGGCTCGCCGCCGTCACCGAGATGCTGCCCTCGCTGTCCTCGCCGACGATCACCACGCTGGCCCGGGGCGACATGAACGCGGTCGAGACCGTCGTCCCCAAGCGCGGCGTCAACACGCTTATCCCGGCCCTGAAGGCGGCCGGCGCGCAGGACATCCTGGAGATCCCCATCTCCAAGATCGTGGAGTAGCGGTGGCCCCTTGGCGCCGGCACACCGCCCGCGTGCTGCCCGTCGACGCTGAAGGGCGAGTACTCCTGCTGCACGGCTGGGATCCGCGCCATCCGGACCGCCCCTTCTGGTTCACCATCGGCGGCGCCGCCGAAGCCGGCGAGTCGCTGCGTGACGCGGGCGCCCGCGAACTGCGCGAGGAGACCGGCATCGTCGTCGACCCGGCCTGTCTCGGCGAGCCGATCGCGCAGAACACGGTCGAGTTCTCCTGGGCCGGGTACCAGATCACCCAGGATCAGACGTTCTACGCCGTCCGCGTCGAATCCGCCGAGGTGACTCTCGACGGCATGGACTCGTGGGAGCGGGCCACCACCGATAAGTACGCCTGGCTGTCGGCCGACGACCTGGGACCCGATAATGCCCCCGGCGGACCCGTCCCTGCCCGGCCTGATCCGCGCCGCCGCGGTCAGCGTCCGTGACCGCCGCTCCTCGGGTTCGTGACCTGCGCCTGGCGCGGGGAATAGTCTCGGTGGGACGGCAGGTTCCGTGATCAGGATCCAGGGACGGTAAGGCCGAGGTGACGCAGTGCGCGACATCCTGAACAAGGTCACCAAGTGGTGGGAGGCCGGCGAGACGTTCGGCCTGGCCACCGTGGTGCGCACGTACCGCAGCGCGCCCCGTGACCCGGGCGCGGCGCTCGCGGTCTCGCCCGACGGTGAGGTCACCGGCAGCGTATCCGGCGGATGCGTGGAGGGCGCCGTCTACGAGCTGTCCATGGACGTGTCGCAGACCGGGAGTCCGGTCCTGCAGACCTACGGCGTGAGCGACGACGACGCGTTCGCGGTCGGCCTGACCTGCGGCGGGATCCTCGATATCTTCGTCGAGCCGGTCGATCAGGCTCGCTTCCCCGAGCTGGGTGACATCGCCGCCGCGGTCGAACGCGGTGAGCCGGTCGCGGTCGCCACCGTGATCGGCGGCCCGGGCCAGGTCGGCGCGAGGCGGGTCATCTGGGGCCGGCCGTCCCAGACCAGACCAACACAGGCCAGACCAACACAGGCCAGACCGGTCCGGACGAGTCCGACGACGGCTGGCACGCCGGCGCGTCCGGCACGCTGGGCTCGGGCGCCCGGCTCGACGCCGCGGTCGACGACGACGTCCGGGGCATGCTGGCCCAGGGGCTGACCGGCATCCGCAGGTACGGCGCGCACGGCGAGCGGCGCGGCGACGAGCTGAGCGTATTCGTGAACGCGTTCGCTCCGCCGCCGCGGATGCTGGTCTTCGGCGCGATCGACTTCGCGGCCGCGGTGGCGCGGGTCGGCAAGTTCCTCGGCTACCACGTCACCGTGTGCGACGCCCGGCAGGTGTTCGCCACCAAGTCGCGCTTCCCCGACGCGGACGAGGTGATCGTCGAGTGGCCGCACCGCTTCCTCGCCGGGACCAGCATCGACAGCAGGACCGTCATCTGCGTGCTCACCCACGACCCGAAGTTCGACGTGCCGCTGCTCGAGGTGGCGCTGCGCACTCCGGCCGGATACATCGGGGCGATGGGCAGCCGGCGGACCCATGAGGACCGGATCGAGCGGCTCCGCGAGGTCGGGCTGACCGAGGCCGAGCTCGCCCGGCTTCGCTCGCCCATCGGCCTCGACCTCGGGGCCAGGACGCCGGAGGAGACCGCGGTCTCGATCGCCGCCGAGCTGATCCAGCTGCGCTGGGGCGGCAGCGGCCAGCCGCTGACCGCCACCGAGGGCCGCATCCACCACCAGCTCGCCGGCTGAGCCCGCCCTCAGCCGCGCCGGCTGACCCAGACCGACAGGTGAGTGGGCTCCAGTGTCTGGTGCACCACCCCGGTCAGGTCGTCTTGTACCGAGTCCAGGTCCACGGCGTCCTGCAGGCGCGCGGCGAACGCGGTCACGGCCTCGTCGGCGTCGTAGCGCGCCCGGTTGAACCGCCGGTCCACCGTGTGCTGCACCCGCCGCCGCAGCGGGTTGAACAGCGCCGCCGCGGCCAGGGTGGCGGCGGCCACCGCCACCGGTGACTTGACCGTCATCACCTGCGTGGCCAGCAGCACCAGGCCCGCGTACAGCCCGACCAGCAGCCCGGTGACGATCGCGTACGAGACGGCGCGGCTGATGATCCGGTCGATGTCGTACAGGCGGTACTTCAAGATGCCCACCCCGATGCCCACCGGCAACGCGGCCAGCCCGATCCCCAGAACCTCTCCCGCGGCACCGGTCGAACTGATCCCGAACGATACGGCGAGCACGACCAGGGTCACCGCGCCGCCGCTGGCCAGCCACTTCAGCTGCTGGCGCTGCTCGCCCGTGGCGCGCCGCCAGCTGAGCACCTGGTGGGCCACGAACGACAGCCAGATGACCAGGATCGCGACCACGGTGAGCACCGTCACCACGCCGGCCAGCCCGCCGCCGTGTGACCCTCCGGTGCTGATCACGTCGCCGTAGGCGTCGAGCCTGACGTCATGGTGGGCCACGGCGGTGATCACCGGGGCGTCGATGGCCGACGATGCCAGGGCTCCGGACAGCGCGTAGGCGACCAGTACCCATCGCCAGCGCCGCGACGCCAGCCTGCCGTCCGGGAACAGCAGGATCACCACCGGGAACAGCACCAGGGCGGGCGCCCACAGCGGCGCCAACAGCACCGCGACCGGGGCCAGCGGGAGACCGTGGTGGCCGAACCGGTAGTAAAGCGCGGCATAGGACCCGACGTCGCTGCTGAGCAGGAACAGCACGATGAAGCCGATCAGGATCCAGCCGATCGGATTGCGCGGCTGGCGGCGGGCCACCACCACGCCCACCCCCGCGTAGACCACGACGATGGGAATGATCGGCCCCGAGCCCAGGATCGACAGCTGGTGAACCAGCGCGCTCAGTACCATCGCGGCGGCCAGCAGGATCAGCGCCAGCGCCCCCAGCATCGTCGCGGTCACCGGCGACGCCAGCCGGAAACGGCCGCTCGCCGCGGCCGGGCCCGGCCCGCCCGCCTGGATCGTCGTCACAGACGCCACGCTACGCCCGCACCGTTCCGAGATCGTTACCGTGGCTTACGGCCGACCCCGCCGCGCATCGACTGCGCCCGCCCGGTCCGGCGCGGTACCCCGGTACGCTTAGACGCCGTGCGGACGACGGTCGCGGGGGTCTTGCTCGCCGCGGGGGAAGGGTCCAGGTTCGGCCAGCCCAAGGCGCTGGTGGAGCTGAACGGCCAGACCCTCGCCGAGCGCGGCGTCGGCCTGCTGCGGGCTGGCGGCGCCGACCCGATCCTGGTCGTCACCGGTGCCGTCCCCCTTGAGCTTGACCGAACCCTGACCGTCGACAATCCGCAGTGGCGCACCGGCATGGGCTCCTCGCTGCGTGCCGCCCTGCAAGCCCTCACCGAAGCGGGCCGCGGCCCGGACATCGGCCCGGAGATCGGCCCGGAGATCGGCCCGGGCATCGGCGCGGTCGTGGTGGCGCTGGCCGACCAGCCGCTGGTCGGAGCCGAGGCGGTCGCCCGCCTGATCGCCGCCTACCGCGGCGGCGCCAGCGTGGCGGTGGCCGCCTACGACGGCCAGCCGCGCAACCCGGTGCTGCTGGCCCGGGAGCACTGGCCCGAGGTGATCGCGACGGCCACCGGCGATCAGGGCGCCCGGACGTTCCTGCGTACCCGGCCCGAGCTCGTCACCCTCGTCGAATGCGGCGACACCGGCCGCCCGGACGACATCGACACGCCCGCCGACCTGGCCCGGATCACCGCCGATGGGACCGAGGACGGATGAGGCTCGGCGTCATCGCCGACGTCCACGGCAACGACGTGGCGCTGCGGGCGGTGCTCGACGACGCGGCCCGCCATCACGTGGACCGCTGGTGGGTGCTGGGCGACCTGGTCCTGTTCGGCCCCCGCCCGGCCGAGGTGCTCGACCGGCTGCGCGGGCTGCCCGGCGTCAGCATGCTGCGCGGGAACACCGACCGTTACGTCCTGACCGGCGAGCAGCCCGCACCCCACGCCACCGTGGCCGACGCCGTCGGCCGCACCGACCTGGTGGAACGCTACGCGGCGATGGCGGCCGGCATCGGCTGGACCCGCGGCGTGCTGGACCAGGCCGGAACGCTCGACTACCTGACCACCTTGCCGACGCAGCTGCACCTGCCGTTCCCCGGCGGTACCACCATCCTGGGCGTGCACGCCTCACCGCGCGCCGACGACGGCCCCGGCATCGACCCCGGCCTGCCCGACGAGCACCTGCGCGGCCTGCTGGCCGGATGCGGTGCCGACGTGGTCGTCGGCGGCCACACCCACTACCAGACCGACCGGATGGTCGCCGGCATCCGCGCCCTGAACCCCGGCAGTACCGGGATGCCCCGGCCACCCGGCCAGGCCGGCTGGCTGCTCCTTACCGGCGGCGGCCCCGGTGACCTGATCGCCGAGCAGCACCGCGTGCCCTACGACGTCGATGCCGTGGTCCGCGATCTGCGCCGCCGCCGCCATCCCAACGCCGCCTTCGTCCAGACCGTCCTCACCGGCGAACGCGACTAGCAGCGGCTCCGCTAGGAGGCCTGGATGCCCCAGCTGTGCGTAACCGCCTCCCCGGGCTCCAGCACCAGCAGGTCGTCACCGGTCACGAAGGCGTTCGGCGGGCAGGTCATCGGCTCGACGGCCAGTGCCTTGCGGCGCCGGTCGGGGCCCAGCGGGTCGCCGGTGAACACCTGCAGCCAGCGGTAGCCTGCCCCGGCCCACAGGCTGACCCGGGAGCCCGCGCCGGCGTCGGCGGTCAGGTGCGCCCAGGCGCGGCCGTCGCCGTCCCGGTCCAGTCCGGTCAGCGCGTGATCGAGCCGGGTGCTGCCGATCGGGCGCGGACGGCGGAAGTCATAGGGGGTGCCCTCGACCGTGACCGGCGGCCCGGACGGGATCCCGCGATCGTCGACGGGCAGCCAGGACGCCGCGGACAGGGACAACTCGCAGTCGTCGACCGAGGCGGTCCGGAGGGTCAGGTACGGGTGCGAGCCGGTGCCGTAGGGGGCCGCGCGGCTTCCGCGGTTGCGCGCGGTGATGTCGACGTGCAGTCCGCTGTCCGGGTGCAGCCGGTATCCGGCCTCGATCTCCAGGCCGAACGGATACCCCTGATAGCCGTGCGGGGCACTGCGCAGCAGCACCGACCCGGCGTCGTGGCTGACCAGCGTCCACGCCGTCCAGCGGGTCAGCCCGTGGATCGCGTTGCCGAGGGCGGGCTCGGTGAGGCCGAGCTGGAACTCGGCGCCGCCAAAGGAGTAGCGCCCGCCGTCGATCCGGTTCGGCCAGGGAACGAGCAGCTGCCCCGCGCCGGCGGGCGGCAACTCGTCAGCATCGGAACCAAGAATCACCGGCTCGTCGCGGAACAGCAGCTCGCGCAGCCCCGCGCCCAGCTCGGTTACCGTGGCCCGGTACGGGCCGGCCTCGATGTGGTACTGCTGCCCGGTCAGCGGAACGCTCACCTCGTAAGGATACGGACAGCAGCAGCGCCGCGCGGCAGCCCGCCACCAAACCCCAGGCCAGATCGGCTCCCTGAGCCGCGGCGAGCAGCTTGGCGGCCGCGGGCTCGAGCGGTTCCTGCCCCGCCATCCCGAACAGGACAGTGGACACCTCCGCGGCGGCCTGGCCGCTGGCCGCGCAGTGCAGCAGCGAGGCCGCCAGCGTCGTGGTCCGCTGCGCCGCGTAGCAGGTCGCCGAGGCGCTGAGCCAGTTCGCCAGCCACACCGCCCGTGTCCCGCCGGCGATCGCCCCGCCCAGCAGCCGGAGCGCGAGCAGCACGCCGCTGACCACGCTGTCGCCGCTCGGGACCAGGCCCGGGCCGAGGCCGACCAGCTGCTCGACGGCCTCTACCGCGCCCGCCAGGTCGCCGCGCCCGCAGCAGGCGGCCAGCTGGACCGGCCCGTCGTGACCGGCCAGGCCCGGCGTGTGCTCGGAGTCCGCGCAGAACCTGGCCAGGACGCTGCAACCATGATCGAGCCGGGCTCGCGACAGCGGCCCGAACACGGGGGAGGGGTCCCACCAGCGCATGATCCGGATATCCAGCCCGCAGGCCAGCACCCGGCCCTCGCCCGCCCAGCAGTCCGCCGACGGGCGTGCCTCCCAGGGACCGGAGACGATCGCGTTCGGCAGGCGCAGGGCGTCCGGCGGAGAGATGGCGATGACGCGCGGCTCGGCCATCAGGTCGGGGAACTCCAGGTAGATCGCGTGCGGCAAGGCGGCCAGGACCTTGCCGGGCCGACGCGGGCCGCGCAGCACGTCGCGGACGGCCAGGCTGGCCACCCCCGTGGTCACCAGCGGCGGATCGGTGTCCTCGCGGGCCGCGGAGGTGCGCCTGCCGCGTGCCCCGGTCACGTCCGCCACAGTACCGGGGCGGCCCTCGTGCAGTGGCCGACGCCGGCGGCCCGGAAGGTGCCAGACGCGAAGGCGGTTACCGACCTGTTGTGACGCTAATAACGGTTTGTCCATTAAAGACAAAGAAACCGATTTGTGATACGCAAGATGAATTAGTCAACTTGAGCTCAGGAGGCCGACGGGGCTGCTTGGGGAGCGGGGGACCGTCAGCCCCGCCGGCTAAATAAACCCTAGCCGGACGAGATGCTGAGTTGGGTAACTTTTTCCCTCGTAAGTACTTCGAAACGTTTTCCGCTGAGGTCGGCGATGTCCCGGACGGGGCCGCGGGAGCGGATCCGTTGTGATGTCCGTTGACCCGGGCCGACCCGTTGGGCCCGAGGCGGCCGCTGCGGATCGCCTCGGCGGCCAGCACGCCGAACAGGTAAAAGTAGGCCGCTTCCTCGTCCTCGAAGAAGTGCACCTCCAGCCGCGCGTCCTCGGTCCGGCTGAACACCTCGAAGCCGCCGTCCGCCTCGACCAGGCACATCGCGCCCGGTACTTCCTCGTCGACGGCGTACGCGGCCTGCGGGATGGCGGCCAGGGACAGCAGTTCGGCGAAGACCGACTCGGGCGAGATGCGGTCCTTGCGTCCGGTGCGCCGGCCCGGTACCGGGGCCGTCTCGGGTGCCGACCCTGGTTCGCGCTCGGTCCACGGATCCGACCACGGCTCATCCTCGGTCCACGGCTCGGGCCCGGGCTCGTCCTCGGTCCACGGCTCAGGCCACGGCCCGGGCCGGGGATCGCGCCGCGGCCGCGGCCGGGAATCGGCAGCGCCTTCGGCCGCGTCTTCGACCAGGTCGTCGGCTCGGTCCCCCAGCGGGGTCCGCGGTCCGGGCCAGGGCTCGGGCGACCCGTGCCAGGCCGTCATCCGGTCCGGCATCCGGGACGCATGATCGGTGTCGCCATATCCCGCCAGCTGGCCATTTCCGGTCGGCCCGCCATTTACCGCCGCGCCGTGATATGCGTCGGGCCCGGCTTTTTCCGGCGGCCCCGGATTTCCATTCGCCGCAGCAAATCCCGCCGGCTCGGCGTATGCGGCAGGCTCGGCGAAACCAGCCGCCTCGGCGTATCCCGCCGCCTCCGCGCATCCGGTCGCCTCGGCGTATCCGGTCGGCTCGGCGTATCCGGTCGGCTCGGCCTCGGGCGCCGATGGCCCGCTGACTCCGAACATGGCCGCGGTCAGCGGAAAGTCCACCCGTTCCTCGGTCAGGCCGGTGACGTCACCGCGCGCCACCACGACCTCGAAGACCTCCCGGTCGATTTCCCAGTAGCCCAGCTGCGCGGCGCGCGCGGCGTCCCGGCCCAGGTAGGCGATGTGCAGCCGGTCGCCGAGGTCATCGAGCACCAGGCACGGCTCGCCCCGGTACTCGCCCACCGGCCGCGACTGCCACAACGCGTCGAGGTCGGTGACGCTGACCTGCTTACGCCAGTGCCCGGCCGCGGCCGTGAACCCGAGTTCCTCCGGCGGCGGGCCGGGAGAGAACAGCGTCGCCGCCCCGCCGTCCGGGCCCAGCCCCGCCTGGTACGGGACGCCGCGATACGTTGCCATCAGCCGCAGTCGCATGGCTCAGGGCTCCGCCGGATGCCAGGCCACGCCGTCGTACCGGGCCAGGAGCGCGTCCCCGTCGGGACCCAGCCGGCACATGCCCGCCCCGATCGGTATCGGGATCGGCTCGAGGTAGAACTCGCCCGCGCCCGGGCTCGTGGTCTGCTGATAGCCGTCGACCCCCCGGGCCAGCCAGCACAGCAGGTAGAGCTCACTCATCACCGGCGTGAACTCGGAGTCTTCCCACCCGAGGCTGAGCGCGAGGTAGGCCTCGGCCGGATTGTGGAACCGGACATCCTGGGCGCGGTAGACGTAGCCGGCCAGCACCGATCGCTGCCCGTTCAGGTAGGGGCCCACCAGCCGTGGCGGGACGGCCTTCCACATCGGCGTGCCCGGTGCGATCGCGGGCACCCGTTCGGGCTGGGTCACCAAGCTCCTTTCCGTTCGCGCCGAACTTCCCGCACAACTGATTGTGCCTAGTTAATGACGGCAATTAGCGGGAAAGCGCCTCATTCAGAGGATTATTACTCTGCGTAGTAGATCGATAACCACGATGCCCGCCACCAGCCACGAGACCGGGCCACGTGGCCCGTGCCGTAGGGTCGGTGGCGTGTCGGGCCACCTGAATCCTGGCGGGCAGCAGTTCCGCGGCGACCGCGGCGGGGCCGATCCCCGGGTCACCGCGGCGCTCGCCGCGTACCAGGTCGGGCAGGGCAGCGAGCAGGCCGCGCTCGGTGCGCTGGCCGCCGCGCGCCTGCTCGTCCCCGTGATCGCTGTCCTGGGTGACGAGCCCGCAGAGCGGCACAGGGTGGGGACAAGGACAGCGAGATGGTCCTGCCCACGCTCATCGGCCGGGACGGCAGGCCCGCGGTGCTCGCCTTCACCGGGCTGGACGCGCTGGCCCGGTGGCGCCCGGACGCCCGCCCGGTGCCGGCCGAAGCGGACCGGGTGTGGCGCGCCGCCGTCGCCGACGGCTGCGCGGTGGTCATCGACGTGGCCGGGCCGGTGCCGCTGGCCGTCGAAGGCGCCCGGCTCGCCGCGCTGGCCGCCGGACAGCCGGTGCCGCCGCCGCAGGAAGATCCCGATGTGCGCGCCGAAGTCCAGGCGGCGGTCGCCGCCGAGCCCGCCATCGCCGGGTTCAGCCTGGCGCCCGGCCACCGCGGCGCCGCGGATCTCGCGATCACGCTGCACCTGGCCCCACGCCAGGACGCGGACCGGGGGCCGGCGGTGAACCGCGCCGCGGCCGGCATCGCTACCCGGCTCGGCGCCCGGCTGCGCCGCGGCATCGAGGTCGTCATCGCAGAGTGATCACCGCCGACCCCTTAGGATCAGGTGCATGTTTCGCTGGCTGACCGCGGGCGAATCGCACGGGCGGGCGCTCGTCGCGATCTGCGAGGGCGTGCCCTCGGGGGTGCGGATAACCACCGGGGACCTCGCCGCCGCCCTGGCTCGCAGGCGCGCCGGATACGGCCGCGGCGCGAGGATGAGCTTCGAGCAGGATGAGGTCGAGCTCACCGCCGGGGTCCGGCACGGCCGCACCCTCGGCGGCCCGGTCGCGATCAGGATCGCCAATACCGAATGGCCCAAGTGGGAAGCGGTCATGTCCGCCGACCCCGTGGACTCCGAGCGAACTTGGAAGGAATGGCCCGGAACGCGCCGCTGACCCGGCCGCGCCCCGGGCACGCCGACCTGGCCGGCATGCAGAAGTTCGGCCATACCGACGCCCGGCCCGTCTTGGAGCGGGCCAGCGCGCGGGAAACCGCCGCCCGGGTCGCCCTCGGCGAGGTGGCCCGCCGCCTGCTCAGCCAGGTGCTCGGCATCGAGATCCTCAGCCACGTGGTAGCCATCGGCACCACAAAAACCCCGGACGACCTCATGCCAGGCCCGGAAGACAAGGCCGCCATCGACGCCGACCCGGTGCGCTGCGCCGACCCCGCGACCAGCCAGGCCATGGTGGCCGAGATCGACGCCGTGAAGAAGGACGGCGACACCCTGGGCGGCGTCGTCGAGGTGCTGGCCTTCGGGCTGCCGCCCGGGCTGGGCAGCTTCACCCACTGGGACCGGCGGCTCGACGCCCGGCTGGGCGGCGCGCTGATGTCCATCCAGGCCATCAAGGGCGTCGAGGTCGGCGACGGCTTCACCACGGCGACGCGCCGAGGCTCACAAGCGCACGACGAGATCGAAGCCACCGAAAACGGCATAGCACGGCGCACCAACCGGGCCGGCGGCATCGAGGGCGGCATGAGCACCGGCGAACCGCTCCGAGTAAGAGCCGCGATGAAGCCGATCTCCACCGTGCCACGCGCCCTGGACACCATCGACACCAGCACCGGCGAGCCGGCCAAGGCGATCAACCAGCGCAGCGACGCCACCGCGGTCCCGGCGGCCGGCGTGGTGGCCGAGGCCATGGTGGCGCTCGTGCTGGCCGAGGCCGCGATCGAGAAGTTCGGCGGCGACTCGGCCGAGGAGATGCGCCGCAACGCGGAGAGCTACCTGAAGGCCCTGGTGATCTCATGACCGGGCCAGCCGGACCGGGGCCCGTGGCCGTGCTCATCGGCCCGCCCGGCGCGGGCAAGACCTCGGTGGGCCCGCTGCTGGCCGAACGCCTCGGCACCAGCTTCCGCGAGACCGACGCCGACATCTCCGCCGCCGCGGGCCAGCCGGTCAGCGACATCTTCATCGAGCAGGGCGAGCCGGCCTTCCGCCAGCTCGAACGCGAAGCCGCGGCCCGCGCGCTGCGCGAGCACGGCGGCGTGCTCGCCCTCGGCAGCGGCGCGGTCCTCGACCCCGACATCCAGCACCGGCTCGAGGGCCTGCCCGTGATCTACCTGGCCGCCGGCTTCGCCACGATCGCCCGGCGCATGGGCCTGGACCGGCCCCGCGTGGTCATCCCGGGCAACCCGCGCGGCCGGCTGCGCGCCATGCTGGAAGAGCGCCGCCCGCTCTACGAGCAACTGGCCACGATCACGGTCGAGACCGACGACCTGGACCCCGACGAACTCGCGGCCGAGATCAGCGCGAGGCTGAAGCAATGACCGCGACCAGGATCGACGTCCAGCCCTCGGACGGCGGCTCGCCCTACCCGGTGGTCGTCGGCGTCGGCGTCCTCGGCGAACTGCCCGGCCTGATCCCGAAGCACGCCCAGACCGTCGTCGTCATCCACCCCGAAGGCCTGGGGGAGATCGTCCGCCCGGCCTGCGGGGCCCTCAAGGCGGCCGGGCTCACCGTCAAAACCGAGCCCGTTCCGGACGGCGAGGCCGCCAAGACCCTCGACGTTGCTGCCCGCCTATGGTCGAGCCTAGCCGACCATGGGCTCACACGCTCCGACTGCATCGTCGGCCTCGGCGGGGGAGCGACCACCGACCTGGCCGGGTTTGTCGCCGCCACCTGGCTGCGCGGGGTCCAGGTGGTGCTGGTCCCGACCACGCTGCTGGGCATGGCGGACGCCGCCGTGGGCGGCAAGACCGCGATCGACATCGCGGCGGGCAAGAACCTGGTCGGCGCGTTCCACTCCCCGGCCGGCGTGCTCGCCGACCTGGCCACGCTCGAGACCCTGCCCCGGGCCGACTACGTGGCCGGCCTGGCCGAGGTGATCAAGGCGGCTTCATCGCCGACCCGGTCATCCTCGATCTGGTCCAGCAAGACCCCGACGGCGCCACCGTGCCGCACGGCCGGCACGCCCGCGAGCTGATCGAGCGCGCCATCCGGGTCAAGGCCGGCGTGGTGTCGGCCGACCTCACCGAGAAGGGCCCGCGGGAGATCCTCAACTACGGGCACACCCTCGGCCACGCCATCGAGCGGGTGGAGGAGTACCGGTTCCGGCACGGCGACGCGGTGGCCATCGGCATGGTGTACGTCGCCGAGCTGGCCCGCCTGGCCGGGCGGCTCGACGAGCCGACCAGCAAGCTGCACCGGGAAGTGCTGGCCAGCGTCGGCCTGCCCACGGCCTACCGGCCCCGAGTGTGGCCCGCGCTGCGCGAGGCCATGAGCGTGGACAAGAAGGCCCGCGGCGCACGGCTCCGGCTGGTGGTGCTCGACGGCCTGGCCCGCCCCGGCATCCTCGACCACCCGTCCGAACAGCTCCTGTGGCAGGCCTACCAGGAGGTATCGCACGTGATCACCCAGGTGCTCGTGCTCAACGGCCCGAACCTCGGCCGCCTCGGCATCCGGGAACCGGAGATTTACGGCTCGGTGTCGTTCGACGCCCTGGCCGACCTGTGCCGCTCGACTGGCCGCGCCCTCGGCCTGCACGTGGACGTCCGGCAGACCGACGACGAGGCAGAGATGATCAGCTGGGTGCACGAGGCCGCCGACGCCCGGATGCCGGTGGTGATCAACCCCGCCGCGTTCACGCACTACTCCTACGCGCTGCGGGACGCCCTGGCCATGCGGACCGCCCCGCTGGTCGAGGTGCACATCTCCAACCCGGCGGCGCGCGAGTCGTTCCGGCACACCTCCGTGGTGGCCGCGGTGGCGGACGGGACGGTGGCCGGGTTCGGCCTGGTCTCCTACCAGCTGGCCCTGCAGGCCATCGCCGGGCTGGTCGCCGAGCGCGCCCAAAAAGCCGAGCAGGCCGAGCCGTGATCGTCCTGGTCGGCTTCATGGGCGCCGGAAAGACCACCGTCGGGCACCTGCTCTCCGAGCGCCTCGGACTCCCGTTCATCGACAGCGACCAGTCATCGAGCAGAGGTCGGGGCGTTCTGTCCCGCAGATCTTCGCCGAGGACGGCGAGCCCGCCTTCCGCTCCCTCGAGCACCAGGTCATCGCCGGCCTGCTGGACGGCCCCGCGCTGGTCCTGGCCCTGGGCGGCGGCGCCACCGAACACCCCGGGACCCGCGACCGGCTCGCCGCCGCCGAGGTCGTCTACCTCCAGGTCGGGTACGAGCAGGCCATGCACCGCGTCGGTGGCGACCCGGGCCGTCCGCTGCTGGCCCGCCCCGACCTGGCCGCCACCTACCAGCGCCGGCTCCTGCTCTACGCCGAGATCGCGACCCTGACCGTCAGCACCGACGGCCGCCACCCGGAGGCCATCAGCCAGGACATCCTGACCCGCCTCACCACCGAACCCACGGTCGGCGGCCGGGCGCCGTATCTTCCATCCCGGCCGTAGCCAGTTTCATTTTGGGCCGAACGGTCCGTGGTGCGTGCCGCCGGATACCCTCCTGTCATGCGGATAGGGATCTTTCTGAACTACGCGGGCGGCTTCGCCGAGACCGTAGTGGAACTGGCCGACTACGAGCGGGCCGGGGCCGACATCGTGTTCGTGCCCGAGGCGTACAGCTTCGACGCGGTGAGCCAGCTCGGCTTCATCGCGGCCAAGACCGAGCGGATGCAGATCGCCTCGGGGATCCTCCCGCTGTACTCGCGGACGCCCGCGCTGCTCGCGATGACCGCGGCCGGGCTGGACTACGTCTCGGGCGGCCGGTTCACGCTGGGCCTGGGCGCGTCCGGCCCGCAGGTCATCGAGGGCTGGCACGGCGTCCCGTACGACGCGCCGATCGGCCGGTCCCGCGAGATCATCGAGATCTGCCGGATGGTCTGGCGTCGCGACCGGCTGGCCTACCAGGGCAAGTACTACCACCTGCCGCTGGAGGGGGGCACCGGGCTGGGCAAGCCGCTCAAGCTGATCAACCATCCCGTCCGGGAACGCATCCCGGTCGCCCTGGCCGCCATCGGCCCGAAGAACGTGACCGTCGCCGCCGAGCTGGCCGAGTCCTGGATGCCGATCTTCTACCTGCCGGAGAAGGCCGGCGCGGTATGGGGCGAGGCGGTCGCCGAGGGCCGCGCCAAGCGCGACCCGGCGCTCGGCCCGCTGGACGTGATCGCGCACGCCCCGCTGGCCATCGGCGACGACGTGGACCACATAACCGGCCTGCGCGACCTCAGCCGCCCGCAGCTGGCCCTGTACATCGGCGGGATGGGCGCCCGGGGCCGCAACTTCTACAACGACCTGGCCCGCCGGTTCGGCTACGAGGCCGAGGCCAAGGCGATCCAGGACGCCTACCTGGACGGCCGCAAGGCCGAGGCCGAGGCCCTGGTGCCCGCCGAACTGGTCGAGCAGATCTCGCTCATCGGCCCGGCGGGCTACGTCGCCGAGCGCCTGGCCGCCTTCCGCGAGTCCGGCGTGACCACCCTCAACGTCACGCCCCTGGCGCCCACCCACGAGGCCCGCGTCCGCCTCATCGAGCAGGTCCGGGCCCTCGCCGACAAGGTTCCCGTCTGCCCTATCGCCCGCAGGCCGCTTCGAGTGCATGCGCAGAGATTCAGCACATGCCAGAGATTCGCGCCGGGAGCGCGCCCGGCAGAAGATCGCCGAGGCCGGCGCGGACGCGGCCCTCATCACCTCGGGTCCGAACGTCCGCTACCTCACCGGCCTGGCCAGCTCGAACGCCGCGCTGCTGCTGCTGGCCAGCGGCCCGGCGGTGCTGGCCACCGACTCGCGGTACGCCCTGGCCGCCCAGCGCGACTGCCCCGACCTCGAGCTGGTCATCGAGCGGTTCATCGAGCCGCGGCTGGCCGCGGAGATGACCCGCCGGGCCCTGCGGACCGTGGCCTTCGAGGCGCACGAGATGTCGGTCGAGCGCCACGCCGAGCTCGCCGCCAAAGCGGACGGTGTCACCACGGTTCCGTTCGGCCGAAGAATTGAGGAGCTGCGGACGGCCAAGGATCCGTCCGAGCTCGAGCTGCTGGCCACCGCGTGCCGGATCAGCATCCAGGCCATCGCCGACGTGTTCGCGCTGATCCGGCCCGGGCTGACCGAACGCCAGCTGGCCGCGGCGCTGGACCGGCGGATGGTCGACCTGGGCGCCGAGCGGCCCGCCTTCGACACCATCGTGGCCAGCGGGCCGAACGGCGCCATCCCGCACCACGCGCCGACCGACCGGCCGCTGCGCCGTGGCGACCTGATCACGATGGACTTCGGCGCGCTGTACGGCGGCTATCACGCGGACATGACCCGCACCGTGGCGCTCGGCCAGCCCTGGCTGGCAGCGGGAGATCTACGACCTGGTCGCGGCCGCGCAGCGGTCCGGGATCCAGGCCGCCCGGCCCGGCGCGGACGTGGCCGACGTGGACGCCGCGGCGCGGGACATGATCCGCGACGCCGGGCACGGCGAGCACTTCGGCCACGGCCTCGGGCACGGCGTCGGGCTGGAGGTGCACGAGGCGCCGACGATCGGGTACGCCAGAACGGGTAAGCTTGCCGAACCGGGTCCCGATCACCGTCGAGCCTGGTGTCTACCTGCCCGGCAGGGGCGGTGTCCGGATCGAGGACGTTCTTGTCGTGGGGGCCGACGGAACGGGCCTGCTCACGACGACCACGAGAGAACTTCTCGTCCTTTTACCTGGAGACCGAACGTGGCCACCACGAACGACCTGAAGAACGGCATGAGCTTGAACATCGACGGCGGGCTCTGGACCGTCGTGGAGTTCCAGCACGTCAAGCCGGGCAAGGGCCCTGCCTTTGTGCGCACCAAGCTGAAGAACGTCACCTCGGGCAAGGTGATCGACCGGACCTTCAACGCCGGCGTCAAGGTCGACGTGGCCACCATCGACCGCCGCGAGATGCAGTACCTGTACCGCGAGGGCGCCGACTTCGTGTTCATGGACACGCAGGACTACGACCAGCCCCGGATCCCCGCCTCCGTGGTCGGCGACGCCGCGAACTACCTGCTGGAGGAGCAGACCGTCACGGTCGCGTTCAACGACGGCATGCCGCTGTACGTGGACATGCCCGCGGCCGTCGAGCTGACCATCAGCCAGACCGACCCCGGCGTGCAGGGCGACCGCTCGACCGGCGGGACCAAGCCGGCCACGCTCCAGACCGGCGCCACGATCCAGGTCCCGCTGTTCATCTCCACCGGGGAGAAGATCAAGGTCGACACCAGGACCGGCCAGTACCTCGGCCGCGCCTGATGAACATGTCAGCTTCTCGTGCCCGCTCGTAGTAAGGCGCGCAAGCGGGCCCTGGACATCTTGTTCGAGGCCGAGCTGCGCGGCACGCCCGTGCTTGACCTGCTCGCCGAGCGCATCGCGCTGGCCAGCCCGCCCGTCTCGGCCTACGCCGCGGACCTGGTCCGCGGCGTGACCGAGCACGCGGCCCGGATCGACGAGCTGATCTCGGAGTACGCCGAGGGCTGGACGCTGGACCGGATGCCGGCCGTGGACCGCAACGTGCTGCGCATCGGCGTCTTCGAGCTGCTGTGGGCCCCGGACATCCCCGACGGCGTGGCCATCAGCGAGGCCGTCCTGCTGGTCCAGGACCTGTCCACCGACGCCTCGCCCGCGTTCGTCAACGGCCTCCTAGCCCGCATCGCCGAGCTCAAGCCGTCCCTCCAGGTCTAGCCTCGCGTTACCCGTAACGTTTCCGGAACGGCGCGTACCTACGCTGGTGTATCGGATCACCGCGCGAGCGAAGGGTGCCCGGTGGACTGGTTCTTGCGGCTTCGGCGGCCCGTGACGGCGTGGGTGCTGGCCGGCCTGGTGGTGCTGCTGGCCGTCGCGTTGATACCGCTGTCGCTCGCGGCCCGGCAGAATCCGCTGGCCACGGGCGGCACGAACGTCGTGATCGGCCTGTCCTTCGGCGTGGTCGGACTGGTTGTCGCCTGGCACCGGCCGCGTAACCCGATCGGCTGGTTCATGCTCGCCCTCGCCCCGAGCCTCATCTTCCAGATCGACGGCGGCCTTTACAACGTGCTCAACTACCGGCTCGGCCACCGGCTCCCGCTCGCCCCAGTCGTCCTGCTTCTGTTCCACGTCTCGGATCCCGTGCTCGGGCTGATCCCGCTGATCATCCTGCTGTTCCCGGACGGGCGGCTGCCCTCGCCCCGGTGGCGCTGGCCGGTGGGCGGCTACCTGGCGGTCGCCGTGGCCGACGTGATCGTGCAGGCCCAGATGTCGGTGTACGCGGTCACCCACCACCGCACCCAGGTGGACACCAGCGGCCAGCTCCTGCTCAGCGACCACGCGTATTCGGTTTTCTATGCGCCCGTGGCCTTGATCTTCTTCGCGTTCTGGGTGCTGTCGGTCGGCTACCAGGTCGTGAGCTGGCGGCGCGCAGCCGGGGAACGGCGCCAGCAGCTCAGCTGGCTGATGGCCGGGGGCGCCGCGGCCCTCATCGCGTTCCTGGCCACGATCCCGGCCGGCGCCCTGCCGCACAGCGTCCGTGGAGCGGTCAGCGACGTCCTCCTGATCGGCATCGCTGCCCTGCCGGTCGGAATAGGCGTGGCGATCCTGAAGTACCGGCTGTACGAGATCGACCGGATCATCAGCCGGACACTGGCCTACGCGATCGTGACCGGGCTGCTGGTCGGGGTGTACGCCGGGCTGGTATTGCTGGCCACACGGGTGCTTTCCATCAATTCGCCGGTGGCGGTGGCCGTGTCGACGCTGGCGGCCGCGGCCTTGTTCAGCCCGGTACGGCGGCGGGTGCAGCAGATGGTGGACCGCCGGTTCAACCGGGTCCGGTATGACGGGGAGCGCACGGTGGAGGCGTTCGCGGCCAGGCTGAAGGATGCGGTAGACCTGGAGACGGTCCGTGCTGACCTGGCCGACGTGGTGAACCGGGCCCTGGAGCCCGCGCACGTCACCGTGTGGACCGCGAAGTCAGGCGCCCAGGAAACTGGAGGGGCTAGGGCTGGGCGAAGCGGACGTGCAGGCCGAAACGGCGCAGCACGCGGAAGAACCAGAACGCGGACAGACACGTGCCCGCGACGACGCCGCCGATCGTGACGGCGGTGGTGAGCAGCAGGAACACCTTGACCGGCTCCAGGGCCATCGCCGCCGCCAGGCCCGCGGTGGACACGGCGAAGATCCCGGCCCACAGCCAGGTCGCCCCCTGGAAGAACCGGTGCAGTCCCTGGTGATGGGACGGGTGGCGGAGCGCCACCACCTCGGCGGCGAGCTGGGCCACCAGCGGCTTGCGGGTGGGCGCGGTCCGCGCGAACAGCACGCACAGGCCGAGGTTGGCCAGCGGGAACTGGAGCAGGAAGAACAGCACGCTGCCGGTGACGATGACCACGGCCGTCTGCAAGGTGAGCACCAGGGCCGAGATGGTCAGCAGGCCGGGGACGCTGCGGGTGATGACCTTGCGGCCCACCACGGTCAGCCAGACCACGCCGGTCGCGGCTAGCATGCCGGCGTCTCGCCCGCCGAGCTGGGCCCCGAGGAAGTAGCCGACGACCGGGATGCCGAGGGATTCGGCCAGGTTCCAGCCTGCGGTCAGCATCAGCCGGCAGGGGCGAGGCAACTCGAGGTGCTCAGCCATGGCGAAGAGCATACGGTGGCCGGGTGCATGCGCGCTGGAGATGCCACGAGGTCAGGTAAAGAAGAATCTGAGAGTTCCGCACGGTTATATATACGGCGAATCGGTCACGGAAGTTCACCGAGTCCGGCACGGAAAGTAGTCAGGCGCAAACCGGCGTGCCAGCAGTATTGTCGGTGGCCGGGCACTACATTGGAGCTGGAGCGAAGGAGGCTCGCGTGGCCGTGGACTTCAGGCGCGACGGCGTCCGCTCCTCGCTCGTCTGGGACGTGCTGAGCGCGGTCGTCTCCGCCCGGGCGGCGGCCACCGGCCGGACGGCCCTGGACATCGTGGACGTGGGCGGGGGAACCGGCGGGCTGGCCGTGCCGTTCGCCGTCCTCGGGCACAACGTCACCGTCGTCGACCCGAGCCCGGACGCGCTCGCGGCGGCGCAGCGGCGCGCCGCCGAGGCGGGCGCGCGCCTGACCTCGGTGCAGGGCGAGGCGGCCAGCCTGGACAGCCTGGTCGGCCCGGCCGACCTCGTCATCTGCCACAACGTGCTCGAGTACGTCGATGAGCCGGCCGACCGCGATGAGCGCGATCGCGCGCGTGCTCCGGCCGTCCGCCACGGTCAGCGTGCTCGCGTCCAACGCGGTCGCCGCGGTCCTGCACCGGGCCCTGGCCGGCCGTTTCGCCGAAGCCCGCGTGCTGCTGGTTGACGCGGCGGCCTGCACCCCCCGGCGGTTCACGCTGCCTGAGCTGACCGCGCTGCTGGAACAGGCCGGGCTGCGCGCGGGGGAGGCGCACGGGCTGCGGATCTTCACCGGGCTGGTGCCCGGCGCGCTGCTCGACGGCGACGCGGCCGCCACCGAGGCGCTGCGGGCGCTGGAGGAGGCCGCCGCCAGCACCCCGCCGCTGCGCGACATCGCCGCCCAGTTGCACGTGCTCGGCCACCGCTGACCGCCGTGAGCGCCCCGCAGGAGCCCGCCCCGGACGACACGGGCTGTCACATCCTGCACGTGGACATGGACGCCTTCTACGCCAGCGTCGAGATCAGGGACCGGCCCGAACTGGCGGGCCAGCCGGTCATCGTGGGCGCGACCGGCGGGCGCGGCGTGGTGCTGTCCGCGTCGTACCCGGCTCGCGCGTTCGGGGTCCGCTCGGCCATGCCGGTCATGCGGGCCCGGCGGCTGTGCCCGCAGGCGGTGTTCGTCCCGCCCCGGCACCGGGTCTACGCCGCGACCTCCAAGGAGGTCATGGCCATCTTCGGCGCGATCACGCCCGAGGTCGAGCCGCTCGCGCTGGACGAGGCGTTCCTCGACGTCTCCGGCGCGCTGCGGCGGCTCGGGCCGCCCGCCGGGATCGCCGCCCGCATCCGCGCCCAGGTCCAGCAGCAGCAGGGCATCACCTGCTCGGTCGGGGTCGCGCCCTCCAAGTTCGTGGCCAAGATCGCCTCGGCCCGCTGCAAGCCGGACGGCCTGCTGGTGGTACCGCACGCCGGGGTGCTCGACTTCCTCCATCCGCTGCCGGTGGCCGCGCTCTGGGGGGTCGGGGACCGGGCCGGGGAGGTGCTCGCCCGGCTGGGTCTGCGGACCGTGGGTGACATCGCGCATACCCCGCTGGACGCCCTGCAGCGCGAGCTCGGCGCCGCGCATGGCGCGCACCTGGCCGCCCTGGCCTGGGGCCGTGACGAGCGTCAGGTCACGCCGCACGCACGGGAGAAGAGCATCGGCGCGGAGGAGACCTTTGCCGCGGACATCGATGACCCGGAGCGGATCCGCCGGGAGCTGCTGCGGCTGTCCGGCCGGACGGCACAGGGGCTGCGCGCGGGCGGGTACGTGGCCCGGACGGTCTCGGTCAAGCTCCGGCTGGCCAGCTTCAAGACGATGACCCGGTCCCGCACCCTGCCGTATCCGACCGACGTGGCTCGTGAGATATACACCACAGCCTGCTCGCTGTACGAGTCCTCGGGGCTGGACCGCGGCGCCCTGCTGCGGCTGGTCGGCGTCCGGGTGTCCGGCCTGGTGCCGGCGGCGGACGCGAACGCCCAGCTGACCTTCGATGACAGGCCGTTTGGCTGGCGGGAAGCCGAACAGGCGGTGGACCAGATCGCCCGCCGGTTCGGGGCCAGCGCGGTCCGCCCGGCCGCCTTGGTGGAGGATCCGGACCTTCAGGACCGCCCTGGCCGGGAGGCTTTCTAACACGCGACCGGCTCCGCTCTTCCAAGCGGTGTGTCTACGCTCGTATTCTGGAAAAAGAACCGGGTATGTGAGGTGAAGGTCACCGCACACGTGCCGGGCGCATGGTTTTAAATGGGAGGCGTCGTGCCGCTCTCTGAACACGAGCAGCGCCAGCTGGAGCAGATCGAGCAAGCGCTCTACAGGGAGGATCCGAAGTTCGGGCGTCTCGTGCGCTCCAGCGATCCACGCGTGCACTACAAGCGCAAGCTGGTGCAAGCGTCCGTCGGCGTCCTGGCCGGCGCCGGCGCGATCGCGGCCGGAGTGGTCACCCATCGTTGGTACCTGTACGCCAGCAGGCGCCGCGGTTGTGGTGCTGTCGCTGGTGTGGGCGATCGTCAGCTGGCGGCGGCACGCGGCCCGGGTACGGCCCGCGCGGACCAAGGTCAGCCAGCCCCGGGCGGCCGGTACCGGCCGGTCCCGGCCGGGCTGGCGAGCCCGGCTGATGGAACGCATGGAAGAGCGGTGGCGCCGTCGTCAGGAGGGCGACCGCCGGATGTAGCGCCCGCCGAGCCAGCCACGCCGAACGCCGACACGAAAGGATTCGCCGCCCCGCCGGGCTGCTGACGTCAGCTCGTTGACTTGCGCTCACTCCACCGGCGGGAGACCAGGGCCGCCAACCGGTCGGGGATCCGGGCCGCGCCGTCGGCCACCGCCGTCATCACCGAAACCGGGAAGATCCTGGCCCGCCAGCGGCTGCTCCGCCGAACCGACGACGCGATGCCGCGCCGCGCGGCGGCGAGATCCCGCTTCAGGTTGGCCGATCCGGACG
Source organism: uncultured Actinomycetes bacterium (assembly GCA_963849595.1). GTDB lineage: Bacteria > Actinomycetota > Actinomycetes > Streptosporangiales > Streptosporangiaceae > Palsa-504. Next base: position 83,153 of record CAWKIB010000001.1, read on the forward strand.
GCCGCGCCGCGTAGCTGGCGCGCTCCTCGGCGAGCGCGAGCCTGCGCACCGCCTCCCGGGACGGTTCGGGCAGCCCGGCGGTGACCCGGTCGGCCAGCGTCCGCGGCGGCTCGCTCGGCGCGTAGCCCAGGCCGAGATCGTGCAGGTCGTCACGGAACTCACGCCACGCGATATGGGCCCGGTGCGCGTCATCGCCCGCCCGCAGCCAGCGCCATCGCCGGACCCCGACCCGGATCACGCCCGGCGCCACGAACACGAACACGCCGGCCGCGCCGAAGGCGATGCCGACCGTCGCCCAGCCCGCCCCCAGGTTCAGGCCGGAGGTATGGGCCAGCAGCCGGTACAGCGCCAGCGCGACGATCGCCGCCGCGGCCACTACCAGCGCCACGCTGGTCAGGCTCACCGGACGCCGCCGCCTGGCCCCGTCGGGGACATGGGCCGACAGCCACCCGGTGCGCGGGCGGGGCCACGATCGCGATGACCCCGCACGCCAGGGCGATGGCGGCGAGTATGGCCAGGACGACCGCCGCCCACGGCGTGCCGCCGGACTTGCCCGACTGGCCGGCCGCCCGATCCGCCCGCGCCGCCGACGAACTTGTTGGCCTGGCCCCCGGCCGTCGGCTGGGCCTTGGTCGGCCCGGCGGACGATCCGATCGACCCGGGGATGATCGGAGGCAGGCGCCACCGGTCCCCGTCCCGCTCTGGTAGCTGCTGGCCTGCGCGGTGCCGTCACCGCCGGACGGGGTGGCCTCGAAGTTGATCCAGCCGAAGCCCGAGAAGTACACCTGGGCCCACACGTGCGCGTCGTCCGTCTTGACCACGTAGGTCTTTCCCGACACATGGGTGCCCTCGGTGAAGCCCCCCGCCAGCCGGGCCGGAATGCCCAGCAGCCGGGTCAGGACCGTCATCGCCCACGCCGACTGGACGCAGACCCCGAGGCGGGTCTTGGTCAGGAAGTTGTACAGGGTGGCCGCGGAGTTGACCGGCGCCCCGGCGGCGCTGTAGGCGAACGCAGGCCCCGAGAGCCAGGCGGCCAGCGCGTTGACCTTGTCGTACTCGGTGGTCTGGCCGGCCGTGTGCTCGTCCGCGATCTGCTTGAGCGCCCTGGTCTGGTACGACGACGGCAGCGCCAGGTCGGCTTGCATCCGCGGGGGCTTCGCGGCGGCCCTCAGCTGGGCCGTGGTCGGGGCCACGTCCACGCTCGTCGCCTGGTAGCTCTGCACACTGGCCCCGTGGTACTGCGAGAACACCATGAGCTCGTTATCGGTCAGCCAGACCCCGGGGGGCGTGGAGACCTGGACGGCCGGATAGGGCATGGCCAGGAAGGTAGGTGCCGTCCGGTTGTTCAGAGCGTCGCCTGCCACGTCGACCGCGGTCCTGACCTGGCGGTAGGCCGCCTGATCAAGCAAGCCCTGCGCGGCCGGAATCGTGCTCGCCTGCGCCGCGCCCGCCGCGTAATCAGTGTTATGCCAGCCCGAATCGGTCAGGTCGTCGTACACGTAGGTCTGGAGGTACGGAGGGTCCTTCGCGGCGGTGGTGGTGTAGGACAGCACGGTGGTCGGGTGTTTGGCCTGGAGTTCGCGCATCGTCTGCGACAGCGTGTCCGGGAGGGACAGCCCGGCGCCCGTCCCGCTGCCGCCGCTGCCGCCGATGCCCGGGCCCGAGGAGAACAGCTTGCTCGGGTGCAGGCCCGGCACGAGCAGCGGCACGCACAGCGCCAGGACGACCGACGCCAGCCCTACCCGCCGGCCCGCCGCGGCCAGCGCCCGGGTGTCCGGGCCTGGTTCCCGTCCGGTGATCCGGTGCGCCGGACTCGTCTGCTCCTCAGCGGGCATCCCGGGGTACACGTCGTCGGCCCGCGCCGTCCCGCGCCGGCCCGCCCCGTCGTACAGCGAACCGGACCGCCACAGCGAGACCAGCCTGCCCCACACGCGGATCCGCTCCCGGCCGTCGGCGCTCAGCATGGCCAGGTATCCCACCGTAGCCAGGCAGAAGACGACGGCGGTGCCGATGCTCTCGTGCTGCGCGTTCATGGTGACGGGCACGGTGAACAGGACGAGCAGCGGCAGGCCGGCCAGCGCGGTGGACCGCAGCCGGACGGCGATCAGGTCGGTCAGGATGGCCGTGATGCCGATCCCGCCCACCGCGAGCAGGACCAGGCTGGACAGTTCCGGCGCCGGCGCCGCGTACTTGCCGTCGTTGGTGATCCCGGTGCCCGCCAGATCCCACAGCCTGCTCAGCGAGCCCGGCGTGGGTATGACCAGCGCCCATGAATGGCGCACCTCGAACACCAGGTTCAGGTAGAGCAGCAGCCCGGCCACGCTGATGGCCAGGCAGACCACGACGGGCAGCGTCCGCAGCCGGCTCAGCGCCCCGCTGGCCGCGACCGTGATGATCGCCCCCAGTCCCGCGTAGAACCACGCCGAGCCGATGAACAGCGGATAGAGCCCGGTGGAGGACAGCGCGCACGCGAACGCGACCGTCAGCGTCATCCTGCGGTTCGCGTTCATCACGGCTCACCTCCGAAGCCGCCGACGGGTATCCGCCGGTCAGCGGGCCGGTGCAACTGCTGCCAGGCGGCGGCCAGCGGCGTGCTGGCCGTGGCCGGCGCGACCCGCCAGCCCGCGGCGGTCAAGATCTCCGCCGTCCGTTCCCTGTCTTCCGGACGCGTCCGAGGCCCACCCGCCCACGGTGAGCAGCAGAGCCATCGCCGGTGCGTTCCCGCGCCTGCTCGCAGCCAGCATCTTGGCGTCCTCGACGGACAGCCGGCCGAGCACCGCGATCAGCTGGCCGCCCGCGTGAGCCAGCGCCGCCGTGCCAGGTGCGAAGCTGATATCACGCGACGGGCTGATGACGGCGAGCATGTCGAGCAGCGTGTCCTGGAACGTGCCGCGCGGGGCGATCTCGCCCGCTTCGGTGATCAGCCGGGCCCGGAAGCCCTCGCTGGTCAGGTGCGCGCCGATCGAGGCCGCCGCGCTGACCGCGAACTCGAACGCGGCCGTGGCCCCGGTCCCCAGGTACGCGGAGCGCCGGGTATCGAGGAACACCGACGCGCTGTTGCGCCACTGGTGTTCCTCCCGGCGGACCATCAGCTCGCCGTAGCGCGCCGTCGACCGCCAGTGCACCCGGCGCAGCGCGTCGCCGTTCTGGTAGGCCCGCGGCGCCGCGTCGTCCTCGCCGATCGCCGATATCGTCCGCATCCCGCCGTCGCCCTCGCCGAGCCAGCTGCTCGGCGCCGCCGCCCGCGGCAGCGGGTAGATCTTCGGGGTGACCACCAGCGTGCTGGTCGTGCTGAACGACCGGCTGATCTCGACCAGCCCGAACGCGTCCGCCACCCGCACCCGCAGCGGGCCGATGGTGAACTTGCCGCGGGTGTCGGAACGGATCTGGTAGCTGAGCTCCCGGCTGCCGCCCGGCTCGATCTCGTCGAGCACGAACCGGGGCCGGCTGCCCAGCGAGTACGGCGTCACGTCCTCGGCCAGCAAGATGGCGGTGCGCAGCCGCGAGACGTTCTCCAGCCGCGCGGTGACCACGGTCGGCTGCCCGGCCGGCACCCGCGGCGGGTCGAGTCGGCGGCTGCACGCCAGGCGGTACCGGGACCGCCGCGCGATCAGCGCGGACACCAGGGGCAGGATGATGAGCAGCGCGCCGACCCGGACCAGGTCCGGCTCCGGGATGGCCAGCCCGCACACCGTGGCCGCGCCGCCCGCGGCCACGAACGACCTGCCCCGCGTGGTCAGCGAGCCGAATAGCGCCCGCATGGCCCTCCTTCCGCCAGGGTCAGCGCCGCGCGAGGGGCAGCTGGGCGATGATCTTCTTGACCACCTGCTCGGGCGGGTGCCGTTCCACGATGGCTTCCGCCGTGGGCAGCAGCCGGTGCGCGAGCACCGGGCCGGCCAGCGCCTGCACGTCGTCCGGGATCACGTAGTCCCGCCCGTCCAGCGCGGCCCACGCGCGGCTGGCCCGCAGCAGGTGCAGCGTGGCCCGCGGGGACGCGCCGAGCCGCAGCTCGGGCGAGGTCCTGGTCGCGTTGACCAGGCTGATGATGTAGTCCTTGACCTGATCGGACACCAGGACCTCACGCACCGCGATCACCAGCTCCTGGACGTCGCTGGCCCGCGCCACCGGCTTGAGCTGATCCAGCGGCGACGTCGAGCCGTGCGAGTTGAGCATCTCCCGCTCGGCCGCGGCCGAGGGGTAGCCCAGCGAGAGCCGGGCCGTGAACCGGTCCCGCTGCGCCTCGGGCAGCGGGTAGGTGCCCTCCATCTCCACCGGGTTCTGCGTGGCGATGACCATGAACGGCGCCTGCAGCAGATACGTCGTCCCGTCCACGGTGACCTGGCGCTCTTCCATGCACTCCAGCAGCGCGGACTGGGTCTTGGGCGAGGCCCGGTTGATCTCGTCGCCGAGCACGATGTTGGCGAACACCGGTCCCGGCTTGAACTCGAAGTCGCGCCGCTCCTGGTTGAAGGCGCTCACCCCGGTGATGTCGCTGGGCAGCAGGTCCGGCGTGAACTGGACCCGCTGGACGGTGCCGTCGATGGCCCGGGCCAGCGACTTGGCCAGCATCGTCTTGCCCACGCCCGGCACGTCCTCGATGAGCAGATGCCCCTCGGCGAGCAGCACGGCCAGGGTGAGCCGGATCGCCTCGGGCTTTCCCTCGATCACGGCCTCGATCGCCCCGCCGATCCTGCGCGCCGCCGGAACTAGATCATCGATTGGGCTCCCCGTCTGCCGTCCGGTGTCTAGAACCACATGGCCTCCCTGAAGGCGCTGGCGGCCAGGCTAGCCAGCCAGGCTTGTGATCACGTAGCGCTCCCGGCCCGAGCGGCTGTAACGCTACAGTACGTCTTTCTCTGGCCAACGCGCGACGTTGGCCCTGCTTCGGCGTCATTGCACGCATCATCGGACACAACGGCGAGCCGGACGGTGACCCGGGACGCGATCGGCTGGCCCGCCCCGCCAGGTCCCTCCACGACGCCCCACCTCGGCTCCCCAGCGCCGGTTAACTCGCCGAACCGGTCAGCGGTTTACCTCTCCTACCAGCGGTGATTCTGGCGAGCCCGGAGACCCCTCCGCGCCGCCGGGCCCACCGCAGAGGTCCCCGGAGCGCGCTGGCCCGGATTTCCCCCCACTTCGCTCCACAGCGCTTCTACCTGCCGTTTCGTAGCGACGCAGGGCAAGATCCGCGGCTTTTCGGCGTTGACGGTGGAGGAATGTGGGGTACAGTGGAGCGCAATGGTGGAGGATGGCGCCGGGAGGTGAGGGCCTGTGTTCCTCGGCACTCACCAGCCGCGCCTGGACGAGAAAGGCCGGCTATTCCTGCCCGCCAAGTACCGGGAAGAGCTCGCTGGGGGCGTAGTGATCACCAAGGGGCAGGACCGTTGCCTGTTCGTCTGGCCGCGGGAGGAGTTCGCCCGCATCACCGAGAAGCTCCGCAACGCGCCGGTGACCGACAAGGGGTCCCGCGACTACGGCCGCGTGCTGTTCTCCGGCGCCTCCGACGAGCTTCCCGACCGGCAGGGCCGGATCACCGTCCCGGCCGCCCTGCGCGCCTACGCCGGCCTGCAGCGGGACTGCGTGGTGATCGGCGCCAACACCCGCCTCGAGATCTGGGACAGCCAGGCCTGGGAGACCTACCTGGCCACACAGGAGGACTCGTTCGCAGGAGCCTCCGAGGAGGTGTTCCCGGGAATCCTGTAGCGATCGTGGGCCGGCCTCCATCCGCCGTTCCCTGCTGGCATCACTTCCCCGGTGCCAGCCGGCAGCGCCCGCAGATGGAGGTCGGCCCGAGGGGGATGGAGCGTACGACCGCCTCATGACCTGCAGATAAGGAGAGGGGGACGGATGGCAGGGTCACCGATGGCTGGGCCAGAGCACGTGCCGGTGCTCGCCGACCGGGTCACAGCCCTGCTCGCGCCTGCCCTCGGCGGCCCGGGCGCGGTGCTGGTGGATGCCACGCTGGGCCGCGCCGGGCACGCCCGCGCCCTGCTCGAGGCCTGCCCCGGCCTGCTGCTGATCGGCGTCGACGCCGACCTGGCCGCGATCGAAGCCGCCCGCGAACTGCTCGCCCCCTACGCCGACCGGGTCACGCTGGTGCACGCCAGGTACGACGAGATCCCGGCGATCGTCGCCGAGGCCCCCCGGCCAACGCAGATCATGGGCCTGCTCTTCGACCTGGGCGTGTCCTCGCCGCAGCTCGACGATCCGGCCCGGGGCTTCGCGTACGCCCGGGACGCCCCGCTGGACATGCGCATGGACCTCACCAGGGACCGCACCGCGGCCGACATCGTCAACGGCTACCCGGCCGCCGAACTCGCCCGCGTGCTCCGCGACTACGGCGAGGAACGCTTCGCCCGGCGGATCGCCGACGCGGTGGTCCGCGAGCGGTCCCGCACTCCGATCACGTCCACCCTGCGGCTGAGCGCCATCGTCAAGGACGCCATCCCCGCGGCGACCCGGCGCACCGGCGGGAACCCGGCCAAGCGCACCTTCCAGGCGCTGCGGATCGAGGTAAACGACGAGCTCGGCACGCTACGCCGGGCGCTGCCTGCCGCCCTGGACGTGCTGGCGGTGGGCGGCCGCGTGGTCGTGCTCGCCTACCACTCACTCGAGGACCGCATCGTCAAGCGCGAGCTGGTCCGGCTGTCGACCGACCAGACGCCGCCCGGGCTGCCCGTGCCCGCCGAGGCGTCAACCGCGCAGTTCCGCTTGCTGACCAGGGGCGCCGAACGCCCGGACAGCGAAGAAGTCGCCGGTAATCCGCGCGCGGCCTCCGCCCGGCTGCGGGCCGCGGAACGGATCCGGGAAGCCGCATGACCCGAGGGGGTACTGACATGGCCACCTACACGCCTCCGCGCACCCCCGGCGCTCCCCGGCAGGCGCCGGGCCGGGGCCGCGATACTCCGCCCAGCCGCGGTAACCCCCAGGGCCGCGGCACTCCCCAGGGCCGCGGCACGCCACCCGGCCGGACCATGCCCCCGCCGGCCCGGGAGATGCCCACCAGGCGCCCCGTCCGGCCGGGCCCCAAGGATCCCGGGACCCGCCCGGTCAGCGCCCCGCGCCACACCAGGCCGCTCACCGGCCCCGGAACCAGGCCCGACACCAAGCCGGCCACCCGGCCGTCCGTCCGGCCGGCGCCGCGGGTGGCACCGCCCGGACCCGGCCGCGCCACCCGCGGGCGCCGTTCATCCTGCTGCTCGTCGGCCTGCTCGGCGGGGCCCTGGTCTCGCTGCTGGTCATCAGCACCACGCTGGCCCAGGGGTCGTACCGGATCACCAGCCTCCAGCAGCAGAACGCCAACCTGGCCAAGCAGGAGCAACGCTGACCCAGCAGGTCGCGCAAGCCTCCTCGCCGGCGCAGATCGCGCAGGAGGCCGAGGAGTTCGGCATGCGGCCGAACCCGGCGCTGCAGTTCATCAACCTCAAGACCGGAAAGGTCGTCAAGGGGAAGGTTTCCAAGGCTGACGCGGAGATCAACGTCCCCGGATACAACCCGTGACCCCGCACGACCCCACCCGCCGGCCGCCCACGCGCGGTCCTGGCCCGGGCGGGCGACCCCCCGGGCCCCCCCGCGCACGGGGGCCTCCCCCCCGGCCCGTTCCTCCCGGGGAGACCCGCGGCGTCGGCCCGGGCCGCCGCCAGGAGGACCGGCGGCACGCGGCCCGGTCCGTTCGGCCGAAAGAATCCCGCCCCGGCCCCCGCCCCGGCCTGTCTACGTCAAGCCGCCGCGGCCCCGGCGCCTCATCCCGCGGGGGAACCCGGCCCGCAGGCTCGGCGTCACCCTGCTCGCGATCGTCTTCGTGCTGACCCTGTTCGCCGCGCGCCTGGTCCAGCTGCAGGGGCTCGAGGCGGGCCGTTACCGCGTCCTGGCCCTGAAGCAGCGGGACCTGACGATCCCGCTGCCCGCGGTGCGCGGCACGATCACCGGGGCGAACGGGGAAGTGCTGGCCATGACCGTGGCCACCTACCTGGTGTACGCCGACCCGCCGCAGATGCCCGCGGCCGACCAGGCGCAGGTCGCCACCAAGCTCGCCGCGTACCTCAACATGCCGGCCGACCAGATCCTCAGCCTCATCCAGCACCCCACCTCGCCGCAGTACGTGGTGCTGGCCAAGGGCGTGTCGGCCCAGACCGGTGACGCGATCCAGGCCCTGAACCTGCCCGGCATCGCGCTGACCCCGAGCTACGCCAGGTCCTACCCGGACGGCGACACCACGGCCAACATCGTCGGCTTCACCGGCACGAACGGCCAGGGGACCTTGACCGGCGCGGCCGGCATCGAGCAGGAGTACAACTCGCTGCTGGCCGGACGGGCCGGCAGCGAGCAGGTCCAGATCGGCACGAACGGCCAGCAGATCCCGCTCGCGGGCAGCAGCGACCGCCAGGTCGTGAACGGCAGCGACCTGCGGCTGACCATCGTCCCGGCGCTGCAGTACGACGCCGAGCAGGCCTGCGCCGCGCAGGTGGCCAAGAGCAAGGCCAGCAACTGCACGGTGGTGATCATCCAGCCCAAGACCGGCTACGTGCTGGCCATGGCGCAGTGGCCCACCTATGACCCGTCGACCATCACGAACGTGGGCCAGGCGGCCAACATCGCGGTGCAGAACGAGTTCCAGCCGGGCTCCACGGCCAAGGTGATCACCGCCGCGGCCGCGTTCGAGCAGGGCGGCCAGACGCCGATGAGCGCCTACAACATCCCGTACCAGATCAACGAGGGCGGGCAGCTCATCCACGACGCCGAGTGGGCGCCCGGCGAGCGGTACACCATCGCCGGCATCATCGCGCACTCCTCCAACATCGGCATCTCCCAGGTGGCCGCGCACATCACCCCGCAGGTCCAGTACGACTACCTGCGTGCGTTCGGCCTCGGGCAGCCGAGCGGCCTCGGGCTGCCGGGGGAGACGGCCGGCGAACTGCCCCCGGTCTCGCAGTGGTGGCCGGACACCCGGTACACGCTGGCGTTCGGCCAGGGCGTGGCGGTGACCGCGATCCAGATGGCCGAGGTCTACGCGACGATCGCCAACGACGGCGTGCGGGTGCAGCCGACGCTGGTCGAGGGCACGACCAACTCGGCGGGCAAGTACACGCCTGCCGCGGCGTCCCCCTCCAAGCGGGTCATCCAGGCCAAAACCGCGCAGGAGCTGCGGCAGATCCTGGAGCAGGTGCCGGCCATCGACGCCGACGGCGGCCAGCCCTGGGGCATCATCCCCGGCTACGCGATCGCGGCCAAGACCGGAACCTCGCAGGAATCCAACGGAAGTTGCGCCCTGTGCGTCTACGGGTCGAGCTACATTGGCATGGCGCCCGGCAACGACCCGCAGCTGGTCATCGCGGTGAACGTGCAGAACCCGCGCAAGGGCGGCTACTACGGCGACGTGGTGGCCGGCCCGGTCTTCTACCAGGTGATGAAGGAAGCGCTGGCCACGCTGCAGATCCCGCCGGACGGCGCCACCCCCGCCAACATCCGCTTGAACGCGCCGTGATTGGAGGTACTCTCACCCCGTGGCGATCCGACCCGCCCGTCAACAGCCGAAGCCGCTGTCCGCTCTCGGCTCGCTGCTGGGTGTCCGGCTGGCGTCCGTCAGGAAATTCATTTTCACCGAACGACCTGGGGTGCGTCACCGGAGTCACGCTCGACTCGCGCGTGGTGGCGCCCGGCGACCTGTACGTCGCGCTGCCCGGGACCAAGGTCCACGGCGCCGCGTTCTGCGCCGACGCGGTCGCCGCGGGAGCCGTCGCGGTGCTGACCGACCCGGACGGCCGGGCCCGCGCCGCGCAGACCGGGGTACCGGTCTTCGTGCTCGCCGATCCGCGCGGCAAGCTGGGCGAGGTCTCCTGCTGGGTGTACGGGAACCCGTCGAGCCGGCTGCGGCTCATCGGCGTGACCGGGACCAGCGGCAAGACCACCTCGACCTACCTGCTGGAGTCCGGGCTGCGCGCCGCCGGCCACCAGACCGGCCTGATCGGCGGGGTGGAGACCAGGATCGGCCGGGACCGCCTGCCCAGCTCGCTGACCACCCCGGAGGCGCCCGACCTGCAGGCCCTGTTCGCGGTCATGGCCGAGCGCGGGGTGACCGCCGCCGCGATGGAGGTGTCCAGCCACTCGCTGGCCCTGGGCCGGGTCGGGGGCACCAGCTTCGACGTGGCGGTGTTCACCAACCTGTCGCAGGATCACCTGGACTTCCACCCCGACCTGGAGGACTACTTCCGGGCCAAGGCGTCGCTGTTCATGCCCCCGGTTCTCGGCGTCATCAACATCGACGACAAGTACGGCCGCCGGCTCGCGTCCTCCGCGCTCGTCCCGATCACCACGTTCTCGGCGGCCGGGAGGGACGAGGCGGACTGGCGGGCGGTCGACGTCCGGTCCGGCGCCGACGGCAGCACGTTCCGGGTCATCGGCCCGGGCGGGGTCGAGGCCGACGTGTCGGTGGGGCTGGCCGGGGTGTTCAACGTGGCCAACGCGCTCGGCGCCGTGGTCGCGCTGGTCGAGTCCGGCGTCGGGCTGGAGGACGCGGTGGCCGGGATCGCGGCCTGCCCGGGCGTCCCGGGACGGCTGGAGCGGGTGCCCGCCTCCGGGCTGGACGTCACCGCGTTCGTCGACTACTCGCACAAGCCGGGCGCGGTCGAGGCCGTGCTGCGCTCGCTGCGGCCGGTCACCCGGGGCAGCCTGATCATCGTGCTCGGCTGCGGCGGCGACCGGGACCGGGCCAAGCGCCCGATGATGGGCGCCGCCGCCGCGTCGCTGGCCGATGTGGCCATTCTCACCAGTGACAATCCGCGATCCGAGGACCCCTTGGCCATCCTCGCGGCGATGCTGGACGGCGTGCTGAGCGTGCCGCAGGACGACCGGGCCCGGGTCATCGTCGAGCCCGACCGGGCCGCCGCGATCGCCCAGGCCGTCGGCCTGGCCGCCCCCGGCGACGTGATCGTGGTCGCGGGCAAGGGCCACGAGACCGGGCAGTACGTGGCCGGCGCGGTGCTGCCCTTCGACGACCGCGCGGTCACCGCGTCGGCGCTGGAGCGGGCGGCCAAGGGCCAGCCGCCCCTGGACCCGTGGGCGGTGGACCGGTGATCCCGCTGACCCTGGCCCAGATCGCCGAGATCACCGGCGGCCAGTTGCGCGGGGACCCGGCCGCCGTGGTGACCGGCGAGGTGGTGATCGACTCCCGGCGGGCCGGCCCCGGCGGCCTGTTCGCCGCGGTCGCGGGGGAGCGGGCCGACGGGCACGACTTCGCCTCCGCCGCCGTCGCGGCCGGCGCGGTCGCGGTCCTCGCGACCCGGCCCGTCCCGGTCCCGTCCGTGCTGGTCACTGACGTCCCGGCCGCCCTGGCCGCGCTGGCCAGGTTCGTGATCGACGCGCTGCCCGCCGCCGCGATCGCGGGCATCACCGGCTCGTCAGGCAAGACCACCACCAAGGACCTGGCCGCTCAGCTGGTCGAGCGTCTCGGCCCCACGATCGCGCCCGCCGGGTCGTTCAACAACGAGTTCGGCCATCCGCTCACCGTGCTGCGCGCGGACGCCGCGACCAGGTACCTGGTCCTCGAGCTGTCCGCGCGCGGGCCCGGCCACATCGCGTACCTGTGCCGCATCGCGCCGCCCCGCTACGGCGTGGTGCTGAACGTGGGCCACGCGCACGCCGGCGAGTTCGGCGGGCTGGACCAGGTCGCCCGGGCCAAGGGCGAGCTGGTCGAGGCGCTCCCGGCCGACGGGGCGGCCATCTTGAACGCCGACGACCCCCGCGTCCTGGCCATGGCCGCCCGCACCGCGGCCCGCGTCGTCACCTTCGGCGTCGACGACCGGACCGCCCAGATCCGGCCGGCCCAGATCCGGTCAGCAGAGATCCGGGCGGCCGACGTGCGGCTCGATGACCTGGGGCGGCCGAGCTTCACCCTGCTGACACCCGAAGGCCAGGCCGGGGTCACCCTCCGGCTGCACGGCGCCCATACGGTGCCAGATGCCGTGGCCGCCGCGGCCCTCGCGCGCGAGCTCGGCCTGGGCCTGGCCGACATCGCGGACGGGCTTTGCGCGGCGGTGGCGCGCAGCCGGTGGCGGATGGAGGTCCGCCGCCGGGAGGATGGGGTGACGGTCATCAACGACGCGTACAACGCGAACCCCGAGTCGGTCCGCGCCGCGCTGCAGCGCCCTCCGCCACCTGGCCCAAGACGGTCGCGGGTTCGCGATCCTCGGCCACATGGCCGAGCTGGGCGAGGTCTCACGCGCCAGCCACGAGGACATCGGCGAGTTCGCCGCGCGGGCCGAACTGGCCGGGCTGATCGCGGTGGGCGAGGAGGCGGCGCCGATCCTGGCCGGCGCGCGGCGGGTGCGGTCCTGGACCGGCGAGGCGCTCGCCGTCCCCGACGGAACGGCCGCCCTCGACGCGCTAGCGAACCAGTTGAAGCCCGGCGACGTTGTCCTGGTAAAGGCGTCCCGCGCAGCCCACCTGGAAGGCGTGGCGGCCGATCTACTTATTTCGCACGGGGGGGCTACCCGCCCCCCCGTTCCCCCGGGGAGGGGGCTGCCCGGTGAGGACCGTCCTGTTGTCCGCGGCCGTCTCGCTGTTCTGCGCGCTGTTCGGCACCCCGCTGGCCATCAAGGTCTTCACCCAGCGCGGCTACGGCCAGGAGATCAGGTCGGACGGGCCGGCCGGGCACCTGTCCAAGCGCGGCACGCCGACCATGGGCGGCACGGTGATCATCACCGCGTCGCTGGTCGGCTACCTCGTCGGCCACCTGGTCACCGGCGACGCCATGTCCGCGTCCGGGCTGCTCGTGCTGTTCCTGATGACCGGGCTCGGCCTGGTCGGGTTCGCCGACGACTTCATCAAGCTCTACATGCAGCGCAGCCTGGGCCTGCGCAGCGGGGCCAAGCTGGCCGGCCAGGCCATCGTCGGCGGGATCTTCGCCGTGCTCGCGATCAGGTTCCCCGACGGCGTGGGACATCACCCCGGCGTCCACCCACCTGTCTTTCTACGCGGACTTCGGCCCGCCGATCGGCCTGGTGTTGTTCGTGGTCTGGGTCATCCTCATGGTGTCCGGGACCTCCAACGCCGTGAACCTCACCGACGGGCTGGACGGCCTGGCCACCGGCGCGGCCATCCTCGCGCTGGCCGCCTACATGATCATCGGCATCTGGCAGCTGCGCAACGACTGCACGGTCTACTTCGCCCAGGCCTGCTACGCACGTCCGCGACCCGCAGGATCTCGCCATCGTGGCCGCCACCGTGATGGGCGCCTGCATCGGCTTCCTGTGGTGGAACGCGCCGCCCGCCAAGATCTTCATGGGCGACACCGGGTCGCTGGCCCTGGGCGGCGTGCTGGCCGGGCTGGCCATCACCACCCATACCGAGCTGCTGCTGTTCCTGCTGGGCGGCCTGTTCGTGATCATCACGCTCTCGGTGGTGATCCAGGTCGGCTCGTTCAAGCTGACCGGCAAACGCGTGTTCCGCATGGCCCCGCTGCAGCACCACTTCGAGCTGGTCGGCTGGGCCGAGACCACCATCGTCGTCCGCTTCTGGATCATCGCCGGCATCTGCGTCGCCCTCGGCCTAGGCATCTTCTACGTCGGCTGACCCCGTCCCTCAGCGGGCGGGCAGGGTGGGGTGCGGGCCGACCATTGAGGTTCGTCATCTCGACGGTGATGGCCCAGCGCTCGTGGTCCCGCCACGCGCCGTCGATGAACAGCATGTCCGGCGAGTAGCCCTCCTTGCGGAAGCCCTGCCGCCGGACCAGGGCCAGCGAGGCCTGGTTGGCCGGCTGGATGTTGGCCTCCAGCCGGTGCAGGCGCAACTCGCCGAACGCCAAGCGCAGCACGAGGCCCAGGCCCTCTGACATGTAGCCCCGCCCTGCGGCGCCCGCGAACGCCCCGTAGCTGAGCGTGCCAGACTGGAAGCGCCCCCGGACGATCGAGTCGATGATGATCACGCCGGCCATCGCGCCGCTGTCGCGCACGCAGACCAGCCGCCCCTCGGTGCTGGGCCGGCCCAGCCGCGTGAGGTAGGCCTGGAACGCCTCGGACGTGGTGGGCATCGTGTACCACGGATGGTGCAGCCCCACGCTGGCCCGCGCCAGCCCGAGAAACTCGCCCTCATCGGCCGCGGTCAGCTCCCGCAGGATCACCCGCGAGCCGGCGGCTTCGCGCTCAGCCACGGTGCCCGATTATCCGCCCTTCGCCCGTCCCCGCCCGCCTCTGCCACCCGCCGTCCCCGCCCGTTACGCCGGCGACTCGGCTGTGCCAGGCGAACGCGCTGAGCTGGTCGTCCAGGGGCGCGTCGGTGAGCCGGTTGGCCAGCGTGGACATCGTGTAGGTGCCGATCCCGAGCACCACCTCGAGCGCCTGCTGCCGGGTGTATCCGCTGGCCAGGAAGGCCGCCAGCGCGTCGTCGCCGACGTCGCCCGCGGTGTCGAGGACCCGCAGCGTGAACACCCGGATCGCCTCCAGGCGCTCGATCGCGCAAAGGCAGAGCGTCCCGCAGCGCCGCGATGACGTCCGGCGAAGCGCCCAGCGCGGTCAGCCGGGCGGTGTGCATGGCCACGCAGACGTGACAGCCGTTCCTGGTCGCGATGGTCATCACCACCACCTCGCGGGCTACCGGGTCCAGCGTGCCGTTCTCGAAGATCGCCGACATCCGCCCGAACGCCTCGAGCAGGTGGGGTGAGGCCGCCCACCGGGCGGTGGCGGCCGGGAGGTAGCCGAGGTGGTTCTGGGTCGCGACCATGAACCGTCGCGAACCAGCCGGGGCCGATTCGATGGTGTACTCGGGGAACCACGACATGACGTTCACTCCTGACGAGTAAGATGGACAACTAGGTTGTCTAAAACGGTAAACAAGGTTGTCGATCGTGTCAAACGAATACGAGCCAAACGAATACGAGTCAAACGAATACGAGTCAAGCCAAGCCCGCGAGCCGGCCGCGTACGGGTTCGAGCTGCCGCTGCTGCTGTTCGGCGGGTTCCGGTCGATCATCGACGAACTGCACGCCGAGCTGGCCCGCCGCGGGCACCCGGACCTGCGTCCCGCCCACGGCTTCGCGCTGCAGGCCATCGGCCCGCGCGGGGCCACCGCCACCGAGGCCGGGCGCCGGCTGGGGATCTCCAAGCAGGCCGCGGGCAAGACGATCGACCGGCTCGAGGAGCTCGGCTACGTGCAGAAGGCCGGTGACGACCAGGACCGGCGGCGCAAGCTGGTCCGCATCACCCCGCGCGGCCTGGAGGCGCTATCGGAGTCCGCGATGATCTTCGACGACATCCGGGCCCGGTGGGCCGGCGCGCTGCGCCCGGGCCGGCTGTCCGCACTGGAAGCCGACCTGCGCACCATGGTCCCCGGCGAGACGTTCCGCCTCGACGTCCCGGGCTGGTTCGGAGCCTAGCCGCCCGCGGAGACGGCGCTGGGGTGGATGACCGGCCGGTAGCCCGCCGCGAGCACGGCCACGGTGGCCCGCGGCGTGATGACGGTCACCGTGTCCTCGGCCGGAGACCGGCCAGAAGACCGGTAGCCGCCCGGCGTCCAGGCCAGCAGCCCGCCGCCCCACACCAGGGACGGCGTGCCCCCGACCGAGACCATCACCCCGTCGGGCAGCGATGACAGCCGAGCGGGATAAGCCCGCCGTACCCCGGGCCGAACAAGCCGGTCCGCGTGCAGCCGGGCATCGATCTCCGCGACGCCGGGCGCACCGCCCCCGAAAGCACCAGCCCAGGCCCGCTTGAACGCCTGGTAGTCCCGGTAGCGGCACTCGCCGCACGGCCGGTGCCCGGCCGCCAGCCCGGTGGCCTCGTCGAGGAAGAACAGCTCGGTCAGCCGGCCCGGCGCCCACAGCTGCCGGCGCCTGCCCTTGAACTCCAGCACGCAGATGGCCCAGGCCCGGCCCCGCGAGTAACGGACCAGCCGCCCCGCGGGATCGTGCAGGGACGCCGCGGTTCCCCCAGAACAGGCCCCGGTCGGGAACCGCGATCAGAGTCGCCGTCCGGCGTCACCCGGTTCTGCCGCGGCATCTGCCGACCTCCCGTCTCAATTCGGTCAAATTGTGGTGTCTTCTCCCGATTAACCCAAGTTACCGGTAAGTTACATTCCGTCCTGGGGATCGTTCAGCGGGAGCGTGGAGATTCATGGTGCGGACAAGGAAACTGGCCGGGAGCGGCACTCGCCGCCGCACTGGTGGTCGGCGGGCTCACCGCCGGATCGGCGGCCGCATCCGCCACCGGATCGACCTGCGGCGGGACCGGCGCGGTGACCACGAAGACCGGCACGCTGACCGACGGCGCGACGTACGAGATCCAGTGCCCGGCCGGCGCCTGGAACGGGACGCTGTTCCTCTACAGCCACGGCTACGTCATGCCCGGCTCGGCCAACCCGGCCCAGGACGTCGGCGACCCGATCACCGGCGCCTACCTGCTCGCTCACGGCTACGCCCTCGCCGGGTCGTCCTACGCCACCACCGGCTGGGCCATCCAGCAGGCGCTGCCGGACCAGGTCAACACCCTGAACGCCTTCGACCAGGCCTTCGGCAAGCCGCGCACCACGATCGCGTGGGGGCACTCCCTGGGCGGCATCATCACCGCCGGGCTGATCCAGGACTACCCGAACCTGTTCAACGCCGCGCTGCCGATGTGCGGCGTGCTGTCCGGCGGCGTGGCCACCTGGAACACCGCGCTCGACGCGGCGTTCGCGTTCCAGCAGCTGATCGCCCCGAAGATCCAGGTCGTCAACATCCATCAACAACGCCACGGCCAACCTGGCCGCCGGCGAGGCCGCGGTGGCCGCGGCGCAGACGACCCCGCAGGGCCGGGCCCGCCTGGCCCTGGTCGCCGCGCTCGGCGACACCCCGGGCTGGTTCACCCCGCTGTCGCCCGAACCCGCGGCGACCGACTACGCCGCCCAGGAGCAGAACCAGTTCCTGTGGGACACCGAGGTCACCTTCCCGTTCGTCCTGGCCTTCCGCGCCGAGCTCGAGGCCCGGGCGGGCGGCAACGCGTCCTGGAACACCGGCGTGAACTACTTCACCGACCTGGCCAAGTCGGTCGACCTGACGGAGGTGACGGCGCTGTACAAGGCGGCCGGGCTCAGCCTGACCAAGGACCTGCTGACGCTGAACAGCGCCCCGAGGATCAGCGCGAATCCGTTCGCCGTGGCCTACCTGGCCAAGAACATCGCCTTCAATGGCGACATCTCGGTCCCCGTCCTGTCCATGCACACCACCGGCGACGGCCTGGTCGTGCCGGAGAACGAGCAGGCCTACCGCAGCGTCGTCGACCGTGACGGCAACGGCAACCTGCTGCGGCAGATCTTCGTGAACCGCGCCGGGCACTGCGCGTTCACCCCGGCCGAGACCATCACCGCGGTCCAGACGCTGCTGAACCGCCTGTCCACCGGGCACTGGAACGTCCCGAGCCCGGCCGGCCTGAACGCCGAAGCCGCGGCGCTGGGCCCGCAGCTGAACGTGTTCGCCAGCGGTAACACCCTCGTCCCGACCGCCCCGGCCTTCATCAGCTACACCCCGGCGCGGTACCTGCGGCCGTTCGACCTGCCCCCGGCGCTGCCGTTCTTCTAAGGGCGGCCGCTGGGAGCACGGTCCGTTCGGTCAAAGATCTTTTTATTGACCGAACGGAGCGGCGTTCGTGCCCGCCGTCCTCCGTGACCGCCACGCGGCCTCGGCGGCTCCCCATCGGCGTGCACGGCGGGCCCTGGAAGAACGGCCAGATCTCCTCGGCGATGCCGCGCCAGTCGGCGGTCGCGTGCAGCTCGCCGAGCAGGGCGAACAGGCCGAGGTTGATCCGCTGCAGGATCACGTAGGAGCGGGGGATCCGGGCGTACGCGGCCAGCGGGCTGCGGAAGTCGAAGAACTTCCGGGTCACCGCGGAGGCGTACTCGCCGGTCATGGTCCGCGGGCCGCGCTCCCGGACGGTGTCGTAGAACACCGCCATGTGCTCCACGACCAGCGGCGTGGACACCGGCGCGTCCGGGATCAGGAAGCCGGCCTGCACCATGGCCCGGCGGAACCCCTCGGGGTCGGAGTCCACGCACAGGTGCTTGACCATCGCGGCCAGCGGCTGCATCTCCTCGGCCGTGAAGTGCTTGACCAGGCCGAAGTCGAGGAAGGTGACCCGCCCGCCGCCGTGGAACAGGTAGTTGCCCGGGTGCGGGTCGCCGTTGAAGGCGTGCGCCTCGTACAGGCTGCGGAACACGAAGCGGTAGATCGTCTCCGCGGCCAGGTCCCGCTCGGCCTGCGACCAGCCGGCCAGCTCGGCGAACCTGGCCCCGTCGGCGAGCTCGCTGGTCACCACCCGGCGGGTGGACAGCTCATCCAGGATCTGCGGGACGGCGATGGTGGGGTGGCCCTCGTAGTAGCGGGCGAACAGCTGCTGGTTGCGGGCTTCGCGGCGGTAGTCGAGTTCCTCGGTGATCCGTTCCCTCAGCTCCGCGAGCAGCGCGTCGACGTCCTGGCTCGGCGCGGTGATCTTCAGCATCCGGCGCAGCAGCGCGACGTTCCCCAGGTCGGCCGCGATGGTCTCGGCGATGCCCGGGTACTGGACCTTGACCGCGACGGCGCGGCCGTCGTGGGTGATCGCCCGGTGCACCTGCCCGATCGAGGCGGCGGCGATCGGTTCGGGGTCCCAGGTGGCAAACGCCCGCTCCGGCGGCGAGCCCAGCTCTTCGGTGACCACCTGCGCGGCCAGTTCGGCGCTCATCGGCGGCACGCTGTCCTGCAGCCGGCTCAGCGTGCGGCGGGCCGCAGGCGACAGGCCGTCGTCGACGTAGCTGGCCATCTGGCCGAGCTTCATCAGCACGCCCTTCATCGTGCCCAGGGTCGCGGCGACGTCTTCGGCCGTCTGCAGGGCCAGGTCGTTGCGCAGCTGCTGCCGGTGCTCACCCGCGCTGGCGAACAGCCGTGGCGCGTTGCTCGCGTACCGCGCGCCGCCCCGCGCGGCCAGCCGCAGCGCCGTCATCCCGCGCTCCACCCGCAAGCTGCGCCGCGCCCGGCCCCCGGCCCCGTCGCCGTCCCGAGTACCGCCAGCGCCGCGATCGACGCACCGCCCACCGCGGCGAGGCGGCTAGCTTCCCCGCCCGTCTCCTCAACCTCGCGCCACCCTCATCCGCAAGGCCAGCTGCTGGCGCGCCTCCAGGACGCCCGGTTCGGCCATGAACACCGCGTCGAACACGCCCAGCGTCTGGCGGATCTCGGTCCGCCGGGCGGCGTCCAGCGGCGGCGGGGCCGGGTAGCCGTACAGGTCCCGGGCCCAGCCGGGCAGCGTGGTGAGCGCCGCGTCCCGCAGGTCCTGCCAAAGCTCCGCGATCTCCTCGCCCATGCCTTCCGGATCCAGCATGTAGCCCATGGACTCCGCGGCCGCCGGAGCGCACCGCAGCTCGGGCCGGACACCGGCCATGTACTCCTGCAGGGCGGTCACGCCGTCCGGGATCATCTCGCGCGGGACCCCGAGCAGCTCGGCCGAGACGGCCATCTCGGCGACGTAGGCGTCGGCGTCCGCGGCCGCGGGCGGCGTGCCGAACAGCCGGGCCGCTTCGAGCACGGAATCCACCAGGGCCGCGTGCACCCACAGCAGCAGCGCGGGATCTCCCGCGGCGTAGGGACGGCCGGTCACGGTGTCCGTGCCCCGGACGTGCTCGTGGATGGCCCGGACCCGCCGGGCGGCCCGGCTCGCGCTGGCCCGGTCGCCGTAGGTGACGGTCGCGACGTAGGCCGACGTGGCGGCCAGCCTGCCGACCGGGTCGCGCCGCCAGTCGCTGTGCTGGTCGACGCCGGCCATGGCCAGCGGGTGCAGCGCCTGGATCAGCACCGACCGCAGCCCCGCGACCGGGGCGGACAGGTCGGCGGCCAGCCGCCAGGTCACGCTGGCCGGCCCGAAGAACCCGTCGTCTTCGGGCCGGTCCGGCACCCCGGACACCAGGGCGGCGGCGTACCGCTCGACCAGGCCGACCGCTGTGCTTACTTCGAGCCTTCGGGGCCCCACCCACCTCCCCGGTCCCTCTACACCGCGTCGCCTTCCCTCGTCGCTCGTCCCTCGCTCCTCAGTCCAGGCGACGCCGCGCCCCTCCGGCTCGATCATGGACGCGCCCCGGTGGCGGACACGCGCAGGCGAACAGGTCGTCCTCGGGCAGCGGCGCGCCGGTCGTGTCGCTGACCCGGATGAAGCTCTCCCGGCCGAAGGTGGCCTCGCCGATCTCCGGCGGCAGCTTGCTGAACCACGAGTCGTTGATCTGGCTGCCGTGCGCGAACAGCGCCTCGCGCTTGAGCGCCAGCACCGGCCGGATGTCGACGGTGGTGGTGATGCGCTGCTCGGACTCCTGGCCGCGCCGGATGAGCTCCGGATCGCGGTCCTCGAAGTCCGGGACGTCCAGGCCCAGCTCCCGCAGCGCCTCCCAGACCTTCCGCCAGTCACTGCCGCGCATGGCGCTGAGGTACAGCTTGGCCGGGATGTGAGTGTCCGCGAACGCCGCCTGCGCGCAGCGGCTCGCGTGCAGATGATCGGGATGCTGGTACGGGCCCTGATCGTCGTAGGTGATCAGCACCTGCGGCCGGTACCGCTCGATCAGGCCGGAGATCCTCGCCGCGACCTCGGCCTGCGGGATGTTGACAGAACGCGTCGGGCCGGTCCTTGTAGTCCCATTCCGGCATGCCCGAGTCGTGGTAGCCGAGCAGTTCCAGGTCCGTGACCCCGAGGATGGCGCAGGATTCGCGCAACTCAGCCAGCCGCAGGCGGGCCACGGCCTGCTCGTCGTGCCCGTCCTGCCCCGGCTTGACGCCGCCCTGCGCGTCGCCGAACTCCCCGTTCGTGCACGTCACGACCACCGTCCGGATGCCTTGGGCGGCGTAGGAGGCCAGCACCCCGCCGGTGCTCGATGCCTCGTCGTCGGGATGGGCGTGCACTGCCATCATTGTCAGCGTTTCTGCCATGCTTCCAGCGTGCCTGACCAGCGGGCCCAGTGCCCAATCGGGGCGACTTAGCGCACGGGCAGCAGCGCGGCCGTCACGGTGAGCAAGAATGTGGTCAAGGCGCCGAAGCCGTGGGCCAGCGGGATGAGCGGCAGCAGGTGGACCCTGCGCCGCCGGACCGGGACCGGCTCGGCGAGCAGGCTGGCGATCATCTCGTCGGTGACGGTGAACACGTCATGGTGCTCGCCCGGCTGGCCGGCGGGCTGGGCTGGGTCCCCGCGGCCGCTCAGCCCCTCGACGATCCTCGCGGTCCGGCTCCGGTTCCGGACGCACCGGATAGGGCGTCCAGAGCGTCACCGTGCAGATGCCCAGGCAGATCGCGGCGCAGACCAGGGTCACGCCGATCCAGGCCAGCGGGCGCCAGCCGCTGCTCAGGTAGCTGATCCAGACCGTCAGCCCGACCAGTGCGGCGCTGGCGTGACCGAACACCACACCGGGCGGCACGCCCACACCGGTCGCCCGCTGGCGGCGCAAGCCGCCGCGCGCGACCCAGGTTCGCAGCATGTAGCCGCCGATGCTGGCGGTGAGCAGCCACGCGATCAAGGCGGCCAGGCCGATGCTCATGGTCACATCCGCTGGGGCGCAGGTACCCGCAGCGTACCCGGCGGGCCCCGGCGGCGATAGACCCCTAAAGCCCTAGGAGCCGGTCGCCTCGGCTGCCTCGCTGAGGGCCTCCGGGTGCATCCGGAGGTAATGCTTGGTCAGCACGGCGCTGGCCTGGCCCGGCTGGTAGGCCAGGGTGCGACCGCATATCTCGCAGCGCGTCAGGGGAAGCCGGGTCACCGTCACCGGGAAGCGCGAAGAATCTGCCCTGCTCATCGATTCACATGATGCCAGAAGCGCGCCCCGGTCCCCAGCGCCGGGCCGGCGTGGCACGATTTCCATCGCATCGCCCGCCGACGAAATCCCGTGCGACACGCGCCGGATGTCCGGGTCTTGGCGCGACCCGGCGAACAGACTTGAACCATGTATCTGCAGGCTTCCCGACGGAGCCGACGGACTAGCGGATCCGGACCTGGCCGGACCGGATCCGCCGGGCGCGCCGGAGACGGCCCGGCTCGGCCTGCGGGGCCTGGATGGCGTGCGGGACCGGATCGGCGCCTGGCGCGCCCTGCTCGACCGGCCGCTGACGTCCTACTACCTGGTCCTCGGCATCACGATGCTGCTGCTCGGGCTGGGCCTGGTCATGGTGCAGTCCACGGCATCGGTCACCGACCTGAGCGCGGGGCTGTCGCCCTACTCCGACTTCAAGAAGCAGCTGCTCGGCGCCGGCATCGGGTTGCCGCTCATGTGGGTGGCGGCCCGGTCGAGGCCTCGGCTGTTCCGGGCCTTCGCCTATCCGCTGCTCGCGGTGGCCATCGTCGGGCTGGGCCTGACCCTGATCCACGGCGTCAGCGTCTCGCAGAACGGCGCGGCCCGGTGGATCGCCATCGGCGGCCAGCAGATCCAGCCGTCCGAGATCGCCAAGCTGGCCCTGGTGGTATGGGGCGCCGACCTGCTCGCGCGCAAGGACAAGCTGGGCCAGCTGGCCGACTGGCGGCACATGCTCGTGCCGCTCATGCCGGGCACCGCCGTGCTGTGCCTGCTGGTGATGACCGGCGACGACCTGGGCACCACGTTCATCCTGCTGGTCATCTTCCTCGCGCTGCTATGGGTCATCGGAACGCCCGGGGCGAGTGTTCGGCGGCATGCTCATCTTGATGGCCCTGGCCATGGTGCTCATGATCGTGTCGGCGAAATACCGTCTCGGCCGCCTGGTCGGCTTCCTCGACCCGCAGGGCAGTGCCACCGGCGCCTACATGGCAGGGCACCCAGGGCAAGTACGCGCTCGGCTCGGGCGGCATCTTCGGCGTGGGTCTCGGTGCCAGCGGGGAGAAGTGGGGCTAGGTTCCCGAATCCACCAGCGACTTCATCTTCGCCATCATCGGCGAGGAACTCGGGCTGATCGGCACGCTGTGCGTGACCGTGCTGTACGGCGGGCTGGCCTTCGCCGGGCTCCGGATCGCCAGGCGCGTGCCCGACCTGTTCGCGCGTCTGGCCGCGACCGGCATCACCGCGTGGATCGTGGTCCAGGCCGTGGTCAACATCGGCGCGGTGATCGGCGTCCTGCCCATCACCGGCGTCCCGCTGCCGCTGGTCTCGGCCGGGCTGTCGTCATTGCTGAGCACCCTGGTCGGCGCTGGGCATGCTGATGTCGTTCGCCAGGCTCGAGCCAGGTGCGCAGGGAGGCTTTGGCCGCACGCGGCCCCGGCTGGCCGCTGCGCGTTCTAAGCTGGCTCGGTCTAGCAAAGCGCCGACGATAGAACGGCAGCAGTCAGGGACGAGACATGAGGGTATTGCTTGCCGGCGGCGGGTCCGCCGGACACATCGAACCAGCTCTCGCGGTGGCGGACGCCCTGCGGCGGGCCGACCCGGACGTCGAAGTGACCTGCCTGGGTACCGAGCGCGGCCTGGAGACCAGGCTGATCCCGCTGCGGGGATACCCGCTCGAGCTCATTCCCGCCGTGCCGATGCCCCGGAGCGTGACGCCTCAGCTGCTGACCGTGCCGGGCAGGCTCGCGGGCGCCATCAACGCGGCCGCCGCGGTGCTGGACCGGACCCGGGCCCAGGTGCTCGTCGGCTTCGGCGGGTACGTCGCGACCCCCGCCTACCTGGCGGCCCGGCGGCGCAAGGTGCCCATCGTCGTGCACGAGGCGAACCCGCGGCCGGGCCTGGCCAACCGGCTGGGCGCCCGGTTCACCACGCACGTCTTCACCGGGCATCCCGACACCCAGCTCAGGAACGGGAAGTACCTCGGCATCCCGATCCGGCGCGAGATCGCCGAGCTGGACCGGCTGGCCATCGGCGACAAGGCCCGGGCCCACTTCGGGCTCCGCCCGGACCTGCCCGTGCTGCTGGTCACCGGCGGCTCGCAGGGGGCGCGATCGCTGAACCAGGCGGTGTTCGGCGCGGCCGGGTGGCTCCGGGACGCCGGCGTCCAGGTGCTGCACGTCATCGGACCGCGCAACGGCGCCGACGCGCCGGTGACCGCTACCGGCGTCCCCTACATCGCCACGCCCTACGTCGACCGGATGGATCTCGCCTACGCGGCCGCCGATTTCGCGCTGTGCCGGGCCGGAGCGATGACGTGCGCCGAGCTCACCGCGGTGGGCCTGCCGGCCGCCTACGTGCCGCTCCCCATCGGCAACGGCGAGCAGCGGCTGAACGCGGTACCCATCGTGCAGCGGGGCGGCGGCATGCTGGTCGACGACGCCGACCTGACCCCGGACTGGATCCGGGACACCTTGCTGCCCGTGCTGGTCAACATCGACCAGGTCGCGGACATGTCGGAGGCAGCCGCGTCGCTGGGCCGCGGCGACGCCGACCGCTGGCTCGCCGAGGCGATCATCGAGGTCGTGGACGGGAAGGGCCAGGGTCGGGAGCCAGATGCTCAAGAGCCTCATCACGCCCGCTGAGCCGGTGCCCGCCATCCGCCTCGGGCGGGTGCACTTCACCGGGATCGGCGGCGCGGGCATGTCAGGCATCGCGCGGATCATGCTGGCCCGCGGGATCAGCGTGTCCGGCAGCGACGCGATGCCCTCGGCCATGCTCGACGACCTGCACGCGCAGGGTGCCCGGGTGCACGTCGGGCACGCGGCCGCCAACCTCGGCGACCTCGGCCCGGGGGACACCCTGGTGCTGTCCAGCGCGATCCGCGCGGACAACCCGGAGCTGGCCGAGGCGACGCGGCGGGGCCTGCGGGTCATGCACCGGGCCGCGGCGCTGGCCTCGGTCATGGCCGGACGCCGGGTGATCGCGGTGGCCGGCACGCACGGGAAGACCACCACGACGTCCATGCTCACCACCGTGCTGCGCGACTGCGGCGCCGATCCCGGCTACGTCATCGGCGGCGTCCTGGTCGAGACCGGGCTCGGCGCCGAGGACGGCGCGGGGATGGACTTCGTCGCCGAGGCCGACGAGAGCGACGGATCGTTCCTCCTGCTCTCGCCCGACGTGGCCATCGTCACCAACGTGGAAGCCGACCACCTGGACAACTACGGGAGCCTGGCCGAGATCGAGGCCGCCTTCGCCACGTTCGGCAGCCACGTCAGCAGCCTGGTGCTGACCTGCGCGGACGATCCGGGCGCGGAAGCCGTCGCGGCCCGGCTGGACCCCCGCGGCGGGTCCGGCGGTACGGCGAGTCGGTCCGCGCCGACTACCGGCTCGGTGATGTCCACGCCCAGGGCCTGGCGGTGAGCTTCGCGGTCACCGCCGACCACAGCCCGTTCGGCGAGATCTTCGCCCAGATGACCGTGCAGGTCCCGGGCCGCCATAACGCGCTGAACGCCACCGCCGCCTTCGCCGCGGCCGTCGAGCTCGGCTTCGCGCCGCCGCGGGTGACCGCCGCGCTCGCGCGCTACCAGGGCGCGCGGCGCCGGCTGGAGCTCAAGGGCGAGGCGGACGGGGTGCGGGTCGTCGACAGCTACGCCCATCACCCGACCGAACTGGCCGCCGACCTGCGCACGGCGCGCGACATCGCTGACGGTGGCCGGGTCATCGCCATCTTCCAGCCGCATCTGTACAGCAGGACGAGGATCTTCGCCGGTGACTTCGGCGCCGCGCTGGGCCTGGCCGACCAGGCGGTCGTCCTGGACGTCTACGCCGCGCGCGAGGATCCGGAGCCCGGCGTGACCGGCAGGCTCGTCGCGGACGCCGTGCCCGGCGGGCGGGCCCTGTTCCTGCCCGACCGGACACAGGTCGCGCCGCTGATCGCGCGGATCGCCGAGCCGGGCGACGTGGTGCTGACCATGGGGGCCGGGGACGTCACCGCGCTCGGCCCGCAACTGCTCGAGGCCGTCGGGAGGCGGCCCGGGTGAGCGGGCCGGGCGGCTCCTACCGGGACGGCGAGCCGTCCCTGGCTGAGGCCGTCGACGGCTCCGGGATGACCACCGCGATGGCCGCGCCAGCCGTCGCGGTCTTCACCCGGCACTCGCAATCCCGCCGCCCGAAGGCCCGGCGCCGCAGAGCCCGGTGGATGGCGGTCTTGCTCCTGCTGGCCGCGATGGGCGTCGCCGGCGGCGTGACCTGGGCGCTGTTCGACTCGAGCCTGTTCGCGGTCCGTTCGGTAGTTGTCACTGGCACGCGTCTGGTGCCGGAGTCCGAAGTCCTGGCCGTGGCCGGCGTCCGGCCCGGCACGCCGCTGATCCGGGTCAGCACCGCCCGGGTCGCGGCCCGGGTCCTGACCATCACGCAGGTCCAGGGCGTGCAGGTCACCAAGACCTGGCCGGACCGGGTGGTCATCGCGGTGCGGGAGAGAACCTCGGCGCTGGCCGTGGCGCTGCCCGGCGGCGGGTTCGACCTCATCGACGCCAACGGCGTGATCGTGCAGTCGGCCGCGACCCGGCCCGCGGGCCTGCCGATCTACACCACCACCGCGGCCGCCTCCTCGCTACGCGGCGATCCGGACGTCGCCGCGGCGGCGGCCGTGCTCGGCGGAGCTGCCGGCCTCGCTGCGGTCCTCGGTGACCTCGGTGATCGTGCCCAGCCCGGATCAGGTCACGCTGAACCTGGGCAGCGGGGTGACGATCCTGTGGGGCAGCGCGGACGACGCCGCGGCGAAGGCCAAGGAACTCGCCATCCTCATGCGGACCCACGCGCGCTCCTACGATGTGAGCTCGCCCGCCACGGCGGTGACTAACTGAGGCGTCCCGATGACCCCGGACCCGATAATGACCGCCGGACCTGCGACACGCTGACCAGTTCTAGCGTGGTTAGTTGACCCCGGTCCCGTCCGACCCTACTGTCCGTATCAATCGTTCGGACGGTAAAAACTTTAAATCTTGACCTGAAGGTTAAACCTGATGGTGACGGACAATGCCCTGGCGGTGAATTCCGCGTCGCCCCCTAGGGCAGAGGTTTCCCGAGCCCAGGGCCATAATCGGCGGGCTGCGGCGGCGCAATTGAATAGCAGCACACGCCCCGCCGACATGGCACAGGTAAAACGAGCGGAAAGGTACCCTCCTCGTGGCAGCACCGCAGAACTATCTGGCGGTTATCAAGGTCGTCGGAATCGGCGGTGGCGGCGTCAACGCCGTCAATCGCATGATCGATGAGGGACTCAGAGGCGTCGAGTTCATCGCGATCAATACTGACGCGCAGGCGCTGCTCATGAGCGACGCCGACGTCAAGCTCGACGTCGGGCGCGAGCTCACCAGAGGGCTGGGCGCCGGCGCGAACCCCGATGTCGGCGCCAAGGCCGCCGAGGATCACCGCGAGGAGATCGAGGAGGTCCTCAAGGGCGCCGACATGGTGTTCGTCACGGCCGGCGAGGGCGGCGGGACCGGCACCGGGGGAGCGCCCGTGGTCGCGAACGTGGCGCGGTCGCTCGGCGCGCTCACCATCGGCGTGGTGACCAGGCCGTTCGGTTTCGAGGGCAAGCGCCGCGTGGTGCAGGCCGAGGCGGGCATCGAGAAGCTGCGCAGCGAGGTCGACACGCTGATCGTCATCCCGAACGACCGCCTGCTGTCCATCTCCGACCGGCACGTGAGCGTGCTCGACGCGTTCAAGGCCGCCGACCAGGTCCTGCTCTCCGGTGTGCAGGGGATCACCGACCTCATCACCACGCCCGGGCTGATCAACCTGGACTTCGCCGACGTGAAGTCGGTGATGTCGGGCGCGGGCTCGGCGCTGATGGGCACCGGCTCCTCGCGCGGGGACGACCGGGCCGTGGCGGCCGCCGAGATGGCCATCTCGAGCCCGCTGCTGGAGGCGAGCATCGATGGCGCCCACGGCGTGCTGCTGTCCATCCAGGGCGGCTCGGACCTCGGGCTGTTCGAGATCAACGAGGCCGCTCAGCTCGTGTCCAACTCCGCTGCGGTGGACGCGAACATCATCTTCGGCGCGGTCATCGACGACGCCCTCGGGGATGAGGTCCGGGTGACGGTCATCGCCGCCGGCCTGGACGAGAACCGCAACGGCCGGACCGGCAACGGTAGCGGCGAGTCCGGCGGTACCGCGTTCAGCAGCACCTCCTCGTTCGGCGGCTTCGAGTTCGGCGCGGGTCCGGCCAGCTCCGCTCCCAAGCACGGCCTGGGCAGTTCCGCCGCTGCGGGCTCGGGCGGCGTCCCAGCCCCAGCCCCGGCCCCGCCCGCCGCCCCGCCGCCCGGCCCCGCCCCGGAGGCCAGCCGCTGGGCCAGCGACGAGACGCCCGGAGCGTCCGCCGACGCCGAGCTCGGGCTGGGCAGCGACAACGGCCTGCCCGCCATGGCCGTCGGCCTGCTCGGCGCGCCGGTGCCCGCGGACGTGGGCGAGCCGGAAACCACCGAGCCCGAGCCGTCCGGGGACGACGCGGTCACGTCCGGGGATGCCTCTTATGCCTCCGCGTCCTACTCCTCCATCTCCCGCCCGGCACACGCCGAGCTGGGCAAGACCTTCGACGTCGCCAGCACCCGGCGTCGGCCCGTCGTCTTCGAGGAGGACGACGACCTGGATGTCCCTGACTTCCTCAAGTGACTGAATCTCCGCGGCTGACTGATTCTCCGCGGCGGGAAGACCTCGCCGTGCGGCTCGCCGCGGTGCGCGAACGCATCGCCGCCGCGTGCGAGGCCGCGGGCCGGAAGCCTGAGGACGTCACGCTGATCGCGGTGACCAAGACCTTCCCCGCCTCCGACGTCCGGCTGCTGAACGGGCTCGGCGTCACCGATTTCGGCGAGAACCGTGACGCGGAAGCGGCGCCGAAGGCCGAGCAGTGCGCCGACCTCGATCTCGTCTGGCACTTCATCGGCCAGTTGCAGACCAACAAGGCCGCCAGCGTCGTGCGCTACGCCACCTTCGTGCACTCTGTCGACCGGCTGCGGCTGGTCCACGCGCTGGGCGCGGGCGCCCGCCGGGCCGGGCGGGTCATCCAGTGCCTGATCGAGGTCAGCCTGGACGGCGATCCCGCGCGCGGCGGGGCCCCGGCCGGCCAGGTTCCGGGGCTGGCCGAGGCCCTGATGGCCGAGGCGGGGCTGGTCCTGGCGGGCGTGATGGCCATCGCCCCGCTCGGCATGCCGCCCGCCGACGCCTTCGCCAGGCTGCGCGACAGCGCCGCGGCCGTGCGCGCGGTCAGGCCGGCCGCCACGGTGATCTCGGCCGGGATGAGCGGTGACCTGGAGGCGGCAATTGCGGCCGGCGCGACACACGTGAGAATCGGTACGGCGTTGCTCGGCGATCGTGGGGCTCGTGTCAGGTAATGTCCCGAGCGTGGAGCCGGAGTGGCTGGCTACGACGGGTACAGGCTGGGAGGACTGAAGGATGGCCAGTGCCATGCGCAAGATGGCGGTCTACCTCGGTCTCGTGGAGGACGATCACCGCTATCAGGACAAGTACGACTCGTACGGGGAGTACGAGGAGTACGAGGAGTCCGGTCTGTCCGAGGGGTCCGACGAGGCCGACCCGCGGGCCAGCAAGGAGACTGGGAGCGGGAGGTGGGCGGGGATACCAGGTGCCCGAGTGGCGTCCCGAGCAGCCAACCGATCTCGCGCGTATTACAACACTGCATCCGCGCACTTACAATGAAGCGCGTACTATTGGTGAGCACTTCCGCGAAGGCACTCCGGTGATCATGAACCTGACCGAGATGGTCGACAGCGACGCGAAGCGTCTCGTCGACTTCGCGGCTGGCCTGATCTTCGGCCTGCGTGGGAGCCTTGAACGTGTGACAAACAAGGTCTTCCTGCTGTCCCCGGCGAACGTCGAGGTGACCGCGGAGGACAAAGCTCGCATCGCAGAACGCGGCTTCTTCAACCAGAGCTAGCCAAGCAAGCAGTGATGACGTGATGCTGATCAGTGATCGTGCCGGCCCAGCCGGCACCGAAGGCCGGGTGGACTCGTGCAGTACCTGAGGGAAGTCCTCACCTACGTGCTGACGATCTACCTGGTCATCCTGATCGGCAGGATGATCTTCGGTTGGGTCCAGGTCTTCGCCCGCGACTGGCGCCCGACCGGCATCTTGCTGGTACTGGCCGAAGCGATCTTTACCGTGACAGATCCGCCACTGAAATTCCTGCGCCGCTTCATCCCGCCGCTCCGGCTCGGTATGGTGGCCATGGACCTCAGCTTCATGGTTCTGTTCATCGTGGTCTTGATCCTGCTTGAAGTGGCTGTGCCTCACCTTTGATTCGGGTACCGTCGTGAGGAACACGGTCCAAGTGCGCCGAGGAGACGAGATGCCGCTGACGCCCGCGGATGTGCGGAATAAGCAGTTCAGTACGACCAGGCTCCGGCCCGGCTACGACGAGGAAGAGGTTGACGCCTTCCTCGATGAGGTCGAGGCCGAGCTCGACCGGCTGATCCAGGAGAACGAAGAACTCCGGGCCAAGCTGGCGGAGGTGCTGCGCGGCGGCAAGTCGTCGGTTTCCGCTCTGAGCTCCCCGCTGTCTGACCCCAAGCGGACATGATGGCTCCCGAGCCGCGCATGGAGCCCGAGCGCCGGCAGCCCGAGCCGGTCATGATGGGCGGGATGCCGCACATCGAGGACAACATGGACACGGCCGCGCGCGTCCTCTCGCTGGCCCAGCAGACCGCCGACCAGGCCATCGCCGACGCCCGCCGGGAAGCCGACGAGACCCTGGGCCGCGCTCGCCGCGAGGCCGACGAGGTTCTCACCAAGGCCCGGCGCCAGGCCGAGCAGATCACCGGCGACGCACGCGCCCGCGCCGAGAGCCTCGAGCGGGACGCGCAGGAGCGCCACCGCCAGGCCATGGGCTCGCTGGTGCAGACCCGCGAGGAGCTCGAGCGCCGGGTCGACGACCTGCGCGCGTTCGAGCGCGAGTACCGCAGCAGGCTCAAGGCGTACCTGGAAGGCCAGCTCCGCGACCTGGAGGCCGGCGTCACAGAAACCGGCGGTTTCCCCACCGTCGGAGCGGGCTCCCAGCCACCGATGCCAGCCGCGCTGAGCGCGCCGGTGGGCGGGCGTAACGGCGGTCAGGGCCCCGGCCAGTACGGCATGCCTGCTGAGGTCGTGCCCCATTCCGGTGGCTTCCGTACCGCTGAGGGAGCGCCCTCGCGCGACCGCCGGTAGGCGCTGAGGACCTGAAGGGATCGCTGAGAGAACGCCCGTGATCCGGTTCAGCGCGCTCCTCGTTGCCGTCGCGGTCGGACTGCTGGTGGCCGGGGTCGTCACCAGCAAGCTGGTGCTGGTCTACGTCGCGATCGGCGTGAGCGGCGTAGCCCTGCTGGCCTTGGCGGTTGGCGCGCTGGTCAAGCGGAAAGAGCTGTTCGGCCCGTCCACGTCGGCCGAGCCCCAGCTGGCTCGGCCAGAGCCAGCGGCCGTGCACGTCTCGCCCGGGCAGCCCGCCCCCCAGGCTGTTCCCTGGGGGGCCACGGTCCCCGCCGCCTCGGCCTGGCCCGCGGCCGCCGCGCAGCCCGCCCCGTCTCGCGCGGGTTACCTGCCCGCCGAGCAGCCGCTGCCCCCCAGCCGGTCAAGGCCCAGCCCGCCGACGTCGCGGCGACGGCCTGGCGGAGCGGCATCCCCACCCAAACCGAACGCCCGGCCGAGCGCCCGGCGGACGTTCCGCGCCGCCCGGCCGCGTTCACGCCCCGCCCTCCGGCGGGCCCGCCATCGCCCGCCCCGGGGGTTCCGGCACCCGGCCCGAGCGCGTGGGAGTGGCGCCCGGATGCTCCCGCCACCCAGGAGATGCCCCGTATCGGCGCTGCTCCCGCATCGGCCTCCTCTGCCCCCGCGGCACCCCCCGCGCCGCCATCCGCCCCGCCGCCGCCGGCCGCGCCTCCCGAGTGGCCGGCCCCCGCCGCTGCCTTCGTGCCCAAGGTCGCTTCGCCACCCCCCGAGGTCGCTTCGCCACCCCCGAGGCCGCCGTCTCCGCCGACCTCCCCGCCGCCGAGCCCTCGTCGGCCAGCGAAAGCCAGCCGCCGCCCCCGGACCAGCCGTCCCCGGACCAGCCACCGCCCGCCGAAGACCAGCACGAGGCCGAGGACCAGCACGAGGCCGAGGACCAGCCGCAGGACAGCCCGCCCGCCGAAGAGACCCAGCAACTCCCCGTCGCCGCGAGCACCGCCACCGACGCGGCCCCGGCCTCCCCCGAAGGACCCGAACCCGCAGCCGAAGCGGCCGTCACGCCGGAAACTCCGGAAACCCCGGAAGCTCCGGAAACTCCCGACCCGCCCCGACACGCCGGAAGCTCCGGACACCGCCGACCTCCAGCGCGAGGTAACCGTGGTCCCCGGCGTCCCGCGGTATCACCACCCGCACTGCCTGCTGATCCGCTTCATGGGCGAGGACGACCTGGAGAAGATGACGCTGGGCGAGGCCCGGCAGGCGGGCTGCACGCCGTGCCGCGCGTGCCTGCCCGACCAGGCCGAAGCGGATCCGGAGTTAGATCCGCCCGAGCCAGAACGTCAGGCCGAGATCGCCCTCGACGTGCTCCCGCGCCGGATCAGCACCCGGCCCGGCCTCGACCGGGAGTACCTCGACCGCGAGGACCTCGACCGCGAGGACCTCGCCGGCGATCAGCCCCGCGTGCTCGGTCAGGGCCGCGACCATCTCCGGGTCCGGTGAGAACCAGCGCAGCCGGATCCGGTCGGTGACCTCCAGGCCGTCGCTCTTGCGCGCCTCCTGGACCCGCCTGATGACCTCGCGGGCCAGGCCCTCCCGGCGCAGTTCGGGGCTGACCGTGATGTCGATCGCCACCGTCTCCCCGGCGTCGGTCGCCACCGCCCAGCCTTCCCGCGGCGTCTGGGTCACGACCACGTCGTCCGCGCCGACCAGCACCGGCTGCTCGGCAGACTCCACTGTGAACGTCCCGCCCGCCAGTACCGCGCGCGCGACGTCGGCCGCCGGGACCGCTGTGATCGCCGCCGCTACGGCCGGGGTCTGCGCCCCGAACCGGCGCCCGAGCGCCCGGAAGTTCGGTTTCACCGAGTAGTCGACCAGTTCTCCGCCCAGCACCTCAAGCTCGGAGACGTTCAGCTCCGCCGCGATCTGCGCCTGCAGTTCGCCGGGCAACTCCGAGAACCCGGCCGCCCCGATCAGCGCCCGGCGCAGCGGCTGCCGGGTCCGGACCGAAGCCCCCGCACGAGCCGAACGCCCCAGCTCCACCAGCCGCCGGGTCAGGGCCATCTGCGCGGACAGCACCGGATCGATCACCGAAGCGTCAAACGCGGGCCACGAGGCCAGGTGCACCGACTCCGGCGCGCCGGCCCGCCGCAGCACGCCCCACACATAGTCGGTCACGAAGGGCACAAAAGGCGCCATCAGCAGGGTCAGCGTGGTTACGCACTCATACAGCGTGGCGAACGCCGAAGCCCCGTCGATCGAAGACGGCCCCTCCCAGAACCGCCGCCGCGACCGGCGCACGTACCAGTTGGACAGGTCATCGATAAAGGCCGCGAGCCGCCGTCCCGCGGCTGCGGTGTCGAACGCCTCCAAAAAACCGGTGACGTCCCGGACCACCGCGTGCAGCTCGCTCAGCACCCACCGGTCCAGCAGCGGCCGCTCAGCAACACCAGGCGCAGAGGAATCAGGCGTCCAGCCGCCCGCGTTCGCGTACAAGACCAGGAACGAGGCCGTGTTCCAGTAGGTGAGCAGCACCTTCCTGACGATCTCGTTGAGCACGTCGTGGCCGATCCGGCGGTCGCTCCACGGCGAGCCGGATACGGCGAAGAACCAGCGCAGCGCGTCCGCGCCGTGCTCCTCCATGAGCGGGATCGGCTCGAGCACGTTGCCCAGGTGCTTGCTCATCTTGACGCCCCGCCTCGTCCAGGAGCAGCCCCAGGCACACCACGTTCTCGTACGCCGAACGCCCGAACACCAGCGTCCCCACCGCCATCAGCGAGTAGAACCAGCCCCGGGTCTGGTCGAGCGCCTCGCAGATGAACTGGGCCGGATACGCCCCGGCGAACTCGTCGAAGTTCCGCAGCGGCGCGCCATGCTGGGCGAACGGCATCGCGCCCGAGTCGTACCAGACGTCGATCACCTCGGGTACGCGCCGCGCGCGCTCCTCGCAGACCGGGCAGGCGAACGTGATCTCGTCCACGAACGGCCGGTGCGGATCCAGCCCGGTCAGGTCCTCACCCGCCAGCGTGGACAGCTCGGACAGCGAGCCCACGCAGGTCACGTGCTCCTCCGGGCACACCCACAGCGGCAGCGGCGTGCCCCAGTACCGGGTCCGGGACAACGCCCAGTCCACGTTGTTGCGCAGCCACTCGCCGTACCGGCCTTCCTTGACCGTGGCCGGGTACCAGTTCGTCCGCTCGTTCTGCTCGAGCAGCTTGTCCTTGATCGCGGTGGTCCGGATGTACCACGAGGGCACCGCGTAGTACAGCAGCAGGGTGCCGCACCGCCAGCAGTGCGGGTAGCTGTGCTCGTGCCGGTGCGAGGCGAACAGCAGCCCGCGATCGGCTAGGTCCTCGATCAGCCGCTGGTCGGCGTCCTTGAAGAACAGCCCGCCGACCAGCGGCAGGCCGTCCTCGAAGTGCCCGTCCGGCTTGACCGGGTTGACCACCGGCAGCCCGTGCGCCCGCGACGCCTCCATGTCGTCGGCCCCGAACGCCGGCGCGATGTGGACCAGCCCGGTGCCATCTTCGGTAGTCACGAATGACCCTGGAATCACCACATGGGCGTCAGGGATTTTTATGATGCCGAACGGAGCGTGGTACTTCGCCCCCACAATCGCTTGTCCGCTGAACCGTGCGGAAACCCGCCAGTCGTGATCGAGCACGCGGTCAGCCAGGTCCTCGGCGACCACCACCCTGTTGCCGTCCGGCGACCTGACCGCGACCACGTAGGTCGCGTCCGGGTGGACCGCCACCGCGGTGTTGGAGACCAGCGTCCACGGCGTCGTGGTCCACACCAGCAGGTCGGCGCCCTCGAGCTCGGCCGGCGCCCCGTCCGGCACCGTCACAAGCGGGAACCTGACCGTGATGGCCGGGTCGGTGACCGTCTGATAGACGTCTTCCTGGCCCATCTCGTGGTCGGACAGCGGAGTGCCGCAGCGCGGGCAGTAGGGGCTGATCCGGAAGTCGCGGACCAGCAGCCCCTGCTCGTAGATGACCTTGAGCGACCACCAGACCGACTCGATGTAGCTCGGGTCCATGGTCCGGTAGGCGTGCTCGGTGTCGGCCCAGTAGCCCATCCGCCGGGACATCTCCAGCCACGCGCCGACGTACCGGAGCACGGACTCGCGGCAGCGCGCGTTGAACGCCTCGACCCCGTACGCCTCGATGTCCCGCTTGCCGGTCAGGCCGAGTTCTTTTTCCACCGCGACTTCGACCGGCAGCCCGTGGCAGTCCCACCCGGCCTGGCGCGGGACGTGATGGCCCTGCATGGTCTTGAACCGCGGGAACAGGTCCTTGAAGGTCCGCGCCTCGACATGGTGCGCGCCCGGCAGCCCGTTGGCGGTCGGCGGCCCCTCGTAGAAGATCCAGGCCGGCCCGCCTGCCGTCTGCTTCAGCGACCGCTCGAAGATCCCCGCATCCTGCCAGCGGGCGAGTATCTCGTGCTCCAGCGCGGGCAGGTCGACCTGCGCGGGGAGCGGCTCGAATCCACGCACCGGCACAGCGTAGTTCACGTACCCAACCCGGCATAACCTGGGCCCGCGCTGCGTTTGTCTCGCGTAGCACCGCGAATTATCCTCCGGTGATCACTTCTTGCACGAACGGGATCGCACATGTCTATTACCGCCGCGGATCTGCCGGTGCGTCCCGGTGAGGAACCCTGGACCGACGCCGAGCTCAAGGAGGTCCAGGCCGAGCTCGAGTTCGAGGCGGCCAGCCTGCGCGCCGACCTGGCCAAGGCCGCGTCCGACATCGCCGAGCGTCTCACCGACTCCGTGCGGGACGCCGGCGACGACCAGGCCGACGCCGGGACCAAGGCCTTCGAGCGTGAGCAGGAGCTCGGCTTCACCCAGAACGCCCAGGACCTGCTCGATCAGGGCGAGCGCGCGCTGGCCCGGATCGATGCGGGAACATATGGAGTATGCGAATCCTGCGGCAAGCCGATCGGGAAGGCGCGCCTGCTCGCGTTCCCGCGGGCGACCCTGTGCGTGGAGTGCAAGCAGCGGGAGGAACACCGCTGAGCGTGCCCACGCGCCCGCGCCGGGTCGGCCTCCTGCTCGCAGTGGCCGCGTTCGTCCTCGCCGCTGACGTCATCTCCAAGTCCATCGTGGTCGCGCGCATGGCCGACCACCTGCCGATCCGCCTGCTCGGCGGCCTGCTCACCATCACGCTCACCCGTAACGGAGGGGCCGCGTTCAGCATCGGCACCTCGATGACCATCGTGTTCACCGCCATCGCGGTCGGCGTGATCGTCTACATCCTGCGCACCGCGCGTAACCTGCGCAGCATCGGCTGGGCCATTACGCTAGGCCTGCTGCTCGGCGGGGCCACCGGCAACCTGCTGGACCGGATCTTCCGCGCCCCCGGCCCCTTCCAGGGCCACGTCGTCGACTGGATCGAGCTGCCGCACTGGCCGGTCTTCAACCTGGCCGACTCCTCCATCGTCTGCGCCGGCGTCCTGGTCGTCCTGCTCGCCCTGTGCGGCATCCGCCTCGACGGCACCAGGTCCGTCCAAGAAGCAAGCTCCCCCCAGCCAGC
Organism: uncultured Actinomycetes bacterium; assembly: GCA_963849595.1. Classification (GTDB taxonomy): domain Bacteria; phylum Actinomycetota; class Actinomycetes; order Streptosporangiales; family Streptosporangiaceae; genus Palsa-504. Next base: position 119,667 of record CAWKIB010000001.1, read on the forward strand.
TACCTCAGACCTGGATCCGTCATCCCCCGACCCCTCACCCCCGACCCCTCACCCCGCGACCCCTCACCCCGCGACCCCTCACCCCGCGACCCCTCACCCCGCGACCCCTCACCCCGCGACCCCTCACCCCGCGACCCCTCAGCCCCCGCTCTCGGCCCACCGTCTCCTCAGCCCCCGCTCCCTCGGCCCCCGTCTCCTCAGCCCCCGCTCCCTCGGCCCCCGTCTCCTCAGCCCCCGCTCCCTCGGCCCCCGTCTCCTCAGCCCCCGCTCCCTCGGCCCCCGTCTCCTCAGCCCCCGCTCCCTCGGCCCCCACCTCCCTAGCCCCCGCCTCCCCAGCCCCAGCCCCCGCCCCCTCAACACCACCCGCCTCCTCAGATCCGGATAATCCGAAATCGGAATATCCGGAACCGCGGATTACGGTTCCGGGCCAGGCGGATTCCGCTGATCGCCCGGCGGAGGATGGCCGATGACGGCACAGGGCGAGCGCAGGCTGGATGTTCCTGAGGGCCTGGACGGAGAACGGCTCGACGCCGCGCTGGCCAGGATGTTCGGGCTGTCCCGGTCCAAGGCCGCGGAACTGATCGGCGACGGCCTGGTGCTGCTCGACGGCCGGCCCGCGGCCAAGTCGGACCGCGTGCTGGCGGGCGATCCGCTGCAGGTCACCCTTCCGTCGCCGCGTCCGGCCGAACCGCCGCGATCGGTGGAGGGCCTGATCGTCCTGTACGAGGACGACGACATCATCGTGGTGGACAAACCGCGTGGCGTGGCCGCTCATCCGACGCCCGGCTGGACCGGGCCGACCGTCATCGGCGGCCTGCTGGCCGCCGGGCACACGGTGGCGACCAGCGGCGCCGCCGAACGCCAGGGCATCGTGCACCGCCTGGACGCGAACACCACGGGCGTAATGGTCGTGGCCAAGAGCGAGCGCGCCTACAGCGCGCTGAAGCGGGCCTTCCGCGAGCGCACCGTGGACAAGCGCTATCACGCCCTCGTGCAGGGCCACCCCGACCCGCTGCGCGGCACCGTCGACGCGCCGACCGGCAGGCATCCGTCCGGCGATGGCCGGTTCGCCGTGGTCAGCGACGGGCGGCCGAGCGTGACCCACTACGACACGCTGGAGGCGTTCCGCGCCGCCAGCCTGGTCTCGGTCGACCTGGAAACCGGCCGTACCCATCAGATCCGGGTCCACATGGCCGCCATCAGGCACCCGTGCGTCGGCGACCTGCTCTACGGCGCCGATCCGGCGCTGGCCGCCCGGCTGGGCCTGACCCGCCAGTGGCTGCATGCGGTCAGCCTCACCTTCGCCCACCCCGCCGATGGCCGCGAGGTCTCCTTCACCAGCGCCTACCCTCCGGATCTGGCCCACGCCCTGGACGTCCTCCGCGCCGAGAGCTAACCAGGCAGAATGACAGCGTGGAGATCACTGAACACATCGACGCGCTGCGCGGCCAGGGCGACCTGCTCGCTGAGGCGGCCGAACGGGCCGGCCTGGACGCGCCCATCCCACCATGCCCGTCCTGGCAGGTCAAAGACCTGCTGCGACACGCCGGGTACATCCACCGGTGGGCGTCCCGGCACATCACCGAGTGCCCGGACACCGTGCTCGACGGTCCTTCGGAGGAGGACATCCTGCGCGGTGGCGCGGCCGACCCGGACCTGCTGGCCTGGTTCCGCGCGGGCCACGCCGCCCTGGTCAAGACGCTGAGCACGGCCGATCCTGGCCTGGTCTGCGCGACGTTCATGGACGCCCCGTCCCCGCTCGCGTTCTGGGCTCGCCGCCAGGCCCACGAGACCGCGATCCACCGGGCCGACGCGGACAGCGCGTCCGGCACCCGGCCCCAGTACGATCCTGACTTCGCCGCCGACGGCATCGACGAACTGATCACCGGCTTTGGACAGCGACGCAAGTACCGGCCGTCGGCCGATCACGACGGCGGCATGCGAGTGCGGGCCACCGACACCGGCCACGCCTGGCACGTGGCCGCCCAAGACGGCCGTCTCCGGGCTCGACGTGAGCACGGCGACTCGTCCCGCGGCGACGCGGTGGCCTGCACGGTAACCGGCCCGGCGTCGGGCGTCTACCTGTTCCTGTGGAACCGGAGCGATGCCGCCGCGGCCGACGTCACGATCTCCGGCGACACCCGCTTCCTCGACTTGTGGCAGTCAAGCGTCCGCGTTCGCTGGAGCTGACCTCCGCCTGCTAGAAATGTCACAGCCGGGTGTTATCGTCAAATTCATGTTCGATACCCTGCAGCCGGGCTCCGGCCCGGACGGCACCATCTCCGTAACCGAACCCGGCCCCGGCCCCGACCTGGCCTCGGTGCCGCTGGAGCGCCTCGAGGCGCAGATCTGCGAGCTGGCCGGGCATCTGGCCGCGGCCACGTGCCGGTTTCTGATCCTGCTCGGAGACTTCGACGCTCGCCGCGGCTGGGCGGACTGGGAGATGACCAGTTGCGCGGCGTGGCTGTCGTGGAAGTGCCAGATGTCCTCCGGCACAGCCCGGGAGCACGTGAGGGTGGCCCGGGCGCTGCGGGACCTGCCAGTGACCCGCACTGAGTTCGGCGCGGGCCGGCTGTCGTATGCGAAGGTGCGGGCGCTGACCCGGATCGCCACCCCGGCTACCGAGGCGGACCTGGCCGAGCTCGCCGGGCCGATGACCGCGAACCAGCTGGAACGTTTCGCCAGGGCCCACCGGCAGGTCAGCTCCGTTGATGACGCGGCGGCTCGGGTGCGGCGCAGGCTGGCCTGGCGGATCGAGGAGGACGGATCGCTCTCCGGGACGTTCCGGCTGCCCCCGCTGCAGGGAGCCGTGCTCCTGAAGGCGCTGCGCGCAGCGGCCGGAGACCTGGACCACCCGCACCCGTCGGACCCGGAGCACCCGCATACCGCGCAGGAGCCCGGCGTTTCCGCGGAAACGTCGGCCGCGGACCAGCCGGCGACGGACGAGCAGCCGGCCTCCGGGGACCGGCCGACGGAGGTGACGTCGACGAGCCTGGCCGACGCGCTGCTGGTCATCGCTGAGGCGTTCCTGGCCGGCAAGGTGGCCGCCGCGGCTGACCCGGAGGTGTATCAGGTCATCGTGCACGTCGGAACCGACGCGATCACCCCTGCTGATCTGCCCGCCGGTACCGGTCATCCGCCCGCCGGACCGGGGGACGTTTCCGCGGAAACGTCCCCCGGCTCCCGGCCGCAGCCGCCGCCGGGCCACCCGGCCGACCCGGCGTCGCTGCCACGTCGAGGACGGCCCGGCGATCAGCGTGAGCACGGCGCAGATGATCGCGTGCTGTGTCGTCGTGGAGCTGGATGCTGCACGACAGCGCCGGGAAGCTGATCGACCTGGGCCGGCGGCGGCGCCGGCCGAACGCGGCGCTGCGCCGTGCGGCCCGGGAACGGGACACGTGCCGGTGCCGGTTCCCGGGCTGTGAGTCCCGCCGGGTCGACCTGCACCACATCCAGTACTGGTCGAACGGCGGCCGTACCACCCTGGACAACCTGGTCAGCCTGTGCAAGTACCACCACATGCTGGTGCACGAGCGCGGCTACTTGATCGCCGCCGCCCGCGACGGCACGTTCGCCTTCTACCGGTCCGACGGCGCCGCCGTTCCGGCCAGCCCGCCATTGCCCAGCCCGGATGGCACGATCGAGGACTTCCACGACGCCGACATCACCGCCGAGACGATCATCCCGCCCTGGTACGGCGAGCGGCTGGACCTGGACTACGCCATCCATGTTTGCTTCGCCAACGCCCGCACCGAGCAGGAACGGCGGCCCCAGCTGCAAGACAGCGAGCCCAAAGTCCACGGACCGGGTCACGGTCTACGAGCCCGAAGACTGGGACAACCGGATCCGCCAGTACTTCGACCAGCACCCCGGCGGCTTGTACCGCGTCACCCAGCCCATCTCCGTCTGACGCTGGATACACGAGAGCCTGAAATGGACATTCAGGCACCAACCGGACCGAGCCGGCGCGGCAACCCGACGGCACCGGCTGCGCTCCACTAGGCTGGTCAGCACCGGGTTGAGGACTACGCACGCCGCCCCAGGCTGCCTCCGCAGGGCTGCGTGCGGTGCGCAGCGTGCCCTGAGGAGGCGGTTCGTCATGGCGGGATCTGGTGAGCCGTTCGCCCACCTGCACGTGCACACCGAGTACTCCATGCTGGACGGTGCCGCCCGGCTGAAGGACCTGATGGCGGAGGTCAAGAACCAGGGCATGACGCACGTGGCGATGACCGACCACGGCAACGTGTTCGGGGCCGCCGAGTTCCACCGGCAGGCCAAGGACGCGGGCATCACCCCGGTGATCGGGATCGAGGCGTACGTCGCGCCCGAGTCGCGGGCCAACACGAATCGCGTCCTGTGGGGCCAGCCGCACCAGAAGAAGGACGACGTCTCCGCGAGCGGGGCCTACCTGCACAAGACCATCTGGGCCAGGGACAACGCGGGCGTGCACAACCTGTTCCGGCTCTCCTCCCGGTCCTACGCCGAGGGCTGGCTGGTCAAGTGGCCGCGGATGGACAAGGAACTCGTCGCCGAACACGGCCAGGGGCTGATGGCCTCCACCGGCTGCCCGTCCGGGGAGCTGCAGACCCGGCTCAGGCTCGGCCAGGAAGACGAGGCCCTCAAGGCCGCGGCCGAGTGGCAGGACATCTTCGGCAAGGAGAACTACTTCCTCGAGCTCATGGACCACGGCCTGGAGATCGAGCGGCGGGTCCGCGACGGCCTGATCGAGATCGGCCGCAAGCTCGGCATCCCGCCGGTCGTCACCAACGACTCGCACTACACCCGCGAGCCGGACGCCCAGGCCCAGGACATGCTGCTGTGCATCCAGACCGGCAAGACCCTGGCCGAGACCGACCGGTTCCGGTTCGACGGCACCGGCTACTTCATCAAGCCCGCCGCCGATATGTACCGCCTGGACTCCAGCGACCTGTGGCAGGAGGGCTGCCGGAACAGCCAGCTCCTCATCGCCGACCGGGTCGACACCACCGGCATGTTCGAGTTCCGCAACCTGATGCCCCGGTTCCCGATCCCGGATGGCTTCGAGTCCGAGGACGAGCTGTTCCGCGCCGAGGTGTGGAAGGGCATGGACCGCCGCTACCCCGACGGGTACGACGAGGAACGGCGCCAGCAAGCCGAGTACGAGATCCAGATCATCTGCCAGATGGGGTTTCCCGCCTACTTCCTCGTGGTGGCGGACTTCATCATGTGGGCGAAGAACAACGGCATCGCGGTCGGCCCGGGCCGCGGTTCCGCGGCCGGCTCGATCGTCGCCTTCGCCATGGGCATCACCGACCTCGACCCGCTGGTTCACGGCCTGATCTTCGAGCGCTTCCTCAACCCCGAACGCATCTCCATGCCCGACATCGACATCGACTTCGACGAGCGCGGGCGCGCCGACGTGATCAGGTACGTGACCCAGAAATGGGGTTCGGACCGGGTGGCGCAGATCATCACCTACGGCACGATCAAGGCCAAGGCCGCGATCAAGGACTCCGCCCGGGTACTCGGCCATCCGTACGCGCTGGGGGACCGGATCACCAAGGCGTTCCCGCCGGCCGTGATGGGCAAGGACATCCCGCTGTCGGCCATCTTCGACACCGACCACCCCCGGTATAAGGAAACCGGCGAGCTCCGCTCGCTGTACGAGAACGAGGCCGAGGTCAAGCAGGTCATCGACACCGCGCGGGGGATCGAGGGGCTGATCCGCCAGCCCGGCGTGCACGCCGCCGGGGTGATCATGTCCGCCGAGCCGCTCACCGACCACATCCCGGTCTGGACCCGGCACACCGACGGCGCGATCATCACCCAGTTCGACTACCCGACCTGCGAAGACCTCGGGCTGCTGAAGATGGACTTCCTCGGCCTGCGCAACCTGACGATCATGGCCGACGCGGTGGCCTCGATCGAGAAGAACCGGGGCATCTCGATCGACCTGCTGAGCTTGGCCCTGGATGACAAGCCCAGCTACGAACTGCTGGCCCGCGGTGACACGCTCGGCGTGTTCCAGCTGGACGGCGGGCCGATGCGGGCCCTGCTCCGGTTGATGAAGGCGGACAACTTCGAGGACATCTCCGCCGTCATCGCCCTGTACCGCCCCGGCCCGATGGGCGTGAACTCACACACCAACTACGCGCTGCGCAAGACCGGCCACCAGGAGATCGTGCCCATCCACCCGGAGCTCGAGGAACCGCTCCGGGACGTGCTCGAGCCGACCTACGGCCTGATCGTCTATCAGGAGCAGGTGCAGAAGGCGGCCCAGATCCTGGCCGGCTACACCCTCGGGCAGGCCGACCTGCTCCGCCGCGCCATGGGCAAGAAGAAGAAGGAGATCCTGGACAAGGAGTTCGTGCCGTTCCGGCAGGGATGCCGGGAACGGGGCTACTCCGACAAGGCCATCCAGTCCGTCTGGGACGTCTTGGTCCCGTTCTCCGGGTACGCGTTCAACAAGGCGCACACCGCCGCCTACGGCCTGATCGCGTACTGGACCGCGTACCTGAAGGCCAACTATCCGGCCGAGTACATGGCCGCGCTGCTCACCTCGGTGGCCGACGACAAGGACAAGTCGGCGCTGTACCTGAGCGAGTGCCGCCGGATGGGCATCAAGGTGCTGCCACCGGACGTCAACGAATCGGTGGCCACGTTCGCGGCGGTCGGCACCGACATCAGGTTCGGCCTGGCCGCGATCCGCAACGTGGGTACCAACGTGGTGGACGCGATCATCGCGGCGCGCAAGTCGAAGGGCCAGTTCAGCGGCTTCACCGATTTCCTGCGCAAGGTCCCGCTGGTGGTGTGCAACAAGCGGGTGATCGAGTCGCTGATCAAGGCGGGCGCGTTCGATTCGTTCCGGGACGCGCGCAAGGGCCTGGTGCTTGTGCACGAGCAGGCCGTCGACGCCGTCATCGACATCAAGCGCAACGAGGCGATCGGGCAGGACTCGCTGTTCGGCGGCGACGCCGAGGCCGAGGCCGTGTTCGACGTGCCGGTCCCGGCGGGGGAGTGGGACAAGTCCACCCTGCTGAACTTCGAGCGCGAGATGCTCGGGCTGTACGTCTCCGACCACCCCTTGTTCGGCATCGAGCACATCATCGCCAGGGAGAGCGACTGCTCACTGGCCGACCTGACCTCCGACGACGCCGAACGCCCCCGGTCCACAGACCGGTCGGACGCGCAGATCGTCAAGGTCGGCGGCATCTTGTCCGGGGTTCAGCGCAAGGTGACCAAGCAGGGCAACCAGTGGGCCGCCGCCACCCTGGAGGACCTGGCCGGGGCCATTGAGGTGCTGTTCTTCCCGCAGACCTACCAGCTGTACGCCACCTCGATCGCCGAGGACGCCGTGGTGATGGTGAAGGGCAAGGTTGACCGCCGGGATGACGTGCCCAAGCTGATCGCCATGGACCTGACCGTCCCCGACCTGTCGGTCGATGAGTCAGGCCCTTTCGTGGTGTCGATGCCGGTCGCCAGGTGCGTGCCGCCGGTGGTGGAGCGGCTCCGGGAGGTCCTGTGCACCCACCCGGGACCGACCGAGGTGCACCTGAAGCTGCGCGGCCACGAACGGACCACGGTGGTCCGGCTTGACGACAAGCTGCGAGTAGCTGCCTCGCCCGCCCTGATCGGCGACCTGAAGCAGCTACTCGGCCCGGCCTGCGTCGGCTAACACTGCGTCGGCTAACACTGCGTCGGCTAACCGGCCTTGGGGCCGGTGAGCTGATCGAGGAACGTGCGGTACATCAGCAGCGTCTCGCGCAGCGACTCGGTGTCGGTGCTTTTGCCCTCGCTCCACCGGTCCCGCAGGGTGCGCTGGCGTTCGGCGATGGCCCGCTGCCGTTCGGCGATGGCGGCCTCGAGCTTGGCCGTGACCTGCGCGATGACGTTGGCCGCCTCGGTCACCGAGCCCTGCGGGTCGTCGACGAACCGGAACTGGACCTGCTGCCACTGGACCTTGAACTCCGCCGCGTCGGGCAGCAGGCTCCCGTAGGTCAGGTCGCTGAAGTCACCGAGCCCGCTGTCGGATTCGCCCGGCCGCAAGCCCTCCTGCGCCGGAGCGCCGGCGTGCTTCCCGACCGTGCCAGCCTCCACAGCACCGGCCGCACCGGGCTCCGCGCCAGTCACCGGCCCGCGCCAGCACCGGCCGCGCCAGCACCGGCCGCGCCAGCACCGGCGGCAACGGCCGCAGCCGCGTCAGTACCGGGGCGCGCGGCAGTGCCGTAGAGATCCGGCTGGGTCATCGTGGGATCCTGCTCGTCCGGGCGCGTCTCCTGCCCGTCCGGGCGCGTCTGCAAGGTTCCGGCGTCGGCGTCCGCGGCAGGCACGCTCTGCGTAGACGCCGACGCGGACGTCTCATCGCGGTCGGCCTCGGCCTCGTCCCAGTAGTCATGGCTCTCGTCGTCGGGGCTCCGCACGGCCCCGACTTCCTCGGGGTGAGCCGCGTCCGCGTCCTGGTCGGCCTCCTGCGAGTCCGCGCCGTCGCGGACCGCCTCCGGGGCATCCGGGCTGGTCGTCCCGGCGGCCTGGGTCGCGTCCGGCCAGGTCCCGTTGGGGTCGGGGGACTCAGGGTCGGCTGGGTCGGCTTCCTGCACGGCGGGCATCGCCGGATCCGTCCGGTCTCCGCGCAGCGCCGAGGCCACCTTCTGGAAATGCGTCATCGGCGTCGTGGACGCGGTTACGTTGGCCTCGTCGTCCGGGACGACCTCGCCGCGGACGACATAGCCGCTGCCTGGCGGCGGGCCGTACGGGTCCTGCGTCATGGGGGTTCCCTTCCTGCGGGTGCTAACGCGGCGTGTCCGCCGTCTTCGGGGGCACGATCGCTATTTTCCGCGTATGCCCGTCAGTCTGCGCAGCGGGCTGGCCCGTCGCGGCGGCGGGGCGCTGGTAGCGCTCCCTGACCGGCCGGAACGCCGACCAGGTCCTGGAACAGGGCGCGGTAGCGGATCATCACGGTCCGCAGTTCCTCCGTGCTGGCCGACTCGGTCCGGATGTCCTGCGCCTGCCGGTACCCGTCCAGCGGACGCGCGTGGTACACCGACAGCGCCTCCACGCTGGCGTCCTTGTTGTCGGCTGGGTAGCTGCGGTCGCGCATGACGTCCCAGATCAGGGTGTCCGCGGCGGATACCGCCGCGGCCGGGGCGTCCACGAACTGCTTCTGGACGGTGGTCCACTCGCCGTCGTAGCGGGCTTGCTGCTCGGCGGACAGCGGGTGGATGCCGAGCGCGTCCACCCGGTGCTGCCGGGCGGTGAGTTCGGCGGCGGCCTTCCGGGAGCCGAGCTCCTTGGCCAGCCGGTCGTATTCGGGTCCGAACTGGCGCCGCATCCGCATCTGCCGCAGCAGCGCGGGGCCCAGCACGACGATGGCCGCCACGACGAGGACGGCGATGATGATGCCTACGATTGCTCCGGTCGACATAGTTTCCTCCATGAGGTGTCGCAACCGTAGATTCGACTCCCCCGGCTGGGCCGGGCTAAACGAGATTACAGCGCAGGACCTCCCGTCACCAGCGACGCGTCAGCCCGCGGTCAGTTTCTGCCCGGATAGTCCGCAGCGCGCGGATGACCGCCTCGCCCTCAGCCGGATCAAGCGTCGCCGGAAGCGCCTGCCATCCAGCCGGCCCCTGACGGGTAGCATCGTCCGGGAGCGATCTGGGCGATGAGGGAGGTCTTACGAAGGGGCGACTGGCGGCTTTCCTCACGGCTCTGGCGGGCAGCGCGGTGCTCGGCATCGTGGCCGGGCTCATCTGGGCCGCGGTCGCGCCGCGCCCGCTCCTGCAGGAGATCGCCCACGGCGAAGCCGAGCTGGTGAACGCGGAAACCACCTCGTACATCGTGGCCGACGCGTGGTTCGCCCTGATCGCCGCGGTCGGCGGGCTGATCACCGGCATCCTCGGCTACCGGATCCTGGTCCGCCGGGCCGGCGCGGCGGCCACCATTGGCCTGGTCCTGGGCGCGGTCGGCGCCGCCCTGCTCGCCCTGTGGGTCGGCGACAACATCGGGCTCGGAACCTACAACCACCTGCTCGCGACCAGCCCGACCGGGGCCTTCTTCCACTCCTCGCTCGCGCTGGGCGCCAAGAGCACGCTCGCGTTCTGGCCGCTGTGCACCTCGGCCGTCATCCTGCTGGGCGAGACGGGCGCCCGCCGCTCCGCCCAGGCGGCGGGCAGGGGCCGCCACCGCCAGCAGGAAGAACCCGACGCGTCCGGCATGTGGACTCCCGAGCCGCCGGGAGGTGGGGGCACTCTCCGTAGACTAGGCGGGTGATTTCCCGTATCGACCTGCGCGGGCGCCAACCGGGCCAGCTCAGCCGGGCCGCCCTGGCCGGCGTCCTGCCCCGGGCCGCCACCGACGTCGAGGCCGCCGCGACCCTGATCCGCCCCGTCTGCGACGACGTCCGGCGCCGCGGCGCGCAGGCCGTCCGCGAGTACACCGCCCGCTTCGACCACGTGGACCTGGCCACCACCCTGGTCCCGCAGAACGCGCTGGACGAGGCGCTGGCCAGCCTCGACCCCGCGGTCACCGAAGCCCTCACCGAAGCGGCCCGCCGCACGAGAGCGGTGCACCAAGCGCAGCTTCCGGCCGAGAACCCCACCCAGGTCACGGACGGCCTCACCGTCACCGGCCGTTTCGTCCCCGTCCAAAGGGCCGGGGTGTACGTGCCGGGCGGCCTGGTGGCCTACCCCTCGTCGGTGGTCATGAACATCGTCCCGGCCCAGGTCGCCGGGGTCGGCGCGATCGCCGTGGCGTCGCCGCCGCAGGCCGGCCACGGCGGCCTGCCGCACCCGTCCGTGCTCGCCGCCTGCGCGCTGCTCGGCATCCGGGAGGTGCACGCCGTGGGCGGCGCCCAGGCCCTGGCCATGTTCGCCTACGGCACGGACGACTGCGCCCCCGTGGACGTGATCACCGGTCCCGGCAACGTCTACGTCGCGGCGGCCAAGCGGGTCCTGCGCGGCGTGGTCGGCACCGACGGCGAGAACGGCCCCACCGAGGTGGCCATCGTCGCCGACGACACCGCGGACCCGGCCTTCGTGGCCGCCGACCTGATCGCCCAGGCCGAGCACGACGAACTGGCCGCCTGCCTGCTGATCACGACCGACGAGAGCCTGGCCGCACCACGTCGACGCAGGAGCTCGCCCGCCAGGTCCCGGCCACCCGCCACCGCACGCGGGTCGCGACGGCGCTCAAAAACCAGTCCGCAACCGTGCTGGTCGACGACCTCGACGCGGCCCTGGCCGTGAGCGACGCGTGGGCGCCCGAGCACCTGGAGATCCAGGCCCGGGACCCGGCCAAGCTGGCCGCGCGGGTCGTCAACGCGGGCGCGGTCTTCGCCGGCCCGTACGCCCCGGTCTCCCTCGGGGACTACCTGGCCGGGTCGAATCACGTGCTCCCGACCGGCGGGACCGCGCGGCACACGAGCGGCCTGTCCGTCTGGCCGTTCGGCCGGCTGGTCAACGTCGTCGAATGCGACAAGACGCGCTGGCCGCCGCCGCGCCGCTGATCGACGCCCTCGGCGGCGCCGAGGACCTGGCCGCGCACGTCGAGGCCGTCCGCATGCGCGTACCCGGGAAGGCGGGTCCCGAGCAGATGGCCGGTGTGACCACTGCCCGTTCGGGATGACCTGAAAGACCTGCATCCGTACGGCGCGCCGCAGATCGACGTGCCGGTCCGGCTGAACACCAATGAGAACCCCTACCCGCCCAGCCCGGCGCTGCAGCGGGCCATCGCCGACGCGGTGGCCCGGGCCGCGGCGACCCTGAACCGCTACCCGGACCGGGACGCCGTCGAGCTGCGCAAGGACCTGGCCGACTACCTCGGGCACGGGCTGACCGCCCGCCACCTGTGGGCCGCCAACGGGTCGAACGAGGTCATCCAGCAGCTGCTGCAGGCCTTCGGCGGGCCGGGGCGGCGGGCGCTGGGGTTCGAGCCCGGCTACTCCATGCACCCCTGATCGCCCGGGTGACGTGTACCACCTGGGTCGACGTCGGACCGCGACGAGGACTTCGGCCTGGATCCGGCGCGCGCGGCCCGCGCCGATCCACGAGGCACGTGCCGAGCCTGGTCTTCCTGACCTCGCCGAACAACCCGACCGGCACCGCCGCCCCGATCGAGGTGATCGAGGCGATCTGCGCCGCGGCGCCCGGGCTGGTGGTGATCGACGAGGCGTACGCGGAGTTTGCCCGCGAGGGCACGCCCAGCGCGCTGACCCTGCTGCCGCGCTACCCCGGGCTCGTGGTCACCCGCACCATGTCCAAGGCGTTCGCCATGGCGGGCGCCCGGGTCGGGTACCTGGCCGCCGCGCCCGAGGTCGTCGAGAAGCTGCTGCTGGTCCGGCTGCCCTATCACCTGTCCGCCGTCACCCAGGCGGTGGCCAGGGCCGCACTCGCGCTGGCCGCCGAACCGCTGGCCACCGTCACGAATATTCGGGCCGAACGGGACGGCCTGGTCAGCTGGCTGCGAGCGCGCGGGCTGCGGGTGGCGGACTCGGACGCGAACTTCGTGCTGTTCGGCACGTTCGAGCAGCGCCGGGACGTCTGGCAGGGGCTCGTGGACCGCGGCGTCCTGGTCCGCGAGGTCGGCCCGCCGCGCTGGCTGCGGGTCACGGTCGGGACGCCCGAGGAGATGGCGGCGTTCCGCGCCGCGCTGAGCGAGGTGCTGGGGGCGGGCGGGAGGTAGGAAAATGATGCAGCCGGACGGCGCGGGTGGAGCGGGTCACCGGGGAGACGCAGATCCTGGTCGAGCTCGACCTGGACGGCATCGGGGTGACCGACGTCGGCACCGGGGTCCCGTTTTTCGACCACATGCTCGCCCAGCTGGGTAAGCACGGCGGCCTGGACCTGACCGTGCGGGCCAAGGGCGACACCGAGATCGACGCCCACCACACCGTGGAGGACACCTCCATCACCCTCGGCCAGGCGCTCAAGGAGGCGCTGGGCGACAAGCGGGGGATCTCCCGGTTCGGCGACGCGCTGGTGCCGCTGGACGAGACGCTGGTGCAGGCCGCGGTGGACCTGTCCGGGCGGCCCTACGTGGTGCACCACGAGCCGGCCGGGATGGCCCCGCTGATCGGCAGCTACGACACCACGCTGACCCGGCACATCTTCGAGTCGCTGGCCTTCTCCGCCGGGATCTGCCTGCACGTCCGGGTCATCGAGGGCCGCAACCCGCACCACATCGTGGAGGCCCAGTTCAAGGCGGTGGCGCGGGCGCTGCGCGCCGCGGCGGCGCCCGACCCGCGGGTCGGCGGGATCCCCAGTACTAAGGGCGTGCTGTGATGGCCCCGAGGGTGGTGGTGCTCGACTACGGGTCGGGGAACCTGCGCTCGGCGCAGCGCGCGCTCGAACGGGTCGGCGCACACGTCGAGGTGACCGCGGACGCCGACGCCGCGCTGGACTGCGACGGGCTGGCCGTCCCCGGCGTGGGCGCGTTCGCGGCCTGCATGGCCGGGCTGCGGGCGGTCGGCGGCGACAAGCTGATCGCCCAGCGGCTGGAGCGAAGCCGCCCGGTGCTCGGCATCTGCGTGGGCATGCAGGTGCTGTTCGCCGCCGGGGTGGAGCACGGGATCTGGACCGAGGGCTGCGGGGCCTGGCCGGGCACGGTGGAACGGCTGGACGCCGGCGTGCTGCCGCACATGGGCTGGAACACCGTGGCCGCCGCTCCGAACTCGGTGCTCTTCGCCGGGATCTCGCCCGGGACCCGGTTCTACTTCGTGCACTCCTACGCGCTCCGGGAGGCCAGCGCCGGAGACCTCGTCGCCGCCGGCGCCCGCCTCTCCTGGACCGAGCACGGCGAGCGGTTCGCCGCCGCCGCCGAGCAGGGCGTGCTGTCCGCGACCCAGTTCCACCCGGAGAAGTCCGGCGACGCCGGCGCCACGCTGCTGTCCAACTGGCTGGGGACCTTGTGACCGGGCTCACCTTGCTGCCCGCCGTCGACGTCACCGGCGGGCACGCGGTCCAGCTCGTCCAGGGCGTGGCCGGCAGCGGCGGCCAGTACGGCGACCCGATGGAGGCCGCGCTGGCCTGGCAGCGGGCCGGCGCCTCGTGGATCCACCTGGTGGACCTGGACGCCGCGTTCGGGCGCGGCTCGAACGCGGACCTGCTCGCCGACGTGGTGCACAAGGTCGACGTGCAGGTGGAGATGTCCGGCGGCATCAGGGACGACGACTCGCTGGCCCGCGCGCTCGGCACCGGCTGCGCCCGGGTCAACATCGGCACCGCGGCGCTGGAGAACCCGGACTGGGTGCGCTCGGTCATCGCCCGGCACGGCGAGCGGGTCGCGGTCGGGCTGGACGTCCGGGGCACCCGGCTGGCCGCCCGCGGCTGGACCGCCGAGGGCGGCGACCTGTACGAGACGCTGGACCGGCTCAACGCCGAGGGCTGCGCCCGGTACGTCGTCACCGACGTGCTCAAGGACGGCACGCTGCGCGGACCCAACCTGGACCTGCTCCGGAACGTCTGCGCCCGCACCACCGCGCCCGTGGTGGCCAGCGGGGGAGTGTCCAGCCTGGCCGACCTGCGCGCCATCGCCTCGCTCGTCCCGCTGGGCGTGGAGGGCGCCATCGTCGGCACCGCCCTCTACGAAGGCGCGTTCACCCTGACCGAAGCCCTGGCCGAGGTCGAGCGAGGACAGCATGAGCGTCGCGGTGCGGGTCATCCCCTGCCTGGACGTCGACGGGGGCCGGGTGGTCAAGGGCGTCAAGTTCACGCGGACTGCGTGATGTCGGGGACCCCGTGGAGCTGGCCGCCTTCTACGACGCCGAGGGTGCCGACGAGCTGACCTTCCTCGACATCACCGCGTCCAGCGGCGGCCGGGACACCATGTACGACGTGGTCCGGCGGACCGCCGAGCAGGTGTTCATCCCGCTCACCGTCGGCGGCGGCGTGCGCAGCGTGGCGGACGTGGACCGGCTGCTGCGCGCCGGGGCCGACAAGGTCTCGCTCAACACCGCCGCGGTGGCCCGCCCAGAACTGCTCTACGAGGCGGCCCAGCGCTTCGGGTCGCAGTGCGTCGTGCTGTCCGTGGACGCCCGCCGCGCGCCCGGGCCGCCCAGCGGCTTCGAGGTGACCACCCACGGCGGCCGGACGGGCACCGGGATCGACGCGGTGGAGTGGTCCCAGCGGGCCGTTCAGCTCGGCGCGGGTGAGATCCTGCTGAACTCGATGGACGCGGACGGCACCACCATCGGCTTCGACCTGGAGCTGATCCGGGCCGTGCGCGCCGCGGTCACCGTCCCGGTGATCGCCAGCGGCGGCGCGGGCACGCTGGCGCACTTCGCGCCCGCGGTGGACGCCGGAGCGGACGCGGTCCTGGCGGCCAGCGTGTTCCACTTCGGCACGCTGCGCATCGGCCAGGTCAAGAACGCGCTGCGCGGCGCCGGCCACCCCGTCAGGTTACAGAGGTTACAGGCCGTTCGGGAACGTGATGTGCTGCGGCTCGATGAGCGGCGTGCCGACCTGAAGCTGGATCTGGGCGTGAGCGTTCAGCGGGATGTCGCGCGGATTGCCCTGGTAGACCTGCCCGTTGTAGATGGCTACCACGTGCCCGCTGGCCGGGCCGACCTGGTCCGGACCGAGTGGCTGGCCCCATATGTCGAAGAAGTTACCCAGCGTGTAGGTGCGCTGGACCGGGGACTCGATGTGGATGATGCCGTCGGCGGCGTGCGTGTGCAGCCAGTAAAAGCACGTGCCGGTCTCGATGAACGGGCCCTGCGGGGTGTTCGTGGCCTGGGCCCCGGGGATGCCGATGGCGGCCGGGATCTGCCGGGCCGAGCCGTTCACGAACACGGTCAGGTGCGCGTGGATGTGGAACACCGTCTGCTCGGCGGTCTGGCAGCTGATCCCGTCCACCGTCTGGCCGGTCGCCGCCGTGGCCGTGCCGGCCAGCGGGGCGGCCGACGGTATCGGCACGCCCTCCGGGCCGGCCGCGCCCGGGGCGGGCGCGGGCTGGAGGTTCCCGAGCGTGCTCAGCGCGGCCAGCGGCAGCCCGTTCCCCGAACTCCCGCCGGTGACGGCGAGCGTGATGCCGACCGCCGCGGCGATGACCACCACGGCCGCCCCCGCCGCGGCCAGCCACAGGCGGCGCCGCCGGCGCCGCGCCTCCTCGGCCCTGATCCGCGCGATCCGCTCCTGGGCGCGCTCCCGGCCGCTCTTGCTCATCGGGCCGGCCCTAGTGACCGGTTCCGCTGGCGCCGGAAGTATCGGGCGCCAGGTCGCTGCTGGTCGCCATGGCGGCCCCCACGATCCCGGCGTTGTTGAGCAGGGCCGCGGGCACGATGCGGGCGCGGATGCCGGTCAGCCGCGGCACCCACTTCTCGGACTGCCTGCTGATCCCGCCGCCCACGATAATGAGGTCGGGCGACAACAGCGCCTCGATGTGCTGCAGGTACTCATCGACATGTTCCGCCCACTTGCTCCAGCTCAGGTCGTGCAGATTCTTGGCGCGCTCGGAGGCGCGGTCTCTCCGCGTCCCGGCCGCGGATCTCGATGTGCCCGAACTCGGTGTTCGGCACCAGGATGCCCTTGACGAACAGCGCGCTGCCGATCCCGGTGCCGAAGGTCAGCATCAGCACGGTGCCCTGCTCATCCACCCCCGCCCCGAACGTCATCTCGGCCACCCCGGCCGCGTCGACGTCGTTCAGCACCCGGACCGGGTTGCCGGTGGCCTTGGCGAACAGCGCGGCGGCGTCCAGCCCGATCCAGGCCGGGTCCATGTTGGCGGCGGTCCTGGTCACGCCGTCGGTGACCACGCCGGGGAAGGTGATGCCGACCGGGCCGGACCAGTTGAACGCGGTGGTGAGTTGCTTCACCACATCCGCGACCGGATCGGGCAGCGCCGGGTGCGGCGTGTCGATCTTCTGCCGGTCGGCCAGGAGCTTGCCGGTGGTCACGTCGACCGGGGCGGCCTTGATGCCGGTACCGCCGATGTCAATGCCGAGTGCGTGCATGGCCCTAGAGTAGTGGTCCTAGCGTATTCGCGTCCCTCGGCGGCACGCGCCCGGTCAGGTAATATCTTGAGTGAGAGCTGGTCTCGGGGGGCTTGTCGAGAGAGGATGCGCGGATGAGCTGGTTCAAGATCGCTGCCATCGCAGGCGGCATCATTATTGCGTTCCTGATCGTCGGCTCGGTGGTCCACTTCATCCTGGCCGCCGTGACGACCATCGTGATCGCCGCGCTGGTGGTCGGCGGGATCGCCGTCGCGATCAAGATGGCGCGTTCCGGCAGGCAGGTTTCACGCAAGCGCGAAGAGCGCGAGGTCCGCGACCACGACTCGCACAAGCCCCTGCCGCGCGCCGACGTCGAGCCGTACTCGACCTCGGTCCCGACCCCGACCCAGCAGCCGCGCCGCGCCGCGCCGAACGCGGCCGACATCGACGACGAGCTCGCCCGCCTCAAGCGCGAGATGGGCAACTAGCGCCAGTTCGTCCCGGTGAGCTTGCTCACCGCCACGTCGGTTCCGTCGAACCGGACCCGGGCCGCGCCGGTGCGCCCCATCACCCACATGGTGAGCTCGGCCGGGCTGCCGATCACGGTCACCGCCGGGGTCGCGTTCTTGACCGTGATCCGCCACCGCTGGCCGTCCGCTTCCCGGTCGTCGCGGGCTAGCTCCACGCCGACCGGGGCCCGGCGGAGCATGAACCGCGCCAATCGCAGCCGCTGCCACAGCAACGCGGACTCCCCGCTGCTGAGCTCCCGCGGCTCCCAGTCTGGCGCCGCGCGGCGGATGTCCTCGTGATGCACGAAGTACTCGACGGCGTTGACGCGCTCGTCCATGCCCGGCAGGGCCATGAACGACAGCGAGGGCGGCCCGGATCTGATCGTCCGCACCAGGTCGGGGAACGATATCCGCCGCTTGATCCGGGTCTGCACCCGCTCGGTGTACCCGGCCAGCGGCCCGCCGAGGACGCCCGCCGCCGCGTCGGGCCGGTGCTCGCGGAGCACCAGGTGGGCGGCCAGGTCGCCGGTGGTCCAGCCCGCGCACAGCGTCGGTGCGTCCGGTCCGGTCTTGTCGAGCAGCGCGCACAGGGCTAGGCGCTCGTCTCGCGAGTAGCTCACCTGCTGATCGTAGGCGGCATTGCTACCCTGACTGAAGACAGAGCTGTGTTGGCCCGGGGGGCGACCCCCGGACCCCCGCAAGGAGGGATCGATGCTCGACCCTGCCATCGCCGCGCGGCTGAAGCGGGACCCGTCCGGCCTGATCGCGGCGATCGCCCAGCAGTACGACACCGGCGAGGTGCTGATGCTCGGCTGGATGGACGACGAGGCGCTGCATCGCACCCTGACCACCGGCCGGTGCACGTACTGGTCGCGCAGCCGGCAGGAGTACTGGGTCAAGGGCGACACGTCCGGGCACCAGCAGTGGGTCAAGTCGGTCGCCCTGGACTGCGACGGCGACGCCCTCCTGGTCAAGGTCGACCAGATAGGCGCGGCCTGCCACACCGGCGACCGGACCTGCTTCGACGCCGACGTGCTGCTCAAGGACCAGTAACCGCCGATGCGCAGACAATTCGGGCTGGTGCTGCTGCTCGGCGCGGCCGGCGCCGCGCTGGTCGTGTTCGCCGTCCGGCAGACCTGGGCGCAGGCCGTCTTCACCCCGCCGCGCCCGCTGCCCGCGCAGGAGATTTCCGTCACCGGGCAGCAGCTCGTCCCGCTGGCCAGCGCGCTCGCCCTGGCCGCGCTGGCCTGCCTGGCCGCCGTGATCGCCACCCGATCGGTGGCCCGGCGCGTGGCCGGGGCCCTGCTCGCGGTCCTGGGCGCGGGCGCCGCGGCGGCCGCCGGGGCCGGGGTGGGGGCCTCGAGCGTGCTCGCCACGGCTCAGGCCGACGCCGCGGACGGCGCGCTCGGCGGGTCGACCACCGGCGGCACGTCCCCGGGCGGCGCGTCGCACGCCATCGTCATCGCGGGCTCCCCGGGACAGGCCCTCCTGACCGGCGCGCCCTGGCACGCGGCCGCGATCGTCGGCGCCGTCGCGATCGTCCTCGCGGGCCTGGCCACCGTGTGGCGCGGCCCGCGCTGGCCCGTCATGTCAGCCCGGTTTGACCGTCCCGGTCAGCCGCGGCGGCAGCGCGCCGCGGACAGCGCGACCATGTGGGAATCGCTCAGCCGCGACCTGGACCCGACCGTCGACCGAGCAGTGGAAGACCAGGTCGGTGGCGGGCCACCCGCCTAAACGCGAGCCGGTCTCGGTCCTGCTGGCCGAGCACGAGCCCGAGGTGGCCGAGATGTCGGCCCGCTACCTGCGCCGGGACGGGCTCCGGGTCCGGCTGGTCACCAGCCCCGAGCCGACGCTGGCCGAGCTGACCGGCGGACCGGACGCCGCGGCCGTCATCGATCTCACCATGCCCGGCCTGGACCCCCGGCGCATCCGCCGGGCCCTGCGCACGCCGGTCATCTTCCTGGTCGCCGACGCCAAGGCCCCCCGCCCCCGCGGCCTGGCCGTGCGCGGCGACGCGGCCGGCGCCCGGCGCTGGCTGGCCCGCCCGTTCAGCCCCCGCCAGCTCGTCGCCCTGCTCCGCGACGTCCTGGCCGGACGGCGGCGACTCGTACGAGCCGCCCGGGAAGCGCCCGCCGATCGCAGCCTCGGCGGGTTGCGACTGGATGGCGCGAGCCGGACGGCGATGGCGGATGGTCGTCGCGTGCCCCTGACCGCGACCGAGTTCGCGGTGCTCGCCGTCATGCTGGACAACCCGGGCCGGGTCGTTTCACGACGCCAGCTGCTCGCCGCCGCCGGCCGCCAGGCCGCCGGTGACCGGGCCGCCGACGTTCATATCGCTCAGCTCCGGGCCAAGCTCGGTCCGGCCGTCCCGATCCGGACCGTCCGAGGCGCGGGCTACGCCACTGGATGCCGGCACACCCGGGAGCAGGCCTGAGAGGCGAATTGCTGCCCCGCCGAGAGCGGCGGCGGGCCGATTCCAGGGGGGCAGTCACCATGGCACCGGGGCGGCCGGGCTACGATCGGTGGCGCAACAGTACCGATGTGAGGGGACGAGCGAACCGGGTGAGCGTGCTCGACGAGATCCTAGACGGCGTGCGTGCCGATCTCGCCGACCGGCAGCGGCACGTCGCGTTGGACCAGCTCAAGGAGATGGCGCGGCGCGCGCCGTCACCGCGGGACGCGATGGCCGCGCTCAAGGCCGAAGGCGTCACCGTGATCGCCGAGGTGAAGCGGGCCAGCCCGTCTCGCGGGCAGATGGCCGACATCGCCGACCCGGCCGCGCTGGCCTCGGACTACGAAGCCGGCGGCGCGAAGGTGATCAGCGTGCTGACCGAGCAACGGCGGTTCGGCGGCTCGCTGGAGGACCTGAGCGCGGTCCGCCGGGCGGTGCAGGTGCCGCTGCTGCGCAAGGACTTCGTGGTCAGCTCCTACCAGCTGTGGGAGGCCCGCGCCCACGGCGCGGACCTGGTCCTGCTGATCGTCGCGGCGCTCGAGCAGAGCGCCCTGGTCTCGCTGGTCGAGCGGGCCATTTCGATCGGCCTGCTGCCGCTGGTCGAGGTGCACGCCGAGCCCGAGCTCGACCGGGCCCTGGACGCCGGCGCGACGGTCATCGGCGTCAACGCGCGGAACCTGGCCACGCTCAAGGTGGACCGGGGGATCTTCGGCCGGATGGCGGGCCGGATTCCCGAAGGGATCGTCAAGGTCGCCGAGTCCGGCGTCCGCGGGCCGCGTGACCTGCTGGCCTACGCCGCGTCCGGCGCGGACGCGGTGCTGGTGGGCGAGAGCCTGGTCACCGAGAAGGACCCGCGCAGCGCCGTCGCCAACCTGGTCACCGCGGGCTCGCACCCCGCGCTGCGCGGAGAGCGCGGATGACCGGGACGGACCCGGCGGAACCGGAAATCGCCCCGGTTCCCGACGCTTCCGGGCACTTCTCCGTGGCCGGCATCGCGTACGGGGGCCGGTTCGCTCCCGAAGCGCTGATGGCCGCCCTGGACGAACTCGCCGTGGCCTACCAGCAGGCCCGCAGCGACCCGGCGTTCACCGCCGAACTTGACGGCCTGCTCCAGAGCTACGCCGGCCGGCCCACGCTGCTCACCCAGGCCAAGCGGTTCGGCCAGCAGGCCGGCGGCGCAACCGTGCTGCTCAAGCGCGAGGATCTCACCCACACCGGGTCGCACAAGATCAACAACGTGCTCGGGCAGGTGCTACTGGCCCAGCGGATGGGCAAGACGCGGGTCATCGCCGAGACCGGCGCCGGCCAGCACGGCGTGGCCACCGCCACCGCGGCCGCCCTGCTCGGCCTGGACTGCGTGGTCTACATGGGCGAGGAGGACACCCACCGGCAGGCCCTGAACGTGTCCCGGATGCGCATGCTCGGCGCCGAGGTGATCCCGGTCACGGCCGGCACCCGGACGCTCAAGGACGCCATGAACGAGGCCTTCCGGGACTGGGTGACCACCGTCGGGCACACGCACTACTGCATCGGCTCGGTGGGCGGTCCGCATCCGTTCCCGATGATGGTCAGGGACTTCCAGCGGGTCATCGGCGTAGAGGCCCGCGAGCAGGTGCTGCGGCAGAAAGGCCGGCTGCCGGACGCGGTGGTCGCCTGCGTCGGCGGCGGCTCCAACGCCATCGGCATCTTCCACGCCTTCATCCCCGACCAAAGCGTCCGGCTGGTCGGCTGCGAGGCCGGCGGCGACGGCCTGGACACCGGCCGGCACGCCGCCACCTTGACCGGCGGCTCCCCGGGCGTCCTGCACGGCATGCGGACCTTCGTGCTGCAGGACGACGAAGGCCAGACCCGCGGCACCCACTCCATCTCGGCCGGCCTGGATTACCCGGGCGTCGGCCCCGAGCACGTCTGGCTGATGGAAACCGGCCGGGCCAGCTACCGCGCGGTGACCGACGCGCAGGCCATGAACGCCTTCTCCGTCCTGTGCCGCACCGAGGGCATCATCCCGGCCATCGAGTCCGCCCACGCGCTGGCCGGCGCCCTCCAGATCGGCCGCGAACTCGGCCCGGACGGCCTCATCCTGGTCAACCTGTCCGGCCGCGGCGACAAGGACGTGGACACCGCGTCGAAGTGGTTCGGCCTGTGACCTCGGTCGCCGTCACGTTCGGCAAGGCGAACGCGGACCGCCGCGCCGCCCTGGTCGGCTACCTGCCCGCCGGGTTCCCCACCGTGGACGGCGCCATCGAGGCGGCCCGGGCCATGGCCGCGGCCGGGGCCGACGTGATCGAGATCGGCCTGCCCTACTCCGACCCGCTGATAGACGGCCCGGTGATCGCCGAGGCCGTGCACCGTGCGCTGGCCGCGGGCACCAAGGTCGCCGACGTGCTGCGCACCGTCGAGGCGGTGGCCGCGGCGGGCGTCCCGGTCCTGGTCATGACCTACTGGAACCCGGTCGACCGGTACGGCGTGCGCGCGTTCGCCCGCGACCTGGCCCAGGCGGGCGGCTCGGGGCTGATCACCCCCGACCTGTCGCCCGAGGAGGCTGGCCCGTGGCTGGAGGCCTCGGACGAGTTCGGCCTGGACCGGGTGTTCCTGGCCGCGCCGAGCTCCACCGACCAGCGGATCGCCACCATCACCGCCGCCTGCCGCGGCTTCGTCTACGCCGCATCGCTGATGGGCATCACCGGCACCCGGGACGCGGTCAGCGCTCACGCGGGGGGCCTGGTCCAGCGGATCCGCCCGCACACCGACCTGCCGGTAGCCGTCGGTCTCGGCGTGAGCAACGGCGCTCAGGCCGCGCAGGTCGCCGCGTTCGCGGACGGCGTGATCGTGGGCTCCGCCTTCGTCCGCCGCCTCCTCGACGCCGCGGACGCCGCAGACCCCGCCGCCGGAACCGTCGCCATCGCCGAGCTCGCGGCCGAACTCTCCGCCGCCATCCGGCGGCCCGCGCACTCCTAGCGCATCCTCAGCTGTCCCTCAGAAGGACGGAGTAATGTCGCGAGTGTGGTGCTCGCGTCCATCCCGAGCCCAAGTCCCGTGGCTTGGCGGTTCGGGCCGTTCTCGGTTCGGGCCTACGCGCTGTGCGTCGCCGCCGGGATCGTCGTCGCCGTGGCCGTGGCGAGCCGCCGGTACCGGCGCAGTGGTGGCGGTCGCGGGGTCATCCTGGACGTGGCCGCGTGGGCCGTCCCGTTCGGCCTGCTCGGCGCCGCCGCGCACGCCCTGCTCGTCGCCACCCGGCACGATTTCACCCGCGAGCACGGCGCGTGGCACGCGGTCACGGCCGGGGTGGCGGCCATCGGCGTCCCCGGCGCGGTAGCCCTCGGCGCCGCCGGGGCCTGGATCGCCTGCTGCCGTTCTAGTCAGCGGCTGGGCCCGGTCGCGGGAGCGGCCGCGCCCGCGCTGATGTTCGGCCTGGCCGTCGGCGGCCTGGGCAACTGGTGGACCCAGCAGTTCTACGGCCCGCCCTCGACCTGGTGGTGGGCGGTCCCGATCTCACCGACGCACCGGGCGCCCGGGTACGAGAACTACGGCACCTTCCAGCCCGCCTTCTTGTACCAGTCGCTGTGGGACGTCGCGGTCGGCCTCGGCGTGATCTGGGCCGCCCGCCGGTTCGCCCTATCCGGCGAGCGCACGTTCCTGCTGTGCGCCGCCTGCTACGCGGTGGGCAGCTTCTGGGTCGAGTCGGTGCGCATCGGCCCGCTGCCCCAGGTGCTGGGCATGCGTTACGGCGCGCTCGGTGACGTGACGGTCTTCGTGCTGGCCGTGGCTGGTCTATACCTGACCCGGCCGAAACCCATCCCACCAGCGCGTACGTACGTCAAGGCAGGACCTAAGGCTCTGGTGGACGGTTCTTCTGGTGATGTAATGTCTATGTAACAGGGCCAGTGTCGTCCCGGCGCACGGGTGTGGCGTATCGAGACGACAGGAGAGCGCATGGCGGCTGCTGGCCTTTACGACCCCAGTTTCGAACATGACGCGTGCGGCGTCGGCTTCGTCGCGGACCTGTCAGGGCGTGGCGGGCACGACGTGGTGGCCCGGGCCCTGCGGGTGCTGTGCCATCTGGAACACCGCGGCGCGCAGGGCGGCGACCCCGGCACCGGGGACGGGGCCGGGATTCTCACCCAGCTACCGGACGATTTCTTCCGCGCCGTATGTGGTTTCGCTCTGCCCGGACCGGGCTCCTATGCGGCCGGCCTGGCCTTTATTTCTGCCGAACGGACCGTGGTATCCGCCACCATCGAACGGCTCGCCGCGGCCGAGGGCCTGACCGTGCTGGGCTGGCGTGAGGTCCCCTACGACGTCGACGCCTGCGGGGCCGGCGCGCAGGCCGTGCTGCCCGAGCTGGTCCAGCTGTTCGTCGCGGGCGCGAACGGCGAGTCCGGCCTAGACCTCGAGCGGATGGCGTTCTGCCTGCGCAAGCGGGCCGAACACGAGGGCGGGGTGTACTTCGCCAGCCTGTCCGCCCGGACCATCGTGTACAAGGGCATGCTGTCCGCGGTGCAGCTCGAGCCGTTCTTCCCCGACCTGTCCGATCCGCGGTACGGCTCGGCGCTGGCCCTGGTGCACTCCCGGTTCTCCACCAACACGTTCCCGTCCTGGCCGCTGGCCCACCCGTACCGGTACGTGGCGCACAACGGCGAGATCAACACGATCCGGGGCAACCGCAACTGGATGCGCGCCCGGGAGGCGATGCTCGCCACCGACCTGATCCCGCGCTCGAAGGACGGGCGAGGGATAGAGCGGCTGTTCCCGATCCTGAACGAGGACGGCAGCGACTCGGCCAGCTTCGACGAGTGCCTGGAACTGCTGCACATGGGCGGGCGCTCGCTCCCGCACGCGGTGCTCATGATGATCCCCGAGCCGTGGGAGAACCACGAGGAGATGACGCCCGAGCGCCGCGCCTTCTACCAGTTCCACGCCGCGCTGATGGAACCGTGGGACGGCCCGGCGCTGATCGCGTTCACCGACGGCTCGGTCATCGGCGCGGTGCTGGACCGCAACGGCCTGCGCCCCGGCCGGTACTGGGTGACCAGCGACGGCCTGGTCGTGCTGGCCAGCGAGGTCGGCGTGCTCGACATCGACCCGGCCACCGTGATCAGGAAGGGCCGGCTCCAGCCCGGCCGGATCTTCCTGGCCGACACCGCCACCGGCCGCCTCGTGGAAGACGAGGAGGTCAAGGCGGCCCTGGCCGCCGAACGCCCCTACGAAGCCTGGCTGCACGCCGGCCTGGTCCACCTGGACGACCTCCCGGACCGCACCCTCCCGGCCGCCGACCCCGTGCTCCGGGCGGACCTGGTCACGTTGCAGCGGATGCACGGGTATACCGATGAGGAACTGCGGGTCATCCTGGCCCCGATGGCGCGGGCCGGGTCGGAGCCGATCGGGTCGATGGGGACGGACACGCCGCTGGCCGTGCTGTCCGACAAGCCGCGGCTGATCTTCGACTACTTCACCCAGCTGTTCGCCCAGGTGACCAACCCGCCGCTGGACGCGATCCGGGAGGAGCTCGTCACCTCGCTCGGCACCGTCACCGGCCCGGAGCAGAACCTGCTGGAACCGATCCCGGCCTCCTGCCGCCAGATCGTGCTGCCGTTCCCGGTGATCAACGACAACGACCTGGCCAAGATCGTGCACATCAACGACGAGGGCAACCTGCCCGGGCTGGCCTCGCACGTGGTCGACGGGCGCTACGACCCGCGCGGCGGCGGCGACGGCCTGCGGGCCCGGCTGGCCGACATCTGCGCCGAGGTCTCCGCCGCCATCGAAGACGGCGCCCGGCTGATCATCCTGTCCGACCGGGCGGCCCCGCGACCCGACGCCATCCCGATCCCGTCGCTGGTGCTGACCGGGGCGGTGCACCATCACCTGATCAAGCAGAAGTCGCGGACCCGGGCCGGGCTGGTCGTCGAGGCCGGTGACGTCCGCGAATGCCACCACGTGGCGCTGCTCATCGGGTTCGGCGCCGCGGCGGTCAACCCCTACCTGGCCGTCGAGTCGGTCAGGGACCTGGTCCGGCGCGGTGTGCTGGCGGGCGAGAATGTCGGAGA
Source organism: uncultured Actinomycetes bacterium (assembly GCA_963849595.1). GTDB lineage: Bacteria > Actinomycetota > Actinomycetes > Streptosporangiales > Streptosporangiaceae > Palsa-504. Next base: position 145,578 of record CAWKIB010000001.1, read on the forward strand.
AGAAGGCCGAGGCCAACCTGCTCAAGGCCCTGGGCAAGGGCCTGCTGAAGATCATGTCCAAGATGGGGGTGTCGACCGTCGCCTCCTACACCGGCGCGCAGATCTTCGAGGCCATCGGCCTGGGCCCGGAGGTGATCGAGACCTGCTTCGCCGGCACCACCTCGCGGCTGTCCGGCGTGGATTTCACCGCCCTGGCCGCGGAGATCGAGCAGCGGACCGGCGTGGCCCTGGCCGATCCGGCCGGGATGGAGCACCGGCGGCTGGCCACCGGCGGGGAGTACCAGTGGCGGCGCGACGGCGAGCCGCACCTGTTCAACCCCGAGACCGTCTTCAAGCTGCAGCACGCCACCCGCAGCCGCCGGTACGAGATCTTCAAGGAGTACACCTCGCTGGTCGACGACCAGTCGCGGCGGCTGATGACGCTGCGCGGCCTGCTCCGGATCCGCGGAGTCGATGCCGAGACCGGGGCACCACGGCCCGTTCCGATAAATGAGGTGGAACCGGCGGCCAGCATCGTACGGAGGTTCGCCACCGGGGCCATGTCCTACGGCTCGATCTCAGCCGAGGCGCACGAGACGCTGGCCATCGCCATGAACCGGCTGGGCGCCCGGTCGAACACCGGCGAGGGCGGCGAAGACCCGGACCGGTTCACCCCCGAAAGCAACGGTGACCTGCGGCGGTCCGCGGTCAAGCAGGTCGCCAGCGGGCGGTTCGGCGTGACCAGCGAGTACCTGGTCAACGCGGACGACCTGCAGATCAAGATGGCGCAAGGGGCCAAGCCGGGGGAGGGCGGCCAGCTGCCCGGCAACAAGGTGTACCCGTGGATCGCCAAGACCCGGTACTCCACGCCCGGGGTGGGGCTGATCTCGCCGCCGCCGCACCACGACATCTACTCCATCGAGGACCTGGCCCAGCTGATCCACGACCTGAAGAACGCCAACCCGGCGGCCCGGGTGCACGTCAAGCTGGTGTCCGAGGTCGGGGTGGGCACGGTCGCCGCCGGGGTGTCCAAGGCGCACGCCGACGTGGTGCTGATCAGCGGGCACGACGGCGGGACCGGCGCGGCCCCGCTGACCTCGCTCAAGCACGCGGGCGCGCCGTGGGAGCTCGGGCTGGCCGAGACCCAGCAGACGCTGCTGCGCAACAAGCTGCGGGACCGGATCGTGGTGCAGGCCGACGGCCAGCTGAAGACCGGCCGGGACGTGATCATCGCCGCGCTGCTCGGGGCGGAGGAGTTCGGCTTCGCCAGCGCGCCGCTGGTGGTCTCCGGCTGCATCATGATGCGGGTCTGTCACCTGGACACCTGCCCGGTCGGCGTGGCCACCCAGAACCCCGAGCTGCGGGCCAAGTTCAGCGGCAAGCCGGAGTTCGTGGTGAACTTCTTCGAGTTCATCGCCGAGGAGGTCCGGGAGTACCTGGCCCAGCTCGGCTTCCGGTCGCTGGAGGAGATCGTCGGCCGGGTCGACCTGCTCGACGCGGCGCTCGCGGTGGAGCACTGGAAGGCCTCCGGGCTCGACCTGTCGCCGGTGCTCTACGCGCCGCCGCTTCCCGACGGTGCCGCGACGCGCTGTGTCACCACCCAGGACCACGGGCTGGACAAGGCCCTGGACCACACGCTCATCCAGCTCGCCGAGGGGGCGCTCGAGGAGGGCCGGCCGGTCCGGCTCGAGCTGCCCATCCGGAATGTGAACCGGACCGTGGGCACCATGCTCGGCTACGAGGTGACCCGGCGCTGGGGTGGCGAGGGCCTGCCCGACAACACGATCGACATCTCCTTCGACGGATCGGCCGGCCAGTCGTTCGGGGCGTTCCTGCCGCGCGGCATCACGCTGCGGCTGGCCGGCGACGCGAACGACTACCTGGGCAAGGGCCTGTCCGGCGGGCGGCTGGTGGTGCGCCCGCCCGCCGCCGTCCCGTTCGCGGCCGAGGAGCAGGTCATCGCGGGCAACGTGATCGGCTACGGCGCCACTGGCGGCGAGATCTTCCTGCGCGGCGTGGTCGGCGAGCGGTTCTGCGTCCGCAACTCGGGTGCGCTGGCGGTCGCCGAAGGCATCGGCGATCACGGTTGTGAGTACATGACCGGCGGCCGGGTGGTGATCCTCGGCTCGATCGGACGGAACTTCGCGGCCGGCATGTCCGGCGGCATCGCCTACGTGCTCGACTGCCCGGTCCACCGGGTGAACATGGAGATGGTCGACCTGGACCCGCTAGACGAGGGCGACATCAGGTTCCTGCGCGACGTGGCGGAACGCCATCACGCCGAGACCGGCTCCGCGGTCGCGGCGCGGCTGCTGGCCGACTGGGATCCCGGCCGGTTCACCAAGGTCATGCCGAAGGACTACAAGCGGGTGCTGTCCGCCGCGTCGCAGGCCGAGCGCGAGGGCCGTGACGTCAACGAGGCCGTCATGGCGGCAGCTCATGGCTGACCCGAAGGGCTTCATGACCACGCCCCGCGAGACCCCGACCCGTCGTCCCGTGGACCTGCGGCTGCTCGACTGGCACGAGGTCTACGAGCCGTTCCCGCCCAGCCGGCTGGAACGGCAGGCGGGCCGGTGCATGGACTGCGGCATCCCGTTCTGCCATAACGGGTGCCCGCTGGGCAACCTGATCCCGGAGTGGAACGACCTGGTCTGGCGGCACGACTGGCGGGAGGCCGCCGACCGCCTGCACGCCACCAACAACTTCCCCGAGTTCACCGGGCGGCTTTGCCCAGCGCCGTGCGAAGCCGCCTGTGTGCTCGGGATCAACGCCGATCCCGTCACGATCAAGCAGGTCGAGGTGGAGATCATCGACCGGGCCTTCGCGTCCGGCTGGGTGGTGCCCCGGCCCCCGGCGGCCCGGTCCGGCCGTTCGGTGGCGGTGATCGGCTCGGGCCCGGCCGGGCTCGCGGCGGCCCAGCAGCTGACCCGGGCCGGTCACGCGGTCACCGTGTTCGAACGCGACGACGCGCCCGGCGGCCTGCTGCGCTACGGCATTCCCGAGTTCAAGCTGGAGAAGCGGCACCTGGACCGGCGGCTGGACCAGATGCGGGCCGAGGGCACCGAATTCCGCTGCGGCGTCGAAGCGGGCACCGACGTTTCCGCGGAAACGCTGCGCGCCTCCTATGACGCGATCGTGCTGGCCGGCGGCGCCCGGGTGGCCAGGGACCTGCCGATGCCCGGGCGCGAGCTGGCCGGCATCCACCAGGCCATGGAATACCTGCCGCTGGCCAACCGCGCGGTCGCCGCTGAGTCCAGGCGCCCCGGCGGACCCGGCCATCAGCGCCCGCGGCCGGCACGTGGTCATCATCGGCGGCGGCGACACCGGCGCGGACTGCCTGGGCACCGCGCACCGGCAGGGTGCGGCGTCGGTTACCCAGCTCGAGATCCTGCCCCGTCCGCCCGCGACCCGGCCCGGCCATCAGCCCTGGCCGACCTACCCGATGATCTACCGGGTCTCCAGCGCGCACGAGGAAGGCGGGGAGCGCGCGTACGCGGTCTCCACGCTGGAGTTCCTCGGCGATGAGCAGGGGCGGGTCCGGGCGCTGCGACTGGCCGACGCGGACGGGTTCGACCCGGTGCCCGGCACCGAGCGGGAGCTGCCCTGTGATCTGGTCCTGCTGGCCATGGGCTTCACCGGAGCCGAACGCCCGGGGCTGCTCACCGAGCTCGGCGTGGACTTCGACGCCCGGGGCAACGTCGGCCGCGACGCTCAGTACGCGACCTCGGTGCCCGGCGTGTTCACGGCTGGCGACATGGGCCGCGGCCAGTCCCTGATCGTCTGGGCCATCGCCGAGGGCCGCAGTGCCGCTGCTGCCGTCGACCGCTACCTGGCCGGTACCGCTCAGCTGCCCGCGCCGATTCCGCCCACGGCCCGTCCGCTTACCTGATTTCCCCGGGTGAAATGACCGCCGACGCATAGTCTGTGGGGGTAAATGGCCTGATACGTCGGTAGGGCGGGGAACGGAACGGCACATGGCGGCATGTCCGAACGGTCACGATTCGGTGACAGACGACTTCTGTGATGCCTGCGGAACGCGAATCGCCTCGAGTCCGGTCCGGGTGGTCGGCAGGCACCACGCCGGCGGACCGCGCCCGGCGGGCAGCCCGGATGATAGGTGTCCGTGGTGCGGGAACCCCAGCTCCAGCCAGTTCTGTGAACGGTGCGGCTTCCGGGTCCGCCGTCCGTTCGCCCCTCTGACCGGGCCCTCGCCCGCGGCCGGATCGCGACCCGCAGCCGAGCCCTCGCTGGCGCCCGGGCCTTCGCCGGAGCGCGAGCCATCGCCCGAGCCCGAGCCCTCGCCGGAGCCCGAGCGCTCGCTTGAGCCCGAGCGCTCGCTGGCACCGGAGTCGTCACGGGAGCCGCCCGCCGCCCCAGCCTGGTCCACCGTGACCTCGTGGTCCGCCGTCCCGCGCCTCGGCTCCGGCCGCCCCGGCCTCGCCCGCCGCCCGGCCCCCGCCACCGCTTCCAAGCCACCCGAGTCACTGTTCCCGCCCCTGCCGCAACCCGGGTCCTGGGGAACGGCCGTCGGCGAGCCGGCATCGTCGCCCGCGCATCCCGGCATCCCGCGGACCTGCCGCCCGTGCCGGAGCCCCCGACCGAACCGAAGCGGCCCTCATTCCTGGACTGGTTCAAATCGCCGGAGCCGAGGCGGAGCCGCCCGCCGCACCAGAGCCGCCCGCCGCGCGAACCGCCCGCCGCACCAGAGCCGCCCGCCGCATCAGAGTCGGCCGCCGCACCATGGCTGCTGCCCGGCGCACTAGAGCCGGCCGCCGTACCAGAGCCGCCCGCATCACACGACTGGCTGCGATCACCGGAGCCGTCTGCGCTGCTCGAGCCGCCCGCCTCACTGGATTGGCTGAGCTCGCCGGGATCCCCTTCCCCGCCGGACTCACCCGCACCCGCACCCGCGGACGCAGCCGCACCGCAGGAGCTGCTCGTGCCGCCCGAGCAGTCCGCTCCTCCGGAGCCGCCCGCTGCCGATGAGCCCGATCAGACGGCTGACTCGTATTCCTGGTCCGCGTATGCGGCCTCCCCGGCGCTGCCGACTCCGGCGGCGCCCGCTGCCGAGCTCCTGCCCCGGCGCTGCCGACCGCGGCCCGCCGACCCCGGCCCGCCGACCCCGGCGCTGCCGACCCCGGCTCCGCCCCGGCCGCCCGCTTCGCTACCCGGTCCGACCGCGGACGCGGCGTCGTCGGCCCCGCCGACCGCTCCCATGCCGAAGTTCACCCCGACCACCTGGTCGGTGGTGGTCACGTCGGACCGGCTGTATTTCGACCGCATGGAGCTCAAGAGGGGTCTCACCGGCCCGGCCGTGACGTTCCCGGCCTTCAGCACCGAACGGCGATTCCAGCTCAGCGGCAAGCAGATGCGGATCGGACGGCGCAGCGCGGTCCGGGGGGTGGAACCGGAGATAGACCTGTCCGGGCCGCCCGTGGACCCCGGGATCAGCCGCCTGCACCTGCTGCTGCTCTCCGCCCCGGACGGCTCGTGGGCCGTCCTCGACCCGGGCTCGGCCAATGGCACGCTGCTCAACGGCCGCGAGATTGCGCCCGGAGACATGATCCCGCTGCGCGACGGCGACCGGATCAACCTGGGGGCCTGGACCGCGATCACCCTGCGCCGCGAGTAGGATCGCCCGCGCCTATCGCGCCGCCCACCCGTCCTCTGGTATGAACTAGGCGTGAACACGGCCAGTGCGCCACCGCTTCGCCGCACGCTGCGGCGTTCCGCGGTGGACACGGCGACCACGCCGGGCAAGCTGCGGCTGCTGCTCGTCGTCCTGGTCGTTCTCAGCCTGGCCTGGGGCGTGCTCGCCACGCTCACCGCCGACCAGCACGCGTCGGCGGCGGCCGACGTGGTGGCGGCCCGCGAGCCGCTCACGCTGGACGCGCAGCAGATCTACCGCGGCCTGTCCGACGCGGACGCCACCGCGGCCAGCGCGTTCCTGTCCGGCGGGCTGGAGCCCGCCGCGGCGCGGCAGCGCTACGACGCCGACATCAGCCAGGCCGCTCTCGGCATCGAGGCGGCCGGCGCGCTGGTGGGCCCGTCCGGTTCCGCGAGCAAGGACCTGGCCGCCCTGTCCGCGGGCCTGCCTGTCTACGCCGGCGAGGTGGGGACGGCCGTGGCCGACAACCGGCTCGGCCTGCCGCTCGGCGCGGCCTACCTGCGGGAGGCCTCCGCTCTGCTGCGCGGCACGCTGCTGCCGGCGGCCAGCGACATCTACACCAAGGAAAGCGGGCTGCTGACCTCGGCCAGCGCGCAGGCCACCGGGCTGCCCCTCCTGGTGCTCGCGCTGCTGGTCGGCCTGGGCCTGGGGTACGTGCTCTACCGCTCGTGCCGGTGGCTGACCCGGCGCACCCACCGGGTGTTCAACTACGGGCTGCTCGTGGCGTCGGTGGCCGGCGTCGTCTCGCTGGCCTGGCTGGCGGCCGCGTTCTTCGTCGGCCGGGGCGACCTGCTGAACGCCCAGCAGCGCGGCTCGGCGCCGGCCGAGGCGTTCGCCCGGGCCGAGGTGGCGGCGCTGCAGGCTCACGCGGACGAGAGCCTCACGCTGATCGACAACACCGGGGACGACTCCTACCAGAAGGACTACCTCGCCCAGCAGAAACTCCTCGGACCCGGGCCGGGCACGCTGCTGGCCGCGCTGCCGGCCCAGGCCGCAACCGACGCCCAGGCCTGGTACCGGGCCCACGCGGCCCTGCGCGCGCAAGACGACGCCGGGAACCACGCCGCGGCGGTGGGTTCGGCCCTGTCGGGCGACGCCGCCGCCAGCTTCGCGGCGCTGTCCGCCACGCTCAGCCACGGGATCGACGCCAGCCAGGCCGTGTTCGCGTCGAGCGCGCGCGGCGGCCGCGACGACTTCACCGGCCTCACCGAGGGCATGATCGTCGCGTCGCTGGTGATGGCGGTCGGCTGCGCCTGGGGCCTTAGCCGCCGCCTCGCGGAGTACCGGTGAACGCGCGGGCCGCGCGCTGGCTGCGCGTGCTCGTGCCGGTGCTGGCGACGTCCGCGCTGGCTCTGGGTACCGTGGGCGCCGACGCGGCGCCGGGCCGGGTGCCCGCGGCCCACACGGCCAGCACGGCCCGCGTGACCAGCGCCCCTTCCTGTAACCCGCATGCCAGCAGCCTGCGCCCGTCCGGGCCGCCGCAGGTGACGCCGGGGTCGTTCATGGCCAAGATCCGGGCCCGCGGTTACCTGATCGCCGGCGTGGACCAGAGCACGTACCACTTCGGCTTCCTCAACCCGCTCAACGGGCAGATCGAGGGCTTCGATATCGACATGATCCGCGCGGTGGCCCAGGCGATCTTCGGCAACCCGAACAAGGTCCAGTTCAAGGCCATCACCGATGCCCAGCGGATACCCGACATCCTCTCCGGCGCCGTGGACATCGTGGCCCACACGATGACGATCACCTGCGCCCGGCTGCAGCAGGTCGACTTCTCCAGCGTCTACTTCGACGCGGCCCAGCGGGTCCTGGTGCTGAAGAACTCGCCCGCGAAGAGCCTGGCCGACCTGAAGGGCCAGAAGGTGTGCGCGACCACCGGGTCCGACTCGCTCAGCGTGATCGCCAAGGCCGGGGCGGTCCCGGTCGCCGTCCCGTACTGGACCGACTGCCTGGTGCTGCTGCAGCAGGGCGACGTGGCCGCGATCTCCACCGACGACTCGATCCTGGACGGGCTGGCCGCGCAGGACCCGTGGACCAAGCTGGTCGGCGGGCGGCTGACCGACGAGCCCTACGGGCTCGCGATCTCCAAGCAGTACCCGGAGTTCGTCCGCTTCGTGAACGCGGTCCTGGCCCAACTGCGCTCGGACGGCCAGTGGGCCGCCAGCTACCGGCACTGGATCGGTACCCCGGTTCCCCCGCAGCAGCCGGTCCAGTACAGCGACTAGGCCACTACCCGTCAAGGGGAGCGCCTGGTCCAAAAATTACGGCACAATAGGGACGTCATGGTTCGTCGGATCCGACGACGGGGAGCGGGCAATGACGGCCACGGTCACCGGGAGCGTCGCGCGGGGCACGGCCAGGTTCCCGCGGGCTTACGCTTCCACCACCCCGGGCAAGCTCCGCCTCCGCGGAGTACCGATGATCGGCGGGGGGTCACAGGGGGGTTTTGGGGCTCGTCCCTCCGCAAGCCAACAGAGCCCGGTGATGACCAAGGAGCAGGCCGCCGCGGCCGTGCAGGCGGCGCTCGCCGAGCGCGACGCCATCCAGGCCAATCTGCTCGAGCTGGACGGCAGCTTCGGCAAGCGGCTGCTGGAGGGGGCCACGCTCAGCGGAGAGACCAAGCGGCGCTGGGAAGCCACCGCGGCCAGCCTGGCCAACCTGTGGGAGATCTACTCGGCCTACTCGGCCGTGGTCGACCGGGCCGCCGATACGGTCAACGGGCACCTCGGACCGCGGGAGCTGGCCGCGATCACCAACCTGCTCACCGGGCCGTCCATCCAGCTGGCCACCGGCCCCGCGCCGCTGGCCGGCCGGGACCTGGCCGACTCCGGCCGCGAGGACCTGAGCGTGGTCGCGGCGGTGACCCGGATGCGGCGCGCCTTCGGCCCGATCACCGAGGTGGTCTCGGCCACCGAGCAGGTGGTCAACGAGATGACGGGCAAGCTCGACGGCCTCACCGCCGAGCTGAGCCGGGTGACGCCGCTGGCCGCCTCGCTCGCCGACGAGGCCCTGACCGGGAACCTGGCCGCGGCCGAGAGCAAGCTGTCCCGGCTGCGCGCCACGCTCAGCTCCGATCCGCTCTCGCTGTGGCAGGGCGGCCCGGATCCGACGGCCGGGGCCGTCGACACGTCGGGCGCGGACCGCCTGCAGGAGCGGGTCACGGCCGCGGTGACTCGCGTCGACGAGCTGGTCCGGCTGCGGGACGACGCGCGGCAGCGCATCACCGAGGTAACGACGGCCGCCGCCGCGGCGCGCGGCGCCTACGAGGACGCCCTCGCGGCCTGGCAGCGGGCCGCGGCCAAGATCTCCGCCGAGGCGCTGCCCGCGCAGCCGCCCGGCCTGGCCGACCTGACCGTCCGGCTGGCCGACCTCGACACGCTGCTGGCCGCCGGGCGCTGGCCCCGGCTCGCCTCCGAGCTGGACGAGATCGAACGGGAACTCGCCACCGCCACGGGGAATCTCCGTGCCACCGAACGAACCGTGGTGGACGCCCTGAGCCGCCGTGACGAGCTGCGCGGGCTGCTCGGCGCCTACCAGGCCAAAGCGGCCCGCCTGGGGGCTGCGGAAGACCCCGGCCTGACCGAACGCTACAACTACGCCCGCGGGCTGCTGTGGACCGCGCCCTGCGACCTTGCCGCCGCCGCGAACGCGGTGACCGGCTACCAGCAGGCCGTCCTGGCGCTAGGAGGATAGCCGCGATGACCACAGCCATGGTCCGGTGCACGCAGCCCGGCTGCGACGGGATGATCGAGGACGGCTACTGCAACACCTGCGGGCTGGCCGCCCCCGCCGCATCCTCGGGCCCTTCCGGTCCCTCAGGTCCTTCCGGCTCGACCGGCTCGGGGTCGGCCAGCGCGGCCCCGTCCGGGAGCTCGTCAGGGTCCTCGGGCGGGTCCCAGAGCACGCGCTCCCGGGCCCGGGGCCGCGGCAGCAGCCGGTCGGCCCGGGGCCGGCTCGGCGCGGGCCTGGTCGACATCCCGCCGGTTCCGTACCGGGATCCGGCCAGCGCCGTGCTCGCCGACCCGCAGGTGCCGGAGGCCAAGCGCTACTGCAGCAGCTGCGATCAGCCCGTAGGCCGGGGCCGGGACGGGCATCCCGGCCTGGCCGAAGGATTCTGCCGCAATTGCGGCACCCAGTTCTCGTTCAGCCCCAAGCTGGAGCCGGGAGAATTGGTCGTCGGCCAGTATGAGGTGCTCGGCTGCCTCGCCCACGGCGGGCTCGGCTGGATCTACCTGGCCAAGGACCACAACGTCAGCGACCGGTGGGTGGTGCTGAAGGGCCTGCTGAACACCGGCGACGCCGACGCCATGGCGGCCGCCGTCGCCGAGCGGCAGTTCCTGGCCGAGGTCGAGCACCCCAATATCGTCCGGATCTACAACTTCGTCCAGCACGCGGACCGGCGCACCGGAGAGATGGCCGGTTACATCGTGATGGAGTATGTGGGCGGCAAGTCGCTCAAGCAGATCCTGGTCGACGCGCGCCAGGCGGGAGGCTCGGTGCCGGTGCCCCATGCCCTGGCCTACGCCATCGAGGTGCTGCCCGCCCTCGGCTACCTGCACGACCGCGGGATGGTGTACTGCGACTTCAAGCCGGACAACGTCATCCAGACCGAAGAGCAGCTCAAGCTCATCGACATGGGCGGCGTCCGCCGGATCGACAGCGACGAGGCGATCTACGGGACGGTCGGCTACCAGGCTCCGGAGATCGAGGCCGACGGCCCGTCACCCAGCTCCGATCTGTACACGGTGGGCCGGGCGCTGGCCGTGCTGACCTTCGAGTTCCGCGGCTTCCAGGGCACGTATAAGTACAGCCTGCCCGACGGGGTACCGCTGCTCGGCGAGCAGGAATCGTTCTCCCGGCTGCTGCGGCGCGCCACCCACCGCGATCCCGACCGCCGGTTCGGCTCGGCGGGAGAGATGGCCGAGCAGCTCACCGGCGTGCTCCGCGAGGTGCTCGCGGTCGCCGACGGCGTGCCGCGGCCCGCCTTCTCCAGCCTGTTCAGCCCCGAGGTCCAGGCCATCGGCACTGACGTCCGGGGGGACGACACCCCTGGCGTGCCCCCCGGGTCGGCCCGCGCCACCAAGATGGCGGCACCTCCGGCGGCAGAGGTCGTCGCCGGGCTGCCGCTGCCGCAGGTCGACCGGTCCGACCCCGCGGCCGGCTACCTGGCCACGTTCGCCGGGCTCAACCCGGCCCAGCGGATCGTGGCGCTCACCCTGGCCGTCGAGGGTGACCCGACCATCCCGCCCGAGGTCACCGAGTCGGCGGAGACCCGCCTGGCGCTGGCCCGGGCCAGGATCGACGTCGGCGACTACGACGCCGCGGCCGTCGTGCTGGCCGACCTGGCCGCCGACGATCCGTCCGATTGGCGGGTCGCCTGGTACAACGGGCTGCGTGACCTGGCGGCCAGGGCCCCCGGCGGCGCGCAGATCGCCCAGGGTGCCTTCAGCGCCGTGTTCGACGAACTGCCGGGCGAGCTCGCGCCCAAGCTCGCGCTGGCCTTCGCCGCCGAAGCCGCGGGTGACCTGACCACGGCCGGACGCTACTTCCGCCTCGTCTGGACCGTGGACCGGTCCTATATCAGCGCCGCGTTCGGGATGGCCAGGACCTGCCTGGCCGCAGGCGACCGGCCCGGCGCGATCGCGGCGCTCGCGGCGGTGCCCGCCGCGTCCAGCCACCACGCGGCGGCGCAGATCGCCGCGGTACGGATCCTGGTATCCGGCCATCACCAGGCCGGAGTGACCGGAGACGAGCTGCGGCAGGCCGGCGGTCAGCTGGGCCGGCTGGCCGTGGACGACGTGCGCCGGCAGCAGCTCACCGTAGAGATCCTCCGGGCCGCGCTCGACTGGTGCACATCCGGCCAGCCCGCGGGCGGCGGTCCCATTCTCGGCTGCGAGCCGAACGCGCGCGCCGTGCGCTTCGGGCTGGAACGGAGCTACCGGGCGCTGGCCCGGCTCACGCCAGATGACGCCCGCCGGGTCGAGCTCGTCGACATGGCCAACGCGATCCGGCCCAGGACCCTCACGTGACGGGCGATCCGGGCGCCACGCAGGCCCCCGAAGACACCTGCCCGTCGTGCGGCGCGCCGGTCGGCGCGGCGGATAGCTTCTGCGAGTCATGCGGGACCGAGCTGGCCCCGCCCATGGTGAGCGCCGCGCCGCCCGAGTACGAGGCGGAGTGCGCGGTGTGCTCGGTGGATCCGGAGGCCCCGCCCGGCGCGATCACCGCGGAGGGCTTCTGCGAGACGTGCGGCCGCAAGGTGCCGTCCGGCCGTGACCATTCCGAGCTCGACCTGGCGCTGCTGGCCGGGGTGACCGACCGCGGCCTGCGGCATGCCCGCAACGAGGACGCGATGGCCCTGGCCACGGCCGACGTCCCCGGCGGCCCGGTGGCGATCGCCGTCGTCTGCGACGGGGTGTCCACCTCCCCGCGGCCGGACGACGCGTCGCTGGCCGCCGCGCAGACTTCGGTCCGGGTGCTGCTCACCTCGGCGCGGCGCGGCGATGACCCGGCCGAGGCCTCGCTGGCCGCGGTGTACTCGGCTCACCGCGTCCTGACCAGGATGAGCTCGCCGGGGGAGGCGCCGTCGGCGACCTACATATCGGCGGTCATCGCGGCGACGCGGTCACCGTGTGCTGGCTCGGGGACAGCCGCGCCTACTGGCTCAGCACGGGCTCGGACACGGTGCGCCTGAGCACCGATGACTCACTGGCCGAGGAACTGGTCGCCCGGGGCACGATGGACGAGGCGCATGCCCTGGCCTCCCCGCAGGCGCACGTGATCACCCGCTGGCTCGGCGCTGACCTGGCCGAGCCCGAGCCGCACGTCGTCCGGTTCGAACCACCCGGACCCGGTGTCGTGCTGGTGTGCTCGGACGGGCTATGGAACTACCGGCCCGAAGCAGCGGCCCTGGCCGAGCTCGCGCTCCCGGCCGCGTTCACCGACCCGCTCGGCGCCGCGGCCGAACTGGTGAAGTTCGCGATCGACGCCGGGGGCATGGACAACATCACCGCGGTGCTGGTTCCGTTCCCGCTGGCCTCATTCCCGGACGAACCGCCGCACCCGAAAACCGTTCCCGTCTGGCGAGTACCGACGTTCTAACCGAGGAGAGACTCCGTCATGCCCGAGTCCGGGTTCACCATCGACGTCGACCAGAACCAGTACCTGCCCGAGGGCGGGCGTGAGGCCAGCGCTATCGTCACCGTCGCGTCGGCCGCGGACGCCGCCGGGCTCACCGGTCCCGGCCCGGCGGCGCAGCGTCGGTCAGTGAGGGGCCCGACGGCAGCGCGGAGATCATCATCATCGACTGCTCGGGGTCGATGGAGTACCCGCACAGCAAGATCGCCGAGGCGCGCGCGGCCACCGCTGCCGCGGTCGACGTGGTCCGGGACGGCGTCCTGTTCTCGGTCATCGCCGGCACCAACCTGGCCTGGCCCGTGTTCCCCGCCGATGGCACCATGGCCCGGGCCGACGCCTCCTCCCGGGCGGCGGCCAAACAAGCGGTGACGGGCCTGCGGGCCAGCGGCGGCACGGCCATCGGCCAGTGGCTGGAACTGGCCCGGCAGACGTTCGGGCGGTGTCCGGCCAAGCTCCGGCACGCCATCTTGCTCACCGACGGCAAGAACCAGCACGAGACCCCCGAGCAGCTCGCCGCGGCCATCCGCCAGTGCGAGGGCGTCTTCAGCTGCGACTGCCGCGGCGTCGGCACCGACTGGGAGGTCAAGGAGCTGCGCACGATCTCGACCGCGCTGCTCGGCAGCGTGGACATCGTGCCCGACCCGTCCGGGCTGGCTGCCGACTTCGCGGCCATGATGCAGAGCGCGATGGGCAAGCAGGTCGCCGACGTGGCGCTGCGGGTCTGGACCCCGCAGCACGCCACGGTCAAGTTCGTCAAGCAGGTGGCCCCCACGGTCGACGACCTGACCGGCCGGCGGTCGCCGTCCGGGCCGCAGGCCGGCGACTACCCGACCGGGGCCTGGGGGCCGGGGGAGAGCCGCGACTACCACGTCGGCGTCGAGGTCACTCCGGCCGGCGTCGGGCAGGAGATGCTCGCGGCCCGGGTGAGCCTGGTGGCCCTGTCGCCGTCCGGCGCCGACGTGCTCGGCCAGGGCCTGGTCCGGGCCATCTGGACCGACGACGAGGCCCTGTCCACCAAGATCAACCCGCGGGTCGCGCACTACACCGGCCAGGCCGAACTCGCCGCCGCCATCCAGGACGGGCTGGAGGCCCGCAAGCAGGGCGACGAGGAAACCGCGACGGCCAAGCTGGGCCGGGCCGTGGCGCTGGCCCACCAGTCGGGCAACGAGGACACGGCCAAGCTGCTGGCCAAGGTGGTCGACGTCGTCGACGTGGAGACCGGGACGGTCCGGTTGCGCAAGCAGGTCGAGGACGCCGACGAGATGGCTCTCGATACCCGGTCGACCAAGACGGTCCGGGCAAGGAAATAGCCTCACGCAGGAGAGCAGCGTATCCAGGAGGCACCGATGGCGATCTGTCCCAACGGGCATGACTCGGCGAGCGACGACTTCTGCGACGTATGCGGCATGCGCATCGCCGCAAGTCCCAGCCCCGGGAGCGCCGGAAGTACCGGCGGCACCGGAAGCATGGGCAGCGGCGGCTACGGGCCCGCGGGCGGCAGTCCTTCCGGGCGCCACGCCTCCGGCTCGTCGCCCGCGACGGGCATGCCGGGCGCCGGACCCGGCGCGGCCGGCCCCGGTGAGCTGTGCCCGAGGTGCGGCACGCTGAGGGTCGGCCAGTTCTGCGAGGCGTGCGGCTACAAGTTCGGCGCCGGCCAGCCGCCCTGGGCTCCTGCGCCGCCCGCGCCACCGCCGTCCGGTCTCGCGTCTGGGTCCCAGCCGCTGGCTACGCCGTGGCCGCCGCCCTCGGCTCCGCCGCCCCCATCTCAGCCCCCACCCTGGCCTCCGGCTCCGCCGGGGCCTCCGCGTGCCTCCGAGCCTCTGGGACCGTCAGGACCTTCGGCGGCGTCCGCACCCCCGGTTCCGTCCGTCCCGTCGGCTCAGTCCGTCCCGTCGGCTCAGTCCGTCCCGTCGGGCCGCTCCATGCCCTCGGTCCCGACCGCCCCGCCGGTCTCGCCCACGCGCCCGGTGGCGTCCTCGTACGCACCGGTCACCTGGACCGCGGTGGTGTCTGCCGACCGCGTCTACCACGAGAGCGTCCAGGCCGCGAGCGGCCCCGACGCGGCCTCGGTGCCGTTCCCCGGCTACTACGCCGAACGGCGGTTCCGGCTCACCGGCAGCCAGATGCGGATCGGGCGGCGCAGCGTATCCCGCGGCATCGATCCGGAGCTCGACCTGACCGGCCCCCCCGCCGACCCGGGCATCAGCCGGCTGCACGCCGTGCTGATCGCCGTGCCCGACGGCAGTTGGGCGGTGCTGGATCCCGGCTCGGCCAACGGCACGCTCGTCAACGGCACCGAGATCCCGACCGGCGTTCAGGTGCCGCTGCGCGACGGGGACCGCATCAACCTGGGCGGCTGGACGGCGATCACGGTACATCGCAGCTAGTTAGCACGGCCGTGATCCCTAACCAGAGGGATCCGAGGCACTAACGTATGCGGCATGATCAACGTGCCGCCCACGCCCGACCACGCCGAGGTTGACCTGGGCATCGCCGCCGGAGTCACCGATCGGGGTCTGCGGCATCAGCGCAACGAGGACGCGATGGCCCTGGAGTCGGAGCAGACGCCCGGCGGCCTCGTGGTGGTGGCCGTGGTCTGCGACGGCGTGTCCTCCTCACCCCGGCCCGACGAGGCGTCGCGCGCGGCCGCTCAGGCCGCCCTGCCGGTCCTGCTCGAGGCCGTCCAGAGCGGCGGGGACCTGGCCGAGGCGTCCCGGGCCGCGGTCGTGGCCGGCCGTAAGTCGGTGGCCGGACTGGGCGAGCCGGAGGGCGAAAGGTCGGCGACCACATTCCTGTCCGTGGTGGCGGCCCGCGGCGACGTGACCGTGTGCTGGCTGGGCGACAGCCGGGCCTACTGGCTGGCCCCCACCGAGTCCGAGTCGGTCCAGCTCACCCGCGATGACTCGGTGGCCGGGGGCATGGTCGAGGCCGGCCTGGCCAGCGAGGAAACGGCCATGGCCCTGCCCCACGCTCACGTGCTGACCCGCTGGCTCGGCGGGGAAGCGGCCGACCTGAACGGCGACCCGGCGCGCGCCCCGCACGTGGAGCAGTACGCTCCGCCCGGCGCCGGGGTCGTGCTCGTGTGCTCCGACGGCCTGTGGAACTACCTGCCCGAGGCGGCCGAACTAGCCCGGCTCGCGCTGCCCCGCGCCCTGACCGACCCGCTCGGCGCCGCCAACGACATGGTGCGGTTCGCGGTCGAAGCCGGCGGCGCCGACAACATCACCGCGGTCCTGATCCCGTACCCCGCTCCTGAATAAAGCCTGACCCCTCAGTACTTGGGCCCGACGAATTCATCCAGCCGCGCCACCGCCTCCCGCCGAGCCACCGAAATGGCGTTCCGCCGCGAGAACCGCCAGTCCACCCCGAGCAGGTCCAAAGTCTCCCCGCACAACCGCAGAATGTCCGCGGACTCGTTGCTAAAAAGATAACGCGGGTACTCATACCATCGATCTCCATCGCTCAGCCGTCGGCGAACTCTGTTGACGCCTCGCCAGCCATCGGAATGGAACAGCCCTCTGGCGAATTCGCCCGGGTATTCCTGCACGATGGCCGATTGCCATGATTCCAGCTCGATTTTCCGCGTGTGCTTCCGCCCAGGCCCATGCTGCGGGAACAGACACGGCCAGTGCTTGGACGTGCTCTTGACCATGGTGCATCCCTGGTAGTGGACACAGAAGACACTGGATGCCGGCATGACGTCAGACATCGCTCGCCGACAAGCCGCCAGGAGCCCCGGCCAGTCGTCGCAGCAAGCGATCCACAGCGCGAACACATCTCTTCGCCCGCGCGTGATGTGGCCATCTCCGAGGTATAGCCCGAGGAGATAGGCGTACGCTTGCTCGTCCATCGATCTGGCGTGGCAGCGGGGACACTGCCTTCTGCGTTCGGCGGCCGGACCGTACGCGGAACGGCGGCGGCCGCTGCGCCAGTGCCGGATCGCGGCAATGGATACGTCGCAAATAAGGGCGTTCTCTCGGTCGAGAATGCCAATACTTGAAAGGCGAAGAGCCATGTCAACCGTGGTCTGCTCGTACATGACCACATTATCATCCGAGCCACTGACATTTTACGCGGAATGCCCATAGCGCCTCTGGAGGCCAAGAGAAATCGGGCAGGTCTTAAGTGCCGGGAGCGGGATTCGAACCCGCACGCCCTTCCGAGCGGACGCTTTTGAGACGTCTATGTCTGCCGTTCCATCATCCCGGCGCAATTTGCAACATTGTATCGAACACGTTAACTCGACCCTGCCGCAGACCAGGGTGAAACCAATCTACCTGATCACGGTACCCTCGTGGGGTGAGTCAGAACCTACTGCGTGTCGTGATCGCCGAGGACGAAGCCCTGATCCGTCTCGACCTCAAGGAGATGCTCGAGGAAGAGGGCTACTCGGTCGTGGCCGAGGTCGGTGACGGGGAGTCCGCCGTCGAGCGGGTGACCGCGCTGCACCCGGATCTGGCCATCCTGGACGTCAAGATGCCGATCCTGGACGGCATCTCCGCCGCCGAGCGTATCGCCGCGGACCGGCTCGCGCCGGTCGTCATCCTCACCGCCTTCTCCCAGCGCGAACTCGTGGAACGAGCCCGCGACGCCGGCGCGATGGCCTACCTGGTCAAGCCGTTCACCAAGGCCGACTTGGTGCCCGCGGTCGAGATGGCGGTCAGCCGGTTCACCGAGATCCGCGCGCTCGACCTGGAGATCGACACGCTGCGCGAGCGGCTGGAGGTCCGCAAGCTGCTCGACCGGGCCAAGGGCCTGCTCCAGTCGGAGCACGGGCTCAGCGAGCCCGAGGCGTTCCGCTGGATCCAGAAGACCTCCATGGACCGCCGGCTGACGATGCGCAAGGTCGCCGAGGCCGTCATCGAGGGCGGCATGCAGGTCCCCGCCGAGCCAGCCGACTCCTGAAACGGCGAAAAAGGAACCCGGGGGGCCGTTGGTGCCGTGTCTGCCTTCCCCGGCTGACACGTTCTCTACTTGGACCCCCGGGCTCGCCGTCACCACGTTAGCGACCGGCCGCCGCACCGTGCAAAAAGGGAGCCGATTCCGCCGGAAACTCGCGATTACCTGCCGGTCACTTACCGTTTATCCAGCTCGCCTGCGCCGTTCAGGTCGGGGCCACGCATCTGGTCCCTGATCAGGCAGGTCAGCCGGGACGTGCACACGCGGTGGCCGCCCGCATCCGTGACGACGATGTCATAGGTGGCCAGCGTCCGGCCTCCGTGCGCCAGCGTGGCCACGGCCGTGACCTCCCCCTCGCGGACACCCCGGTGGTGGGTCGCGCTGATCTCGATGCCGACCACCATCCGGCCCGCGCCCGCGTGCAGGAATGCGCCAAGCGATCCGATGGTCTCCGCGAGCACGCAGGACGCGCCGCCGTGCAGCAGGCCGTGCGGCTGGGTGTTGCCCTCGACCGGCATGGTCGCCACGACCCGTGACGCGGACGCCGACAGGATCTTGATGCCCATGCGGCCGGGGAGCGTGCCCTCGGCCACCGTCACCGCCATGATCTTGTCCAGCGTCTCCTGGTCCATCCGTACCCACCCCAACTTTCGCTCGCCCGGGTCCACCTACAGGTTCCCATGCGAGCAGGCCCTTCGGCGCGAGCCCCCTGACCGAGCCGCCCGGCACCCCGCCGACACCCGCCGGCACCCCGCCGACGCCCCGCCGACACCCGCCGGCGAGACCAGATCCCACAATTTCACCGAAAGATTTTGTGCCCTAAAGGGTGACTTGAGTCCGTTGTTAGCGCTCACAATCTGGGTGGAACCTGTCCACGAAGGGAGCGCAGTATGCGCGAGATCGGAAGACAGCGCCGTCTCCGCCGGCTGGCCCTCATCGGCCTGGCCGCGCTGGTGGCGATAGCCGTCGGCGGGGCCGTGGCGGCCACCCAGGCCCAGGCGGCGAGCACCACGCCAGCCGCACCCGGCTCTGGGCATCAGCAGGCAGTTCTTCGGCTTCGCGTTCGACAAGTACGCCGGCCATAACCTGCCCGTATTCCGGTACACGCTCCGCAACAACCAGCGGCATGAGCGTGCAGATCATCACCTACGGCGCGATCGTCCAGGACATCGGGTCCCTGGCCAGGAACGGCCGCGTGGCCGACGTGGTGCTCGGCTTCAAGACCCTGGCCAGACTACGTCAAGTTCGACAGCCCGCCGGTGGCCGCCGACTACCGGCGTGTACTTCGGCGAGACCGTCGGCCGGTACGCCAACCGGATCGCCAACGGCAAGTTCACCCTGAACCAGCCCGGAGTCGGGCCGGTCACGTACACCGTCCCCGTCAACAACGGGCCGAACGCCCTGCACGGCGGGATCGTCGGCTTCGGCAACCACGTCTGGGCCAGCCAGCCGGTCTTCGGTCTCGGCTCCGTGGGCGTGCGGCTCACGCTGATCAGCCCGAACGGCGACGAGGGCTACCCTGCCGGGTCCCCGGGCTGCCCGAGCGGGTGCACCGGCTACCCGGCCACGATCAAGGTCGTGGTGACCTACACCCTGAACAACGCCAACCAGCTCGCCATCCACTACACGACCACCAACCTGTCCAAGAACCTCAACACGGTCCTCAACCTGACCAACCACAGCTACTTCAACCTGGCCGGCGAGAGCTCGTTCCCCGGCTCGGCCTACGGCCAGATCATCACGATCAACGCCAACAAGTACACGCCGACCAACACCACCTCGATCCCGCTCGGCTACCTGGCGTCGGTGTTCGGCACGCCGATGAACTTCACTACCCCGTTCGCGATGGGCGCCCGGATCCAGGACGTCAGCGCCAACTTCAACTCGCCCGGCTTCAACCAGCTACTGGAAGCCCAGGGTTACGACCACAACTGGGTGCTGAACCGCGGACCCCGGCCACCACGGCCCGCTCGGGCTCAACCTGGCCGCCACCGCCTTCGACCCGGCCAGCGGCCGTCTTCTGACCGTCTGGACCGACCAGCCCGGCGTCCAGTTCTACACGAGCAACTTCCTGACCGGGACGCTCGTGGGCATCAGCGGCCATGCTTACCGGCAGGGTGCCGCCTACACGTTCGAGACCCAGCACTTCCCGAACTCGCCGAACCAGCCGAACTTCCCGTCGACCGAGCTGAAGGCGGGCCAGACCCAGAACACCACGACCATCTTCGCCTTCTCGTCATAACCGAGATCCCCCGGTCCCCGTCCGCCACTCGCGGCACGCAGGTGGCGGACGGGGCCACCACCGCCCGTTCGGCCAATAGGATCGAACACGTGGCGACGCAAGCACCAGACTCGAGGACGCAGCTCACGACCGGTTGCTCCTGCTCGACGGCCATTCGCTCGCTTACCGGGCGTTCTTCGCGCTGCCGATCGAGAACTTCTCCACCACCACCGGGCAGCCCACCAACGCGGTGTACGGGTTCACCGCGATGCTCATCAACGTGCTGCGCGACGAGAAACCGACCCACGTCGCGGTGGCCTTCGACCGCGGCGAGCCGACGTTCCGGCACGAGCAGTGGGTCGAGTACAAGGCCAACCGGCGCGAGACCCCGGAGGACTTCCGCAGCCAGCTCAGCCTGATCTTCGAGGTGCTCGACGCGCTGGGCATCCGGCGGCTGTCCGCGCCCGGCTACGAGGCCGACGACCTCATCGCCACCCTGGCCACGCAGGCCGCGGCCGAGCAGATGGACGTGCTCATCGTCACCGGCGACCGCGACGTCCTCCAGCTGGTGAGCGACCGGGTGACGGCGCTGATGACCCGCCGCGGCATCACCGAGATGACCCGCTTCACCCCGGAGACGGTGCAGGAGAAGTACGGGCTCTCCCCGGCCCAGTACCCCGACTTCGCCGCCGTCCGCGGCGACCCGAGCGACAACCTGCCCGGCATCCCGGGCGTGGGGGAGAAGACCGCGACCAAGTGGATCGCGGAGTTCGGCTCGCTGGCCAACCTGGTGGACCGGGTGGACGAGGTCAAGGGCAAGGCCGGCGACGCGCTGCGCGAGCACCTGGCCAGCGTGCTGCGCAACCGCCAGCTCACCTCGCTGGTCACCGACCTGCCCGCCGAGACGGTCGGCGCCGTGCCCGGCGACCTGCTGCCGACCGCCTGGGACCGGGAGACGATCCACCAGCTCTTCGACACCCTGCAGTTCCGCGTGCTGCGCGACCGGCTGTACCAGACGCTGCCGCACGGCCTGATCAGCACGGTCGGTGCCGCGGATCAGGCCGCCTTCCCCGATGAGCCGGGAAAACCCGCTCTCGAGGTGGTGGCCGACCTGCTCGGACCCGATCAGGTCGCGCCCTGGCTGGCCTCTCATTCTTCTGCCGAACGGTCCGGCCTGGCCGTGGCCGGCACCTGGGGACGCGGCACCGGGCAATTGACCGCCGTGGCCATCGCGGCCCCGGATGGTCACGGCGCCCACATCGACCCCACGGCGCTCACCGAGGACGACGACCGGGCCCTGGCCGCCTGGCTGGCCGACCCGGCGCACCCCAAGGTCCTGCACGACGCCAAGGGCCCCCTGCACGCCTTCGCCGCCCACGGCTTCACCCTGGCCGGCCTGGAGTGCGACACCGCGCTGGCCGCCTACCTGGCGCTGCCGGGCCAGCGCACCTTCGACCTGGCCGACCTGACGCTGCGCTACACGGGCCAGGAGCTCCGTGAGGAGCCCGCGGACGGCCAGCTCACCCTGGACGGGTCGGTCGAGCGCGACGCCGCCGCCGGGCTCGTGCTGCGCGCCCAGGCCACCCTGCAGCTCGCCGCGGCGCTCGACGCCGACCTGGACCGCCGCGAGGCCGGCGCGCTGCTGCGCGAGCTGGAACTGCCGCTGGTCTCGGTGCTGGCCAAGATGGAGCGCACCGGGATCGCCGCCGACCTCGATCACTTCGCGTCCATGTCTGCCACCTTGCATGGTGAGGTGAAGGCGGCCGAGCAGGCCGCGTTCGCGGTGGTCGGGCACGAGTTCAACCTCGGCTCGCCCAAGCAGCTGCAGGAAATCCTGTTCAACGAGCTCGGGCTGCCCAAGACCAAGCGGATCAAGACCGGGTACACCACCGACTCCGAGGCGCTGACCAGCCTGCTCGCGCAGACCGGCCATCCGCTGCTCGAGCATCTGCTACGGCACCGCGACGTGTCCAAGCTGATGACGATCGTGGACTCGCTGATCCCGATGCCGGGCGAGGACGGCCGGATCCACACCACCTTCAACCAGACCATCGCGGCCACCGGGCGGCTTTCGTCCACCGACCCGAACCTGCAGAACATCCCGATCCGCAGCGAGCTCGGCCGGCAGATCCGGAAGGGCTTCATCGTCGGCGCGGGCTACGAGTGCCTGCTCACCGCGGACTACAGCCAGATCGAGCTGCGCATCATGGCCCACCTGTCCGGCGACGAGGCGCTGATCGCGGCGTTCGAGTCCGGGCACGACTTCCACGCCGCCACCGCCTCCCGGGTGTTCGGGCTGCCGCCCGAGGAGGTCGGGCCTGAGCTGCGGGCCAAGATCAAGGCGATGAACTACGGCCTGGCCTACGGGCTGTCCGCCTTCGGGCTCTCCAACCAGCTGCGCATTACCCCGGACGAGGCCCGCGGGCTGATGGATGAGTACTTCAAGGAGTTCGGCGGCGTGCGGGACTACCTGCACGAGGTGGTCTCCCGGGCCCGGATGGACGGCTACACCGCGACCATGATGGGCCGGCGCCGTTATCTGCCCGACCTGACCTCGGACAACCGGCAGCGGCGGGAGATGGCCGAACGGATGGCGCTGAACGCGCCCATCCAGGGCTCGGCCGCCGACGTGATCAAGGTGGCCATGCTGGCCGTGGACAGCTCGCTGACCGGCGCGGGGCTGCGCTCCCGGATGCTGCTCCAGGTCCACGACGAGCTGCTCATCGAGGTGGCGCCCGGCGAGTACGACCAGGCCCACGACCTGGTCTGCGCCGCCATGGCGGGCGCCGCCGCGCTGCGCGTCCCGCTCGACGTCTCGGTCGGGACCGGCCGAACCTGGGACGAAGCGGCCCACTGAGCCTTACTGAGACCCTATTGTCACCGGTCGCAATTGACCCATCGACCCAGCTCTCATATCCTGAACGCTGCGCCGTGTCCTCGTGCGTTCCGTCGTGGTCGCGTGACATCACGTCATGTGACCGGGCTGGCGGCCGCCGGGCGTGCCGTGGTCGGCCCGTGCTGGTTCCGGTAGGTCCTGCGAATTCTGGTCATTCTGGGGTGCACGTTCTTGCGGCGTGTCCAAAACTTCCCCTGTCCGCATCCGGAGCCAACCCACACATGACGAGCAGCACGCAAGCCAACTCGACCCCCAAGGTGGCGGTCAACGACATCGGGTCCGAGGAGGCATTCCTCGCCGCGATCGACGAAACCATCAAGTATTTCAACGACGGTGACATCGTCGAAGGAACAGTCGTAAAGGTCGACCGAGACGAGGTATTGCTCGATATCGGCTACAAGACAGAAGGCGTGATTCCCTCCCGCGAACTGTCGATCAAGCACGATGTCGACCCGCACGACGTAGTCAAGACCGGCGAGCACATCGAGGCCCTCGTCCTCCAGAAGGAGGACAAGGAGGGCCGCCTGATCCTGTCCAAGAAGCGGGCCCAGTACGAGCGGGCCTGGGGCACGATCGAGAAGATCAAGGACGAGGACGGCGTGGTCACCGGCACGGTGATCGAGGTCGTCAAGGGCGGCCTGATCCTGGACATCGGGCTGCGCGGCTTCCTGCCCGCCTCCCTGGTGGAGATGCGCCGCGTCCGCGATCTGCAGCCGTACGTCGGCCGGGAGATCGAGGCCAAGATCATCGAGCTGGACAAGAACCGCAATAACGTGGTCCTGTCCCGCCGGGCCTGGCTGGAGCAGACCCAGTCCGAGGTCCGCCACACCTTCCTCAACACCTTGTCCAAGGGCCAGATCCGCAAGGGCGTGGTCTCCTCGATCGTCAACTTCGGCGCGTTCGTCGACCTTGGCGGCGTGGACGGCCTGGTGCACGTGTCCGAGCTGTCCTGGAAGCACATCGACCACCCCGGTGAGGTCGTCGAGGTGGGCCAGGAGGTCACCGTCGAGGTGCTGGATGTGGACATGGACCGGGAGCGGGTCTCGCTTTCGCTCAAGTCCACCCAGGAAGACCCGTGGCAGCAGTTCGCCCGCACCCACCAGATCGGCCAGGTCGTGCCGGGCCGGGTGACCAAGCTGGTGCCGTTCGGCGCGTTCGTCCGCGTCGAGGAGGGCATCGAGGGCCTGGTGCACATCTCCGAGCTCGCCGACCGGCACGTGGAGATTCCCGAGCAGGTCGTGCAGGTGGGCGACGAGATCTTCGTCAAGATCATCGACATCGACCTGGACCGGCGCCGGATCAGCCTGTCGCTCAAGCAGGCCAACGAGGGCACCATCGGCGAGGCGGTCGGCGACGACTTCGACCCGACCCTGTACGGCATGCCGGCCTCCTACGACGAGCAGGGCAACTACGAGTACCCCGAAGGCTTCGACCCGGAGACGGGCGAATGGCTGCCGGGCTACGAGAAGCAGCGCGAGGAGTGGGAGCACCAGTACGCCGAGGCGCGGGCCCGGTTCGAGGCGCACCGGAAGCAGGTGGAGGAATCCCGCAAGGCCGACGAGGAGGAAGCGGCCACCCTGACCGACGAGTCCGCCGAGGACGGCGCAGCGGCTTCGGCCGCCAACGGCGCTCCCGGTGCCCCGCGCGGCGGCCGCGGTCCTCGCTCCGGCGGCTCCCGCCAGGGCGCAGGCTCGCCGGGCGCGGTCACGTCAAGCTCGTCCCCGGGCGCCGCGGCGACCGGCACCCTGGCCTCGGACGAGGCCCTGGCCGCCCTCCGCGAGAAGCTCTCCGGCGGCCAGTCCTGACCAACGCACAAAAGCGGCACCCGCCACGGTGGGTGCCGCTTTTGCGTTGCCCGCGGTGACCCAGTTCAGATCCGGGCCCTACGCCCCGTAACGCAGCAGCAGCTCGGCCACGCACACGGGCTTGCTGCCGCCCTCCCGCTCGAACGTCACGGCGAATGTGCCCTGCAGGCCACCGGCAACGTCGTCGACCGCGACGCACGAGACGTCGGCCCGGACCCGGCTGCCGACCGGCACCGGCGCCGGGAAGCGCACCTTGTTGAGACCGTAGTTGATCGTGACCGATGCACCGGCCACCTCGAGCACCTCCTGCACGAGCAGGGGCGCCAGCGAGAGGGTCAGGAAGCCGTGCGCGATCGCGCCGCCGAACGGGCCGGTCTTCGCCCGCTCCGGGTCGACGTGGATCCACTGATGATCGCCGGTCGCGTCGGCGAACAGGCCGACTTGCTCCTGCGTTATCTCGTGCCAGGGGCTCGCGCCCAGGTGTTCGCCGACGTGGTTATGCAGTTCATCGAGTTTCAGGGTTACTAGTGCCATGAAGCGATCATGACACCGAACCCGGCCGATGGCCATTTGTGACGCAAGCGAGACAACCAGCTCCCCTACGCTGGTGCCGTGACGGGACAGCGGAACCGGGTGCTGCGGGCCGGGCTGACCGGAGGCATCGGGTCCGGTAAGAGCGAGGTGTCCCGGCGGCTGGCCGCCCACGGGGCCGTGATCATCGACGCGGACGTCGCCGCCCGGGCCGTGGTCGCGCCCGGTACGCCGGGGCTGGCGCGGGTCGCCGAGGCCTTCGGGGTCGGCGTGCTCGGCCCGGACGGCGCCCTGGACCGGGAGCGGCTCGGCGCGCTCGTGTTCGATGATCCCGCCTCGCGCACGACCCTGAACGCCATCGTCCACCCCTTGGTCGGAGAGTGGATGCGGGCCGCCGAGCGGACCGCCGTGGATGCGGCCCACGGCGACGTCATCATCGTGCACGACGTGCCGCTGCTGGCCGAGAACCGGCGGGCCGGCGACTTCGACCTGGTCATCGTGGTGGATGTCCCGCTTGAGCTCCAGCTCGAGCGGCTGGTCAGCCAGCGCGGCGTGTCGCCCGATCAGGCCCGGGCCCGGATGGCCGCCCAAGCCAGCCGCGAGCAGCGCCTGGCCATCGCTGACCTGGTCATCGACAACTCCGGCTCCCTGGCCGACCTGGACCGCCGCGTCGCGGGGGTCTGGGCCGACCTCACCCGCCGGGTCGCCACCCCTTAGCTGCGGCCGTCCCCGTCCCGTCCCTGACGCGCGCCGCCTTTTTCTATATCGTCTTCCGATGGATCGGTAGCCGATATAGAATGGTGCCCGTGTCCAGTCGAAGAACTGCCAGCGGGCCGGAGGCGGCGCTCGCCGGGTTCGGCCACTACTCCGGCCCGGCCACGCTGATCCTGGCCAGCCTGGCCGACGGCGCCAAGCACGGCTACGCCCTGACCAAGGACATCGAGTCCTTCGCCGGCGTGCGGCTCGCCCCCGGCACGCTCTATGAGGCGCTCGCCCGCCTCCAGGGGCAAGGGCTGATCGAGCCCGTCGAGAGTCACGACCGGCGCCGGCCCTACCGGCTCACAGCCGTGGGGGCCCAGGCGTTGCGGGCTCACCTCGCCGCCCAGCGCAGCGTCGCCGACCTCGGGCTGCGCCGCCTGGCTAGTAGCTGGGGTATCGCGTGACGTCGCCGGATGAGGCGGCGCGGCGCGCTTCCCGGCTGCTCCGCTGGTATCCGAAGGCGTGGCGATCGCGTTACGGCGAGGAGTTCGCGGAGCTCCTGGTCGCCGATATCTGCGAGCGGCCGCGGTCGCGGACCCGCACCGCAGATGTGGTTCGGGGCGGAATCGTGGCCCGGCTTGCGGCCGCCGGGCTCTGCGGACGCACGCTCGAGGCTTCCGCGCAGGTGCGCGCGAGCCTGACCTCGCTCGGCTGTTGCGTCGCGATCTTCGCGGGCTTCGGTGCGGCCATGTGGTCTCAGCTCACGATCGGCTGGCAGTGGTCCGAGCCGGATACCGCGGCCACCACCGTGGCCATGGTGATGATGTCCGCGGCCATGCTGGCCTTCCTCGCCCTCGCCGCGGCCGCCGCCGTGCCCGTGCTGTGGAGCGCCGGGTCTCGCCTCGCGCGCGGGCGGCGCCCGGGCCTGGCCGGGCCAGCGGCGCTCGTCGTGGCCTGCGCGGTGATCATGTTGGTCGCCGGCAGGCATTTCGGGAACGGCTGGCCGGGTACCGGAGGCCACCCGTGGGCCCGGCAGGGCCTGGTGCCCGGCGGGATGGCGGCCTTCTCGTGGGCGTCGACGCTGTCGGTGTCCTCCTACTGGGCCCATCCCAGCGCCCTGGCTAGCTTTCCCGCCGCCGAGCTCGCCTGGATGGCGCTGAGCCCGCTGGTCATGGTCGCCCTGGTCGGCGGGGGGGCCGCGCTGGTTCGCCGGACCGAGCTCTCGGCGCGTGTCCTGGACCTCGAGATCTGGCTGGGCGCCGCGGCGTGCGCCGCCATGGCCGTCTTCCTCGCCGGATGCTGCGCCTGGATCGTCGACGGAGGGCCGGGACCGCGGAATCTGTTCCGCCCCGGGGCAATCGACGCCGCCGGGGCCATCGTGATAACGATCGCGTTCGTTGCGGCCCGGCAGGCCGCGCGGACGGCCCGGCAGGCCGCGCGGACGGCCCGGCAGGCCGCGGACGGCCCGGCAGGCCGCGCGGGCGGTCCGGGCGCGATGATCCACGTCGAGGCCGAGGACGGCCAGGCATGACGGGCAGGCACCATACCGGTGGCCAAGGCAGGGCCGGGTGGACCCGGCGCCGGGTGCTGGCGCTGGGGCTGGCTCCCGCGGCGGCGTTCGCGGCCGCCGGGGTCACCGGCCTCGAGCTGATCTCGCACGGCATCGTGCCGGGTAAGGCGATGCTCGACACCCTGGATGGGGCGTGTTCGGTGCCGAGCCCGGCCGTCACGTTCGCGCCGCTCGGGCCCTCGTCCTCGCGCACGTTCTACTCGGCGGCCCGGCGCCGGACGGTCGGGTACACGATCGCCTACCCGCCCGGGCGCCGCGCCGGGGACGAACTGCCGCTGGTGATCATGCTCCACGGCTACGGCGGTAACCACATCGACGCCCTGGTCGGCATGTCCCCCGCGCAGGCCGTGGCGCTCCAGGTGGACGGCAGGCCGCTCGCTCCGATGGCGCTGGTCACCGTGGACGGCGGCAACGGCTACTGGAACCCGCATCCCGGCGACGACCCTATGGCGATGGTGACCGGTGAGTTGATCCCGCTGTGCCGGCGCCTCGGCCTGGGCCGCCCGCCCCGGCGGATCGCGATGATGGGCATCTCGATGGGCGGCTACGGTGCCCTGCTGCTGGCCGAGAAGTATCCGCACCTCATCGCTACGGCAGCCGCGATCAGCCCGGCGATCTGGACCAGTTACGCGCAAGCGCAAGGGGCCAACGCGGGCGCGTACGCTTCGGCCGCCGCCTTCGCGGCCAACGACGCGGTTACGCATGCTTCGGCGCTGGCCCGCGTCCCGGTGCGGGTCGCGGCTGGCTACGATGACCCGTTCTATCCGGGCGTGCAAGCGCTCGCCCGAGCGCTACCGGCCGGAGCCGTGGTGGACCTGGCCAAAGGCTGTCACACCGGCGCGTTCTTCGCCGAGCAGCAGCCGCCGTCGCTGGCCTTCCTCGCCCGCCATCTGGCGAGCTTAAACCGGTGCCCCGGGTCCGGCGGCGCGAGCGTGCCGTGCGGCCGGGGCCAGGTCGCTCATCTCCAACCCCGTCACCGCGAACAGCGGCCATTCGTCCGGCGGCCCGTTCAGCGCGTGGCTGCCGCGCTCGGCGAACGTGATGCCCGATCCGGCCACCAGGTCCTTGACCGTCCGGGAGACCAGGATCTCCGCGGGCCGCGCGAGCGCCGCGACCCGGTCGGTGATCTGCACCGAGGTGCCGGCGATGTCCTCCCCGACCAGGTCCACCTCGCCGGTGTGGATCCCGGCCCGGATCTGGATCCCCGCCGCGGCCGCTCCCTCGCGGACCGCGGCCGCGCACCGGATCGCCTGCCCGGGCGCGTCGAACGTAGCCAGGATGCCGTCTGCGGTGGTCCTGATCAGCCGCCCCCGGTGCCCCCGGACCAGATCTCCGGTCCCCGGGCCGGCCGTCATCTGCGCGACCGCCCATCTCTGATGGCCGGCCATGGTCGTCCGATCACGTAGGGTCTCGGCCTGCAGAATCGTGGCTAGTACGCGATCGGGTCCGTGGCGGTGTGAGGCCTGAGCGAGGAAGTCGGCCAGCTCGGCGCATAGCTCCTCGATGTTCCCGCTCGCGGTGAACCGCAGCGAATGATCGCCTGGCTGCTCGAAGTACCGGGCCCCCGCGATGTGCGAGGCCAGGTAGCGGCCGTGGCAAGGCGGCGTGATCCGGTCCTCCAGGCGTTGGATCACCAGCGTGGGCACGTGGATCGCGGGCAGCACCGCGCGGACGTCGATGTCGCGGATCATCCGCATCATCCGCAGGAACGCGCTGGGGTTGATCGCCATCCGCTCGAACCGCCCGAACAGCTCGCGGGCCCGGGCCGAGCCGGCCTGGCTCGGCATGTACCACTCGATGCTCGCGCCCTGCCCCCAGCGATTGGCGGCGATGTCGCCCAGTGCGGCGAACATCTCCTCCGTGCCCTGCCCGCACGGGTAGCCCGGGGCCGGGAACCAGCGGGCCGAGGCCGACCCGAGGATCAGCGCGCTGACGCGCCCGGGGTAGGTGGCCGCGAACACGATGCTCATCGGCGCGCCCTCGGAGTAGCCGAACAGCACGGCCCGCCGGGAACCGGCCGCGTGCATCACCGCCCGCAGGTCCTCGATCCGCTCCTCGAGTGACACCGTAGCGCGTCCAGCTCTCCCGGCGTCACCCGCAGCAGGTAACCGGGCGGCCGGGTGGTCAGCCGGTCGGCCTCCCCGGCCGACCGGAGTGCCTTGCGCAGCTCGGACAACCGGACCTGCAGGCTGTCCGCAGCTTTGCCGACCGGATGGCCGGGCCACAGCTCCTCGATCAGCCGGTCGGACGAAACGACCTGATTGGCGTGCACAAGCAGGACGGCCAGCACGGCCCGGGTGCGCGCTCCGGGTAGCTCCACTCGCCGGCCGCCGGAGGTCACCTCTAGCGGCCCGAGCACTCCGAACTCCACCGTGACGCGCCCCGCTCATGACGGTGCGCCGCGGGCCTGTCCCCGGCGCTGGTAAGTCAACGGTAAGCCAGCGGTAGGCCGCCGGGAACCCGCGCGGGACACGATGCTAAGCGCGATGCGATGAATCATTCCGGACGGTTGGCCCTCCGTGAGGGCGAGGTGAGCAGCAGATATGACCAGCACGTGTGACGTCGCCATTATCGGCGGGGGCATCGGTGGCCTTACCCTCGCTATGAGCCTGGCGCAGCAGTCGGTAACTGTGCAGGTATTCGAGCAAGATACCGAACTCAGGGAAATCGGGGCCGGCGTCGCGATCGGCGGCAATGCGACTCGTCTGCTGCAGCGTCTGGGCGTCGATCTGGTGCAGGTTGCGAACATGCCGCCAGCTGTTGAGTTCCGCTCCTGGTCCGATGGTCGGCTCCTGTGGTCCCATCCGATAGGAGAGTGGTACCGGCAGGAGTTCGGCGCGCCGTTCCTGACCCTTCACCGCGCGACTCTCCAGAATCTGCTTGCCGCCGCCGTGCCAGCGGAATGCATCCAGCTGAATCACCGGCTGGTCGACCTGTCCGAGGAGTCCGCTGGCGTGCGTTTGCGCTTCGGGACCGGCGGCGAAGTCGTAGCGCGCGTCGTCGTCGGCGCTGACGGCATACAATCCACGGTACGTCGCTACGTCTGCGGAGATGTAGTGCCAATCCACTCCGGAGAAATCGGCTTCCGCGGCGTCCTCCCGGTGGACAAGGCGTACGACCTGCCGAATCCCACCTCACTCCATTGCTGGTGCGGGCCTGATACACATGTGATCTACTACGGACTCGACCAGGGCAGGCTGGTGAATCTGCTTGCCGTATACAAGCCGGACCGCCTGCCAGCATGGACCGGGTCGTCAAATCGCGTAGCGGCTACCGCGGACCAGGCTCTCGGTATCTTCGAGGAATACTCCTGGGATCGCCGCATTCTCGATCTCGTGCGTAACATCGAGGGGGATATGAGTTTGTGGGCTCTGGCCGACCTGCCCTGTCTGCCTCGATGGAGCCGCGGCCGGGTGATACTGCTCGGTGATGCGGCTCACGCTCCCCTTCCGCATCAGGGACAAGGCGCGGGCCTGGCGGTAGAAGATGCTTACGCCTTGGGCGCGCTCCTCGGCCAGGGCGGGTTGGCGGACTGCAGCGCGGCCTTCGAGGCCTTCGTGAACCTTCGCCAGCGGCGGACGCGGCTGGTCCAGGCCTACTCACGAGCCGCCGGACGAGCGTACAAATTCGTCGGCGCCGCAGCGCTCAAACGCGACGCAAGCTGGTCGTCGCTGCCGCAGAGAATCGGTTGGATTCACCGGTATCGTGAAGAACAGATGGTGCCGCTGCCCAGCGCAGTGACGTGAAGCCTCCTTGAGGGCGGCCCGCCGGGCCCGGACCCGGCCGCCGGACCCGGTCGGCCGCCTACCCGGAATGTCAGACCCCCCGCCTACAGTTGTGTACTTGGAGGTGGGTTGTGCGTCCGGTTACCGATTTGAAGCGTAGCGTCGCGCCGTTCCAGGTCGTGACCGACATGGTTCCGGCGGGCGATCAGCCGCAGGCGATTGCCGAGATCTCCCGGCGCATCCGGGCCGGTGACACCGACACCGTGCTGCTCGGCGCGACCGGGACCGGCAAGACCGCCTCGGTGGCCTGGATCGCGGAGCAGCTGCAGCGGCCGGTCCTGGTCATGCTGCCGAACAAGACGCTCGCCGCCCAGTTCGCCAACGAGCTGCGCGAGATGCTGCCCAACAACGCGATCGAGTACTTCGTCTCCTACTACGACTATTACCAGCCCGAGGCGTACGTCCCGCAGACCGACACCTACATCGAGAAGGACTCCTCGATCAACTCCGAGGTGGAACGGCTCCGGCACTCGGCCACCAACTCACTGCTGACCCGGCGCGACACCATCGTCGTGTCCTCGGTGTCGTGCATCTACGGCCTGGGCACGCCGCAGGAGTACGTGGACCGGATGCTCACGGTCAAGCTCGGCGACACCATCGACCGGGACATGCTGCTGCGCAAGCTGGTCGGCATGCAGTACGCGCGGAACGACCTGGCCTTCACCCGCGGCACCTTCCGGGTCCGCGGCGACACCATCGAGATCATCCCGATGTACGAGGAGCTCGCCGTCCGGATCGAGATGTTCGGCGACGAGATCGAGCGGCTGATGACGCTGCACCCGCTCACCGGCGAGGTGATCAGCGAGGACACCGAGCTGTACATCTTCCCGGCCACGCACTACGTGGCCGGGCCGGAGCGCATGGAGCGGGCCATCGGCGGCATCGAGGCCGAGCTCGCCCAGCGGCTCGCCGAACTCGAAAACCAAGGCAAGCTGCTCGAGGCGCAGCGGCTGCGCATGCGTACCACCTACGACATCGAGATGATGCGCCAGGTCGGCAGCTGCTCCGGCATCGAGAACTACTCGCGGCACATCGACGGCCGCGAGGTGGGCAGCCCGCCGAACACCCTGCTCGACTACTTCCCGGAGGACTTCCTCCTGGTCATCGACGAGTCGCACGTGACCGTCCCGCAGATCGGCGCCATGTACGAGGGTGACGTGTCCCGCAAGCGGGTCCTGGTCGAGCACGGCTTCCGGCTGCCCAGCGCGATCGACAACCGCCCGCTGACCTGGGATGAGTTCCTCGACCGGATCGGGCAGACCATCTACCTGTCGGCCACCCCCGGGCCGTACGAGCTGCAGCGCGTCGGCGGCGACGTGGTCGAGCAGGTGATCCGGCCGACCGGCCTGATCGACCCCGAGGTGGTCATCAAG
Source organism: uncultured Actinomycetes bacterium (assembly GCA_963849595.1). Classification (GTDB taxonomy): domain Bacteria; phylum Actinomycetota; class Actinomycetes; order Streptosporangiales; family Streptosporangiaceae; genus Palsa-504. Next base: position 178,141 of record CAWKIB010000001.1, read on the forward strand.
CCGACCAAGGGCCAGATCGACGACCTGCTGCACGAGATCAGGCAGCGGGCCGAGCGGGACGAGCGGGTGCTGGTCACCACGCTCACCAAGCGAATGGCCGAGGACCTGACCGACTACCTGCTGGAGAACGGGGTCCGGGCCCGGTACCTGCACAGCGAGGTGGACACGCTGCGCCGGATCGAGCTGCTGCGCGAGCTGCGGATCGGCGAATACGACGTGCTGGTCGGCATCAACCTGCTCCGCGAGGGCCTGGACCTGCCCGAGGTCTCGCTGGTCGCGATCCTGGACGCGGACAAGGAAGGCTTCCTGCGCTCGGGCACGTCGCTGATCCAGACCATCGGCCGCGCCGCACGGAACGTGTCCGGCCAGGTCCACATGTACGCCGACACCGTGACCCCGTCGATGAAGCGGGCCATCGAGGAGACCAACCGGCGGCGGGAGAAGCAGGTCGCCTACAACGAGGCGCACGGGATCAACCCGCAGCCGCTGCGCAAGCGCATCGCGGACATCCTGGACCAGATCGTCCGCGAGGACGCCGACACCGAGCAGCTGATCGGCGGCGGCGGCCGGCAGCAGTCGCGCGGCAAGGCGCCGGTCCCGGGCCTGTCCAGCCGGGCCCGCGCCGCGGCCCAGGCCGCCTCGCACGCCGAGGCCGGCGCGCCCAGCAGCGCCGCCCGCGGCGAGCTCGTCGGGCTGATCAGCGAGCTCACCGAGCAGATGCACGCGGCCGCCGCCGAGCTGCAGTTCGAGGTCGCGGCCCGCCTCCGCGACGAGATCCGCGTCCTCAAGCACGAACTGCGCGGCATGCACGCCGCCGGCGTCTAAGCCGTGCGCCAACTCATGGTTCATGATCGCGAAGGGTTTTACTCCAGCTGGAGTAGCAAATTCTTCGTGATCATGGAAATCGCGACGGCTGCGAGAGGCAGGGACGCTCTGGGTGATCCGACGTGGTCGCGAATCAACGATGCCGTCACCGAGATGGCATACTCGACCCGCGCTGCCGAGTCAGCACGGAAGGCTGCATGGCGCCGCTGCTGGCCCTGGGGGACAACGGCCGCCCGATCCGGCTGGGCGTCTGCCGCCACCAGCACGTGGCCGCCGACACGCTGGCCCAGACCTGGGGGCACCAAGTTCGTGCTGAGCATGCGGCTGCGCGGCCCGGACATCCAGGCCGCGGCCGACGACCTGCTGACCCAGTGGTGCGATCACCTGACCCCACAGGCGGGTCGATCCCGCGCCCGGCCACCGAGGCGCTGGTCCGGGCCGAGACGCAGGCGGCCCTGGCCAAACGGCCCGGCTGGACCTGGCTGGCCGAGCAGGACGGCCAGCCCGTGGCGCTGACCGTCGTCGAGCCGCCCGCCGCCGCCACGTGGATCGCGGGCATGACCCGAACCGGCGCCACGGCCTACCTGCAGACCATGTTCGTGCGCCCGGACGAGCGCAGCGGCGGGATCGGCGCGGCCCTGGTCCGGCACGTGCACGGCGAGCTCGACGCCCGCGGTATCGACCTCACCCTGCTGCACTACTCCCAGGTGAACCCGCTCTCGCCGCCGTTCTGGCACCGGATGGGATACCGGCCGCTGTGGTCCACCTGGGAGGCGCGCCCGGCGGCCACCCTGCGCTGATCGACTCGGCCGCCGCGGGCACGGCATGATAGTGCACGAGTCCACCGGAATGCTGAGCACCACCTGACTGTTGCCTCAGAGGAGTAATCCGGCGGTGTTACGGGTGGCCCGCATGCGGGAACGTGATTGGTGAGCGGGCATGGCGCGAAGGCAGCCGACTAGCGGAGATGCCGGGGGAGGTGTGGAGTGCTAGTCAGCCTGATCGCGGCGATCGTCGCGGCGATCTTCTACGGCGTTGCTTCGGTGATGCAGGCCATTGCCGTACGCTCGGCCAGCCATCGGGGGCTCGAGGACGTCCACGGCCGGCGGCGTCGATCCTGGTCTCGTGGTGCGCATGCTGCACCAGTGGCGATTCGTGGTCAGCATCGGCCTTGACGCGCTCGGCTTCGTGGCCCAGCTGGTGGCCCTGCAGCGGCTTCCCCTGTTCGTCGTGCAGGCCTTCGTCGCGTCGAACCTCGCGGTGACGGCGGTCGTCGCCTCGCGCGTGATCGGCATGACCCTGTCCTGGCGGGAGTGGGCGGCGGTCATCGGCGTGGTGTCCGGCGTGGGCCTGCTCGGCTCCACGGCCGGCGCCCAGGGCGCCGCCCACGTGGGAGCGGTGTTCAAGCTCGCCCTGATCGTGGCGGTGGCCGGCCTGGCCGTGGTGGGCTTGGCCGCGGCCAAGCTCAACGACCCGTACCGCACCACCGCCCTCGGCCTCACGGCCGGTTTCGGGTTCGGGGTGCTCAGCATCGCCGCCCGCGTGCTGGACGGCTTCGCGCCGCTCCAGCTCGCCCGCGACCCGGCCACCTACGCGATCGCCGCGGCCGGCATCATCTCGTTCATGTTCTATGCCACCGCCCTGGAAGGCGGCAGCGTGACGGTCGCCACCGCCGCCGTGGTGCTGGCCGAGACGATCCCGCCCGCCGTTATCGGGGTCGTTTTCCTCGGCGACCAGACCCGGCCGGGACTGGGCGCCGTCGCCTGGGCAGGGTTCTTTATCGCCGTCGCTTCGGCCGTCATGCTGGCCAGATTCGGCGAGGCGCACCACAGCGAAGATGTCGCGCTAGCCGACGCGGTGGCACGTCGGCAAGCAAATGCCGGGCCGGCCGCCGCTGAACTGTTATCCTGGTGGCCCGTGGACCTGCAGCTTTTCCGTGCCCCAACAGACCGGGCCCTGCCGGACACTGCCATACCGGAAACCACGGGAGTCTCATAGTGGCCGCATCATCACTTCATCCACGGCCTGTTCAAACCCGGCACCTCTTCGTCACTGGAGGAGTCGCTTCCAGCCTCGGCAAGGGACTGACCGCGTCCAGCCTGGGCCGGTTGCTCAAGCTCAGAGGCCTGCGGGTCACCATGCAGAAGCTCGACCCGTACCTGAACGTCGACCCGGGCACGATGAACCCCTTCCAGCACGGCGAGGTGTTCGTCACCGACGACGGAACAGAAACCGACCTCGACGTCGGCCATTACGAGCGGTTCCTGGACACCAACCTGCAAGGCGACGCGAACGTCACCACCGGCCAGATCTACTCCACGGTGATCGCGAACGAGCGGCGCGGCGCGTACCTCGGCGACACCGTGCAGGTCATCCCGCACATCACCAACGAGATCAAGTCCCGCATCCTGCAGATGGGCGGGGACGACGTCGACGTGGTGATCACCGAGGTCGGCGGGACCGTCGGCGACATCGAGTCGCAGCCGTTCCTGGAGGCCATCCGCCAGATCAGGCACGAGATCGGCCGGGACCGCTGCTTCTTCCTGCACGTCAGCCTGCTGCCCTACATCGGCCCGTCCGGCGAGCTGAAGACCAAGCCTACGCAGCACAGCGTGGCGGCGCTAAGAAGCATCGGCATCCAGCCGGACGCGATCGTGGCCCGCTCCGACCGGCCGATCAACGCGAACCTCAAGCGCAAGATCAGCCTGATGTGCGACGTGGACGAGGAAGCGGTGGTCTCCGCTCCCGACGCGCCGTCCATCTACGACATCCCGAAGGTGCTGCACGCCGAGGGGCTGGACGCCTACGTGGTGCGCCGGCTCGGCCTGCCGTTCCGCGACGTGGACTGGAACGAGTGGGACGACCTGCTGCGCCGGGTGCACCGCCCGGCCCACAGCATCACGATCGCGCTGGTCGGCAAGTACGTCGACCTGCCCGACGCGTATTTGTCCCCGGCCGAGGCGCTCAAGGCCGGCGGTTTCGCCAACGACGCCCAGGTGAACATCCGCTGGGTGATCAGCGACGCCTGCGAGGACCCAGAAGGCGCCGCCGCCGAACTCGACGGGGTGGACGGGGTGCTGATCCCGGGCGGTTTCGGCGTGCGCGGCATCGAGGGGAAGATCGGCGCGATCCGGTACGCGCGCGAGCACGGCATCCCGATCCTGGGCCTGTGCCTCGGCCTGCAGTGCATGGTCATCGAGGTGGCCCGTGACCTGGCCGGGCTGGCCGACGCGGACAGCGCCGAGTTCAACCCGCACACGCCGTTCCCGGTGATCGCCACCATGGCCGACCAGGAGGACGTGGTGGCGGGGGAGCGGGACATGGGCGGCACCATGCGCCTGGGCCTGTACCCGGCCGTCCTGCAGCCCGGCACGCGGGTGGAGGGCCTGTACGACAGCACCCTGGTCGAGGAGCGGCACCGGCACCGGTACGAGGTCAACAACTCCTACCGCGAGGCGCTCGAGCAGGCCGGGCTGGTCTTCTCCGGTCTGTCGCCGGACGGCCACCTGGTGGAGTTCGCCGAGCTGCCCGGCCATCCGTTCTTCGTGGGCACCCAGGCGCATCCGGAATTCCTGTCCCGCCCGACCCGGCCCCACCCGCTGTTCGATGGCCTGATCGCCGCCGCGCTCGCGCGGTCCAAAACCCTGACGTCCGCGAGCAACCTGGCCAGCGCCCGCGCCGCGGCCACCGCATGAGCAACATCGCCGACGTCGAGGAGCACTGGCCGGTCGTCTCCTCGGCGGAGCTGCTCCGTGCCCGGCTGGTCACCGTACGCAGCGATAAGGTCCGTACCCCTGACAATCATTTGGCCGAACGGGACGTGGTGCTTCATCCGGGCGCCGTGGCCGTGCTCGCCCTGGATGACGCGGACCGGATCTTGATGATCAGGCAGTACCGGCATCCGGTGGGACACCTGCTGTGGGAGATCCCGGCGGGCCTGCGCGACGTCGCCGGGGAGGACCCGTGGGTCACCGCGCAGCGCGAGCTGGCGGAGGAAGCGAGCTACCGGGCCCGCGACTGGCGGGTGCTGGCCGACTACTACTCCTCGCCCGGCTACAGCACCGAACGCCTGCGCGTCTTCCTGGCCCGCGACCTGGAACCCGTGCCCCCGGCCGAACGCCATTTCGTCCCCCAGGACGAGGAGGCGTACCTGCTGGTCGACTGGCTGCCGCTGGACGAGGCGGTGCGCAAGGTATTCGCCGGAGAGCTCCACAACGGGCCCGCCGTCCTGGGGATCATGGCGGGGTATGCTGCCAGGTCAGAGGGGTATGACCGGCTTCGTCCGGCCAATGCCCCCGAAGAGCAATGACGCTCCGCTGTCTGGAAGGACCACCATGAAGGTTGGAATTCCCCGGGAAATCAAGAACCACGAGTACCGGGTGGCGATCACGCCCGCAGGCGTGCACGAACTGGTCCGTGGCGGCCATCAGGTGGTCATCCAGGCCGGAGCGGGGGAGGGCTCGTCGATCCCCGACGAGGAATTCACCACCGCCGGCGCGAAGATCCTGCCCACCGCGGACGACGTGTGGGGCGAGGGCGACCTGATCCTCAAGGTCAAGGAGCCGATCGAGGAGGAGTACCACCGGATGCGCTCGGGTCAGGTGCTGTTCACCTACCTGCACCTGGCCGCCTCCAAGGCCTGCACCGACGCGCTGCTCGGCGCGGGCGTCACCTCGATCGCGTACGAGACCGTCCAGCTGCCCGACCGGACGCTGCCGCTGCTCGCCCCGATGTCCGAGGTCGCCGGGCGGATGGCGCCCCAGGTAGGAGCGCACCATCTGCAGCGCGACGGCGGTGGCCGCGGCGTGCTGATGGGCGGGGTATCCGGCGTGTACGCGGCCAAGGTGGTCGTGCTCGGCGCGGGCGTGTCCGGCATGAACGCCGCCGCGATCGCCCTCGGCATGCAGGCCGAGGTGCTGCTGGTGGACAAGAACGTCGCCCGGCTCCGCCAGGCGGACGCCATCTACCAGGGGCACTGCCAGACCGTCGCGTCCAACGCCTATGAGATCGAGCGCGCCGTGATCGACGCCGACCTGGTCATCGGCGCCGTCCTCGTGCCCGGCGCCAAGGCCCCCAAGCTGGTCAGCAACGAGCTCGTCTCCCGGATGAAGTCCGGAGCGGTGCTGGTCGACATAGCGATCGACCAGGGCGGCTGCTTCGAGGACTCCCGGCCCACCACGCACGCCAACCCGACCTACCCGGTGCACGACACGCTGTTCTACTGCGTCGCGAACATGCCGGGCGCCGTCCCGCACACGTCCACCTACGCGCTGACCAACGTCACGCTGCCCTACACCGTCGAGATCGCCAACCGGGGGTGGCGGGACGCGCTGCGCGCCGACCCCGCCCTCGCCTTGGGCCTGAACACCTTCGGCGGCGAGGTGACCTGCGAACCCGTCGCCGAAGCGCACGGCCTGGTGTACACCCCCCTGGCCGAGGTCCTCAACTAGCCCGCAACTATCCCCGCAGGCCGCACTTCCCTTTGGCTTTACCGGCACGATGGAACATTGAGCCGGTTATAACCGGCCCGATGGGACATCGTGCCGGTTTGGATCGGCCGCTGGAGGTGGGCTGTGGTGCCGTCGCGCGTGACGTCTGGGCAGACGGTGAGCGAGGTGGTGCGAGAGTACCTGGAGTACCTGGTGGTGGAGCGGGGGCTGGCGGGGAACACGGTCGAGTCGTACCGCCGGGATCTGCGCCGGTACGAGTCCTCGCTGGCCGGGCGGGGCAAGGCTCAGCTCGGTGACGTCACGTCCGCCGATGTGGCGGAGTTCCTCGCCGCACTGCGGGAAGGGGACGCCGAGCACGAGGCGCTGGCGGTCAGTTCGGCGGCCCGGGCGGTGATCGCGGTCCGCGGGCTGCACGCGTTCGCGGCCGCCCAGGGCCTGGCCGAGACGGATCCGGCGCGTGACGTGCCGCCCCCGACACCGCCCAGGCGCCTGCCGAAGGCGATCACCGTGACCAATGGTGGAACAGCTGCTGGATGCGTCCGGTCCGGGCCCCGATGACCTGTCCGCGGACCCGCGGCTGCTGCGGGACCGGGCCCTGCTGGAGTTCCTGTACGGGACCGGGGCTCGGATCTCCGAGGCGACCGGGCTCGACGTGGATGAGCTCCGCTTGGACGACGACCCGGTGGTGCGGCTGGCCGGGAAGGGCGGCAAGCAGCGGGTGGTCCCGGTCGGCAGCTACGCGGTGCGGGCCCTGCAGGCCTACCTGGTCCGGGCCCGGCCCGCCCTGGCCGCCGCGTCCCGGCGGATCTCGGTGAGCCCCGCGGTGTTCCTGAACGCACGGGGCGGGCGCCTGACCCGGCAGGGCGCGTGGGGCGTGCTGCATGCCGCCGCCGAGCGCGCCCGCCTGCCGGACGTGTCCCCGCACACGCTGCGGCACTCGTTCGCCACGCACATGCTCGACGGCGGGGCCGACATCCGCGTCGTCCAGGAACTGCTGGGTCACGCGTCGGTCGCGACCACCCAGGTCTACACCCTGATCACCGTGGACCGGCTCCGCGAGGTCTACGCGACCTCCCACCCCCGCGCCCTCGGCTGAGAGCTCCAGAACCGCAGCGGCACCGATGGAACATTGCTGTCGCTCTGGCGGCACCGATGGAACATCGCTGTCGTCGAGCACCCGGAAGGCGGGCGTACCACGGCGCGCTTGCGCACCATAGCCCGCACCAGCATCGGCGCGCTATCACCTCGGTCCGTTCGGAAAGAAAAGAAGCCGTCTGTCACCGGAAGTGGCGGGTCAGTTCGTTGGCGTAGGCGCGGCCCAGGGTGCCCTTGTGGTCGGTGATCCACTGGGTCAGCGAGGTCTCGCCGGTCGCCGGGCCGTCGGTGTCGGCCAGGCCGCCGGCCATCGCCTCGAACTCCTCGGCGGTCAGCAGCGTGTCGCGCAGCACCAGGCCGAGGAGTCGGGCGGTCGGCGGGATCAGCGATCCGGGCACGCGGATCACCTGGCTGTGGCTGCCGACCGCGTCCTTGATGAAGCGCACGAGGTCGCCGAACGCCGGGCGCTCAGGCCCGACCGCGTCGATGACCTCGGTTCCGGTGGCGTCCGCGGCCTGGACGCACAGCCGGGCCAGGTCGTCGACGTGGATCGGTCGGATGCGGTACTCGCCTGTCCCGCCCACGGCGAAGACCGGCAGGTGCCGCAGCAGCCACGCGATGTTGTTGATCAGGACTCCGTTGCCGCCGAACAGGATGGCCGGCCGCAGCACGGTGTGGGGCAGCCTGAGCTCGGCCAGGGCCTGCTCGACCGCCGCCTTGCCGCGGAAGTACGGGTACGGCGAGTCGGCGTCGGGATGGGTGATCGAGACGTGTACCACCCGGCGCACGCCGGCCTCGGCGGCCGCCTGGAACAGCACCCGCGACCGGGCCACGGCGCTCTCGTGGCTGACCTGCCCGTGCGCGAAGCGCACCCAGTAGGTATTGACCAGCGCCCGGGCGCCGCGCAGCGACTCGGCGAGCCCGGCCGGATCCGCGAAATCCAGCGGCCTGACCTCGATGGCGGTGCCCGCGGGCGCGCGGCCGGGATGGCCGGTGAGGGTCCGGACCCGCCGCCCCGCCGCCTGCAGTTCGCTGGCGATGACCGCTCCGGAGTAGCTGAACGCTCCGGTCACCACGTCGAAGTCGCCAGTCATCACCGCTCCTCGAGCGCGGCCACCAGCGCGGTGAGAACCTGGCCCAGGGGAGCATCCAGCGTCGCGGCCGCGTACGCGTCGCCCCGGGTAGGGCCCTGGTTGACGATCACCACCGGGACCGGGACCTTCGCCGCGTGCCGCACGTACCGAAAGCCCGACATCACGGTCAGCGAGGACCCCAGGACCACCAGCGAGCTGGCCCGTTCGACCATCGCGTAGCAGGCCTCCGCGCGCGGCCGGGGCACGTTCTCGCCGAAGAACACCACATCGGGCTTGAGCACGCCGTGGCATGCCAGCGCAGTCGACGACCCGGAAGGACTCGGTCGCGTCATCGGCGAGCACCGCGTCCCCGTCGGGATTGATCAACGCCGTCGACCCCGCGTCCCAGCCGGGGTTGGCCGCCGCGAGCCGGCGGTGCAGGTCCGTGCGCGCCGTTCGCTGCCCGCACGACAAGCAGACGACCCGGTGCAGGCTGCCGTGCAGTTCGGTCACCTCGGCTCCACCCATCACTGGGCCCGCCGCCTGGTGCAGCCCGTCGACGTTCTGGGTGATGATCCCGGCCAGCAGCCCGCGGCGGCCGAGTTCGGCCACCGCGTGGTGGCCGCGGTTCGGGACCGCCTGGCCGATGTGCCGCCAGCCCAGGTGGCTGCGAGCCCAGTACCTGCGCCGGGCCTCCGCGCTGGCGGTGAAGGTCTGGTAGGTCATCGGCGTCGCCCGCCGGGCCAGGCCGGTCGGTCCGCGGTAATCGGGGATGCCGGACTCGGTAGACAGCCCGGCTCCGCTCAGGACCAGCGCGTTCCCGGCGGCGACGACGTCCACGAGCATGCCGAACGACCCTGTCGTCCTCGCCTCCGCCAACTGAGTCACGAATCCATGGTGCCTCATCCGGCGGAGCAGCTGGTCCGGTGCTCCGCGTACGGCTAGGCCGCGGTGGTGGTGATGGCCCGGGCCACCGCGGCGGCGCCCTGCCGGTCGAACAGGATCGTGTAGTGGTTCACGTCCGGCACCAGCTGCGGACGCAGCTGGGGGACGCGTTCGGCCCACACCGCGACCAGTTCGGGCGGCAGCAGGCCCGGCGGTTCGCCGAGGAACCCGGCCGGCGCGGTCAGCAGCGGCGTCGGCCGCGTCAGCCGCCCGAGCGCGTCCGCGAACGGCTTATCCGCCAGCACGTCGCGGCTGTCGGGGCTGACCACGACTTCGGCCACCCTCGACCGCATGCTGCCCGCCTCGCCCGTCAGGTCGTAGCGGGCGTACGCCTCGACGTCCGGGGTCCAGTGCTCAGCCAGCGCCGGATGCGCGCGCCAGAAGTCCAGGTAGGCCTCGGTGCTGGGAAAAGTCTGCCGCAGCCGGGCGATCGCCGGGCCGATGGCGGCTTCGAGCGCCACTTCCGGGTCGACGCCGTCCGGCACCGGGAGCGGCAGACCGCCGTCCACCAGGACCAGGCGCCGCGACAGGTTCGGGTGCGCGTCGTGGGTCAGCAACGCGACGTACGCCCCCATCGAATGCCCGGCCAGGACGGGTCGGCCGCCGAAATGCCGCAGGACCGCGGTCACGTCGGCGGCGTGCCGTTCCAGGCCGTAAGGGCTAGGCAAGTGGGCGCTGAAACCGCGCCCGCGTAGGTCAGGCGCGGCCAGTGTCCAGCCAGGCGGCATCTGGCGGGCCACCGCCTGCCACGACATGGCCGACGCCGTGATTCCGTGCACGGCGACCGCCACCCGCCTGCCGGTGCCCCACTGGAGCACGCGCAGTTCCCCCCGTCCACAGGGACGTCAAGCAGTCGGAGTTGCATATTCTTACCCTCCCCGGTCTCGGCAGTTATGGCCGGGACCGCCCATATCTATCACTCATTATCCGCTCTGAAGATGACGGCAGTATGTCAACTCGACCACAAAGCTGACCGGCAAACCGTGCCATGCTGGACTGTGACTGGAATGCCAGGTAAAACCAGGCTTGGAGGTAAGCGGGCCATGTCTGCAGCACTGAGTTACTCGTCGGGAGAATCGGCAACGCCTCTGCTGGGCGACACGATCGGGGGCAACTTCGACGCTACGGTCGGCACCTTCGGCGACCGTGAGGCGCTCGTCGACCGGCCGTCCGGGCGGCGGTGGACCTATGCGGAACTGGCCGCCGACGTCGATGCCCTGGCGCTCGGGCTGCTGGAAATGGGGATCGAGAAGGGCGATCGGGTCGGCATCTGGGCGCCGAACTGCGCGGAATGGACGCTCACCCAGTACGCGACGGCGAAGATCGGCGCGATCCTGGTCAACATCAACCCGGCCTACCGCACCCGCGAACTCGAGTTCGTGCTCAATCAGTCGGGCGCCACGTTGCTCATCTCGGCCGAGCGGCTGAAGACCTCGGACTACGTGGGCATGATCACCGAGGTACGGCCGCGCTGCCCCGCCCTGGCCCATGTCGTGGTGATCGGCCATCAGGAATGGCAGTCGCTGCTCGAGAGCGGGCGGCGGCTGGACCGCGCGGTCCTTAACCGCATTCAGCTCGACACCGATGACCCCATCAACATCCAGTACACCTCAGGTACCACTGGTTTCCCGAAGGGCGCGACGCTTTCGCACCACAACATTCTCAACAACGGCTTCTTCGTCGGCGAGCTGTGCAACTACACCGAGGCAGACCGGATCTGCATTCCGGTGCCCTTCTACCATTGCTTCGGCATGGTCATGGGCAATCTCGCGGCCACCAGTCACGGCGCGTGCATGGTCATCCCCGCGCCAAGCTTCGATCCGGTCGCCACCCTGGAAGCCGTGCAAGCCGAACGCTGCACCTCGCTGTACGGGGTCCCGACCATGTTCATCGCCGAGTTGTCCGCGCCCGGCTTCGCCGACTACGACCTGTCCAGCCTGCGCACCGGCATCATGGCGGGCTCCCCGTGCCCGGTCGAGGTGATGAAGCAGGTCATGTCGCAGATGTCGATGCGCGAGGTCTCCATCTGCTACGGCATGACCGAGACCTCGCCGGTGTCGACCCAGACCCGCGACGACGATTCGCTGGACCGCCGCACCTCGACGGTGGGCCGCGTCGGGCCGCACCTGGAGGTGAAGGTCATCGACCCGGCGACCGGCGTGACGGTACCCCGGGGCACGCCTGGCGAGCTGTGCACGCGGGGTTATTCGGTGATGCTCGGCTACTGGGCGCAGCCGGACAAGACCGCCGAAGCGGTCGACGCCGCGCACTGGATGCACACCGGCGACCTGGCCGTCATGGACTCGGACGGTTATCTGGCCATCACCGGGCGGATCAAGGACATGGTGATCCGCGGCGGCGAGAACATCTACCCGCGGGAGATCGAGGAATTTCTCTACACCCATCCGGACATCCTGGACGCTCAGGTGATCGGCATCCCGGATGCCGTTTACGGCGAGGAACTCATGGCCTGGGTCCGCCTGCGGCCGGGCGCTTCCGCACTGACCGCGGAGGATGTGCGGTCATTCTGTTCCGGGCAGCTTGCGCATTACAAGATCCCCCGGTACGTGCATGTCGTCGATGAGTTCCCGATGACGGTGACCGGCAAGGTCCGGAAGGTGGAGATGCGGGAGCGGTCGGTGGAAATCCTCGGCCTTGATAACCGCGAACCACCTGCCACGTAAGGCCTGGATCAAGGGCCGTCCGTTGGTAGGCTCCCCCCGTCACGACCATGATCGGAGGACGGGGGACGTGAAAGTCCTGATCGCGGGGGGTGCCGGGTACGTCGGCAGCACGATCGCCTCGGCCTGCCTGGACGCGGGGATCGGTGTGGTGATCCTGGACAGCCTGGTGACCGGCCGCCGTGAGTTCGTGGCGGACCGGGAATTCTACGAAGGCGATATCGCGGATGGTCCGCTGGTCGATCGCATCTTTGCCGAACACCGGGACATCTATGCCGTTGTCCACTGCGCCGCCTTGATTGTGGTGTCCGACTCGGTGGCCGATCCGGTGGGCTATTACCGGGCGAACGTCGTCAAAAGCCTCGACTTCGTCACGCACCTGTTGCGCAACGGCTGCGAGCGGCTGATTTTCAGTTCGACGGCCGCCATCTACCGCGCCAGCGAAGACCTGACCGTCGATGAAGACTCATCCATAGCACCCAGCAGCCCGTACGGACACAGCAAGGCCATGTGCGAGGCGATCTTCGCCGGCATCGCCTCGGTCCACCCCCTTCACGTGCTGTCCCTGCGGTACTTCAATACGATCGGTGCGGACCCCAAGATGCGGACCGGCCTGCAGTTGCGGCGGCCGACCCACGCCCTCGGAGCGATGATCCGGGCCCATGACGAGGGCGCCCCGTTCCTGATTACCGGCACGGACTACCCGACCCGGGATGGGTCAGGCATCAGGGATTACATCCACATCTGGGACCTGGCCGCGGCCCATCTGGCCGCCCTGGGCCGCTTCGACGCCCTGCCCGCGCCAGCGCTGGCGATCAACCTGGGGACCGGTCAGGGCACCACGGTGCGGGAACTCCTCGATGTGTTCAACCGGACGGTCGAGTACCCGGTCAGGGCTCGTGAGGCGGCCCGCCGGCCCGGTGACGTCGCCGGCGCCCATACCCGCATCGACCGGGCCAAGCGGCTGCTCGGCTGGGAGCCGCAGTATGACCTTGACGATGGGATCCGTCACTCGCTGCAGTGGGCCGCGATCCTGCCCGGAGCCGTCAGCGGGTCCGCCTAGCCCTTACGCAGTGCCCTTACGCGGTGCGGTGAGCCGGCGGCAGCCGTCGTAGTGCGCCGCCTCGCGGTCATAATCCAGCACGTTCGCGTGATCTGCCTTATCGGGCGAAAGGCGCACCGTGGCCATGCATGGCAAAATCGCGAACTTCGCGACGTAGCGGTCAATAAATGATTGTATTGGATGAAATCTCCAGGACGCGTACGATTGGATAGCTTGGGTAGCCAACTCTGCGAGCCAGCGGAGTTGTGGGGGTGCGGAGATGGGCGAGCAGCATCACGGCCTTACGCCGGGAACGAGCGGGGACCCATCCTGGGCGACCGTCGTGGTTACCACGTTGCGCCTGTGGCGGCAAAGACACACCCATCGCGGTCGCCGGCCATCCTCCCGGCGCCAGCGCGGCGTCCTGGTGCTGAGCGCGGCTGCCGCCATGGCCCTCGGGGTCCTGGTCACGCTGGCCTTCACCCATCAGGGGGAACAAGCACAGAAGGCATCGTCGGTGCAGTCGGCCGATCCTGCCCCGAGCACGCCCAGTGCGCTGCAGACCGCTGCGGCGAACCGCAGCCAGGCGGCAGACTGGATCGCGCAGCAGATGCTCCCGAGCGTGCTGATCGGCTGTGACCCGCTGATGTGCCAGGCCCTGGAGGCGGCCAACGTCTCGGCGAGCAGGCTGTCGGCGGTGCAGCCGTCAGCCCCCGACCCGCTGGGCGTCGAGGTGATCGTCGCGACCCCGGCGCTGCGGAGCCAGTTCGGCCCGCGCCTGGCCACGGTGTACGCGCCGCTGGTCCTGGCCAGCTTCGGCTCTGGCGCCCAGCGGATCGACATCCGCTATCTCGCGCCCGGCGGGACCGCCGCGTTCGAGGCCTCGCTCGCCTCGGATCGCAGCGCCCGCATCCAAGCGGGTCAGCAGCTACTGAGCAATAAGAACGTCCAGGCCTCCGCGCAGGCCCGCGGCGCCCTCCTGGCTGGTAACGTCGATCCCCGCCTGCTTATAACGCTTGGGCTACTTGCCCACGAAATGCAAGTACGACTGGTAATTTTTGATGACCCATCGCCCGGTGTGGGTTCTGCGGTTCCGCTACGCGGTGCCGAGATCGGGGCCACAGGCTCCGCTGGCCTGTCGGCGATGCTGGCGTTCCTGACTCAGCAAACCACATACCAACCCTCGCACTTCAGCCAAATCAGGATCGCTAGCGGCCAGGTGGTCACCATGCAATACGACGCCCCAGGTCCTCTGGGGATGAACGGCCCCTAGTCCGTCACCGGCTGGGGTAAAGGGAGGGGTCATGAATTTTCGGAGAATTACTAGACGACTGCTCATGTTGCTGGCCGCGTCGGCCCTGCTGCTGGGCATTCCCGCCGCCGCGACTGCGTTCGCGGCCTCTGCTACCTCGGGTACGGGCTGGATCAGACTGGCCCACCTATCCCCGAACACGCCTGCGGTCGACGTGTACCTGTACTCGTTCGACAACTCCAAGGCGATGATCGTGCTCCACCACGTCGCTTACGGAACCGTCTCGCCGTATGAGTCGGTGCAGGCCGGAGACTACAGCGTGGCCATGCGCGCCGCGGGCGCGTCCGCCACGAGTCAGCCTGTCCTGTCCACCAGCGTTACGATCGCCGCCGGTCATGCCTACACGGTGGCGGGGATGGGACCCGAATCGGGCCTGCGGCTCCAGGTCCTGGACGACAAGCTGACCACGGCGCCAGGACAAGCCGAGGTGCGCGTGATCCAGGCTTCGCTGAAACAGCAGGTGGTCAACGTGAGCCTCGGCTCCACGACGCTCGCGAGCGGCCTGAAGTTCGGGACCGTGAACGACTACCAGCCCGTCTCCCCGGGCACGCATACCGTGACCGTGAGCGCGGGCGGCACGGATGCGAACTCCAGCGTCACGCTCCCCGCCGGCACCGTCCACACCCTGGTGGTGCTCGACGGCGCCAGCGGGCTTGGAGGTCGTCAACCTGGAGGACGCGTCGGGCAGCGGCAAGCCGCCGCTGGGCGGCGTCTCGACCGGCTTCGGCGGCACCGCGCCGCACGGACCGGGTTCGCCCGTGCCGTGGCTGGTGGCCATCGGAGCCGGTTCGCTGCTCGCCCTCACCGGCGGGCTGCGGTTGCGGCGTAACCGTCAGCTGACCGCCCGGATCTAACGATGCCGACCCGTCGGCCGGCCGCGGCGCTCGCGCTCGCGGCCGGCCTCGTCGTGATCGCCGGCGGAGCGACCGGCCTGCTGCTGACGCGGCACTCGACCCCGGCCATGCGCCCGGTGGCGGTCGGCGTGGAGGCGGTGCCCGCGCCGACCGGCCCGATCGTGGCGGCGTTCCCCGCGCCGACCGGTCCGATCGTCGCTGTGTCGCAGTCGGCGGCGCCCAAGCCGGTCGCCGCGCCGGTCTCGCTGACCATCCCGCTGATCGGCGTGCAGACCAACCTGATGACCCTGGGCCTGGCCTCGGACGGCACGTTGCAGGTACCGCCCCCGAACATGGTCTCGGTTGCGGGCTGGTACACGGGCAGCCCCCGGCCGGGAGCCATCGGCTCGTCCATCATCGTGGGCCACATCGACGGCGACGCGGGTAGCGTCAAGGGGGTCTTCTTCCGGCTCAGGCAGCTGTCCGCCGGGGACAAGATCTACGTCAAGCGTGCGGACGGGACCCTGGTCGAGTTCCGGGTGACCTCGGTCCAGCAATACCCGAAGGACCACTTCCCGACCGAAGCCGTCTACGGTCCGGTCCCCGACCCGGAGCTGCGCCTCATCACCTGCGGCGGAGCCTACGACCTGGCCACTCACCACTACCTGAGCAACATCGTCGTCTACGCCACCGAGGTGAGCTGAGGCGGCATGCTAGGAAGCATGACGCCGGAGCAGCGCTACGAAGATCTGGTCGACGAGTTCCTCGGCGAGGACGGGGTGCTGCCGCCGCCCGGCGGCAGCGGGTTCGGCCGCGGCGCGCTCCGCTACCGGAGGAAGATCTTCGCGATGTTCGTCCGCGGCCAGCTCGTGGTCAAGCTGCCCCGCAAGCGCGTCGATGAGCTGGTGGCCGGGGGCCACGGCGAGCGGTTCGACGCCAACAAGGGCACCCCGATGAAGGAGTGGTTCAGCCTGGACCCAGAATCCCAGCTGGCGTGGCCGCCGCTGGCCCGCGAGGCCCTGGGCTTCGCCCGCTCAATATCCTTAGGCGCATGGACCTGCAGGTGGCCGACAACCCAGAACAGGCACAGTTCGAGATCCGGGCGGACGGCGAGCTCGCCGGGTTCGTTCAGTACCGCCTGCGCGACGGCGTGATCGCGTTCCTGCACGCCGAGACCGACCCTCGGTTCCGCGGCCACGGCGTCGCCGGGACCCTCATCCAGTCCAGCCTCGAGGCGGCCCGGGAACGCCACCTGGCTGTCCTGCCCTACTGCCCGTTCGTGCGGAGCTGGATCACCGAGCATCCCGACTACGCCGACCTCGTTCCCGACGATCAGCGGCGGATTTTCGCCCTTTGACCTGCGACGAGGCCGCACCTCACCGCGGCGCCGATGAGTTTTGCCGCCGGGCGCCGTTTCACGGGTGAGCATCGGCGACCGGCCGGTGCCGTACCTGGGAGAGAAGCGACATGGACTACAAGCTGGAACTGGTGCTCATCCCCGTCTCGGACGTGGATCGCGCGAAGAAGTTCTACCTCGAGCAGGCGGGCTTCGTGCTCATCGTCGATACCGCGATCGGTGAGGACATGCGGGTGGTCCAGGCCGTGCCGCCCGGCTCGGAATGCGCGATCGGGTTCGGGACCGGGCTCACCTCAGCCGCGCCGGGCGCGGCACAGGGCCTGCACCTGGTGGTGTCCGACATCCTCGCCGCGCGGGCCGAACTGACCGAGCGCGGCGTGTCCGTCAGCGAGGTGCGCCACCTCGAGAACGGAACATGGGTCGACGGGCCCCACCCGGAACGCGCGAACTACGAGTCGTTCGCCGACTTCACCGACCCGGACGGCAACATCTGGATCCTGCAGGAAGTTGACCGGAGCAAAGGCCAGGCATGAGCCGGACTGACCAGACGGTAAGCGCCGACGAGACCGTGAGCGGCTGCGATCGCGGGTGACGAGCCCGCATTCACCGCGCTGGCCGAACGCCACCGGCGTGAGCTCCACGTGCACTGCTACCGGATGCTCGCCTCGTTCGACGAGGCCGAGGACGCCGTGCAGGAGACGTTCCTGAACGCCTGGCGCGGCCGGTCGGGATTCGAGGGCGGCTCGCAGTTCCGGGCCTGGCTGTACCGCATCGCGACGAACGTCTGCCTCGACATGCTCCGCCGTAACTCGCGGCGCGCCACCGGGATGCGCTCGTTCGCCGAGGTGCCGTGGATCCAGCCGTACCCGGACCTGCTGCTCGACCAGGCCGCGCCGGCCGATGAGCAGCCCGAGGCGGTCGCCATCGCGCGGGAGACGATCTCGCTGGCCTTCCTGGCCGCGCTGCAGGTCCTGCCGCCCAGGCAGCGCGCCGCGCTGATCGCCCGCGACGTGCTGGGCTGGCCGGCCAGCGAGACCGCCTCGGCGCTGGGCACGAGCGTCGCCGCGGCCAACAGCGCCCTGCAGCGCGCCCGGGCGACCATGCAGTCGCACCTGCCGCCGCGCCGCGCCGAATGGTCGGCTCACGAGCCGAGCGCGCAGGAGCGCGCGCTGCTCGAGCAGTTCATCGCCGCGCACGAGCGTCTCGACGCCGAGGCGGCCATCGCGGTCGCCGCCCAGGACCTCCGGATCACCATGCCGCCCAACCCCTGGATCTTCGACGGGCGAGAGGAGATCAGGCCGCTCATGGCCAACGCGGCCGCGATGGGCGACTGGCGCCTGTTCCCGGTGGCGGCCAACCGGATGCCGGCCGCCGCGAGTTACCTGCGCAGGCCGGGCGACAGCCAGTTCCGTGCGTTCAAGCTCGATGTCATGCGCGTCGAGGAGGGCCTG
This sequence comes from uncultured Actinomycetes bacterium, assembly GCA_963849595.1. Taxonomy (GTDB): domain Bacteria; phylum Actinomycetota; class Actinomycetes; order Streptosporangiales; family Streptosporangiaceae; genus Palsa-504. The sequence continues at coordinate 196,205 of CAWKIB010000001.1, forward strand.
ATCGCCGAGGTCACGACGTTCGGCGCCGAGCTCTTCCCGGCCTTCGGGCTGCCGCCCACGCTGTGAGCCCGGCGTGTGAGCCCAGTCGCGAGCGATACCCTGGCCGGCGTGCTCGACCATGTCACGGTGACCCGGTACGTGACTCCGCTGCGCGAGGGCGCTGACGCCCGAGCATCTCGGGCCGCGGTAGGCAAGCTCAGAACATCGCCGCGACGTCCGATAGCGAGCGGACCACCGTGGTGCCCGGCGCCGGCGCCTTCCCGTCCAGCTCGCCCCGCACGATCTGCACCGCGGCGATGCCCAGGTCCGCCGCTCCCGCGCAGAACGCCGGCTGATCGTCCACGAACACGGCGTGCCGCGCGGGGACGCCGAGCTGATCCAGCGCGTGAGTGAAGATCTCCGCCGCCGGCTTCTCGGCGCCGACCTCGCACGACAGGACCAGCGTGTCGGCCAGCTCCGCCACGCCGTTGCTCTCCAGGAGGTCCCGCGTGTGCTCCGAGCAGTTGCTCACGATCGCGATCTTGATCCCGCGGGCCCTGACGTCCCGCAGGAACTCCAGAGCGTCGTCGTACAGCCGCGCGGACCGCAGGAGCAGCTCGCGGTCCCGGTCCACCAGCGCCCGCACCAGGTCCGGCCGGGGTTCGACGCCGCCGTCCCGCAAGATCCGCTCGAACCCCTCGGCCTTGGTCAGCTGGCCGATCCCGAGCGCCGCCCCGACCTGGCTGTATCCCTGACCCCAGGCCTGCATCGAGAGCCCGGCCAGGAGCGGCAGCTCGGCGCTGTGGGCCACGAAATCACAGCTCAGAAGGGTGTCATAGACGTCAACGAGGCATGCTTCCCGCTCGGCCACACCATCAGCGTAGTCTGGCGGGCGAGACACCCAGCGATGCGGCCATCCGGCCGGTCAGCCGAGCGCGCCCCTGATCACGTCCGCGAGCCCCGCGGGCCAGATCGCCTCCGCGGTCGAGTCCATCTCGGCCAGCGTCCACCAGCGCCACGCGGCGATCCCGTCCGAGTCGTGCATGGCCGCCACCTCACCAAGCCCGCGGCGGGGACTAGCGACGCGGGCCAGGAAGAACCGCTCGTACTGCCGGACGATCTCGTCCTCGTACTCCATGGTCAGCGTCCGCTCGAACAACTCCCTACCCAGCGGAACGTCGGTCCAGCCGGTCTCCTCGGCCAGTTCCCGCCGGGCTCCCGCCGGGTAGTCCTCCCCGTCATTCAGCCCGCCGCCGGGCGTGCACCAGTGCCGCCCGTTGGGCGGCCCGTCGTCGTACCGGAACAGCAGGACGCGATCGTCCGGGTCGAGCACGATCACCCGCCCGGCCAGGCGCACCCGGAGCCCCCGTGAGTCGGCCATTACTCTCCGTTGAATTCCGCGACGGCCGCCTCGTACCGGTCCAGAGCCCGCTCGACCGGGCCGCGCGGCGCCGAGGGCAGCCAGTGCACCGCCCGCTCGAAGCCCGCGGCCGCGTACCCCTCCAGCACCTTGGCGTCGGCCGGAACCCCCATGACCATCAGCCCCACCGGCCGGTCGGCGCGGGCGCGCAGTTCCGCGGCCCGGTCCAGGACGTCCCCGCGATCATGGTTGGGGAACCACGCGTCGCCGAACGCCAGCACCCGGTCCAGCACACCCGGCCCGTTCCCGCCCACCAGCACCGGGGGATGGGGCCGCTGGGCCGGCTTCGGCCAGGACCAGATCCGGTCGAACGCGACGTACTCGCCCGCGTAGCTCGCCTCGTCGGCGGTCCAGATCGTCTTCATGGCCTCGACCCGCTCCCGCAGGATCGCCATCCGCCGGCGCGGGTCGGTGCCGTGATTGGCCATCTCCTCCCGGTTCCAGCCCGCGCCGACGCCGAACTCGAACCTCCCGCCGGACAGGTAGTCGACGCTGGCCACCTCCTTGGCGGTGGTGATCGGATCCCGTTCGATCACCAGGCAGATGCCCGAGCCGACTCGCAGCCGCGAGGTCACGGTCACGGCCGCGGTTACCGCCACGAACAGGTCGAAGGTATGGGCGTACCTGCGCGGCAGCTCGCTGCCACCTGGCCAGGCCGACTCCCGGCTGGCCGGGATGTGCGTGTGCTCGGGGAAGAACAGCGACTCGTGCCCGCGCTCCTCGGCCAGCCGCGCCATGTCGGCGGGCGCGATGGCGTCATGGGTCGGGAAGATCGCTACGCCGGTGTCCATGCGCCCAGCCTAGGCCGAGGCCACCGTCCCAGCTTCCACCGCCGGCGACCTGCCCGTCCCGCCGCTTCTCACGGCAGCGATCAGCACCGGTCAAGCTGATCGCATCACAGGTCCGTCAGGGCCCGGGCCGGATCAGCCTCCGGGGTGCCGCTGGGCTCCCAGCCGCCGTCCGACCGCGCATACGGATACCAGCGCAGGTCCCGGCCGAGGCGAAGCTGCAGGCGGCCTGCGGTGACCCGGTTGCGCTGAATGTCGGCCTGCGCCGCACCGGTCTTGGCCCGCAGCGCGGACCGCGCCGCGGTCAGCAGCCGGGCGGCGTCCGGGTCGTCCGCGACCGGGTCCCACTCGGCGTGCAGCGAGTCCAGCCCGGTCAGGCCGCCCTGCCGCCAGGCCAGCGCGTGACGGGCGAGGTCACGTTCGCCGACCCCGGAGCGCGCCGCGAGCGTACCGAACGCAGGCGTGCCCAGGGCCCGGGCCGCCCTGCGGGCCAGATCGGCGTCCGCGTCGAGGCTCAGCCCGGCGTCGGCCGACAGGCCCACCGCCATCTCCCAGGCCCGGCTGGCCGCGTCCGCGGCCAGTTCCACCAGATCCTCGCGCAGGCCAGAGCGCCACGGCGGTGGATCCACGGGAAGCGCGGCAGGCGTCCCGGGCCGACGGGGCGGTAGCGGCACGGAGGGGATCGGCAACGCGGATTCCGGCGCGCCGAACGCCGTCCTCGCGTCCACGCCCTCGTCCGCCCCCGCGTCGGCGTGATCACCCGCCTCGGTTCCCGGCCCGGCCGCCCGAGCGGGTACGGTGCCCCGCCGACGGGCCCGGATCCCGGCCAGCACCTGATCCCGGGTCCGGCCGCGCAGCAGGAACAGGGCGAAGGGGTCGGCATCCAGCGCGTCGGTGATCAGGTAGCACGCCGCCGCCGAGTGCTTGCACGGGTCGGCGTCGTCCGGGCAGCTGCAGCGCGGCCCGAGCTCGCCGCCGCCGGGAAGCAGGTCGAGACCGGCGGCGGCCGCATCGCGGGCGATCTCCGGCGGCAGCTCACCGTCAAGCAGCGCCGCCGCGTGACCAAGCCGGGCCGAGATGGCGGCCAGCACTCGGTCCCACTCGTCGTCGGTGAACCGCCGCACCCGGATCCTGACCTCGTACGGCTCGGTCTTGCGGCCTTGGACCCGGGCCCGGGCCTCGCCCGGCGCCAGGGTGAGCTCTCCCACCGTGCCGGAACGCGCGTAGTCCCGGCCGCGGGGCAGCCGGTCGGGGTCCAGCCGCGCTCGCTGCTCCAGCGCCTCCAGCCAGGCCCGGCCCCACCACGTGCGGCCGAACTCCGGTCCCCCGGGCGCGGTCTCGCCCATGCCGCCGCTCCCGTCGTTCATGGTGTGGCCCGCAGGCTGACCAACTCCGCGAGCTCCCCGTCGGACAGGTCGGCGATCCAGCCCTCGCCCGAGCCGATCACGGCGTCGGCCAGCTCGCGTTTGGTCTCCAGCAGGGCGGCGATCCGGTCCTCGAGCGTCCCCTCGGCGATGAGCCGGTGCACCTGGACGGGCCGGTCCTGGCCGATACGGTAGGCCCGGTCGGTCGCCTGATCCTCCACCGCCGGGTTCCACCACCGGTCGTAGTGCAGCACGTGGGTGGCACGGGTCAGCGTCAGTCCGGTACCGCCCGCCTTGAGAGACAGCAGGAATACCGGCGCGTCACCCGCTTGGAACCGGGCCACCATCTCCTCCCGCCGCGGTACCGGAACCCCGCCGTGCAAGAACAGCGAGCCGATCCCGCGGGCGTCCAGATGCTGCTGCAGCAGCGCGCCCATCTGCGTGTATTGGGTGAAGACGAGCATCGACTCGCCGCCGGCCAGGATGATGTCGGTCAGCTCGTCGAACGCGGCCAGCTTTCCTGACCGGCCCTCCAGGGGAGCGGGTTGCTTCAGGTACTGAGCCGGGTGGTTGCAGATCTGCTTCAGCGCGGTCAGCAGCTTGAACACCAGGCCGGCCCGCTCGATACCCTCGGATCTCTCGATCGCTTCCATCGTCTCGCGAACCATCGCCTCGTACAGCGTGACCTGCTCGGCGGTCAGCGGCACGAACACGTCCGACTCGGTCTTGCGCGGGAGCTCCGGCGCGATACCAGGGTCGGTCTTCCGCCGCCGCAGCAGGAACGGCCGGATCAGGGCGGCGAGCCTACTGGTCGCCTCCGCGTCGCGGTACCGCTCGACCGGGACGGCGACCCGGCGGGTGAACGCCTCCAGGTGGCCGAGCAGCCCCGGCGTCGTCCAGTCCAGGATCGCCCATAGTTCTGACAGCCGGTTCTCCACCGGCGTCCCGGTCAGCGCGATCCGGGCGGGCGCGGGCACCGCCCGTAGCTCGCGGGCGGTCCGCGACAGCGGGTTCTTCGCGTGCTGCGCCTCGTCGGCCACCACCAGTCCCCAGCCGACCTCGGCCAGCCGGGCGGAGTCCCGCAGGACCACGCCGTAGGTGACCAGGACGATCTCGTCGGCGGCCAGGTCCTCCAGGTGCCGCCCGCCCCCGTGGTAGCGGCGGACCGGGACGTCGGGCGAGAACCTGCGCACCTCGCGTTCCCAGGTACCCAGCAGCGACGCCGGGCAGACCACGAGCGTCGGTCCCGCCTTGGCCTCCCGCCGGTGCAGGTGCAGCGCAATGACCTGGATCGTCTTACCCAGCCCCATGTCGTCGGCCAGGCAGCCGCCGATCCCGGCCTCGCACATCCCGGCCAGCCAGGCCAGGCCGCGCCGCTGATAGGGCCGCAGCGTGGCCATCAGCCCGGACGGAGGCTCGACCTGGACCGGGGCGGACGCGAGGTGGGCGACCTTGGCGGCCAGGTCGGCGAGCGGGCCTTCCGCGACCACCGTCACCGTCTCGCCGTCGATCTCCGCCGAGCCCGCGAGCACGGCACCGAGCGCCTCGGACACCCGCATCCGCGTCCGCGGCGGCCGGCGCAGCCGGTCGAGCAGGGCCGGGTCGAGCATCACCCACCGGCCCCGCAGCCTGATCAGCGGCCGTTTCGCCTCGGCCAGCGCGGCGACCTCGTCGGCGTCGAGCAGCGCCCCGTCGAGCGTGAGCTGCCACCGGAAATCCAGCAGCGCCGCCAGCCCGAACCCGGCCTCCGTCACCTTGCCCGGCGCCGGGGTGGGCATGGCTCTCAGCTTGAGACCGCCGTCCACCAGGCTGGACGGCCACAGTACCTCGATGCCGGCGCCCGCCAGTTCCTCCGCCGCCGGGCCGATCAGGCTGGCCAGCGCGTCGTCATCCAGGCCGATCACCGACGGGCTCGCCTGCTCCAGCGCCTCGGCCAGCGGCGGCCAGATCGGCGCGCCGCGGCGCAGCGCCAGCAGCAGGTCCGTCTCCGCCTGCGGGCCGAACCTGGACAGCACCGTCTCAGGCTGGTTCCACAGCGCGGCGGCGTCGACGATCAGACTCGGATCAGCATTGCTCCGCAGCTGCAGGACCAGCCGGAATGCAGGCGTCAGCCCGTCGGCCTCGTCAGGGCCTTGTTCCCCGTATTCCTCCACCGCGCCTGGGAAGTACTCCTCACCGTCGGCGAGGTCTTCCTCATCGCCGACTACCGGCGGTTCCGGGACGGCCTCGATCCGCAGACCAAGACGGGCCCCGGCCGCCAGGCCGTCGGTAGTGTCCGCGAGCCACTCCGCGAGATCGCCGACCCCGGTCGGCTCGGCGGCGGCGAACGCGGCCGAGGCGGTGGTCCGCGCTGCGGCCGGCGAACGCGCGATCAGGTCGGCGATCGCGTCCCACAGGTCGCGGATAAGCGCTTCGGGGGAGCGGAGCCGCATCGGGCGCGAGCCGGGGATGGCCAGGGCATGCGCGGTGGGCGGGAAGACGGCGGCAAGCTCGCGCAGCCAGCTGAGATCGGCCGGATCGAGCGGGCCCGCCCGCCAGACGTCCGCGTCGTCGGCTCCCACGGTCGGCAGCAGCCTGCCCCGCGCCACCAGGCCCACGCCCGCGGCCGCGGCCGCGGCCCACACCCGGGCGCTGCGCCGCATCGGGCGCCCGGCGCGCTCGCCGGGCTCGATGGTGAGCAGGGCGGGGAGCGCCTCGGCGAGCGGGATGAGATCCGCCGACACCAGGCGCTTGCGGATGCCGTACCTACCGCGAGGGAACACCAGCTCAAGCTTCGCCGATCCCGAGCCCTTGCCCCAGTGTGCGAACACCCCCCGCCGCGGGATCGCGCTCGGTACGAAGACCAGCTCGCCGTCCAGCACGAGACCGTACGATACCGGTTCTCCCGCCCGGCTGCCGGAGCTTTCCGACGTCAACTTATGTCGTAACCGCCTGATAGCAATGAAGGCGTGACCGATACAGACCGACCGGTACCGGAGCCGAACGACCAGGGGCTGCGCGACGAGGCCGAACGGCACTTGCGTGCCCTGGCCGGCGACCACACACGGCTGCGCGAGGACCAGTGGACGGCGATCAGCGCCCTGGTCGCCGCCCGGCGCCGGGCGCTGGTGGTGCAGCGCACCGGGTGGGGGAAGTCGGCGGTGTACTTCGTCGCGACGGCGCTGCTGCGGGCGCGCGGTGCCGGGCCGACGGTGATCGTGTCACCGCTACTCGCGCTCATGCGCAACCAGGTCGAGGCGGCGGGCCGGGCCGGGATCCGCGCACGCACGATCAACTCCTCCAACACACAGGAGTGGGAGGACGTCTACGCGGAGGTCGCAGACGGCCAGGCCGACGTGCTGCTGGTCAGCCCCGAACGCCTGAACAACCCTGGCTTCCGCGACCAGGTGCTGCCGAAGCTCACCGCCGCGGCGGGCCTGATCGTGATCGATGAGGCACACTGCATCTCCGACTGGGGCCACGACTTCCGCCCCGACTACCGGCGGATCCGGACGCTGCTGCAAGGTCTTCCACCGGGAATCCCGGTGCTGGCGACCACCGCGACCGCGAACGCCCGGGTCACCCGTGACGTCGCCGAGCAACTCGGCGCGGGCCAAGACCCAGACGACGTACTCGTGCTGCGCGGCCCGCTGGACCGGGAGTCGCTGCACCTCGCGGTGGTGAGCCTGCCGACCGCCCACCAGCGGCTCGCCTGGCTGGCGGCCCGGCTCGCCGACGGCGGCTTGCCGGGATCCGGGATCATCTACACGCTGACCGTCGCCGCGGCCTACGAGACCGCGGCGTTCCTCCGCGACCAGGGAATCGACGTCGCCGCGTACAGCGGCCGCGACGACCAGGCGCAGCGCCTCCAGGCCGAAGACGACCTGCTGGCCAACCGGGTCAAGGCGCTGGTGGCGACCAGCGCGCTGGGCATGGGTTTCGACAAGCCCGACCTGGGGTTCGTGGTGCACCTCGGTGCCCCGCAGTCCCCGGTCGCTTACTACCAGCAGATCGGCCGGGCCGGGCGGGCCGTCGCCAAAGCGGAGGTGATCCTGCTCCCCGGCCGCGAGGACCGTGACATCTGGGCGTACTTCGCCTCGCTCGCGTTCCCGCCCGAGCACCAGGTCCGGGCGACACTCGCCGCACTCGCCGACGCTGGCCGGCCGCTGTCCGTCACCGCGCTGGAGACCCGGATCGACCTGTCCCGGGGCCGGCTGGAGTCGATGCTCAAGGTGCTCGACGTCGACGGCGCGGTGCGCCGCACCGGCGGCGGCTGGGAGGCCACCGGTCGGGCGTGGACCTACGACCAAGAGCGGTATCAGCGGGTTGGTCAGGAGCGGATCCGCGAACAGCAGTCCATGCTGGCCTACCAGGCGACCGATGCCTGCCGGATGGAGTACCTGCGCCGCGAGCTCGACGACCCGGAGGCGGCCCGGTGCGGCCGCTGCGACAACTGCTCTGGCCGGGAGCCGGACACCGAAGTCCCGCAGGTCGGCGCGGACGCGGCCCGGCAGCGGCTGCTCCGCCCTGGCGTCGGGGTCGAGCCGCGGCGGATGTGGCCGCCGGGGATGAAGGACCTGGGGATCTCCGGCGCTTCCGGCAAGATCCCCGCGGACCGCACGGCCGAGCCGGGTCGCGCGCTCGGCCGTCTCACCGACATCGGCTGGGGAACCACGCTGCGGGCGCTGCTCGCCGATGAGGCTCCCGACGGGCCGGTCACGGACCAGCTCACCGACGCGGTGGTCAAAGTCCTTGCCGCCTGGGACTGGAGCCAGCGCCCGGCGGGCATTGTCACCGTGCCGTCGCGCACCAGGCCCGTCCTGATAACGAGCCTCGGCCAGCGGATTGCGCAGGTCGGCAGGCTGCCCTACCTCGGCTCGCTCGGCTACGCCAGCCCCGACGGCCCCGGGCCGCGCCGCCACAATAGCGCCCAGCGGCTGCGCTCGCTGTGGCACGCGTTCACCGTCCCAGACGACCTTCGCGAGGCACTCAGCCGGCCCACCGGTCCGCTCCTGCTCATCGACGACCGCATCGAGACCGGCTGGACCATGACCGTCGCGGCCAAGCAGCTCCGGGAGGCTGGCGCCCCCGCCGTCCTCCCGCTAACTTTCGCCGTCACCACCGGCTGAGGATCGCGGCCGAGCTGGTAACACCGCTGTAACGCGGAGACCACATAATGAACTCGGCGAAACAGGGAGGCAAGTATGGACTGGCTGATAGCGGGCGTGTTGCTGGTGCTCATCGTGACGATGCTGGTCAGGCTCAAGAAGGCCGAACGCCGGCCGTAACCGGCCTGGAGGCGAGGCTAGTCATTCGGTGGTGTGCCGTGATGAAGTAGGACCAGTTCTCACGGAAGGCGCCGGGTCATGACAATTGCCGGGATCGACCTGTCGGCCACCGAGTTCTGGGGTCTGCCGCTCCCCGACCGGGCCGCGGCTTTCGCTCTGCTCCGAGCCCAGCAGCAGCCGCCGTTCTTCGCCGAACCCGAGACCCCGTTCGCCGAGCCGGGTCCCGGCTACTACGCCCTGGTCAGATACGCCGACGTAGTGGAGGCGAGCAAGCACCCGGAGGTGTTCTCCTCGGCGAAGGGCGCCACCAGCATCCCCGACCTGCCGGTGGAGTTCAACGAGTACTTCGGCTCGATGATCAACATGGACGACCCCCGGCACACCCGGCTACGCCGGATCGTCTCTCGCGCGTTCAGCCCGCGGCTGATCGCGAAGTTCCAGGACGACGTGCAGCGAGCCGCTGCCGAGATGGTCGACGACCTGCTGGCCACCGGTCCGTGCGATTTCGTCGCGAACATCGCGGCGAAGCTGCCGCTGAAGATCATCTGCGACATGATGGGCATCCCGGATGATCAGTACCAGATGGTCCTGGCCAACACCAACATCATCTTGTCCGGAGCCGATCCCGAGTTCGTCAGCGAGGATCTCGATCAGGCGGTGCTTCAGATCCTCGGCGCCGGGCAGGCCCTCGCCGACCTGCTCACCGGCCTGGCCGCCGTCCGCGCCGAGGCGCCTGCCGAAGACCTGGTCTCCGCCCTGGTGACCGCGAACATCGACGGCGAGCAGCTCACCACCGCCGAACTCGCCTCCTTCTTCATCCTCCTGGTGGTGGCGGGCAACGAGACCACCCGCAACGCGCTCTCGCACGGGCTGATGCTGTTCACCCAGTATCCGGAGCAACGGGCCCTGCTCCTCGCCGACCTAGAAGGTCGGCTCGAATCCGCGGTCGAGGAAATCGTCCGTTACTCCTCGCCCGTCCTGTTCATGCGGCGAACCCTGACCCGGGACTACACGATGAACGGGCATGACTACCGCGAGGGCGACAAGACGGTGCTGTTCTACTACTCGGCCAACCGCGACGAGGCTGTCTTCAGCGATCCCGACCGCTTCGACATCACCCGCTCGCCGAACCCGCACGTCGGCTTCGGCGCACCCGGACCGCACTACTGCCTGGGTGCCCATCTGGCCCGCCGGGAGCTCACCGTCATGCTGCGCGAACTGATGATGCGCGTCCCCGACATCACCGCCGGCGAGCCCGACCGCCTCCTGTCCAGTTTCATCAACGGCATCAAGCGCCTGCCCTGCCAGTTCTGACTGCATCCGTGACCGTCCGCGCCGGACCTCGCCGTAATTTTCTATCTTCCGAACGGACCGTGGTTAACCCGCTCCGGCCACGCGGATGCCGAACCGTAACCACGCCCGCGAATCTGCGGTTTGTCAGTAGCCGGTGCGACACTCCGGGTCATGGATACCTTCAGCCCGTACGCATCCGCTGACCTTGAACCACGGCTCTCGGCATCCGGCCAAGCCGAGCTGCGTGACGCGGTACTGCGCCTGCACGCCACGCTCCCGTTCGATCCCGGCGCGGCGTTCACCCGGATCCTCTGGCTGCTGTTCCTTTGCTCAGAGGGCATCCAGACCCGGGCGGTGCTGCCGGTCGACAACCGGCTCGACCTGCCGGACTCCGACAACATCGCAGGCCTGTGCGACCTTCTCGCGAACTTCCTGGAGCATCCGATGGGTGGCGAAACAGCGCTGGTCATCCTGCACCGGCCCGGAACAACGGGCATCAGCGATGCAGACAAGTACATCTTCCGGATACTGTCCGAAGCCGCCGCGAGCCGCGATACCTCGCCTTGGACCTTCTACGTGACGGGACCAGACGGTGTGCACAAGCTGCCAGGTCGCTGTCTCTGACCGCACCGGAGTGTCGGTACAGGCTGGCCTGGTGGCAGAAATGACAGGATGGAGGCACGATGGGTGCCATGACCGTTCCGGACGTGTGGTCCGGCCAGGACCGGATGCTCACCGTCAAGGACATGGAGAACATGCCCGACGACGAGTTCCGCTACGAGCTGGATGACGGGATACTGATCGTGTCCCCGGCTCCGTCCACCCTCCACCAGCTCACGGTGACCCGCTTGGCCGTCATCCTCAGCGCGGCATGTCCTGCTGAGTTCGCTGTACTCGCTGGCGTCGGCGTCAACATCAGCAAGTTCCAGCACAGAGTGCCAGATGTCGCCGTGGTGCGCGTCGGCTCCCTGGAGTCGTTCTTCCAGGAGATTCCGCCGGAACTGGTGGTCGAGGTCGCCTCGCGCCGGACCCGGCTTTACGACCGGAACAGGAAGAAGGACGTCTACGAGGGCTTCGGTATCTCCGCGTACTGGATCGTCGAGCCGGACCCGGACCGTCCCGAGCTGACCGTCTTCGAGCTGCGTGCGGGCACGTATGAACAGATCGCCCACGTGACCGGCGACGAGGAGTACCGCGCAGAGATCCCATTCCCGGTCACTATCGCGCCGTCTGAGCTCGTCACGCCCGGCTGAGCTAGTCAGCCGCAGTGAGCTGACCTAGCGGGCTACCGCACCACCGCACCGGCCCACCGGGTCCATGACGGGCGGGCCCGCACCATAGAAGGCCGACGCCGTCCGCTCGTCCTGGCCGGGTCTACTGTCGTCGACGGGGTGCCCACCACGATCTCCCGCCAGGGATCCTTAGCGCGTCGCGGCTGAGGCCGTGCAGGACACGGCCCCGGCCGAAGTTCACGTCATAACTGCCGAAGAATCCGACCTTGACGATCCATCCCGGCGTACCCGCCGAGACCTGGCCCATCCCCAGCGACCGTGCCGCGGCTACCCGCTGGCCTCTACGAAGCGGCATAAGACGTTCCGCGGCTCCCACACAACCCCCCAAGGTAGGATTTGATGTAATCGAATAATCACTTTAAGTGATGATAAATCGCTCCCGGGGGCGCAAATCGAACGACCTGATGACGTCTGGTGCCTGCCGTCGGCCGCGGCCGAAGGCCACCCGCACGGTCAGCGCCAGCTAGGCGCTGACCGCAGCCGGTAGAGTGTGGCCGCGAACGTCGTCCGCCAGACGCCGCTCGTGATGCCGACCGATCGACGGTAGCGGGAGTCAACCACGCCATGCGGCTGACGGCACGGATCGTCGCGGCGACCGCAGCTGCCGCCGTCATCGGCAGTGGCATCACCGCGTGGGCGGTCACGGACACCGGATCGGGTGCCCGGTCGGCGGGCGGGTCCACCGCGGCGCTCGCGCGCGGGTCCGCCGGCGCCCGCGGCCCGGCCCCGACCCAGCAACTCGCCGGCTGGCCCGCTGATCGAGGTGACCGGCGCACCGCAGGGCGTGAAGGCCAAGGGAGCGATTCTGGCCGACGCGGCCACCGGCCAGATGCTGTGGGGCCGCGGCCTGGACACCGAGCGACCAATGGCCAGCGTCACCAAGGTGATGACCGCCCTGGTGGTCCTCGAAAGCGGCAACCTGGACCGGGAGATCCGGGTGCCGAAGGCGGCGTTCACCTACGTCTGGAAGTACGGCGGGGAGAGCGCGGCGTTGCGCCCGGGCGACGAGCTGACCTCGCAGGAGCTGCTCGAGGCCCTGTTGCTCCCTTCGGGCGCTGATGCGGCGTACACGCTCGCTAACGCGTACGGCCCGGGCCTGACTGCCTTCATCGCGCGCCTGAACGCGACCGCGGCGCGGATGGGCCTGATGCATACCCACTTCACTTCGCCCGACGGGCTGCCATATCCGACCGAGACCTCTACCTACTCCACACCCTCGGATCTGCTCACCCTCGGCTTGGCCGCCATGCGGTTCCCGGCCTTCCGGTCGATCGTGGACCAGCGGTTCTACCACCTGCCGAAGGGGAACGGACATCACCAGTACTGGTGGGACAACACCAACGAGCTGATCGGCTATTACCCGGGCGCCATCGGGATCAAGACCGGGTACACCGACGACGCCGGGCACTGCCTGCTCTTCGAGGCGGTCAGGAACGGCCGGACCCTGATCGGAGTCGTGCTGGATAGCCCCGCGACCGGCGCGGCCGCTGGCGCTCAGGACGCTGCGCGCATGCTGAACTGGGGCTTCAGCCTCAAGCGGACCGAGCGCAAACCCTAGCTGCTGGGCTTGCGCGCGACCACCGCGTACATGTTGGAGTCCGCCGGGTCACCAACGGGCACAGTATCTGATCACGACCTGCGCGTCCTGGACCTGGCGGGCTTGGCGGCAGGCGGATCGACGAGCTTGACCGTGATGTCCGGACCGGAGGTCTCGACGACCTGGACCCGCTTCGGCAGCAGGGCCAGGAAGGCGCGGAAGCTCCGGGCGCCGTAGTTGTGCTCGTCGAAGGCCGGGTCCAGGGCCAGCATCTTGCTCTTCAGCCCGCCGGCCGTCATCGTCTCCGAGCTGGACTCCTCGAACGCCCGGACCAGCACCTGTTCAGCCTCGCTGATGTCGAACGCCGCGGTCGGCCGCGCGTCGGGCTCGACCTCGGCGACCAGCGTGCCCCAGTACTTGTACTCCGAGCACACCGAGACCAGCTTGCGGCTGGCGTTGGCCTCGGTGCCGACGCCCACCACCCACTTGCCGAACTCCCGCAGCCGCTGCACCAGCGGCGAGTAATCGCCATCCCCGCTGACCAGGACGAACACGCTCACCTCGGGGTGGACGATCAGCGTTTCCATGGCGTCCACCGCCATCCTGATGTCGGCGGCGTTCTTGTTCTGGATGCCGACCCGCGCGACCTGGATGAGGTCCACGCCGTTCATCGCCAGGTCCTCCTGATGGCCGCCGAAGCGCGGATTGGCCCAGTCCGCGTACGCGCGGCGCACCGAGGCGTTGCCGTAACCGCGGCACAGCCGCGTGATCGCCTCGTACGGCGCCGGGTTCGCCTGGTCGGGCAATTCCTTGACCGCGCCGAGCACGAGGTTCTCGAAATCCACGAACACGGCGACCTGAGCTGTCCCGTCGGGTTCCATGGCGCCTAATGTACGTGGAACCGCCAGTCACGCGGCACGCGCGCCTTCGGCCCCGGCACGCCCTGGTCGAGCGGATGATGCTCCGGCGGAGCGAGCTCCGGACCTGCGAAGGAATCCTCGGTCTCGTAATTCCAGAACCAGTCCTCGCCGGGCTCGAAGCTGCGGATGACCGGATGCCCCGCGATCTTCGCGTGCGCGGACGCGTGCTGCGAAGGAGAGCTGTCGCAGCACCCGATGTGGCCGCACTGGGCGCACCGGCGCAGGTGGACCCACCAGCCGCCGCTCGCGTTGCACTCGACGCAGCCCGTCCCGCTCGGTGGCACCGCAGGGTCGATGCCCGGAATCTCGCTCATTCAGCTCTCCTCTTGCGGGGTGACCGGAAGCCGCACCCGGAACCGGGTGTCGCCGGGGACCGACTCTACTGCGATGTCGCCGTGGTGCTTATTCACCACGATCCGCCAGCTGATGTCGAGCCCGAGCCCGGTCCCCTCGCCCACGGGCTTGGTGGTGAAGAACGGCTCGAAGATCCGCTCCCGGATCTCCGGCGGTATCCCCGGCCCGGTATCGCCGAACTCCACGAACACGAACTCCCGGTCCAGCCCCGTGCGGACGGTCAGGGTCCCCGTCCCCCCCATGGCCGACACCGCGTTGTCGATCAGGTTCGTCCATACCTGGTTCAGCTCGCCGGCGTAGGCCGGGATCTGCGGCAGGCCCCGGTCGTAGTCCTTGACCACGGTGATCCCCGGCGGGAACTTCCCGGACAGCATCAGCAGCGTGCTGTCCAGCAGTTCATGCACGTCGACGACCTGGTACGGGGCCCGGTCCAGCTGGGAGTACTGCTTGGCCGCGCCCACCAGCGTCGAGACCCGGGTGGTCGAGTCCTCGATCTCGTTCATCAGCAGCTCGGTGTCGACGGTGTAGTTCAGCCACCGCAGCGCGCTCTCCAGCGTCTCCGGATCCACCGCCGCCTCTACGTGATCGAGCCAGTCGATATCCAGGCCGGCCGCGACGAACGTCGGCGCCAGCTGCCAGCCGTCACGGCAGCCGCGTTCCTCCAGCCAGTCGGTGATCGCGTCCTCCCGGTCGGAGGCCTCCAGCGGAGAAAGAACCGCGGCCTTCGGCACCCGGTCCGCCGCCTCCTCCTGCAGCCGGATCAGCGTCACCAGCGTGGTCCGGTCCCACTTCCCGCCCGCGATCATGCCCAGCTTGTGCCGCATCCCGGCCACCCGCTCGCGCAGCGAGGCCGTGGCCCGGACCGCGGCGGCGGCCGGGTTGTTCAGCTCGTGGGTCAGGCCGGCCGACAGTGAGCCGAGGGCCAGGAGCCGCTCCCGCTGCCCGATCGCCTGCGCCCAGTTCTTGTTGCCGAAGAACGCCCCCTCGAGCAGGTGCACCGCCATCGGGAACCACTCGTTCATCAGCTCGGCGAACGTGCTGGCGGACAGGACGAAGAACCGTGACGGCTCCACGGTCCGCATCGAGCCGTTGTAGACCTGGGGCACGCGGTCGCCCATGTAGGCCAGCCACGCGCCCGAGTACGCCCCGCGCTGAGAGGTCCGGCCGATCTCGACGTCGTCCGGCCCTACCCGGCGCGACATGACCACGGTGCCCTCGAGCAGCACGTAAAAGCAGTCGGCGGGAGCGCCCTCGGCGAAGACGGGCCCGGTCGGGAGCACCTCCACGTGCCCGCGCTCGCACAGCCACCGCAGCTGGTCGTCGGTCAGCTTCTCGAACAGGAACAGGGTGCGCAGCTCGTCGATCCCGCACTCCAGCGCACCAGCCTCAGCGGCAGAAGTCTCGCTCATCTCGTCAAGTCTTCTCCAAGTAACGGTGCACGAGCATTACCGCAAGTGCACCTTCTCCGACGGCTGAAGCGACCCGCTTGGCTGACTCGGATCGCGCGTCCCCGGCGACGAATACGCCGGGGATGCTGGTTTCCAGGTGATATGGCATCCGGTCCAGCTCCCACCTCGGTGGCCGGTCCGTGCCGAGGTCCGGGCCCGCCACCACGAACCCCCGCCCATCGCGGACCACGATGTCATCCAGCCAGTCGGTGAGCGGCGCCGCCCCGATGAACAGGAACAGCAGCTGCGCGTCCACTGTTTCGGTCGCGCCGGTGGCGGTGCTCCGCAGCGTCAGGTGCTCCAGATGGTCCTCGCCGGAGGCCCCGATCACCTCGGTGCAGGTCCGCACGGAGATGTTCGGGATGTCCGCGATCTGCCTGATCAGGTAGTAGGACATCGACTTCTCCAGCGACGACCCGCGGACCAGCAGCGTCACCGACTTGGCGTGCCGGGCCAGGTAGACCGCGGCCTGCCCGGCCGAGTTCGCGCCGCCGACGACGTAGATGTCCTGCCCCAGGCAGGCGCTCGCCTCGGTGAGCGCGGACCCGTAGTAGACCCCGCGTCCGGTCAGATCGTCCAGCCCCGGCGCGCCCAGCCGCCGGTAGGACACGCCGGTAGCCAGGATGACGGTGTGCGCGTCGATGGAGGCGCCGTCCGCGAACGTCACCCGCCGCGCCGACCCGCAGACCTCCAGGCCGACCACGTCGCGGGTGGTCAGGACCTCGGCGCCGAACTTGGTGGCCTGCCGCCGGGCCCGGTCGGTCAGCTGCGCGCCGGACACCCCGTCCGGGAAGCCCAGGTAGTTCTCGATCCGCGAGCTCTGCCCGGCCTGCCCGCCGGTCGCCAGCCGCTCCACCAGCACCGTCCGCAGCCCCTCGGACGCCCCGTACACCGCGGCGCCCAGCCCGGCCGGGCCGCCGCCGATCACGATCAGGTCGTAGAAATCCTTGGACGGCGTGGTGGCCAGCCCCACCCGCGCGGCCAGCTCGGCGTCAGACGGCTCCACCAGCGGATCCCCGTCCGGGGTGATCACCACCGGCAGCGCCAGCCCGTCCGCGCCGGCCGCATCCAGCAGCCGCTTCCCCTCCGGCTCATCGGACTGATACCACCGGTACGGCACCTGGTTGCGGGCCAGGAACTCCCGCACCTCCGAGGACCGCGCCGACCACCGGTGCCCCACCACCTTGGTCTCCGGCACCGGCCGGTGGTCGGACTCCAGCCACGCGTCCAGCAGCGCGTCGACCACCGGGTACAGCTTCTCCTCCGGCGGGTCCCACGGCTTGAGCAGGTAGTGGTCCAGGTCGACCACGTTGATCGCGTCGATCGCGGCCCCGGTGTCGGCGTACGCCGTGAGCAGCACCCGCCGCGCGCCGGGGTAGATGTCCATGGCCTGCTCGAGGAACTCGATCCCGTTCAGCTCCGGCATCCGGTAGTCGGCCAGGATCACCGCTACCACGTCCCCCCGCAGCTTCATCTGCCGCAGCGCGTCCAGCGCGTCCGACGCGGACTCGGCCCGCACGATCCGGTACCGGGACCCGTACTGTCGCCGCAGGTCACGGGCGACCGCACGGGACACGCCCGGGTCGTCGTCAACGGTGAGGATGGCGGCGCGGCTCGTCTCGTCCTGGGCGGTCATACCGCCCATAGTAGGTCGGCCCCGTGGCGGTGCCGAGGAAGGTGCCCGGTGACCGTCTCGGACCGCGAAATTTTTGTGCCGAACGGAGCGTGGTTCTTGCCCCCGTCAACCGCTAGCGGTGCCGCGGCGGATGGGAAAGACTTAAGACCGAGCAATGCCAGACTGAGTAGGGCCGAAGGAGGTCACGATGGCATCTGATTCCTCTGCCACGAGTGAGCCCGAGTTTGTGAGCTCCGATGTGCTCGGGGCCGAGGAGGGCGGCACCGATGAGCTGGGCCCCGAGGCGGGCGGCACCGATGTGCTCGGGGCCGAACAGGGCGGCACCGATGAGCTGGGCGCCGAGGAGGGCGGCACCGACGACCTGGGCGCCGAAGAGGGCGGCACCGACGTGCTGGGTCACGGGCCGAGCTGAGCTCAGCGCAGGCTCAGCAACTGGCGGTAGAACCGCCGTTCGATCTGCCATCCTCCGGGCGGCGGATCGCCTTCGGTGTCGATGGGCCAGAACGTGATCTGGTAGTCCTCCATCGCCGGTCGGCCGCGCACGTCCCAGTCGCGGTAGCGGCGGTCGAGCTCACGGGCCAGTGATGCGTCCTTCCACCATCTGATCCCGTCTGGCGCCAGGGCGGCCCAGCCGCTCAGGCCGTCGCTGAGCGCGGGGCCGTCCGGCGTCCAGCACGCCCGGCGGTCCTCCAGCCCCAGGAAGAACAGGAAGTCGGTCTCGTCGTCGGTGAGCTGCATGGGTTCATCGGGCGGCCGGGCGCTGAACCGCGGTCCGGGATCGGGTTCAGCGCACCACGTCGGCCGGGTCGGCGACGCGCACGCCCACCGCCCACTGCGTCCTCGATGTGCAGCGGCCCGCGCACCGGGATGAACCCGGTCCGCAGCACCATCCGGCCGCGCAGCGCGCCGCCGTCTTTCCGGACCAGGACCAGCGGATGGCCATTGGCCTGCTCCAGCGGCACCAGCATCGCGCCGTCGTCGGCCAGCTGCTCGGCCCAGTGCGGCGACAGGTCCGAACAGCCCACGGTGGCCACGATCCGGTCGAACGGCGCCTGCTCGGCCACGCCCTCGAAGCCGTCCCGCAGCAGGACCTGGATGTCCGGGTACCCGGCGCGGGCCAGTAGCCGCCGGGTCTGCGCCACCACGTCCTCGAGCACGTCCACGGTCACCACCAGGCGCTGGTCGCCCGCGATCTCGGCCAGCAGCGCCGCGTTGTAGCCGGTGCCCGCCCCTACCTCGAGGATCTTCATGCCCTCGCGGAGGTCGAGGAGCTCGAGCATCCTGGCCACCAGCGACGCCTGCGAGGTGGAACTGGCCGGCAGCCCGTCGATATGCCGCGTGGCCAGCACGGTGTCGGCGTAGATGAGCGCGAGATGATCCCGCCGTGGATGCCCGGGGTCGTGCTCGATCGTCCGGCGCCCTTCGGCCGTCCGGTAGTAGAACGTCTCGAGCAGCCGGTGCCGCTCGACCCTGCGCAGCGCCCGCTCCACCGCCGCCGACTCGAAGGCGCCGGCCGTCTTGAGCTCGTCCACGTACCGCTCGACCATGGTCCGGAGCTCGGCCTGGCTGGCCACGCCGCCGGGGTCCGGCAGGCCTTCGCTCACTAGGCGTCCTGCTCCAGGGCCGCCTTCAGGGAGGCCATGGCGCGCGCGGTGTGACTCTTCACCGCGCCGCGGCTGATCCGCATCGCGGCGGCGATATCCGCCTCGGACAGGTCCGCGTAGTAGCGCAGGACGATGGCCTCCCGCTGTCGCTCGGGCAGGTCGCTGAGCGCGGCGATGACCGCGCTCCGCTCGAGCAGGGCCATGGCTCCGTGTTCGGCGCTCGGCATGTCCGGTGCCGGCTTCGGCGCGTTCTTCTCGACCACCATCCGGTGCCGCAGGACCGAACGCGATCCGTTCACCACCGCTTGCCGCAGGTAGGCGAGCGCCTTCTCGGCGTCCTTCAGGCGGTGCCATCCGTCGTGCATCGAGATGAACGCTTCCTGCACGACCTCCTCGGCGGTCGACGTGTCCCGGACCAGCATGGCGGCCAGCCGGACCAGCGCCTTGTACTGCACGGAGTACAGCTCGATGATCGCGAGGTCCGCGCTCCACGCTATGGGTTCCGTGGCGACGGCGCGCAGCGGCATAGTGACGTCAGCCGTGCTGGTCTGGTCGCCTTCGGCGGCTGTGCTGGTCTGGCCGCCTTCGGCGGCGGGCGTCCCGCTGGCCGCGACCACGGTGTGCTCGCCCAGCCAGGCCCGGTACCGCTCCAGGCCCGCCTCGAGGTCATACCCGGCGGCGAACTGCGGCTCCCCGACCTCGGCGATTTGCTGATACATGCGGGACAGCAGCGCGTCCTCGTGTGCGCTGGCATCGCCGCCGCCTCTCATGACGATCCTCCTTCCGGGTCGTCACGGGCGAATGGGTGGTCAGGCCCCAATTGTTCGATCAGCTTACGTCGCGCCCGGTGCAGCTGTGCGCTCACCGTCGACTCGGCGATGCCGAGGACCGCGGCTATCTCGGCTTCCTTCATGCCCAGTTGCCAGCGGAGTACGGCCACCACGTGCTGGCCCTTCGGCATCTCCCGGATGATCCGCCAGCAGCGTTCCAGTGCGATCGCGGACAGTGCCTGTTCCGAAGGGGCTTGTTCCGAAGGGTCGGCCTGGGTATCGCGGTAGCGTACCTCGATCTGCGGCAGCCGGTCGCGGAACGCGGCCTCGCGGCGGAAGCCGCTGGCCGCGATGTTGGCCAGCGTGCTCCGCAGCCAACCCCGGAGCTGCTCTTCGGCCAGACCCCGCAGCGTCTGCCAGACCCGGGCCGCGGCCTCGAAGGTGGCCTGCACCAGGTCGTCGGCCAGCGCCCGGTCGCCGCGGGCCAGCACGCAGGCGTGGCCGAACAACCGACTCGCGTGAGCCTTGAAGCAGGCGGCCAGTTCGGCGGCGTCGTGTGGCGTGATCCTGTGATCATCACCCACCACCCACCTCCGCGCCCATGGCCACCAGTATCGTCGCCGTGCCAGCTAGACTGCCGCACTGGTCACGGGCGCAAAGGTAGTCGAAGGCCGCCGGTATCGCCGCGGGACAGCGAAGAATCACGCTGCTTAGTCGCACGGCGGCACCAAAACCTTTACCCGGACGGCTCCGCGACCTTCAAGGTGTCCAGGACTCGCACCACGTTCGCGGCCAGGTCGCCGGCCGCGTCCTGGTTCCCGGCCAGCTGATGCAGCAGTGCCTGCTGGAACAGGCCGTCGAGCATCGCGTAGGCCACGCCGGGGGAGACGGCCACGGTGATCCCGGCGAACTCGGCGTAGCGGCTGATCACCCGCCAGATCATCTCCTCGCGGCGCTGGTCGATCTCCAGCACGTCGGCCCGGAAGGACTCCTCGAACAGGCTCTGGTTGCGCAGGTCGTACCAGAGCCGGTGCATGGGCGCGTCGGTGCGCAGGGTCTGCGCCATCGCCGCGCTGAACTCGCGCTTGAGCTCCTCGGCCGAGCTGGCCGTGGCCACGATCTCGTCGTAGCGGGTGACGCAGGCGGCCTCGTACTGGCGCACGCAGTGGGTGAGCAGGTCCTGCTTGTCGCTGAAGTAGTAGTGCAGCACGCCGTGGGAGAACCGGGAGTTCTGCGCGATCTCCCGCAGGCTGGTCCGGGCGTAGCCGAGCTCGGCCAGCGTCTGCAGCGCGGCGTCGGCCAGCTGCGCCCGCCGTTCGGCGAACTTGTCGACCTGCCGCCGTGAGATCCGCTCCCGGTTCGTCTCAACCCCGCGGACCTCATCGGGCAGGCGGACTTCGCCATCTACGCGGGTCTGATCGGCCACGTGGGCGACGTCCGTCACAGCGGTTTCCTGTCGGCTCTGCGCGGCTCGCACCGTGCGAGTCCGAACCCACTGTATCTCGGCGTCCCGTACCGGCCCAGAACGAACTTGACAAGTGTCCAAGAAAGTCTTGACGACTGTCCAGATTTCGTTACGCTGTGACCTACGTCGCATGGCCCGGGCCAGCGCCATTGGCCACCCGCCGTCTCGAGGAGGAGATGCAGCATGAGCGTGTACGACCTGACCGGACGCAAGGCCCTGGTCACCGGCGGGGCACGGGGGCTCGGTGCCGGGACGGCCGCGGCGCTGGCCCGGGCCGGAGCGGCCGTGGTCATCGGCGACATACTGGAAGACCTCGGCCAGGCGACCGCCGACGAGCTCAAGAAGTCCGGCGCCTCCGCCTCGTTTCTCCCGCTCGACGTGACCAACGATGCGAGCTGGGAGCTGGCTATCTCCGACACGATCCGCGAACTGGGCGGCCTGGACATCCTGGTCAACAACGCCGGGGTCGAGATCACCAGCCTGATCATCGACCTCGACCCGGACGATATCCGCAAGATGCTCGAGGTCAACGTGCTCGGTACCTCGCTCGGCATCAAGCACGCCTTCCGCGCCATGCGCCCGGGTGGCCCGGCGGGCCGCGGCGGCGCGGTGGTCAACATCTCCTCGGTCGCCGCCACCATCGCCTTCCCCGGCATCGCGGTCTACTCCGCGACCAAGTCCGCGGTCGACCGGCTGACCCGGGTGGCGGCCATGGAGTCCGGCAAGCTCGGCTACGCCGTCCGGGTGAACTGCATCTATCCCGGCCTGGTCCCCACCGAGATGGGCAACCAGCTGGCCCAGGACGTGGTGACGATCGGGCTGTTCCCCAGCGTGGAGGAGGCCGTCGGCACCGTGGTGAGCCTCACCCCGCAGGGCCGCCTGGGCGAGGTCGCGGACATGGCCGACGCGGTGGTGTTCCTCGCCTCCGACGCGGCCCGCTTCATCACCGGCGCCGGCCTGCCCGTCGACGGCGGCATGGGCATGTGACCGAGAGGAAACCAGCCATGAGCACCGACAAGCCCGTCATCGTCTACGGCGCCTCCGGCTATACCGGCCGCCTGGTCTGTGAGTACCTGCGCGAGTACAACGTCCCGTTCGTCGCGGCGGGCCGGGACAAGGCCCGGATCCAGGAGGCCATGGACAAGGTGCCCGGCATCGACACCGTCGAGCACGAGATCGTCGAGGTCGCGCACGACGTCGAGCCGCTGGCCGAGCTGTTCGACGGCGCGCGGGTCGTCCTCAACACCGTCGGCCCGTTCGCCCAGTACGGCCGTGAGGTCGTCGAGGCCTGCATTAGGAGCGGCTGCCACTACCTGGACACCACCGGCGAGCAGGACTGGCTGATCATCTGCGACGAGGAGTACGGCCAGCGGATGGCGGACCGGGGCCTGCTGCTGGCGCCGGGCATCGCCCAGATGTACACCACCAGCGAGATCGCCGCCCAGCTCTGCCTGGAGAAGCCCGGCGTCGACACGCTCGACATCCTGGTCTTCTGGAAGGGCACGCCGACCGTCGCCTCGACCCGGACCATCCTGGTCAACGCGTGCCTGTCCAAGGCGTACTACCTGGAGCAGAACCAGTACGCGGAATGGCCCGCCGACGCCGGCCTGTACGACGTGGTGATCCCGGGACAGCACGAGACCGGACTGGCCCTGCCGTGGGGCGGCATGTCGCATCCGGTGTGGTTCAAGCACGACCCGCGGGTGGCCAACGTCAAGGCCCTGGGCGGCGTGTTCAACCGCCCGCTCATGCTCGGCGTCCCGCAGATCGTCACGGGCGTCCTGGCCGCTATCGAGGGCCTGCCGGACAGCGAGAAGCTCCGGGTGATTAACGAGCAGGCGGCCGGCGTCATGAACCAGATGCCGCCGCGCGAGGCTACCAGGATCAACACGTCCCTGGACTCGGTGCACGCCTCTGGCCCGCTGGGCCGCGCGCACTGCGTGATCCACGGCAACTCCAACTACAAGCAGACCGGCCTGATGCAGGCCTACGGGGCGTACTCGCTGCTCCAGCAGCCGCCTCGGCGGGCCGGGTTCGCGTCCGGCTGCCAGGCCTTCGGCCACCATGAGCTGCTCGGCGTGCTGCGCAGCTTCGGCCTGGTCATGGAGCCGAACCTCACCGTCCACCACTAAAGGACAACCAGCGTGCGCCTGACCGACTACCTCGACAAGGGCGCCTCCCTCGGCGCGGAGGCGCCCTGCCTGACCACGGCCGGGCGCACGCTCACCTACTTCGACGTCCAGCGGCTGTCCTGGCGGATCGCCCGCGCCCTGGACGCCTCAGGCATCCGCCCCGGCGATAAGGTTGCCATCTTGTCCGCGAACGACCCGGTGGCGTTTGCCTGCGTGTTCGGCATCTCCCGGGCCGGCGCGGTGTGGTGCCCGGTCAACCCGCGCAACGAGGCGGCGGAGAACCGCGACCTGCTGGACTCCTTCGACTGCGGCTGCCTGATCTTCCAGGCCGCCTTCGCCCCGCTGGTCACCAAGATCCTCCCGGACCTGCCCAAGCTGACCACTCTGGTCTGCCTGGACGGCGAGCCCCCCGGCGCCACGCCCTTCGACCTGTGGATCGGCTCCGAGCCCGGCGAACCCTGGCAGGCCGAGCCGGTCGACGACGTCATCATGCTGGTCGGCACCGGGGGCACCACCGGCCGCCCCAAGGGCGTCATCCTCACCGGCCGCAACATCGAGACGATGTCCGCGCTGACGCTGATGAGTTATCCGTTCCGCCCGCGCCCGCGCTACCTGGCCCTCGCGCCGCTCACCCACGCGGCCGGGGTGCTCTGCTTCCCGGTCATGACCCTGGGCGGCGAGATCGTCATCATGCCCAAGCCGGACCTCACCGAGTTCCTGGCCCTGATCGAGCGGCACCGCGTCACGCACACGTTCCTGCCGCCGACCCTGATCTACATGCTCCTCGACCACCCGGCCTGGCCGGGACCGACCTGACCAGCCTGCAGTGCCTGTGGTACGGCGCGGCCCCGATGTCGGCGGCCCGCCTGGAGGAGGCCCTGACCAGGATCGGCCCGGTGCTCGGCCAGCTGTTCGGCCAGTCCGAGGCGCCGATGATGATCTCCACCCTGGCCCCGGCCGAACACTTCCGCGACGACGGCTCGCTGGCCACCGAGCGTCTGTCCTCGGCCGGGCGGCCCACCCCGCTCACCACGGTCGCGATCATGGACGACGACGGCCGCCTGCTCGGCCGGGGCGAGCGCGGCGAGATCGTGGTCCGCGGCTCGCTGGTCATGGCCGGCTACTACAAGAACCCGCAGGCCTCGGCGGAAGCCTCCCGGCACGGCTGGCATCACACCGGGGACATCGGCTACCTCGACGACGACAACTACCTGTTCATCGTCGACCGCGCCAAGGACATGATCATCACCGGCGGCTTCAACGTCTACTCCGCCGAGGTCGAGCAGGTCCTGCTCTCCCATCCCGCCGTCCAGGACTGCGCCGTCATCGGCCTGCCCGACGACAAGTGGGGCGAGCGCGTCACCGCGGTCCTCCAGCTGCGCCCCGGCCACGCCGTGACCGGCGACGACGTGCGCGCCTTCGTCAAGGAACGCCTCGGCAGCGTGAAGGCCCCCAAGCAGGTCGAGATCTGGCCCGACCTGCCCCGCTCCAAAGTCGGCAAGGTGCTGAAGCCCGAGATCAAGTCGCAGCTGCGGCCCTAGCTCCCAACCCTGCCGAAACTCCTTAGCGCAGCTAAGAGTATATACTTGCTCTCAGGCAAGTAAATTCGACGATCGGGAGCCCGTGCACCTCACCTCTCGGGCGGGCCGCGTGCGGTTCCAGCCCCGGCAGATGATCTCATCGCTCCGGCAGCGCAACTACCGGCTGTTCTTCTTCGGGCAGCTCGTCTCCGTGGCCGGCACCTGGATGCAGACCGTGGCCCAGTCGTTTGTCGTGCTGGACCTCACCCACAGCGGGACCCAGCTCGGCCTGACCACCGCGGTCAGGTTCCTGCCGATGTTCCTGTTCGGCCCGCTGGGCGGCGTGTTCGCGGACCGGATGGACAAGCGGCGGGTGCTCTACCTGACCCAGACGCTGGCCGGGCTGCTCGCGGCGGCCTTCGCCGTCCTGGTCGGCACCGGCTCCATCCGGCTGTGGGTCGTCTACCTGCTGGCCCTCGCCCTCGGCTTCGTCAACGTGTTTGACAACCCGGCGCGGCAGGCCTTCATCTCCGAGATGGTGACCGCGGAGGACCTCCCGAACGCCGTGACCCTCAACTCCGTCGCGATGAACATGGCCCGCGTCTTCGGCGCCGCGCTGGGCGGGGTGATCGCCGCGGCCCTCGGCCTGGCCCTGTGTTTCGGGATCAACGCGCTGTCGTTCGGGGCCGTGCTGATCTCGCTCGCGGCGATGCGCGGGTCCGAGCTGTTCCCCGCCGCCCGGCTCCCGCGGCGCAAACGGCAGGTCCGGGAGGGCCTGCGCTACGTGCGCTCCACCCCGGAACTGCTCATCCCGCTGGTCATGATCGCCGTCATCGGCACCCTGGCCTGGGAATTCCAGGTCTCCCTGCCGCTCATGGCGAACAAGGTCTTCGGCGGCGGGGCCGCCGCCTACGGCGTGATGGCCTCGGTCATGGGCGTCGGCGCGGTCGTCGGCGGGCTGATCTCCGCCGCCCGCCCGCGCCCCCGCGCGCGTGCCCTGTGCCTGGCCGCCATCGGCTGGGGCATCGCCATCCTGGCCGCGGCGGCCGCGCCGAGCCTGCCGCTCGAGCTGGCCGCGCTGGTCTTCGTCGGCTACGGGAGCATCACGTTCAACTCCCTGGCCAAGACCACCCTGCAGCTCGCGGCCGAGCCGACCATGCGCGGCCGGGTCATGGCCCTGTGGGCCCTGGCCTGGCTGGGGTCGACGCCCATCGGCGGTCCCATCGTGGGCTGGGTCGGCCAGGACGTCGGAGCCCGGTGGTCCCTGGTCATCGGCGGCCTGCCCACCCTGCTGTGCGGGATCTTGGCCCTGCCCGCACTGGGCCGCATCGACCGGCGCGGCACCCGCGACGAAACTGACCCGGACAGTCCTGACCAGAACGCTCCAATAAGGGTCACTACTGGCGAACCCCACATGCTTGGCCGCCCGTAATCGTAGGCTCGAAGCATCATGACCGTAACCGCCGGTGACGTTGACGCTGCGATCGCGTGCATCATGAGCGGCCTGCTGCCCCTGACCGACCGGGACTGGTCGGTGCGGGCGGGCAGCCTGGAGTGGAACTGCTGGCATACCGCCGAGCACATCGGCGACTGCCTGCTTTCCTACGCCTGGCAGCTCGCCGTCCAGCCGACCACCCGGTACGTGCGGGCCGTGGCCACCGCCGAGAAGGACGCCTCCCCGGCCGAGGTGCTGGAGTTCGCCATCACCGGCGGCCGGGTCCTGGCCTCGATGGTGCGCACCTCACCCGCCCACGTCCGGGCCTTTCATCCGACCGGCACCGCCGACCCCGAAGGCTTCGCCGCGCTGGGCTGCAATGAGGCCCTCCTGCACGGCAACGACATCGCCCAGGGCTTCGGCCTCAGCCTCGACCCGCCGCGCGACGTGTGCCGTCGCGTCCTGGCCCGGCTGTACCCGCAGGCTCCGACCGATCTCGCCGACATCGACCCGTGGACGTCGCTGCTCTGGACCGGCGGCCGCACCGAGCTCCCGGACCACCCGCCGTCGGCCTGGCGCCCGCACCCCGCCCCCCTGACCAGCTAACCCGCCCTGCCCCCGTCAGGGCTGGTACGAGCCGGGCGTCCAGGCTCGGGTGCTGACTCCGATCGCGTTCCACGCGTTGATCGTGACGATGAGGCTGACCAGCGCGGCGACCTCCTGCGGGCTGAACTCCACGGCCACGGCCTGGTAGGCCTCGTCAGGCACGTGCGTGTCCGCCAGCAGCGTCACCGCCTCGGTGAACGCCAGCGCGGCACGCTCGCGGGCGGTGAAGTACGGGGTTTCGGCCCAGGCGGTCAGCCCGTAGATGCGCTGCTCGGTCTCGCCGATCGCGCGCGCGTCCTTGGTGTGCATGTCGATGCAGTAGGCGCAGCCGTTGAGCTGCGAGGCGCGGATCCGGATCAGCTCGCGCAGCTTGGGATCGATCTGCGCCTTGTCGAGTTCCTTGGTCGCGGCCTGGTCCAGGTGCGCCATCGCGCGGGCGAAGCCCGCCGCGAAGGTGTCGAAGTCCAGCCGGACCGGTATCTGCGTGGTGTCGCTTGTCATCGTCATGACACCGACTCTATGGCGGTAGGCGGCCCAAGATAAGGTCCATTTCTATGTCAGAAACATGGGCCAAAGATGGCGAGCGGGCCCGCCATGGCGGCGTCGACCTGCACCTGGACCTGCCTGGACCCAAGAGCCCGAAGGGCGTCCGCCTCGGCCTAGAGACGGCGCTCCGCGACGCCGTCCGGACCGGGCGCCTCGGTCCCGGCACACGGCTGCCCTCCTCGCGGGCCCTGGCTGCCGATCTGGGCCTGGCCCGCAACACGGTGGCCGAGGTGTACAGCCAGCTGGTCGCGGAGGGCTGGCTCACCGCCCGGACCGGCTCGGGGACCTCGGTCGCCGAACGTCCCGCCGCCCAGCCCGGCCCCGGCCTGCTGGCCCGCCCCGCGGCCAGCGCGCCCCGCTACGACCTACGCCCGGGCGTGCCCGACCTGTCCGCCTTCCCGGCCGGGGCCTGGCTGGCGACCGCCCGCAAGGTGCTGACGACCGCGCCCCGCCCGCTGCTGGACTACCCGGATCGGCGCGGACTCCCGCAGCTGAGGACGGTGCTGGCCGGATACCTGGCCCGGGCCCGGGGCGTGGCCGCCGATCCCGGCCACATCGTTATCTGCGCGGGCTTCGCGCACGGCCTGGCGGTCGCCTGCGCCGCGTTGCGCTCGGCCGGCGCTGCCACGCTCGCCGTCGAAGCCTACGGCCACCGGGCCCACCGCGACCTCGCGCAGGGCCAGGGCCTGCGGCTGCGGCCGCTGCCGGTCGACGGCCGCGGCGCCGTGATCGGCGCGGCCGACGGGGCCGATGCCGCGCTGCTGACCCCGGCACACCAGTTCCCGCTGGGCGTGACCCTGCATCCGCAGCGCCGCCGGGACGCGGCGCGCTGGAGCGGGGTGGTGATCGAGGACGACTACGACGGGGAGTTCCGGTACGACCGGCAGCCGGTGGGCGCGCTGCAGGCGCTCGCACCCGATCACGTCATCTACGCCGGCACGGCGAGCAAGAGCCTGATCCCGGCCCTGCGGCTCGGCTGGCTGGTCGTCCCGCCGCGGCTGCTGGACGCCGTGAGCGCGCAGCTCACCGCGGGCCCGTCGGGCCTGGACCAGCTCATCTTGGCCGAGTTCATCGCATCCGGCGGCTACGACCGGCAGATCCGCCGCACCCGCCTCGCCTACCGCCGCCGCCGCGACCGCCTGGCGACCGCCCTGCGCCGTCAGGAGCGGCACGTCACCGGGATCGCGGCCGGCCTGCACGCGGTCCTCGACCTGCCCGGCGCCGAGGCCGAGCAGCAGCTCATCACCCGCGCCGCCCGGCACGGCCTGGCCCTGCAGGGCCTGGACAGCTTCCGGGCCCCCAGCGCTAGCGCCGATCGGGCGGGCCTGGTCATCGGCTACGCCCGCCCGCCCGACCACGCCTACACCACGGCCCTGGCCCGGCTCTGCGCGGCGCTGGACCCGGAAGCGGCGGGGCGCGCCTAGCCGCCTGCGGCGGCGGGGCCGGTCTGGCCGCCTGCGTCGGCGGTACCGGTCTGGCCGCCTGCGGCGGCGGGGCTGTTCTGGCCGCCTGCGGCAGCGGGCGTCTCGGCCAGCGTGTGGATGATGTCGTGCCGGTCGGCGCCGGAGGCGAACAGGCGCCGGGCGGCCTGGAAGGTCTCCTGCGGATCGTCGTCCCACAGTTCGGCGATGACGCGGTGCGCCGCGGCCAGGAACTCCTCCTGGGTCAGGCCGGCGTGCGGAGTGCACGTGCCGAACTCGGCCTCGGCCAGCGCCCGGCGGACCGCCGGATCGCCGACGTCCACCGCAGTACCGTCCACCACAGTACTGTCCACCAC
>CAWKIB010000002.1:0-42473 GCA_963849595.1 uncultured Actinomycetes bacterium
GCTGACCATCGACCCCACGTCGAAGGTGGGGAAGCCGAGGAACTGCCGCATCACGTCGGCGACCCGCTGGACGCGCACCACGTCGACCGGCCCGGTCGGATAGCTGTCCAGCGCCATCACCGCCGCCGTCACCCGGGAGACTCCGAGCGGCGAGGGCAGCGACTCCATCGCCTGCTCCACGGCGGCCCGGTCGGTGTCCGCGATCTCCTGGCCCTGCTCGAACGCGGCCCGGAACGCGGCCAGCTCCGCCGGATGCTGCGCGGCCCACTGCCGGGTCACGGCGCACCCCTGAACCGGGAACGCGACGGTGGCGCCCTGATCCAGGTCGGCGAGCAGCGTCACCCCCATCGACTGCTCGGCCTGGCTGGCGAACGGCTCGGGCAGTACCGCCGCGGCGATCTTCCCGGCCTTGAGCATCGCGGCCATCTGCGGCAGCGGGTAGTAGGCGAAATGCACGCCGGACACGCTCAGCCCGTTGTCGGCCAGCACGGAAGCGGCCAGCAGGTACAAGATGTTGCCCGGCGCGTTGACCCCGATGACCTTGCCTTCCAGGCCGGCCAGCGTCCGGATGCGGGAGTCGGGCATCACGTACAGGCCCTGGGCTCCCGTTTCCATCACCGAACCCTCGGCGAAAATGTCCAGGTTGGCGGCGACCGTGGCGCTGCTGGCCGAGGAGGACCGCATGCCCTGGTTGTAGTTCTCCTGCGCCTGGATGTAGCTGACGTAGTTGCCGCAGGAGATGTCGATCCGGTCGAGCGGCCGGTTGAGCGCCTGGGCGTTGATGACCGTCTCGGAGCTGACCGCCGGGATGAACGTGACGTGCAGACCGTGCGCCGCGAACAAGCCCTGGTGCAGGGCCACGAAGAAGCCGGCCGAGTCGACGGCCGGCACCACCGCCACGTTCAGGTCCGGCTCTTCGATGACCGGCGGGGCGGCATCGCCGCCGCCGGTCAGCTTCGGCAGGAACAGGATCGCCAAGACTGCGACCGCCACTACGGCACCCACCACCTCGGCGCCCCGGACGGCCCGCGTGAACCTACGCGCCATCGACGGCTCCTCCCTTTCTCGGGGTCGGCAAAGACATCACGGCACAGCCGAGCCCCCGGGACCGCCTGCGGGCTCGAGCTGATCCGGATCGCGCTGGTTACTGTGCGCTGCTCCCGGGGAAGGTCCGGGCGGATACGAAAGCGCCCGGCGCCGGTTGCGAGAAAAATATTGCTGCAACTTGCAGTGAGAGACATCGGTCAGCTGACCGATCTTTGAGAGCCACGCCGGTCCGCCCGGGGCGACCGCACGCAAAAAACGACCGGGCCGGAGACATTCTCCGGCCCGGCCGCGGTAAGGAGCGGGCTACGCGATGCTCAGAACGAGGTCTCCTGCGGGTCGTCGTTCAGGGTGGCCTCGGTGGCCGCGCCGGCCCCGTTGTTCACCACCATGACGGTCTGATGCAGGCCGAAGTTCGCGCAGTTGAGGTTGTCGAAGGACGAGGCCAGCCGGTTGGCCAGGAAGGTGTACAGGGTGTCGCCCACCGTGGGCACCGGCGAGGGCCAGGTGGCGAAGACCTTTTCGTTGGCCGCGACGAACGGCGTCTGGATGTTGACCATGTTCTGGCAGAACATCGCCGGGCTGCTGCTCGCGTCGGTCTGGCTGTCGACCGGCGCCTGCCCGATCTGCGCCCGGTAGAGGTCGGTCTTGGCCTGGTCCCAGCTGACCGCCGTTGTCCAGCACCATCTCGTCGTTCTCCGGGATCAGGGCCGCGGCCTTGGGCTGGTTCTTGGCCGCGAGCAGTTCGTCGAGCGCCTGGGAGGTCGCCATCATGCCCTTGTTCCCCAGGTCGGGCGCCATCAGCGGGGTGCAGCCGAGCGCCGGGTCCAGGAAGTCGTCGATGAGGGCGTTGTCGCTGCCGTTGACCAGTACCTGGGCGCCCTTCATGCGAGCCGCGTTGGCCGTGTTGTCCTGCGCGGTCTGGCCGGTGGCCGGATTGATCAGGTACTTGGTGGTCACGTTGTCGCTCGGGTCCTGGTCGATCATGTCGAAGTTGCGCGTCGTCGGGCACTCGCGGCCCGTGCCCAGCGCGCCCGCGGTAGGCCACCATGTTCTTGGCCATTCCCGCCGACGGAATGGTCAGCCGTCCGGTCCGCTCCATGCGGAAGGCCGCGTTGAAGAAGTTCGCGCCGTTGCAGAACGACACCTGCCCGAAGGGCGCGATCCCGGCATGCCGTCGACGCAGTTGCCCTGGCTGAGCGCGTCAGGCGTCGCGCCCTTCTGGAGCAGGAACGTGCCGTTGAACCCGAAGTCGATGGTCACGATCGCGTTCTTGGGCAGCTTCGGCACCACCGGCTTGACGGCCGGGGTGGTGCCCGCGGTGATGACCAG
The DNA here is from genome assembly GCA_963849595.1 of uncultured Actinomycetes bacterium. Lineage (GTDB taxonomy): Bacteria > Actinomycetota > Actinomycetes > Streptosporangiales > Streptosporangiaceae > Palsa-504. The sequence goes on from CAWKIB010000002.1 coordinate 2,377, forward strand.
GGGGTTGTACACGTACAGCGCCCCGGTATGCGGGTCCAGGATGGTGGCCTGGACGAACGCGCCCAGGTTGAGCGAGTTGATCATCTGGCAGCCGGTGGCCGCGGGTGACCCGCCGGCCGCCCCGGTGAGCTGGTACGGCGTAGCCAGGCCCTTGGCCGTCAGCGGGTGGGCCGGGACGATGATGTCGCAGGTGTCCTCGACGGCCGTGGACGAGACGCCCGCCGAGCCCGAGGACGCCGCCGAGCGGAGCTTCGGGGTGCTATGCCCCGACGCTCCGACCACGATTCCGACCGTCACGCCCAGCGCCATCACGGCAGCGACCGGGATGGCAATACGCGCCGCACGATTGTTTCTGCCGCGCCGCCGTCGCGCCGATCGAAGACCGCTCAGCACTCAGCCCACCTCCATTGGTCCACCCTGGAATGCTCTCCGGCGCACACGGTAGACCAGCGACGATGCCGAGATCGGCAACTTTGGAAGATTCGCTCTTTGTCCGTTTTTAAGCGCCGAGCGACGCCAAATTCGCGGCAATTCATTGCGAAGTTCTTACGTCGCAGGTTACGGGCCTGAATCCGGCCCGGGATCACCTCGTGACCAGGTCAGCCCGCGTCGGCCGGGCGCCACCGCGGCCGACTGCGAACGGAAAGTATTTATAACGATTCTCTCCGTAGCACAATGTTCTTACGGCGCGGTTACAGGCCGCCGGTCGTGATCCGGTACCGCCGACGAGCGCGGCACCCGCCCCTGGTGCCGGGCTCGCCGCCGGAGTCCCCGTCGCGCAGGACGTCACCACAACTAGCGCGAAGACGGGGACAGTCACCCAGGCGAGAGATGACGGAGTGGTGATGCTTCGCATCGTGACCACCTCTCGCCCGAGTGCGTGCCTAGCTAACTGCGCGGGCGTGCAGGACAGTTGTCACCGGTGTGGTGAACCGGTGAAGAACTGCGATCAGCCTCGGCCGGTCCGGCGGGGTGCCCCCCTGAGGTGGCGGCGCCCCGCCGGCGTGAGCATGATCCGCCGGATCAGCTCGACCAGCCCGCTGACCGCGATCGTGATGCCGAACGCCACCGCGAATCCAGCCCACGGCGCGTGCTCGAACGCCCTTCCGCCCAGGCGGCCGATGAAGAACGAATAGCTGGCCCAGATGAGGCCGGCGACGGCGGTCGCGACCACGAAGCGGCGGCGCGGGTAGCCGACGATGCCGCAGCACAGCGTGACCGCCGTCCGCCCGCCGGGGACGAACCGGCACACCACGATGAGCTGCATCCCGAACCGCTGGAGGGACCGTTCGGCCCAGGCCCGCCGCCGCGCGCCTTTCTCACCCCGGAAGAAGCGCCGTTCGACCCGGGGCCCGAAGCGCCGGCCGATCAGGTAGGACAGGTTGTCACCGAGGAACGCGCCCAGTGCCGCACAGGCCACCAGCAGCGCGATGCGCGGATCGGCACTTCCCGCGGTCGCGACGCCCAGCGCGATGATCACGCTCTCGCTGGGGAGCACCGGGATGACCGCGTCCAGGGCCGGGATGACGATCGCGATGACGTAGGAGATAACGGAGCCGACCTGCAGGCTCGTGAGCGCGCTCACCGGCGCGCCGGCGTCGTCACCACGGGCCGCGCGGCTCGGCGTCACAACGAGGGGCAGTACCGCGCCTCGGGGATGAGAGCGAGCAGCCCGGCCGGGATCGCCGATTCGCACTGCTCGCACCGGCCGTACCGGCCGGCCGCCAGCCGGCCGAGAGCCTCCTCGACATCCTCCAGCTTCCGGCGGGCCGCTACCGCCCGGCGCAACAGCAGCTGGGCCTCCCGCTGGGCAGGTTCGTCCACCCAGGGCGTCCACGATGGCCTCGGCGGCGGCGTGGTACGCCAGCGACAGTTCGGTGAGTTCCTCCAGCCGGGCCCGCCATCGAGCCTCCAGCAGCGCCCGCCACTGCGGGCCGTCGAGGACCGGCGTCGTCGTTGCCGTGCTTCGCTCCTGGTTGGGCATCATGCTCCTGCGGGTCGAGGTGCTGCCCATCAGTGCAGCCGGCGGCCGTGCCGGCCCGGTGAAGCCGTTGTGGTGACGGCGTGGAAGCCGGTATCTCCACACGATCTCCACATCCCGTGCATCCGGCCTGCGCAGGCTCTTCCTCGGACCGGTACGACACGCCGGGTTGCCATTGCGTTAAATCCCGTAACCGTGTCCGCGGTTCCGCGATAATCGAACGCGCGTACCGTAGTTGAGCGCCTGAGTGGAGAGAGCAGTTGATCAAGACAAACAGGCCTGGGCAGGACGGCACCGTCCGCGTTACCTTCGCGCTACCCGCCGATGAGCCTGACGGCGCGGTGTCGGTGGTCGGCAACTTCAATGACTGGGATCCCTTCGCCCACCCGCTGCGGCGGCGCGCGAACCGCACCCGCAGCGCCGTGGTGACGGTTCCGGCCGGCAGCACCCTGCACTTCCGTTACCTCGCCGAAGGCGGCAGATGGTTCGACGACGAGAGCCTGTCCGTGCCCGACGGCCAGGACGTGGCCATTACGGTCTGATCCAGGCCGGGGTGGCCGGCGCCTGAGGTCGTCTAAGCTCTGCGGACATGCCCAGGCTGCTGGTCGTTCACCACACTCCCTCGCCTGCCCTGCAGGCGATGTTCGAGGCTGCGGTCAGTGGCGCACGGACCGACGAGATCGCCGGAAATGGGCAGATCGTCGAGGTTGTCGTCCGCCCGGCCCTGACCGCAGCCGCGGTGGACGTGCTGGAGGCCGACGGCTACCTGCTCGGCACCCCGGCCAACATCGGGTACATGTCCGGTGCCCTCAAGCATTTCTTCGACGGCATCTACTACCCGTGCCTGGAGGCCACCCGGCGACGGCCATACGGCCTGTACGTGCACGGCGCCTCCGATACCGGCGGTGCCGTGCGCGCCGTCGAGTCGATCGCCACCGGCCTGCAGTGGCGGAAGGTCCGGCCGCCGGCCTGCGTCACTGGAGCTCCCAGCAGGCCGGATCTGGAGGCCTGCTGGGAGCTTGGCGCGTTGCTGGCGGCGGAGATCGCCGGTTAGTCGGAGGTGGCGATCACCTCTCCAAGGGCAGGACAGGCGATGACGGATCCCGACTTCCACGTCTGCGCGGCGGCCGGAGCAGCCACGCTGCAGCGGTGGTACGACCAGTCGACCGGCCTGTGGACGAGCACCGGCTGGTGGAACGCGGCCAACGCGCTGACGGCGGTGATCGGGTACAGCAAGCTGACCGGGGACAGCTCCCATGACGGCTGCCTGGCCGCGACGTTCGCGGCCGCCCAGCGCCAGCACGCCGGCTTCATCAACGACTACTACGACGACAACGCGTGGTGGGCGCTGGCCTGGGTCGCGGCCTTCGACATGACGCGGGACAGCCGCTATCTGGACGCGGCTCGGACCATCTTCACCCACAACACCGGGGCCTGGGACGACACCTGCCGTGGCGGCCTGTGGTGGAACACGTCCAGGAACTACAAGAACGCCATCACCAACGAGCTGTTCTTGACCCTCGCGGCCCTGCTCCATCAGCGCACGCCGGGCGACAGCACCTACCTGAGCTGGGCCCAGCGGGAGTGGGAGTGGTTCCATGCCAGCGGTCTCATCGGTCCTCAGCGGCCTGGTCAACGACGGGCTCACCTCGGCGTGTGCCAACAACGGCGGCACCACCTGGAGCTACAACCAGGGCGTGGTCCTGGGCGGGCTGGCCGCCATGTTCGAGATCACCGGCGATCGCGCCTACCTGCAGCAGGGGGAGGTCATCGCCAACGCCGTGCTAGACAAGCTGGTCACCCCGGCCTCGGCTCATCCTCCGGGCATCCTCATCGAGCCGTGCGAACGGGACCCGGGCGGCTGCAACGGGGACCAGGCGCAGTTCAAGGGCATCTTCATCCGCTACCTGTACGAGTTCTGGCTGCAGAGCCGCCAGCCGGCCTACCGGACGTTCATCCTGGCCAACGCCCGCTCGGTGTGGGACAACAACACGAACGCGAGCCACCAGTTCGGCCTGCGCTGGACCGGCCCCTTCGATCTGGCCGACGCCGCCCGGCAGAGCTCGGCCCTGGACGTCCTCAACGCCGCGGTCGCCCTGGCGGGCTAGCTCAGCCGTCGAGCGGGCTGTCGGGAGCGGCCGTCCGCTGGGCGTATTCCCTGGCCAGTTGCCGAAGCGTGAGACCATTTGTCGCGTACCTAGTCGGCTGGCCTGCTCCCCGATCACCCGCGCCGACGTCGAGTTCCCGGGGAAGGGCCGGCGAGTCAATGATCGTCTGGCTGCCAGCCAGCGCCGCGATGATTCCGAGCAGCGCGCCGAGGACCGCGCCGAACAGCGCGTCGCCAGCGACCTGCTTGAACGGCGTCGTCACGGTTGCGCTGGTCGCTGGCTGGAGGATCCGCACTGACGCGTACTCGCCCATATAGCTCACAGAACCGACATCGGCGATATAGCTGTGCGCGACCGCGTCGCCTATGGCCTCGGCCCGGGCGGCGGTCCCGGCGGCGACGCTGATCGACACGACATCGCCCGCCACCGGTTTGACCTGGACTCCGCTCGGAAACTGCTTGAGCAGCATGGCGTCGAAGTAACCCGGCGAGAACGTGGGGCCGCCGCAGATGGCCCCGGCGGCCGGGCACGTCGGCGCCGTAAACACCAGCAGCGCCTGGCTGGAGGACGTCGGCGGGTTGAGCGCGGCGAAGACGATTCCGACCAGCGCGCCCAGGAGGGCCGCGAAGCCGATCAGACCCCGGTACCGACCGATGATCCGGACGGACCTAGGCAGGTCCGGCGCCTGCTGGTTCATCTGGCCTCCGCATTGATATCCGGCTCCAGACCAGCATGGTCTCTGATTCCCTTATGCTACGACCCGATGTCGGCGATGACCAGCCTGGCCAGCCGCAACTGACGCCGGGTGGCCGGGGCGTCCGGGTGGAAACGCAGCGGCTGCTGTACCACGCGAGCTGGGATACATCCGCTGCGATGAGCGTGGTGCGCCGGTTCGCGGGCCGACTCAGCCCTTGCTGGCGATGATGTAGGTATTGACGATATCGCCGTCGAGGCGCGCGGCCTCGATTGAAGTGAAGCCCGCCTCCACGAGCATCTTCCGTGCTGTCTGCTCTCCCCACATGGTGCCAAGGCCCATTCCGCCGTCGGCCAGGGAAACGGTCATGCAGTGCATGCACGACACGGTGTACAGGAACGGCCCGAGCGGGTGGTCGAGGTTCTCCGCGAGTTTGCTGGAGGCGGAGGTGTCGACGCAGAGGTAGACCCCACCGGGGCGCAGTGCCCCGGCGATCCCGGCGAGCACCAGGTCCGGCCGGGCCTGGTCGTGCACCGCGTCGAAGGTGGTAACGAAGTCGAACTGGCCGATCTCGCCGAGCCGGGCGGCGTCGCGTTTCTCGAAGCGCGCGTTCGCAAGGCCTTTGCGTTCGGCCTCCAGCCGGGCCGCGGCGATCCCGGCGTCGGAAAAGTCGAAGCCGGCGAACTGCGAACGCGGGAAGGCCTCGGCCATCAGGTTGATGGCATGGCCAGAGCCGCACCCGACATCGGCGACGTCGATGCCCTGCCTGAGCCTGTCGATCAGCCCGGGTACCAACGGCAGCGTCATGTCGATCAAGGTGGCGTCGTGAACGGCGCCACTGTCCTCGGCCATGACCGCCTGGAACCTCGGGAACGCCGAGTACGAGACCCCGCCGCCGTGGCGGAAACAGTCCACGATCTGATCTTCCACCAGCGCCATCAGCCCGACGTACTGCATCCCGGTGGCAAGATTCCTCATACCGGCTGCCCGGGTGAGCCAGGCTGCGTGATCGACGGGCAGCCAATAGGATCCTGCCGCGCCATCATGCTCGACGATCCGGCCGGTGGTCATCACCGCCAGCCACTCCCGGACGTACCGCTCGTCGAGCGAGGCGCGCGACGCGATCTCGGCGCTCGTAGCCGCGGGCATCGCTGCCATGACATCAAACAGTCCGGTGCGGTGGCCCACGCTCACCATCAAGGCCAGCGCGGCCTCGTTCATCGTGCGGAGCATCCGCTCGGCGAATTCCGTCGAGTCCCCAGCCCCTGCCTCGCTCATCCCGACCTTCTCACCTTGGACGACGGCGCAATCGTAGCCGGGCTCGCGCGACCGGCGAGAGTGGCCCCCAAACGCACCGCGCAGATCGAGACGGTTCTGGGCCTTTCCCGGCATGCCGGCCTTCTATAGGGTGCGTCAGCTGGCCTTCATGCGCAGCCTGGACACGCCCGAGGTGCACGGGTACCGCGCCGACCTCGGCTACCGGGTGTACGTGGACAAGGCCCTGGAAATCGCCGCCACCACCCGGCCCGCGCCGCCGCCCGACCTGGCCGGCCCCGCGCCCGCCAGCGCAGCGGCCGACGCCATCCCGTCCACCTCGCCCGACGCCCCCTAGCGGCCCGCCCCGTGTGCACCGACGACAGCCCGGCCAGGCTACCCGCACCCGTCCTGCACGACGTGGCGCCGGCCATCGAGATCGACCTGGAGCCGGTCGACTCGGTGGTGGTGACCACGCTGATGGACAACGTCACCGACATGCTGCTGCCGGACCTGGGCCCGGCGCACCGGATCGCCCTGGGCGCCGGTCCGCGCCGCCCGTCGACGACGATGGTTGACGGCCTGGTTCCGAGCCCGCTGATCGCCGAGCACGGCTTCTCCGTCCTGGTCACGGTGGCCAAGGGCGGCGCCGAGCACCGCTTCCTGTTCGACACCGGCACCAGCCCCGACGGCATCATGCGGAACATGCATCACCTGGACATTGATCCGGGCAGCATCGAGGCCGTGGTGTGCAGCCACGGCCACTTCGACCACACGGCCGGGCTCGACGGGCTGGTCCGCTCGCTGGGCCAGGTGAACATGCCGGTGCTGATCCACCCCCACTTCTGGCGGCGGCGCCGCCTGGTCCTGCCCGGCCGGGATCCGATGGAGATTCCCACCACCAGCCGTCGCGCGCTGGAAGAGGCGGGCTTCGACATCATCGAGGAGCAGCAGCCGAGCTTCCTGTTCGGCCGGTCCGTGCTGATCACCGGCGAGGTCGCGCGGACCACCGGGTACGAGCCGGGTTTCCCGCCGCAGCAGGCCTGGCTCGGCGGCCGCTGGGAGCCTGACCCTCTGGTCCTCGATGACCAGGCGCTGATCGTCAACGTCAAGCGGCCGGGGCCTGGTGGTGATTACCGGCTGCGGCCATGCGGGCGTGGTCAACATCGCCCGGTACGCCCAGCGGCTCTGCCGTGGTGAGCCGCTCTATGCCCTGATCGGCGGCTTCCACCTGGCCGGACCGCGTGTTCGAGCCGCTCATCCCGCGGGTGGTGGCCGAGCTGGCCGAAATGAACCCCGGCGTGATCGTCCCGGCCCACTGCACCGGCTGGCGCGCTCAGCACGCCCTCGCCGCCCGGTTCCCCGCCGCCTTCATCCCGAACTCCGTCGGCACCAGCCTCGACCTTCGTGCTCCCGCCTACGACGAGCCGGACCAGCGCAAGGTGAATCCGGCCAGCGTGTAGCCGAGGGCGTTCACCGTCGGCTGGACGAAGTTGTCCCGGATGATCTGCGCCGCCTCGTTCTTCGGCCGCGCTGATCAGCGGCCGCGTGACCTGGGGATTATGGGTCGCCTGGTAGAAGGCGAGATTCTGCGCCTGGGCGTACAGCACCGTCGGCGCGAACTGCGGCTTGAGCAGCGCGCCGCAGCCGAAGCCCGGGTACGTCCAGCTGTGATCGGTGCTGATCACGTGGGACAGGGTGTTGTCGACCGTGATGTCGTGCACCGACTGGGGGAGCTGCGGCGGCGGCAGGACGACGGTGACCATGACCCGTCCCGCCTGGCCGCCCGCCGGCCGGCTCAGGGTGGTCAGCCGGTAGTGGCCCGAGGCCGGAGCCCACCAGCCCGGCCCCGGGTTCAGGTCGACGGTCGCCGATGCCCGGCCCACCGCGTAGAACGTGCTGGAGTACCAGCACGGCCAGAAGCCGATGCTCTTGCTGACCTTGTGGGTGAAGACAAAGTTGAAGTTCTCGGTGCCCAGGGCAGGCCGCGAGATCCCCTCGATCTTCTGCAGCACCCACGGGCCGATATCGGTATCGGTGGTCGTCCCCGCCGCGATCGACGTCCAGGGCCACGCGAGCTTGATGTTCGGCAGATGGACGTTGAGCCCGATCAGGTGCAGCGCCCCGGACAGCGTCGCGACCACCGCGAACGCGATCGCCTTGCGGAACACCAGGCCTACCAGCGCCAGGACCGCGGTCCACTTGACCCAGCGCGGGACCAGAGCGCCGTCGTTTGCCCGGCATCTGGTCCGGCGGCGCGGCCGCGGGCCGGCCGCCTCGCGCCGCCGCTGCGCCGGAGGCAGCGACTCACGAGCAACGATCCAGGTATCGTCCGCGGCGTAGCCGGGGCCCTCGAGCCAGGGGCCTGGCTCCTCCCACTCGTCCTCGTCCGCACCGCGGAACGAGCCCGTCTCCAGCCTCCCCGCCCTCGTCGTCAGCATGCCCAGCAGCAGAATCAAGAAGCGAAACATGAGGCCTGCTTTCTGTGCTGCCGCGTGGCCCTCACGCGACCGCCGGATAGTTGAGCCGCAGGACGACCGGCACGGCCCCGAACGACATCCGGAACCGCGTGCCGGGTTTGTCCGGAGCGTCGTCGCCGATGTCGGGCCACCGCATCTTCATGTGCGCGGCGGTCAGGCCTTCCACCGAGTACGGGAACTCCATCGCCGAGATCCGGTGTGCCTTGAGCAGCCCGCCCCACCGGAACGCCGCGAACACGTTGGCCAGGTCCCGCACCGAAAGCAGCCGCCGCTGCCTCAGGTTGATGCCGTACACCGCGGCCGCCAGCTCGATCAGGTCGGCCGCGCACTGCTCGAGCGCGTCGGCCTTGGTCCGGTACACCGTCCCGTCGGGGTTCTTGGTGCCCAGGTTCTCGCCGTACACCGGCGACACGCCCGGCTGGGCCTGGCACTGCATCCAGTCGCAGGCCGCGAGCAGCTCCCAGCGGACGCCATGGCCGTCCGCGACCTGCTGGTAGACGGGCTTGGCCCGCAGCAGCGGGATCTTCGCGGTGGTGACGAAGTCGGTCAGCACGACCCGCGGCATCTGGGTCACGTACCGCCGGGTGCTGACGTGCAGGTTGCGCGGCCCGGCTCGCAGCGCCTGCCCACCGGTCGGCTCCAGGTGCGCGCTCGTCGTGGCCGCCGAGGAAGCCGACGCCGCCGTGCCCGCGTAGTGATCGAGCCCGGGAATGCTCGCCCCGCCCGATCCCTCCGCGTCCGGCCCCGACGGGTCCTGACCCACCTGACCCGCTGTCGCCCCGCCCGCTCCCGACCCACCGCTTCCGGCCGCACCCTGCGCCGCCCCGCCCTGACCGGCCCCACCCGCCGCCGCCCTGACCGACCGTGCCCTGCGTCGCCCCGCGCCGCCGCCACCCGCTCCGTACCGCACCCGTGCCGCCGAGTGACCCCGTGCCGCCGAGTGACCCTGTGCCGCCGAGTGACCCTGTGCCGCCGAGTGACCCTGTGCCGCCGAGTGACCCTGCGCCGCCGTGGCCGAACCCGACGTACCGTGCCCCGCCGCGCCCGACCCGGACGCCTGCGCCGGCGCCAACCCCAGCCCAGAGACGTTCACCTCCACCGCGCCCGGAATCTCCGCCGCCCCGCTCTGCCCCGCCCCGCTCTGCCCCACCGAGCCGCTCCGCGCCGCCCGCCGCCGCTCTGCCCCACCGCACCGCTCTGCGCTACCGCGCCGCTGTGCCCGCCGAACCGCTCTGACCCGAACGACGTCCCGTGAGCCGCCGACGTCCCGTGAGTCGCCGCCGTCCCGTGAGCCGCCGACGTCCCAGCGTCGAAGCGGTACAGGTTGTACTGCCGCATGATCGTGATCAGGCTGGCGCCGTAGTTCGGATCGGTGGCGTAGACGCCGGTCAGGTCGTTGGCGAACGCGTCGGGGGAGCGGCGGTCGGCCATGGCCTGCTTGTAGCTCGATCCGGTGGCCAGCAGCAGGCTGTGATCGGTGATGCTCTGCGCCATGCTGCTGTACACCCGGAACGGCGCGTTCACCGTCACCGCCTGGCCGTTCTGGTACTCCTGCGTGGGCCGCAGGACCGAACCCGCCGGGCCCGTCCCCTTGATCCCGAACAGGTTGTTGTCCTGGGTGGCGAGCAGGCTCTGGCCCCAGCCCGACTCGTCGATCGCCTGCGCGATCGTGACCGCCGCCGGGATGCCGTACTGCCGCTGCGCGGCCAGTGCGCCCGGCGCGACCTGGGCGATGAAGGCCTGCTGCGCCGACGAATGCGGCGCCGACGCGGTACTCGGCGCGGGCTGGCTCCGGCTGTACCTGACGCTCGGCGTGGCCGAGGAGTAGCTGGTCACGCTGCCCGCGACCGGCACCGCTCCCGGGATGGTCGCCGTCGCGGTCAGCGCCGTATCCGCGCCCGCCGACGGCGCCGACCCCGACTGCGCCTGACCCCCCGACTGCGCCTGACCGCCGGACTGCGCCTGCCCACCGGACTGCGCCTGCCCACCGGACTGCGCCTGACCGCCGGACAGCGCCGTGCCGCCGAGGCTGAGCGCCGGAAACACGATGCCCGGGACGTCCGCCTGTCCCTGCTCAGCCTGCCCCTGGGCCGCAAACGTCGGGACGTCTCCGCCGCGGACTGGTTCTGCGCGCCGTCCGACGTCTGGCTGACCGCGCTGAGCAGCACGCCGTTGTTGACGAACCCGGTCACGCCCTGGGCCGCGAGCGGGCCGTCGTACTGGTGCGCGTTGACCGACAGGTTCGGCATCGAGTCGCCGCCGATGGTGTACAGGACGCCGCCGGCGTACTTGGTGACCACCTCGACGTGCCCGTCGAACATCACCCAGTCGCCGGGCTGCGGGGTGTAGCCGTCCCCGATCGGATGCCAGCGCTGATGAGCCTGCGCGTCCTGCAGGATGGAGATCACGCCCAGCGACTCGGGATTGGGGTCGACCCGGGAATCGACCCACGAGTGCACCGGCCACGGATAGGTGGACCCGCCGGTCACCCAGCTTTGCTGGCCGGTCGCCTGCGCACCCGACTCGAGCGTGAGGCTGGCGAACGCCGCACACGATTCGCCGTGGTCCACGCCGTCGGTGCTGTCGTTCTGCCAGATCAGCGCCTCCATGGCCGACGGCGACCGGTTCTGCGCGAGGCTCAGGTAGTACCGGGCCGCCTTGACGATCGCCGACCGCAGGGCGCTGTCGCTGGCCGCGGCCGACGTGGCCGGCTTGTTCATGGCCATGAGCTTGACCGGGATGCCGCTCGGTGAGGTCAGGTCGGCGACCGAACCGTGCGCGAAGGAGAATCCGGTCATCGCGCCGCACGTACTGAGGCTGACCAGCGCGGTGGCCTGCTGCCACCGCGCCTTTCTGGAGGACTGCACCGGACTACCTCCTTCCGCTCTCGGCTCTCGCGCCCGGGCCTGGCCGGCGGCTAGGCCGCCGACCCGAACAGGGTCTTGAGGATGGCCTGGACCTGCGGGTTACCCGGGTCGTTGGCGTTCTGGTACAGCACGCTCGCGTCCTGGGCGAACGCGGGCGACGATCCGACGAACCACTGCTTGTAAACGTCGGCCACCAGGGCCGCCTGGCCGCTCGCGCTGGTCACCGCGGTGGCGCACATGTCGGGGTACCCGGCGCGCGTGACAACGGCGGCCGACCCGGTGTACCGGGCGCAGTTGGCCGGATTGCTCTCCAGCCCGGGCTGCACGGTCGGCTTCCCGTTGCTGCCGGTCAGGCTCGCCCCGCCGATGATGTTGTTGATGGCCCGGGCCGCGACCTGCAGGCTGTCGAGCGCGTTGTTCGGGTTGTACGGATGATGCAGGTTCAGGGACCAGGCCACCTCGCCGCCCTGCGTCGCGGAGATCGGCTCCAGGCCCTGCCGGCCGGTCTTCGCGTCGCTGAAGTTCGGGTTGTCGCCGCTGGTCATCAGCGAGAACACCCACAGGATCTGGCTCGTGTCCTTCCCGCAGGCGAAGTTGACCTGGTTGGGCTCGGAGACGATGTTGGGGTTCTGGCAGGCCGTGCTGATCTCGTTCTGCACCAGCGCCACGCTCGCCGGCCAGGACGCGCCGGACCGGAACACCACCAAGATCAGCACCGTGACGCGGACCGCCAGCACCGCCAGCCGATCATGATCTTGTGCGTGCGGCCGAACCGCCCGCGGCGCACGCTGCGCCGCCCGTGGTCGATCAGCGCCCTGGTGCGCTCGTCGTCGGAGCCGGTCCGGCCCGTGACACGCGGCTGGCTTCGGCCCCGTGACGCGCGGCTGGCTCCGGCCCGCGGTCCGGCTGGCCGCCGTGTGGACCGCTGCCCGCGGGCTGGCCTGCGGTTCCCGTTCTGGCGGGCCAGCGACGCGCCGGAACGACTCGTGCGGCGGGCTGGGGACCGGTTCGGCGGCGTAGTCCTGATCGCCGAGCGCGCGCTGACGGGTCTCGCGCCAGACGGACAGCTCATTCTCCAGGTCTATGGCCCTAGTTTCTAGATCAGAGAGCCAAAGCTCATCATCATCGCTAAAGTTTTCGAAGTCGGCGCTCGTCGTACTCACCTCTGCATAGTGTGTCCTGAACTGGGTACTCAGGCCTGAGGGCCGGTGGGCCGCCTGCCGACGGGGCGGTCAGGCACCGGCCGGGCGCCGGCCCGGGCGCAGCGCCCGGCACCCTCCGGAGGCCGCCGCGGGGTCGGCGGCGCCCCTCGGACCTGCTCCTCGCCGGTTACTCCCATGTCAGTATTAGAACATAGAAGCGAGAGAATTGGAAGGGCGAATTCTCGAAATAAGATATGTTCGAATGGCCGGATCGCCTGGTGAGCGGCCGTGCGCGGGTCGCCGAGCGAGGATCATCGCGGCTCGGCGCGCACCGGCCGCCCGGGCCGGGCGTCGGGCACGATCGAACCGTCGCGGACCACGAAGGCGCCGTTGACCAGGACGTGCCGGATCCCCGCCGACGGGCGCGTGCTGTCGGAGTAGGTGGCCCGGTCCGTGAGGGTGACCGGGTCGAAGACCACCAGGTCGCCGTCGGCTCCCGGCCTGCAGCCGCCCCTTGCCGCGCATGGCCGGGACGCGCTCTTCGAGCAGCCGGGCCGGCTCCAGGCTGCACCTGCTCAGCGCCTGGGCCAGGCTCAGCGGCTGGTCACCGCGGGTGAGCAGGCGCATCGCGCGGCCGAACGTCCCGGCGGTCCGCGGGTGCGTCATCGCGGTCGGGCCCGGGGGCCAGGCCAGCGGGTCGGCCGGCCCGCTCCAGGTCAGCGGCATGGCGTCGCTGGCCACCACCGCGCCCGGGAAGGTGAGCGACCGCATCAGCAGCGCGCGGTCGGCCGGGTCGTCCTCGTTGAGCAGCTCGATGATGGCCAGCCCGCCCGGATCGGCCTGCCTCAGCTCGCGCAGCCGGGCCTCGCTCGCGACCCGTTCGCCGGTCGGCGCGTAGGTCAGCGACGAGGGCACCAGCCCGCGCTCGGCGAGGCGCTCGGGCGCCAGGAACGCGGCGCCGATCGCCGTCATGCCCGACCCGTAGGGATAGGCCTCGGTGCTGATCCGCGCCCCGGCCGCCTGGGCCCGCGCGACCAGGCCGAGCACCCGGTCGATATGCCGCTGCGAGGTGCTGTTCACGTGGCAGTAGTGCATGTGCGCGCCGGTCTGGCCTGCCGACCCGGACGATCTCCTCGGCGCCGTCGATGACCGCGTCGGGGACCATCTCGATCAGGTCCCGGGCGTGCGTGAAGGTCGGCACGCCCGCCTGCGCGGCCAGCTCGGCGACCCGCAGGTACTCCGCCGGGTCGACGGCCGGCGCGTAGCCGAGCAGCAGGCCGATGCCGAGCGCCCCGTCGGCCAGGTCGCCGGCCAGGCGGGAGAGCAGCGCGGTGAGCTGCGCGGGCGTGGCCGGGCGCTGCCAGCCGGGGTGTCCGAGGCGGCCCAGGACCTGGGCCAGCGTGCCGCCCGGCGCGAACCCGGCGACCTCGGTCATCCGGGCCTGTGCCCAGGACGCGGCGAAGCCGTAGTTGATCGGCCGCCCCTCGGCTGCGACCGCCCGGTAGGCGGCCGCCACCGGGCTGGCCCCCGCCTCCAGCTCCAGCGCGGTCGTGACCCCGTCCAGCGCCTGCAGGCGCAGTCCGGCCAGGTCGTTGACGTGGCTGTGCAGGTCGACGAACCCCGCCGTCACCACCAGACCCGCGGCGTCCACCTCGGCGGGCGAAGCGGGCAGGCCGGTACCGATCTGCGGTGACCCGGCCCGCTCCGATGGCCACGTCGGCGACGGCGTCGAACCCGGACTCCGGATCGATCACGCGGCCGCCGCGCACGCACGATCTCCGATTCGGCCATCCGCCCGCTCCTCTCCGGCGCGGCCAAGTGTAAGGTGCGTCGTGACCTCAGTGAGGGGCGTGGTGGTCGTCGCGCACGGCGGCCAGTCGGTAAGCACCGAACCCACCACCGCGTATCAGCTGGCCGTGCTGCGCATGATCCCGCTGGTCGCCGCCATCCGGCACGCGGTGCGCGGTCAGGGGAGTGGTAGTACGTCGGCCTCGGTTCGAGGTCCGCGGCTGGAACGACGCGAACGCCTCACCGGTACGCGACCTGACCCGGCTCCTGGATGACCTGCGCGGCGAGTTCGGGCCGGTCCCGGTCGTCCTGGTCGGTCACTCGATGGGAGCGCGCGCCGCGCTGCGCGCGGCCGGGCATCCGTCGGTGACGGCGGCTGCGGGCCTGGCGCCCTGGCTACCGCCCGGCGAGCCGGTCGACCAGCTCGCCGGACGCCGCATCCTGCTCGCGCACGGGACCGCGGACGCCGTCACCAGTCCGGCAGACACCTGGGCCTATGCCGAACGGGCCCGCGCGCTGACCAGCGTCACGGAGATTGAGGTACGCACCGGCGAGCACACGATGCTCTGGCGAGCACCGCTGTGGCACGGTCTCGCGGCCGCGTTCACCTGCCTGTCGCTCGGCCTCCCCGCCCCCTCCGGGGCCGCGGCCGCTGCCGTAGCCGACGCCCGGCCACCCCAGCGCACGGTTGTCTAGGCGGGCATCTGATACGAGATGACCACCGTTACCGACGTTTACGTCCGTAATCCCCGTTTTTATGCCGAACGGTCCGTGGTTTCCCGCATCCGGACACATTTTTTGCACCGGAGCCCCCAAGCTGCCGGTGGGCATCTGGGAAATAGGAAATACCGCCAGCGACCACCTCTCCCCCGGCGGCTCCGGGGCGGCCGGGGGGCAGTGCCGCCTGGTACAACGGCCCAGCCGACAACGAGCAGAGCGAGCTTTACGCCGCGTTGAAGCTGTTATCTCCCGTTAGTCACGAATCGATTTATCCCGCGCAATTCCGTTTACGGGTCGATAACGGTTCGCGTACAATCGCGGGCGCGCATACGAGATGACCACGGTCCTGGCATAGAGTCCGGCTGGCAGCCGACCGCGCAGAAAGTGAGGGTTGCCATGAGCGACTATCCCGGCCCGGGCGGCGAACAGGATAATGTGCAGCCGCCGCCAGTACAGCCCTACCCTCAGTCGGCGCCGACGCAGGTCAATCCGCAGATCAACCCTCCGCCGTGGCAGAACCAGCAGTATGGCCAGCAGCAGCAGTACGGCCAGCAGCCGTACGGCCAGGAGCAGCCGTACGGCCAGCAGCCGCCGCCGGGCTTTCCCCAGGCTCCCCCGATACCGGCCGGCTACGGCTACGGCCAGCCTGGCGGCCAACCCGTCCCGGCCGGGATGTACCTGGACCAGGAGTCCGGCCTGATGCTGCCCCAAGGCACTGTCCTGGCCAACCCCGGCCGCCGGATCGGCGCCTTCTTCCTGGCCATCCCGCTCCTGATCATCACGCTGGGCATCGGCTATGTCGTCTGGGGCCTGATCGTCTGGGGCAACGGCCAGACCCCGGCCCTCCAGGTGCTGGGGATGCGCTGCTTCCGCCCGGAGACCAACCGCGTCGCGGGCTTCTGGTGGATGGCCCTGCGCGAGATCGTCGGCCGCATCCTCGAGGACATACTGTCCATCATCACCTTGCTGATCTCGTTGATCTTGATGCTGACCAGGCCTGACCGCAAGACGCTGCACGACCTGGTGGCCGGCACGGTGGTCCTCCACGACCCGAACAAGGTGCTGGCGCACTAGCTGCCCCCCGATATTGAATTCTCCCGGCGCCCGCTCTCCGTTACGGTGAGCGGGTGCCGCTTAACGTCGGGGACATCAGCCCGGTCAGCGTGCCCCCGGCCATCGGCGGAGCGGTGCTGGCCGCCGAACCGCTGCGCCACGGGCAGGCCAACGCCGCCACCGGCGGGATCTGGCGGGTCCGCGGACCTGATGGCACCGCGATCCTCAAGGTCGCCCGCCACCCGGCCGGAACGGACCCGGCCAAGGGGTTCCCGACCAGCGACGAGCCGACCCACTGGAACTACTGGCGACGCGAGACGTTCGCCTACGAAACCGGCCTGGCCGGCACCGCCTACGCCGACGCCGGGATCACCGCGCCGGCCCTGCTGGAGACCAGCATCCGGCCCGGCGGCGACGTCGAGCTCTGGCTGGCCGACGTGCCCGGCACCGGCGGCTTCGACTGGCCCGTGCCGCGGCTGGCCCGCTTCGCCCGCGAACTCGGTGCCACGCAGGCCCGCTGGGCCGGCCGCGTCCCTCCGATCGGATGGCTGTCCCGCCGGTGGCTCGCCCAGTACTTGGCCCAGGCGCCCAACTGGCTCGGCCCGATCGAGCCCGCCGTCTGGGATCACCCGAACCTGGCGCCCTGGCCCGAGCCGGTCCGGACCCGCCTCCGCGAGCTGTGGACCAGCCGGGACCGGGTGCTGGCCGTCGCCGAGGCCGGCCAGCACACCCTGTGTCATCTGGACGTCTGGCCCGCCAACCTGACCGACGACGCCGGGACCTCGGTCCTGCTGGACTGGGCCTTCACCGGGGAGGGCGCGGTCGGCGAGGACATCGCCAACCTGGTCGTGGACTGCTTCACCGACGGCCTGATGGACGTGGCCCTGCTGCCCGAAGTGGCCGAGACCGTCGTCGACGGCTACCTGACTGGCCTGCGCGAGGGCGGCTGGACCGGCTCGGACGATGCGGTCCGCACCGCCATCCATGCCTGCGGCGCCGCCAAGTACAGCTGGTTCGGCCCCGCCATGGCCGTCCGTGCCGCCCGCGACGACCTGGGCCGGTCCTCCTACCGCCAGGACACCTCGGCCGCCGCGGCCATTGCGCGCCTGACCCCGCTGGTCACCCTCATCGCCGACTGGGCCGGGTGGAGCTAGCGTCTCCACCCCCTCCGTCGGCGGCGTTCCAGCGGTAACGTTCTCGGAACGTTCTGCACCTAGCGTGGTCTCGTGGGGAGGACCCAGCCAGGACCGGCGTCACCGGACCTCGCGGCTCGCCGGCCTAGCCGGTCCTGGTTGACGTCCCCGCCACCGCCGCGCCAGCCGCAGGCCTAGCCGCGCTACCCCGGATCCGACAAAGGCTGTTATGCCGTTTGCGCTGACCGATAGGCGGTAAGCGAACTACGGTGATGCCCATGCAGGACCGGGAGGTGGTCGCCGCCGTCGTGGCGGGCGACCCGGAAGGGATCAGCGAGGCGTACGACAGGTACGCGCTGCCGCTGTACTCCTACTGCCGGTCCCTGTTGCGAGAGCCCGCGGACGCCGCCGACGCGGTGCAGGACACATTCCTTATCGCCACCGCCAAGCTCGGCGGCCTTCGTGACCCGGGCAAGCTCCGGTCCTGGCTGTACGCGGTCGCGCGGAACGAGTGCTACCGCAGGCTGCGAGCGGGTGAGGTCACGTCCGCACTCGACGAGGCGGGGGACATGCCCGCCGCCACAGGCGGCCAAGCAGGCACAGCCGAAGCGGTGGACGTCGCCAGCGCCATCGAGCAGGCGGAGGTGCAACAGTTCGTCCGGGACGCGATCGCGGGGCTGAACCCCAGCGAGCGCGATGTCATCGAGCTCAGCCTGGTGCAGGGCCTGGAGGCCGACGAACTGGCCGACGCGCTCGGGGTGTCCCGCAACCACGCGCACGCGCTGGTCTCCCGGGCCCGCAGCCAGCTGGAGCGATCCCTCGGCGCGCTGCTGGTCGCGCGGACCGGCCGGGAGGCCTGCGCCGCACTCGACGCTTTGCTGGCCGGGTGGGACGGGCAGCTGACCGTCCTGGTGCGCAAGCGGGTCAGCCGGCACATAGACCAGTGCGAGACCTGCGGCGAGCTCAAGCGCCGTGAGCTGAGCCCGGCTTTGTTCGCCGGCGCGCTCCCGCTGGTCGCGCTGATGCCCGGGTTCCGCGAGCACGTGCTCAAGATGTGCGCAGACCTCTCCTCTGCCGGGCTGGCGCGCCGCGCGAGCGTGGCGGCCCGCGCCGGCCAGTTCGGCCCGTCAGGCTTCCCCAAGCCGAGCCTCCCGCCCGGGGTGTCCGGCTGGCACCGGGTCCTGCGGCATTCCCACGCCCTGGCGGCCAGCGCGGCTACCGCGGCGGCGGCGGCCGGGGTCGGCGCGGTGCTGGTCCTCGGCGGCGGGGCGCCGCAGTCCCACGCGCCCGGGGCCGGAGCCCGCGGCAGTGCGGGCCCCGGCGTGGTGGCCAACTCCCGCGGCGCTCCCTCCCGGGGCCCGGGCAGTTCGCCCGGCGCCGGGGGAAGCGGGCTGGCCCCGTCGGCCAGTCCGGGCGGCTCGACCGCGCCGGCGGTGCTGGCCACGGGCCCGGGCTCACACGCGGCGCCGGGAACGTCGGGCTCCGCGACCTCCGGGTCGGGTTCGTCGTCGTCCGGGTCCACCTCCTCGGCTCCGGCCTCGTCGTCCTCTTCCTCGGCCCCCGCCTCGTCCTCGGCGCCTGTGGTCCAGGGCACCCTGACCGTGTCGCTGAGCAGGCTGGTGCTGGTCGCGGTCAACGGCCACGGGGTGGGGACGTTCACGCTCACCGCCAAGGGCGGCCCGGTCAGTTACTCGATCTCGGCCGCGGCCGGGCTTTCCATCTCACCGGCGTCAGGATCGCTCTCGTCCGGCGCGAGCGCGACCGTCACGGTGACCTCGTCCAGCCTGATCTCGCTGAACGAGCAGCTCACCGTCAACCCCGGCGGTTACACGGTCACCGTAGTCCTGAACATCTCCCTTTAGCGGAGAACCACGGCCCGTTCGGCATCAAGGTTTTGACCGTAACGATGCCGGAACGGTCGGCCGGTACCGTGGCGTACATGGTGGGGGAGGAACGCCGCGTGAGTCTCGGCCGCCGTCTGCTGTCGGCCCGGCTGGCCGTCGCCCTGGGCGTCGTGGCCTTTGTCCTCAACATCGCCGCCCTGGTGCTGGTCGCGTCGGCGAATCAGGCAGCGCCTCAGCTAGTGCGGCTGACGGCATTGCTGCCGACGACGGCGGTCGGCATGCTGGTGGCGGTACGCAGGCCGGGCAACCCGCTCGGCTGGCTGCTGCTCGGCTGCGGCGTCCTGTTCTCGCTCCAGGCGGGGTCGGTCGCCTACTCGGTCCTGGACTACCCGCTCCATCACGGCACCCTGCCTCTGGGCAGGCTCGCCATCGCGCTCCAGCCGACCTGGGCGGCCGGCCTGGTCCTGGTCGCGGGCGTCCTGTGGCTGTTCCCCGACGGCCACCTGCCCACCGGGCGCTGGCGGCGGGTCGGCGGGGCGCTGTTCGCCGCGGGCCTGCTGTTCGGCGCGCTCATGTTCGTGCCCTGGGCTGTCGCCGCGGCCGGGCGCACGGTGCACGTGGACACCAACGGTACCCCGGCCGCCATCGAGAATCCGGTCGGCATCGGGCTGGTGTGGGTGATCGTCGAGAACATCGGGTTCTTTGCCCTGCTCATCAGCTGGGTGGTGTGGCTCGCGGTGCAGGTCCCCAAGTACCGCAAGTCCACTGGCGAGCGTCGTCTGCA
Source organism: uncultured Actinomycetes bacterium (assembly GCA_963849595.1). GTDB lineage: Bacteria > Actinomycetota > Actinomycetes > Streptosporangiales > Streptosporangiaceae > Palsa-504. The sequence goes on from CAWKIB010000002.1 coordinate 22,225, forward strand.
GCTCAAGTGGCTGTACAGCGGGGCAGCGGTCTTCATCGTCTGCCTCGGATGGGGCCTGTTCCAGTCCGACAACGCCACCGGCCTGGCCGCGGTGGCCGGCGGCGTGCTCGCCGCGGGCGTCGCAGCGCTGCCGATCGCGCTCGGCATCGGGATCTTGAAGTACCGGCTCTACGAGATCGACCGGATCATCTCGCGCACGCTGGCCTACGCCATCGTCACTGGCCTGCTGGTCGGGGTGTACGTCGGGCTGGTGCTGCTGGCCACCGAGGTCTTGCGGTTCAGCTCTCCGGTGGCGGTCGCGGCCTCCACGCTGGCCGCGGCCGCGCTGTTCAACCCGCTGCGCAGGCGCGTCCAGCGGATCGTCGACCGGCGCTTCAACCGCGCCCACTACGACGCCGAAGCCACCGTGGCCGCTTTCGCGGGCCGGCTCCGCGGCTCGGTCGACCTCGCGTCCATCCAGGAGGAACTGGCCGCCACCGTCGATCAGGCCTTCGAGCCCACGCACATCTCGGTGCGGGTCACCGGCCGCGCGACATAACCGGCCGGTATCACGAGGGAACGCGACCTCGATCGCCAGCCCGCCCTCCGGTTGCGGGCCGGCGGCGATGCTGGCGCCGTGCGTCTCGGCGATGGCGTGCACGATCGACAGCCCCAGGCCGAAGCCTTCGCCTTGGCTCACGCGCTCCGCGGCCAGCCGCTGGAACGGCTGGAAGAGGCGCTCGACCGCGGCCGGCGGGACTGTGGGGCCGGTGTTGGCCACCGAAACGACGGCGCGGCCGTCCCGGGTCCCGGTGCTGACCTCGACCCGGCCGCCGGGCACGTTGTGGCGTAGCGCATTGTCGAGCAGGTTCGCGACCAGGCGTTCGGCCAGGCGCGGGCTGCCCGCCGCCGGAGCCGCGCCGAGCGCGGCGTGCAGCGTCAGGTTCCGCTCGGCCGCCTCGGCCTGGCGGGACGCGATGACGGGGCCGGTCACCGCGGCCAGGTCAAAGGGCTCCCGCTCAGGCAGGCCGGCCTGTCCCCTGGCCAGGGTCAGCAGCGCGTCGATGAGATGCTGCTGCTCGGCCCCGGCGGCCAGGACCCGCTCGTGCGCGGTGCGCAGCGATTCCACGGTGGCGCCCGGATCGGCCAGGGCGACCTGGCTGATGACCCGCTGCCGGGCCAGCGGGGTGCGCAGTTCGTGCGAGGCGTTGGCAATGAACTGGCGCTGGGCCCGGAACGATGCTTCCAGCCGCGCGAGCAGCCCGTCGAAGGTGTCGCCGAGTTCCTTGAGCTCGTCGTCCGGGCCGCGCAGGGCCAGGCGGTCGCTCAGGCTCGTCACCGAGATCTGCCGGGCGGCTGCGGTGATGGTGCGCACCGGCCGCAGCGCCCGCCCGGCCACCAGCCAGCCCAGCGCGACCGAGAGCACCGCCATGAGGGCCAGCGCCATCTCTGACCGGGTCAGGAGCTCGTGCAGGACGGGGCCGTTCTCCGCCAGGGCCATGGTCTGCGCCTGCTGCGCGCCCATCGCATGGCATCCGCCCCCGGGGCCTGGCACAGGGCGTTGCCGGCGGTCGGGCCGACGAAGGCCCGGACGACCAGGACGTAGGTGACGGCCAGGAGGGCGGCCCCGGAGACCAGGAACAGCCCGCCGTACCACAGGGTCAGGCGCAGCCGCACGGTCCGGCGCGGCCGCCTGACCCGCAGCGCCATCGTGAGCGCGTAGCCGGGGCTCATCGCTGCCCCCCGATGCGGTATCCGGACCTGGGCAGCGTGTCGATGAGCGGCGGCTCACCGAGCTTGGCCCGTAGCCGGCTGACCGTGATCTTCACCGCGGCGGTGAACGGGTCCGCGTTCTCGTCCCACGCCCGCTCCAGCAGCTCTTCCGCCGAGACGGTCCGGCCTCCGGCGGCCAGCAGCAACTCCAGCACGCCGAACTCCTTCGGCGCCAGGTCGAGCGGCCGGCCTGCTCGCCAGGCCAGGCGCCGCGCGGTGTCCACCACCACGTCGCCGCAGCGCAGGACCGGCGGGATGGCCGGCTGGGCCCGGCGGAACAGCGCGCCGATCCGGGCCACGAGCACCGGGAAGTCGAACGGCTTGGGCAGGTAGTCATCGGCGCCCAGGCCCAGCCCGTCCACCAGGTCTTCGGTCGCGGCCGCGGCGGTGAGCATCAGGATCCGGCTGCGGCACCCGGTCGCGACGAGCCGCGCGCACACGTCATCGCCGTGCAGCCCGGGCAGATCCCGGTCCAGCACGATGACGTCGTAGTCGCTGACCAGGGCCCGCTCCAGCCCGCCCGGGCCATCCAGTGCGACGTCGACGGCCATCTCGGCGTGCCGCAGGCCGGCCGCCACGGTGCTGGCCATCTCCTGGTCGTCCTCGATTACCAGCACCCGCATGGTCGTCCCCTTCCGCCGTGGGCATCCAGGCGATTTCACGGTATCTGTCGTCCGCCGATACCGTCCCGAAACCCTCGCTGCCGTAGGACGGGAGCAACCGCCGCCTTCGGTAAGGGACCTCGCCGTGATCGTCGACCGCCCGCCGCGCCGCTCTGCCGCAGCCGAGGGTGCCGGGCGCCCATGGCGCTGGCTGGCGGCGGCGGCCGCCGCGTTCGCCGCGCTCTGCATCGTCGCGCTGAGCACCGCGCCCCAGCTCGTGGAGCCCGATGATCACGCGTACCAGGCCTCGATCATCGCCGCCACCCAGGGGCACTGGCTGACCCTGTCCACGGCCCAGGTGCACGCGCTGGGCGCCCAGTTCGCTCAGGTCAGTCCCGACCGGCGGTTGGCCGGCGGCCCCAGCGGCGGCCCGCCGGCCCTCATCCAGTGGGTCCAGCTGCCCGGCGGACGCTGGATCAGCGAGAAGGATCCCGGCTACCCGTTCCTGGCCGCGCCGTTCCAGTGGCTCGGCCTCATCCGGCTGGCCCCCCTGTTCTACGGCGCGCTGGGCTGCCTGGGCCTGTTCGCCGGCGCCCGGCGCTGGCTCGGGCGACATCGGCGGCGCCGCGGCCGTCGGCTTGTTCTGCTCGTCGGGGGCGGCGTTGATCTTCGCGTGGCGCGACTACATGCCGACCTTCACCGACGCCTCGCTGATCGCCGCGGGCACCGGGGCCCTGCTGTGGGCCCTGCTGGCCGACGAGGCCATCGCGCGCTGGCGCACCGGGACCGGGCTGCTCGGATTCCTGGCCCTGGAGGCTGCGGTGTTCGTCCGCTACACGGACCTCGTCGTGCTGGGCTGCGCCGTCGCGGCCGTTCTGGCCGTCCGGTGGCGGCGAGCCGCGAGCGTGCCAGCCGGGGCTCTGGGCTGGTGGCTCGGCTCGGTCGCGGCGTTCGGCGCGGGCGTGGCCACTCTTCGACGACCTGGTCTACGGCGGTCCGCTCCGATCCGGGCTACCCGCCTGGCGAAGTAACCTTCGACCTCGGCGCGGTCCCGGCCAACCTGCGGTCCATGCCCGCGCACCTGATCCAGGCCATGCCCATGCTGGTCCTCGGGCTGGCCGGGCTGGCCTGGATCACCGGGCGCCGCGTGCGGCTCAGCCGGGACGCGGACGAGCCGGGCCGCCTCGCGCGCCGCGACTTCGCCGTCGCCCTCGCCCTGGCCGCGTCGTGGTTCGGCGGGTGGGGGCTTTACGCCGCCTACACCTGGACCACCCAGCCGAGCCTGACCACGTTGGCGGCGGTCCGGTTCTACGTCCCGGCCCTCGGCGCCATCGCGCTGCTCGGGGCGTGGCTGGTCGCCCGTGTGCCGCGCCCGGCGTCGCTAGCCGCAGGAGTCTCGGCCTGCGTGGTCGTCGTCGCTGTTCGGGCTGGGCGTCTGGTCCTTCCACGAGATGGTGCCTCGGCCGAGTTCCGGCCCGGTGCCGCGCCCAGGCCTCAGCGCCGGGTCCGCGCTACCGGATGCGGTAAACGTCCGCTACCACTCCACGAGTGTCCAGATCTCCGGCCGCGGCGCGTCGCCCACGTCGACCGAGGCGAACCGCCGGGCCGCCTCCTTCAGGTGGGTTATGGCGGCGTCGCCCTGGCCGTCGGCGTGCAGTAGGTCGGCCATGTTCGTGTGCAGGGCCGCCACCCGGTGCTGGTCGCCGAGCTCGCTGCCGAGCTCGAGCGCCTCGGCCGCGACCTGGAGCGCCTCGCGGTTCCGGCTCGTCTCGGCCAGCAACCGGGCCAGGTTGTTCAGCGCGGCCACCGCGGCGCCGAGTTCGGGCAGCTGACGCGCCTCGGCCAGGCTGTCCCGCAGGTAGGTCTCGGCCGCGGCGGTGTCCCCGGTCCGCGCGGCCAGCATGCCCAAGACGTTGAGCGCCTGCGCGGTCGCGCCGCGGTCGGCGGCGGCCCGGGCGCAGGACAGCGCGGCCCGGCCGAACGCCGCAGCCTGCTCGGCGTCGCCCCGCCGGTAGGCGACCACGGCCCGGTCGGCCTCGGCCCGGGCCAGGCGGCCCGGCTCGGCGGACGCAACCAGCTCGGTGACCACGGCCAGGTGCGCCTCGGCCAGGTCCCAGTCGCCCAGCCGGTGGTGCACGTCGGCCAGCTTGTGCTCGATGCTGGCCTGCACGGCCCGGTCGCTGGCCGAGGCGCCAGCCTCGTCGCTGCCTGCCTCGTCGCCCGTCTCTTCGCTGACGCCCGCCCCGGCCAGCGCCGCCGCGGTCTCGAACTCGGCGAGCGCCTCCCGGTACCGGCCGAGCACCACCAGCACCTCGCCCAGCGCGATCCGCCCGGGCAGCTGCGGGTAGCCGAGCGCCAGGGCGCGGACCAGGTGCGCGTACGCCTCGGCGTGCGCGTACAGCTCGCGGGCCACCTGCGCGGCCCGCCACCACCACTGCGCGGCCTCGGCGTCCCGGCCCGCCAGCTGCAGGTGGTCGGCCACCGTCGCGGCCCGGGTGGTGGCCGGGTCCCGCTCGTACCGCCGGGTCAAGATGTCCGCCGCCCGGCCGTGCAGCAGCCGGCGCCGGGCCAGCGTGGCCGACTCGTAGGCGGTCCGGCGCAGCGCCTCGTACGGGAACCCGTAGGAGGGCGCCGCGCCCGCGGCGGGCGGGGGGATCTCGGTCAGCAGCGACCGGGCCAGCGCCTCGTCGATCGCCTCGACGATCTCGTCCTCGCCTCGCCCGCTGACCGCGCGCAGCAGGTCCGCGTCATTGTCGCTGCCGAGCACCGCGGCCGCGGTCAGCATCTGCCGGGTCGGCTCGCTGACCGCCTGCAGCCGGGCCCGCAGCAGGTCCCGGACGCTGGCGGGCGGCCACCAGTCGGCCTGCTCGAGCCCCTGGGCGCCCGGCTCGGCGGAGTCCTCGGCCGACCGCAGCGCCTCGATGTACTCGCGGACCAGCATGGGCAGCCCGCGCGTCTCGGCCATCAGGCGGTCCACCTCGACCTGCGGCATCCCGTCCAGGTCCAGCAGCACGCCGATCGCCTCCGGCCCGAGCAGTCCCGGCTCGATCATCTCGCCCATCGACTGGTCCTCGGCCTCGCTGAGCGCGGTGCGCAGCACCCGCAGCCGCCCGGCCTGCTCGGCCTGCCAGCTCAGCACCAGCAGCAGCGGCCAGTCGGCCAGCCGCCGCATCAGGTAGGCGAGCAGCCCGAGCGACGAGCTGTCCGCCCACTGCACGTCCTCCACCACGACCACCCCGGCCGCCCCGCCGGCGCCGGCCCCGGAACCGGTGGCCCCGGAACCGGCGGCGCCCGGAGCAGCGCCCCCGCCCTGGGTCGCGGCCCGCAGCGTGTCGGCGATCGCCGCGTACAGCCGGGTCACGGCCACCGGGCTGTCCAGCGCGGGAGCGACCGAGTCCGGGTGGGCCGCGGCCAGGGCCGGCACCAGGCGCCCGGCCATCGCGGCCGTCTGCGCCGGGAGCACGTCGGGCAGATCGGGCCGCACCGCGAGCGCGGTCCGCAGCAGGTCCGCGGCCAGCACGAACGGCAGCGTGGTCTCGCCGTCATGGCAGCGGGCGGCCAGCACCACGGCCGCCCCCGGCGGCTGCGTCGCCTCGGTCCGGAACTCGGTGATCAGCCGCGTTTTCCCGCTGCCGGCCTGCCCGGCGATCGCCACCACCCGGCCCGCCGTGCCGGTCGCCTGCCAGGCCGCGCGGAGCGTGGCCAGTTCGGCCTCCCGGCCGACCAGCGGCCAGATCCCGGCTGCGCCAGCAACCTCGGGAGCCGCCGTAGCCTCCTCACCCGCTGCGGTGGCTGAGGTCGTTGAGGCCGCTGAGGTCGCTGAGGTCGCGGTGGCGGGCGAGTCCGCGGCCCGGACCACCGAAGGCGCCGGCGGCGGCTCCAGCCGCCCGGCCCGCACGTCGTCGTACAGCCGGGTCGTCTCGGGCAGCGGCCGAACGGCCAGGTCCCGGTCCAGCACCCGGACCAGCGACCGGTACTGCCGCATCGCCGCCGAACGCTGGCCGGCCCAGCCGTGCAGCCTGATGATCGCCTGATGGGCGGGCTCGTGCAGCGGATCGAGCTGCAGCCAGCGCCGGGCGTGCCCGGTGGCGCGCTCCAGATCGCCCTCCGCGATGCACGCCGCGACCAGCCGCTGCAGCCCGCGGGCCAGCGCCTGCCGCAGTCCCTCGGCCACCGACGACTGCCACTCCTCGAAGTCCGGGCAGCTGCGCAGGACGAAACCCGACAGGAAGTCATCCCGGTACAGCTGGACCGCCCGCTCCAGGGACTCGGCGTCCGCCCTAGCGATCAGCGCCTCGAACTCGCGCACGTCCACCTCGACCGCGGCGAGCTCGAGGGTCACCGCGGCCCGGCTGATGGTCAGGCCCGCGCCCATGGCGGCTGCGGTGACCGACAGGGTGCGCCGCAGCGAGGCCCGGCCCTTGGCGCTGTCGGCCTCCGGCCACAGCAGGTCGGCGAGCTGCTCGCGGCTGTGCTCGCGGCCGGTCACGGCGAGCAGCGCCAGCAGCGCGACGGCCTTTCTGGTGTCGAACGTGACCGGGAGACCGTCGCGCAGCACGACCGGCGGCCCGAGCAACGCTAGCCGCAACTCGGTCATCAGGATGCTCCCACGGGCTCACCGTAACGCAAGCGCGTAAAAAAACACGCCAAAAGACTTGACGGCCGTAACGATCCCGTATCGCAATCTTTCTAGTGTGAAGGTGCGTCGCAAGACGAGCCGCGAACCCGGAGTGTGACATGACGCAACAGATGGGGAGTACCAGCGGGACAGCACCTGCGTCCCGTGACACGGAGGTAACGCCCGGGGGGGCGTCTGAGCTGACGTCGGAGCCGATGACGGCAACGACGTCTGGGGGGGCGTCCGGGGGGACGCCCGGGATCACGGAGGCTGACTGGCAGGAGCCGGACAGCAGCGAGCCGGCCGGCTCTGTGCCGGCCGGCTCCGCAGCCAGCACCACGGACGGCAAAAGTGCCGCCCGCCGGCGGAAGTGGCTGCGCCGCACGGCGCCCGCCGCCGCCGACATCGTGCCGATCGCGCCGAGCGTGGTGGCGGCCGGGCCCGAGCTGGACCTGGCCTCCAACGACCCGCTGATCGGGTACCTGCTCAGCGCGGCCAGCGCGGTGGACATCACCGCCCTTCAGCTCCAGTCCCCGGCGCTGAAGGCCCTGCAGGAGGCCGGCGTGGCGCTGGTCGTACCGCTCATCTCGTCGGGCAGCCTGGTCGGGCTGCTCAGCCTCGGCCCGAGAAGGTCCGAGCGCGGCTACTCGACCGACGACCTGCGCCTGCTCAACTCCCTGGCCGGCTACGCCGCCCCCGCCATGCGGGTCGGCCAGCTGGTCCGCCAGCAGCAGGCCGAAGCCCGTCAGCGTGAGCGGCTCGACCAGGAACTGAAGATCGCGCAGCTGATCCAGCAGCAGTTCCTGCCCAAGGAGCTGCCCGACCTGCCGAGCTGGCACGTGGCCGCGTTCTACCGCCCGGCCCGGACCGTCGGCGGTGACTTCTACGACTTCATTCCGCTGCCGGACGGCCGGGTCATGTTCGTGGTCGGCGACGTGACCGACAAGGGCGTGCCCGCGGCCCTGGTCATGGCCAGCACGCACTCGCTGCTGCGGGACGCCGCGCCGCGGCTGATCTCGCCGGGCAAGGTCCTCGGGCACGTCAACGACATGCTCTGCGTCGACATCCCGGCCCACATGTTCGTCACCTGCCTGGCCCTGGTGCTGGACCCGGCCAGCGGCGAGGTGGAGTTCGCCAACGCCGGCCACGACGTCCCGTACGTGCGAACCCAGAGCGGCGTGCAGGAGCTGCGCGCCCGCGGCATGCCGCTGGGCCTGATGCAGGGCAGCTCGTACGAGGAGATGAGCTTCCAGTTCGAGCCGGGTGACTGCGCCCTGCTGCACAGCGACGGCTTGGCCGAGGCGCACGCGCCGGACCGCGAGATGTTCGGCTTCCCGCGGGTGTCGGCACTGGTGGGTAAGGGCCCGTCGGGCGAGGCGCTGATCGATCTGTGCCTGACCGAGCTCGGTAGCTTCACCGGTCCCGATCACGAGCAGGAGGACGACATCACGCTGGTCTCGCTCCAGCGCTCGCCGTCCGCCTGGCACCAGGAAGCACTGCACCCGGAAGCACTGCACCCGGAAGCACTGCACCCGGAAGCACCGCGCCAGGATGCACGGCACCAGGACACGCGGTATTAGGAGCAAACGCGATGACTCAGGTAGCCCGCCCCGCCCCCCGCAGGCTCGATGCGTTCGAGCTGCCAAGCGAACCCGGCAACGAGCGCCTCGCGCTGGCCCGGGTCGCGGAGACGGTGCAAGGGCTGGGTCTGTCCGACTCCCGGCTGGAGAAGCTCAAGACCGCGGTGGCCGAGGCCACCATGAACGCGATCGAGCACGGCAACGGGAACCGCGCCGAGATCCCGGTGGAGGTCGAGGTCACCCAGAACGGCGACGAGATCGTCGTCGCCATCAGCGACCAAGGCGGCGAGGTGTCCAGCACACCCAAGCTGGCCGAGGACCCCGATCTGCTCAAGAAGCTGGACGGCGGGCAGAGCCCGCGCGGCTGGGGCCTGTTCCTCATCCGCAACATGGTCGACGCCATGGACATAACCATCAATGGCCAGCGGCACACCATCTGGCTGACCATGCGAACTGGAGGTGCTGCACATGGCGAGCATGTGTGAGGCCACGACCCGGGTGCTGCCCGGTGCCGCCGTCATTGAGCTTTCCGGTGAGGTCGACGGGTCCGCCGCCGACGTGCTGACCAACGCGTACCAGAGCGCGGTCGGCACCCACGCGGACCTGGGCACGGTCGTGCTCGACTTCGCCGCGGTGGACTACATCAACTCCACCGGCATCGCGCTGATCGTCAGCGTGCTGGCCCGCGCCCGGGCCGAACGCCGCAAGGTCGTCGCCAGCGGGCTGTCCCCGCACTACCGCGAGATCTTCGACATCACCAGGCTGTCGGACTTCATCGAGCTCTTTCCCGACCTCGACCACGCCGTCAGCCAGCTCACCGGGCCGGCCGCGTAGCGGCCCGCCAACCACACGTCAGGTCATTAAGGGTCAGTAAGGGGAGGAAATCAGATGAGCGCACCGACGATCACGATGGACGTCCGGCGGATCGGCGACGAGGTGGCGGTCGTCGACATCAAGGGTGAGGTCACCGCGGCGTGCGAGCCCGTGCTGATGTCGGCCTACGAGGCCGCCAGCGACGGCCGGACGAACCGGCTCGTGCTGAACTTCGCAGGCCTTGAGTACATGAACAGTGGCGGCATCGGCATGCTGGTCACCCTGCTCGTGCGGGCCAACCGGCAGCGTCAGCAGCTCTCCGCCTACGGGCTGAGCGACCACTACCGGGAGATCTTCGAGCTCACCCGGCTGGACGAGGCCATCACGATCTACGACAACGAGGAATCGGCGCTCAACGGCGTCGCCAAGTAAGAGGAGAGGGGGGCTGGCCATGACCGAGACAGCAGGCCCGGACCGGGTGCGGTCGACGGAGCAGATCGGGCTGAGCGCCCGTGAGGCCGCCACGGCCCCGGTGCCGCACGCGACGGGCAACGCCCCGCCGCGGAACGCGGCTCAGGCAGCAGGGCCGCGGGACGCGGCCAGCTGGGCCAGGAAGGTTGACCGGCTCGAGGTGGACCCGCGGGCCGGCGTCCGCGGGACCAACGTCGCGGGCCGGCGGCTCACCGGACCGGTTCAGGGCTTCGGCAAGATGTGGCAGAAGAGCTACCGCATGAAGGCAGGGCCGGAGATCGCGCCGGAACAGGCGATCGCCACCTGGAGGGAGCACTTCCCCGAGTTCTGGCCGAAGGGCAACCGGTTCGCCGGCGCCCTGACCGGCATCAACCCCGGCGACGTGGCCCTGCTCGACCTGGCCATCGGCGGCGGCGTGAAGCTGTCCACCGGGGTCTTCGTCCTGTACGCCGACGCCGAGTCGTTCACGCTGATGACCCCGCAGGGGCACATGTTCGCGGGCTGGATCACCTTCTCCGCCGAACGCGAGGGCCCCCAAGACGGCGGGGAGACGGTGGTGCAGGCCCTGGTCCTGATGCGTGCCAACGACCCGCTCTACGAGATCGCGATGACGTTCGGCGGGCATCGCCAAGGAGGACAAGTTCTGGGCCGCCACGCTGACCGCGCTGGGGGAGCGGCTCGGCCTCCCGAATCCGGCCGTGGACACCAAGACCACCTGCGTGGACACCAAACGCCAGTGGCGCCACGCCAACAACGTCTGGCACAACTCGATGATCCGCAGCGTGTTGCAGACCATCGCGGCCCCGGTGACCGGCCTGGCCCGTATGCTTCGGCGCAAAGACCAAGGGCACGATAAGGGCACGGCCACCACCTGAAACAGAGAGGTGTCATGCGGGGGAATCCTGACGCGGTGATAGTCGGCAGCGGCCCGAACGGTCTGGCCGCTGCCGTCACCCTGGCCGCTGCAGGCCTGAAGGTGCAGGTGATCGAGGGCGCGCCGGAGATCGGCGGCGGCTGCCGGACCGAGGAGCTCACCCTGCCCGGCTTCCGGCACGACGTCTGCTCGGCGGCGCATCCCCTGGCCGTGGCCTCGTCCTTCTTCCAGCGCTTCGACCTGGCCGCGCGGGGCGTGCGGTTCGCGAAACCGGAGGTCGAGTTCGCCAACCCCCTGGACGGCGGCCGGGCCGCGATCGTGACCCGCTCGGTGGCCGAGACCGCCGCCCGCCTCGGCGCCGACGGCCGCTCCTACCGCCACCTGATCGGCCCGATGGCCCGCCACGTCGACGACATCTGCGCGGAACTGCTCCAGCCGCTGCGCCGCCCGCCCGCGCACCCGCTGGTCATGGCCGGGTACGGCAGCCGCGGCATCCTGCCCGCCGCCGCGCTGGTCCGGCGCTGGCGCGGGCCAGAGGCCCGGGCGATCATGGGCGGGGCCGCGGCTCACTCCATGCTGCCGCTCAACGCCGTCCCGACCGGGGGCATCGGCCTGATGCTGATCGTGCTCGCGCACGGCGTGGGCTGGCCGCTGATCGAGGGCGGCAGCGCCCGGATCACCGACGCGATGGCCGACGCGGTGGTCACCGCCGGCGGCAGCATCGAGACTGGCCGCTGGGTCCGCTCGCTGGCCGAGCTACCCAGGGCGACCGCCGTCCTGCTCGACGTCTCGCCCAAGAACCTGGCCGAACTGGCCGGCGACCAGCTGCCCGGCCGTTACCGCGCCGCCCTGCGCCGCTACCGTTACAACCCCGGCGTCTGCAAGGTGGATTTCGCCCTGTCCGGCCCGGTGCCGTGGGCCAACGAGGACTGCCGCCGGGCCGGCACCCTGCACCTGGGCGGGACCTTCGAGGAGATGGCCGTCGCCGAGGCCGAGGTCGTCGCGGGCAAGCACCCGCAGAACCCCTACGTGCTCGTCGTCCAGCCCGGGGCCGCCGACCCGTCCCGCGCCCCGGCGGGCAGCGAGACGCTGTGGACCTACACCCACGTGCCGGCCGGGTCCGACGTGGACGTGACCGACCGGATCGAGGCGCAGATCGAGCGGTTCGCGCCCGGCTTCCGCGACCTGGTCCTGGCCCGCGCCGTGCGCACCGCGGCCGACGAGGAGGCCCACAACCCGAACTACGTGGGCGGTGATATCGCGGTCGGCATGCAGACCATGAAGCAGACCGTGTTCCGGCCGACCATCCAGTGGAACCCGTACCGCACCCCGATCCGCGGCGTCTACCTGTGCTCCTCGGCCACCCCGCCGGTCCCCGGCGTGCACGGCCGCTGCGGCGAACTCGCCGCGCTCACCGCGCTGCGCGACATGTTCGGCATCCGCGAGGCCCCCGACATCAGCCCGGTCCGCCTCCGTCCCGCCGCGAACGTCCCGACCAGCCCAGCACCGTAGCGCGCCCTGACCCGCCTGCCCCGGACACGGAAACCTGGACGCGCCGCCCGGAGCTACTTACCGGAACCCTTGATCGACTGGTTCAGGGTCGCGCCGGCGGGCTGCTTGGGCGTTGAGAAATAGGCGACGCAGTGCAGCGCGCGGTCGCCCGTCGGCCAGGTCGAGGCGTCCGGGATGATATTGGTCCAGGTGTAAATGGACTTCTTGTAGGTAATCCCGACGTAGGACTGGAAGGCGTTGTTGCACGCCGCGCTGCCGTCCTTGCTGATCGCGCTGGCCCCGGGGAACGGGCTGTTCTGCGGCCAGAAGTTGTCATTGGCCAGGAACACTTCCGCGGTGTGCGGCTGGTTGCACGGCACGGCCAGGGTCAGCTTGGGCCACGGGTCGGTGGTGTTCAGCTCCATGTTGGACCCGGTCAGGCAGTCGCCCACCCGCAGCTGGGAGAGCTGCAGGTTCCCCACGGTCGGCGTGGGCGTGACGCCGGGCGCCGCGGAGCTCGGCCTCGCGCTGACGCTCGACCCGGCCGACGCCGCGTGATGGCCGGAGCCGAGCGACAGGACCACGGCCGCGACGATCACCGCGCACACCGCCGCTACCGCCCCGACCGCCCACGGCCACCGCGTCCGCCGTCGCGGCGCCGGCTGCATGAGCGGCGAATACCACTGGCTGCCCTGCAGACCCGGATACGCCGGCTGACTCGGGTACGGCATCGGGGGCGGAACCTGCGCCCCGCCCCCCGGCTGCTGAGACCCCTGCCCTGGCTGCCGCGGGGCCGGCGTCGCGCCGCTGGCCGCGAGCCCCGCGTACGCCACCGGCTCGACCTCCGCCACCGGCTCGGCGTCCGCCACGGGCTCGGCGTCCGCCACGGGCTCGGCGTCCGCCACGGGCTCGACCTCCGCCACCGGCTCGACCTCCGCCACGGGCTCGACCTCCGCCACCGGCTCGGCGTCCGCCACGGGCTCGGCGTCCGCCACCGGCTCGACCTCCGCCGCCCCGGCCGCGTGCGGGCTGACCTCCGCGACTCGCTGCGCGGAGAGCTCCACGAGCCGGGCCGGCAGCCAGTCGGCCAGGTCGGCGGCGGTCGGGTACGCGGCGGTCAGCTCGGCCAGGAACTCCGCCGCCGTGGGCCGCGCCGCGGCGCTCCGGGACAGGCACCGGCTGATCAGCGGCCGGATCTTGTCCGGGACCTGATCCAGGTTGGGCGTGCCGTGCACCACGCGGTACAGCAGCGCGGCCGTGTCCCCGCTCCCGAACGGCCCTTCTCCTCGCGACGCGAAGCAGAGCACGCCGGCCAGGCTGAAGATGTCGCTGGACGGCCCGACCGGCATCCCCTCGGCCTGCTCGGGGGACATGAACCCGGGCGAGCCGATCATCAGCCCGGTGCCGGTCAGCGAGGGTGCGCCCGCCGCGGAGGAGATCCCGAAGTCGATGATCCGCGGCCCGTCCGGCGCCAGCAGCACATTGGACGGCTTGAGGTCCCGGTGGATGACCCCGGCCGCGTGGATCGCGCTCAGCCCTTCGGCCAGCCCCGCGGCCAGCGCCAGCACCGTCGTGGCTGGCAGCGGCCCCTGCTGTTCCACCGCTTCGGCCAGCGAGGCGCCCGGCACGTAGGCGGTGACCAGCCACGGCACCGGGCTGTCCAGGTCGGCGTCGACCACCTGCGCGGTGAACAGCCCGCCCACCTTGCGCGCCGCGGACACCTCGCGCGCGAACCTGGCCCGGAAGCTGTCGTCCTCGGCCAGCTGCGGCCGGATCACCTTCACCGCCACCTGACGCCCGCCCGGTGACCGGGCCAGATAGACCCGGCCCATCCCCCCGCTCCCGAGCCTGCCCAGCAGCACGTACGGCCCCACCCGCTGCGGATCGTCGGCTTGCAACGCAGCCAAACTGGTCACCCCCACCTGCTGCCTGACGACGCGCCAGCGAAACTACACATATCACGGTCTGCAGCGGCGGCCCGAATCTCGCATAGCTCAACGGGCGGGCTGCCGCAAGCCAGCTCCCTACAGTAGTGCGGATTACGGCCATATGGCAGGTTAAGCGGCAATCGACCAGCGGTTATGGCCTCGGCCGCGGCCCCGTGGCAGCCACCGGAGCCGACGGGCTCATACGTACCGGGCCGGTCGAGCCGCGGACCACGAGTTCGGGCTCGAAGAGCAGTTCCTCCGGATAGACCGAGATGTTCTCCATCTGGTTCGCCAGCAGGGCCACCGCCGCCTTGCCCATCGACTCGATCGGCTGCCTGACCGTGGTCAGCGGCGGGTCGGTGCAGTTCATGAACGCCGAATCGTCGTACCCCACGACCGAGACGTCGCCGGGCACCGACAGGCCCGCCCGCCGGACGGCCCGGATCGCGCCGAGCGCCAGCACGTCGCTGGCGCAGATGACGCCGGTGACGCCGTGCCGCAGCAACCGCGTGGTCGCGGCCTGGCCGCCCTCGAGGGAGAACAGCGCGTGCTCGACCGGCCCCCGCGCCCGGCTCCGCTGCCCAGCCGCGGGCCGCGGCGGGCGTGCTCGGTGAACGCGGCGAGCTTGCGGCGCGAGGGCATGTGATCCTGCGGGCCGGCGACCAGGCCGATCCGCTGGTGCCCGAGCGAGGCCAGGTGGGTGAAGGCCTGACCGGCCGCGGTCGCGTCGTCGGTGGATACGCACGGCAGGTCCAGGCCGTCGACCGCCGCGTTGATCAGCACCACCGGGATGCCCCGGGAGCGCAGCAGCCGGTAGTGATCGTGCGGGGCGGCCTGCTCGCCGAAGTGGCCGCCGGCGAACACCACGCCGGAGACGTGCTGGTCGAGCAGCATGGCGACGTAGTCGGCCTCCGACAGGCCGCCCGCCGTGCGGGCGGTGCACAGCACCGGCGTGAAACCCCGCTGGGCCAGCGCCCCGCCGATCACCTCGGCCAGCGCCGGGAAGATCGGGTTCTGCAGTTCGGGCAGCAACAGGCCGATGAGCCGGGCGCGTTCGCCGCGCAACTGGGTGGGCCGTTCGTAGCCGAGGACGTCGAGCGCCGTCAGGACGGCTTCCCTGGTGCTGGCGGACACGCCGGCCTTGCCGTTGAGGACCCGGCTGACCGTGGCCTCGCTGACCCCGACCTTCTGGCCACCTCGGCCGAGCCGCCTGCTGGGTGTCCGCGTCATGGCTGCAAATATACGGCATCTACACGCAAGTATTTGCATAATCTGACCCACCGAATTCGGCAATTTTCTGCCGAACGGACCGGCGTGCTTGCTGCTCTTTTCCGTAAGAGCGACGCAACAAATGTCGGCTAAACCGCGAATCCCCAGGTCAGGCCACCGATTCGCGATTCCGTAATCAAGTTGTGTCTTTGCAATATTTCGTTTAGATATTGCAAAGAAAAGTCTCCAAAAGTATGTTGAGCCATCGATATTTTCCACCGCATGTATCGCATGCCCCGCTGGTAGCAGGAAGGATCGTCGATGCACAGACGGCTCCACGGACGGGCCGGTTACCGAAAGGTAGCCGGGGTCACCGTCACCGCGGCTCTCGGTCTCGCCGCCGTCGCAGCGTGCTCGAGCAGCAGCACCACCTCAGCGTCCACCGCTTCTAACACAGGCCACGTCACGGTCGGCGGTTTCTGCGCTCCACCCTCATCCTCGCCCGTTCCGTACAAGGAGTGGAACGAGGACGTGGCTACGTTCGAGAAGGCTAACCCCAACATCACCATCCAGAGCATCTACTCCAATCAGTGCGACGTCCCCGCGACGCTCACCGCCCAGCTGGCCGCCGGCACCGAACCGGACGTCTACGAGACCTACTTCGGGGACCTGAACCAGGCGCTCGACGCTGGCCAGGCCGCCGACATCACCCAGTACGTCAACTCCACCACGGTGCCGGTCTGGAAAGACATCGTGCCGAGCGCGATCGCACCGGTCACCGCGGGCAAGACGCTCTACGGGATACCGATCTTCAACTACACCCAGGGCCTGGTCATCAACCGGCAGCTGTTCACCCAGGCCGGCCTGAACCCCAACACCCCGCCCACCACCTGGGCTCAGGTGGAGACGGACGCCGCCGCCATCACCAAGCTCGGCAACGGCATCTACGGCTACGGCGATTACAGCGCCGACAACAACGGTGGCTGGCACTTCACCTCTGAGCTGGACGCCAACGGCGGTGCGATGACCAACGCCGCGGGCACCACCGCGAGCTTCGACACCACGCAGGGCACACAGGTGCTCGACGCGCTGCACACCCTGCGGTTTACCGACAAGGCCATGAGCGCGACGGAGGCCCTCGGCTGGGGCACGCTGCAGAAGCAGATGGCGGCCGGCAAGCTCGGCATGTACATCGCCGCACCTGACGACATCTACCAGGTGATCGTGCCGGAGGACGGCGGCAACATCAACGACTACGGAATGGGCCCGCTGCCAAGCGTCAGCGGCACCCCGGCCGGCACGCTGTCCGGCGGCGACGCCTACCTGTTCGCCAAGCGGGACACCCCCGCCCAGATCGAGGCCGGCATCAAGTGGATCAACTTCCAGGACCTGACCCTGGGCCAGGGCCTGTACAACCTCGCGCGGAACAAGGCCGACGGCCTACCGGTCGGATTCTACGAGCCGCAGATGTTCCAGGGCGCCACCGGGACCGCCTACACGGCCCTGCTGAACAAGTACACGACGATCAACGAGTCCTACTACTCGACGTACGTCAACGCGAACGAGAAGCCCGACGGCCAGCCGGCGGACGATCAGGCGCTCTACAAGACGCTTGACCCGGTCATGCTCGCCGTGCTCACCAACCCGAACGCCAATATCCCGCAGCTGCTGGCCGGTGCGACGTCCGCAGTGAACCAGATCCTGGCGAACGCCAACGGTGGCTGATCTAGCCACGCTGCCGCAGGCCCCCGGTTCCCGCCCGGCCAGGCGCCGGGCGGGGGCCGGGCGCGCCCGGCAGGAGCAGCCCGCACTCACTCACTCCGAGGCTCCGGCGCAACCTCTCGGCGTACGGGTTCCTGATCGGCGGCGTGCTGTGCTTTGCCCTCTTCTCCTGGTACCCGATGGTCCGGGAGATCATCATGAGCTTCCAGAAGACCCAGCTGGGCGTGACCAGCTGGGCCGGCTTGGTCAACTACCGGCGCATCTTTAACGACCCGACGTTCTGGACGGCCTGGCGGAACACGCTGGAGTTCACCCTCCTCGCGCTGCTCTTCGGCTTCGCGGTGCCGTTCTTCGTCGCGATCTTGCTGAACGAGCTGCGGCACGCCAAGGGATACCTGCGCTGCCTGGTGTACCTGCCGGTCATGCTGCCGCCAGCGAGTGCGCTGCTGCTGTTCTCCTACTTCTACGACCCGACCTATGGCCTGTTCAACGACATCCTGCACACGCTGCACCTGCCGACCTCGCAGTGGGTGCTGTCGCCGGGCACCAGGTGGCCGACGGCGGCGATGATCTCGGTGGTGATCGCCGCCACCTGGATGAACATGGGCGGCGCCACGCTGATCTACCTGGCCGCGCTGCAGAACATCCCCGGCGAGCTGTACGAGGCGGCTGAGCTGGATGGTGCCGGGATCGTCAAGAAGATCCGGCACATCACGATCCCGCAGACCAAGCTGGTTCTCTCCATGCTGCTGCTGCTGCAGATCATCGCCACCATGCAGATGTTCGTCGAGGCGTTCATCCTGGACGGGGGCCAGGGTGTGAACAACAACACCGAGTCCGTGGTCTACCTGATCTACCAGTACGCGTTCGCGATGAGCAGCGCGAGCAACTTCAACAGCGCGGCAGCACTCGGCGTGGTGCTCCTCGTCGTGCTCGCCGCGTTCTCCGGAGGTTACGTGTGGCTGACTCGTACGCGCGATCGCTGATCTCCAGCGCCCAGCTGAACCGGGCGCGCGGCAAGATCGTCTACCGGATCGTGCTGACCGTGGTGATCGTGATCTTCACCCTCGTCTTCATCGGTCCGCTGTACTTCCTGTTCACCGACGGGCTGAAGTCGACGCAGGAGGCGATCGCGACCCCGCCGACGCTCTACCCGCACGCGCTGCACCCGAGCTCGTACTCGCGGGCGTGGGGTGAGTTCAGCCTGGGGCGGCTGCTCCTCAACACCCTGTACTACGCGTTCGGCGCGCTCGCATTCCAGCTGGTCTTCGACGTGGCGGCGGCCTACTCGCTGTCCAGGCTCCGTCCAGTGCTCGGCAACGTCATCCTCGCGATGATGGTCGCCACGCTGATGATCCCGGCCATGGTGCTGATCGTCCCGCTCTATATAACGGTGGCGCACCTGCCGATCGTGAACATCAGCCTGATCGGCTCTCCGGCCGCGATCTGGCTGCCGAGCGTGGCCAACGGGTTCAACATCTTCCTGCTCAAGCGGTTCTTCGACTCGATACCGGCGGAGCTGACCGAGGCGGCGGCTATCGACGGTGCGTCCCCCATGCGCACCCTGCGGTCGATCATCATCCCGATCTCGAGGCCGATTCTCGCCGTCGTGTCGATCTTCTCGCTGGTCGCGGTATGGAAGGACTTCCTGTGGCCGCTGCTGGTCGAGGGCGGGTTTAACCCGCCAAGGGAGACGCTGAACGTCGGCATCTGGACGGCGTCCCAGACCGCGCCGGAGAACATGGTGCTGGCCGCGTCCGCGATAGCCGCCGTGCCCACGATCATCTTCTTCCTGATCTTCCAGCGCAACATCCTGGCCGGCCTGACCGCCGGCGGCATCAGGGGCTGAGGCAACCCGCACTTCGCGATACACAACACACGAAAGCAGGTACCCCTTGCACGGCATCACGGGTGGCGACTGGTGGCGCGGCGCCGCGATCTACGAACTGTACGTCCAGAGCTTCGCCGACGGCAACGGCGACGGGCTGGGCGACCTGGCCGGCGTCCGGGCCCGGCTGCCCTACCTGGCGGCTCTCGGCATCGACGCGATCTGGTTTACCCCGTGGTACCCGTCCCCGAAGTCCGACGCCGGATACGACGTCGCGGACTACCGCTCCATCGACCCCGCGTTCGGCACCCTGGCCGACGCCGACGCGCTGATCGCCGACGGTCACGCACACGGCATCAAGACGATCATCGACATCGTCCCCAACCACTGCTCCGACCGGCACCCGTGGTTCCAGGCCGCGCTGGCCGGCGCGCCCGGGTCCGCCGAACGCGCCAGGTTCTGGTTCCGGCCCGGCCGCGGCCCCGGCGGCGACCTCCCGCCCAACAACTGGCGCTCGATCTTCGGCGGCCCCGCGTGGACCAGGGTCACCGCGCCGCCGCAGCCGGCACGGCCACGCCCGGCGAGTGGTACCTGCACCTGTTCGCCCCCGAACAGCCCGACTTCAACTGGGCCAACCCGGAGGTCCGGGCCGAGTTCGAGGCGGTCCTGCGGTTCTGGTTCGACCGCGGCGTGGACGGCATCCGCATCGACTCGGCCGCGCTGCTGACCAAGGACCCGCGGCTCCCCGACACCGGGCCCGACGACCAGGCGCCCTACACCGACCGCGACGACGTGCACGACATCTACCGGGCCTGGCGCGCGGTGGCCGGCCAGTACCCCGGCCGGGTCCTGATCGGCGAGGTCTGGCTGGCCGACGCCGCCCGCCTGGCCAGGTACCTGAGCCCGGACGAGCTGCACACCGTGTTCAACTTCCCCTACCTGTGCTGCCCCTGGGACGCCGCGCGGCTGCGCGAGGTGATCGACAGCACGCTGGCCTTCCACGCCGTGGCCGGGGCGCCGCCCACCTGGGTCCTGTCCAACCACGACGTGGACCGGCACGTGTCCCGGTACGGCCGCGCCGACACGTCCTTCGGCCTGGACCGGCGCGACCACAGCCAGCCCGTCGACCTGGAGCTGGGCACCCGCCGGGCCCGGGCCGCGGCGCTGCTCACCATGGCACTGCCCGGCTCGGTCTACCTATACCAGGGCGAGGAGCTGGGCCTGTGGGAGGTCGAGGACATCCCGGACGAACGCCGCCAGGATCCGATCTGGTACCGCACCGGCGGCGCCGACCCCGGACGGGACGGCTGCCGGGTCCCGCTGCCCTGGGCCGGCCTGGAGCCCCCGTTCGGCTTCTCACC
>CAWKIB010000003.1:0-48156 GCA_963849595.1 uncultured Actinomycetes bacterium
CGAAGGCAGCCGGGCCGAGGGAACCAGCTAGTTGCTGCGCAGCCAGGTCGCGCTGAAGTTCTCTCCGCCGGAGAGCGAGGAGACGCTGTCCTTATCACGCCCGGCGTTGTCGATCATGATGATCTCGGTCAGACCGCCGGCGTTGCCGATGGCCGATCCGTTGGCCGTGGTACCGGTCAAGCTCACCGTGCCGAAGTCCGTCAGCGGCAAGATGCCGCCGCTATTCGTACAGCACGGCGCCTCGACGATGGCCTCGGCCGAGGACAGGGATGGCGTCTGGCCCAGGCTCGCGTCGGTGGTGTGGCTCCAGCCTTGCGTGGTGTCGGAGATGAACAGGCTGAACTGCTCGCCGCTCAGGTAGGTCACCGTGGCGGTGAAGTGGTCGCCGGCCCTGACCGTGTTGGAGTAGTTCTCCGAGGGACCCGGGTACATCTCGTACCAGGCGTAGTACTGGGCGGTGCGCCCGACGCAGTCCACCTCGCTACCGGTCTGCTCCACCGTGCTGCTGCTGTACCCGTCCAGCCCGACCCAGAAGGCGGCGTACTGGTCGCCCCGGCTGCAGGTGCCGGCCGGCTGGGTCCAGCTCGCCGAGACGCTGGTGTACCGGCCGGTGGTTCCCGCGTAACCGGACCAGTTCGTGCTCTCCGCCTCGTAGCTGAGGCCACGCGTGTGGGCGGCGCTCACGCCCATCAGGTGAGCCAGGCCGCCGGGGGAGAAGTGCCCCGCGCCGGCCGGCGCGGCTGGCGCGGCTGACGCGCTGGTCGCGGTGAGGGCCGTGCCGACCGTCAAGGCCGCCAGGGCCAGGACCATGCACCATCGTCGTAGCATTCGAACTCCTTGGGTGTCGGTAGCTCGGCCCGATTGCGGACGAAGGAGCAGATCATGCTCATGATGGTTTGTGTCGCCTTTTGTCGGGCTAGCTGGGGGTTGCCACGAGTTGACTCTCGGTGAGCGTAACGCACCAAAACCGCCAAGAGGAAGGTCTTTTAACCGAATTTGCGTCGACTTGGCGGTTTCTTGAAGAATCGTGGCCCCGATCACCGGAACACCCAGGTCAGCCTGGCTCAGATCGGCCCAGCTCGGCTCAGCCCAGGCAGCCCGGGTCAGCTCAAGCTCAACCCCGCTCAGCTGCCGCTCTCGCCGCTCGTCAGCTCCGGCGGCGCGCTGCCCGGCCCGATCTGCGCCTTCAGCGCGGCCAGCTCGTTTTCCACGTCGGCATCTGTGCCAGCTTGATCGAGTTCCTTCTGAATGTCGTCGGTATTGCCGCCCACGTCCTCCAGCACGCCGGACTGCAGCAGCTCGTCCAGGGCGCCCGCGCGCGCCTGCATCTGGGCGATCTTGTCCTGGGCCCGGGCCAGCTCCGCGCCGGAATCGGACAGCGTGCCGGAGATCCCCGCCACGCTCTCGTTCACCGAGCTCTCGGCGCTGGCCGCGGTGTACTGGGCCTTCAGCGTCTCCTTCTGGGTCCGGAACGTGTTGACCCGCTGCTGCAGCGCCGCCAGGGTCTGCTCGAGCTTCTCCTCCTGCTCGGCGAGCTGCTGGTGCTGCGCCTCCATGGGGTCGATCTGGGCCTGGGCCGCGGCCTTGCGGGACAGCGCCTCCCGGGCCAGGTCCTCCCGGCCGATGGCCAGCGCCCGCTTGGCCTGGTCCTGCAGGTGGTCCGCCGAGTGCTGTAGCTGCTGCTCCTGCAGCTCGATCTGCTTGCGCGAGGCGGCTACCGATACCAGCGCCTGGCGCACCTTGGTGAGCTGGTCGAGCATCTGCTCGTAGGACAGGTCGAGCATTTCGTCGGGCTTTTCCGCGGCGTCGAGCGCCTTGTTGGCCTTGGCGTTGAGAATGTCGTGGGCCCTTTGGAAGAGAGTTGCCATGTCGATCTGCTCCTTAGTCGACGGTGACCGGCCAGCTCCTAGCGCCAAATCTAGCCGCCCGCCACCCTCCCCGATGCTGGTCGATGGCGCACCGTACCAGCAAGAGTCAAGCAAGAGTCTGTACGACGGCACATCGACCCGCTACCGACCCGCCGTCCAGCGCCGCTGATCAGCAGGCGTTCCTTCGCGTTCGCGGTGAGTTGGTCAACGCTAACGGCCAAACTACTTCCCGAGAGAATACTCTTGGAGTATTCTCTCGGTTATGAGTGTTCCGCTGACCCTGCTTGGCCTGCTTGAGCGCGGGCCAAGTCACGGATACGACCTGAAACGGGACTACGACGCGTACTTCGGCCGGGGCAAGCCGCTGCGCTACAGCCAGGTGTACGCGACCCTGTCCCGGCTGGCCAGGGACGGAAAGGCGGTCGCCGGGCCGGTCGAGCAGGAGGCCGGGCCCGAACGCCGGCGGTACGTCATCACCGAGGTGGGCATCGCCGATGTGGAGCGGTGGCTGGCCGAGCCGGCCCCGCCGGAGCCGGACCTGCAGAGCGAGCTGTTCGCCAAGGTGGTGCTCGCCCTGATGCTCGACCGGCCGGCCGACGGCTACCTGGACGCCCAGCGGGCGGCGCACCTGCAGCGGATGCGCGAGCTCACCGAACTCAAGCGGGACGGGGATCCGCTCGGCGTGCTGCTCGCCGACCACGCGCTCTACCGACTGGAGGCTGACCTGCGATGGATCGACCACACGGCGGCCCGGCTGGACCTGCTCTCGCGAGCGGTACGCCGGTGACCGCCGACCCGGGAACTGCGAAGATCATCGAGGCGCGGGACCTGGTCCTTTCGTTCGGCGAAACGCCGGCGCTGCGCGGCGCCTCGCTGGGCGTCCGGCCGGGCGAGATCGTCGCGGTCATGGGGCCGAGCGGATCGGGCAAGTCCACCTTGCTGCACTGCCTGGCGGGCATCCTGGTCCCCGGAGGAGGGCAGGTCTGGTTCGGCGGGCAGCGGCTGGACACGCTGAGCGATGACCGGCGCAGCGCGCTGCGCCGGGACCGGTTCGGGTTCGTGTTCCAGTCCGGTCAGCTGGTTCCCGAGCTGACCGCGGAAGAGAACGTCGCCCTGCCCCTGCTGCTGTCCGGCACCCGCCGCGGCCCGGCGATGACGGCGGCCAGGGGATGGTTCGGCACGCTCGGCCTGGACGGGCTTGAGGGCCGCAGGTCCGGGGAGCTGTCCGGCGGGCAGGCACAGCGCGTCGCGCTGGCCCGCGGCCTGGTCGCCGGGCCGCAGGTGCTGTTCGCCGACGAGCCGACCGGGTCGCTGGACTCGGTGTCCGGGGAGCTGGTGATGGACCTGCTCACCGCCGCCGCCCGCGAGCACGGCACCACCGTCATCCTGGTCACCCACGACGCCCGGGTCGCCGCCTACGCCGACCGCGAGGTCGTCGTCAGGGACGGCAAGGTCGGCACGCTCACCGGGGCCCAGCCGTGATCGGGCTCGGGCTGCGGCTGGTGATCAGCGGCGGCCGCGAGGCGCTCACCCGGCTGGTCGTCCTGGCCGTCGCGGTCGGCCTCGGCGTCGGCCTGCTGCTGACCGCCGTGGCCGCGACCAACGCGGTCACTCACCTGGAACAACCGCCACGCCTGGTTCTGGACCGGCACCGCGTCCGTGCCCCCGGGCCCGGCGGCGGCGGGCATCGCCCCGCTGTGGTGGCACCCCAGCGGCGACACCTTCGACGGCCAGCAGATCAACCGCTTCGACGTGGCCGCCACCGGCGCCTCCTCACCGGTGCCGCCGGGCATCCCCCATGACCCGGGCCCGGGCCAGTACTACGCCTCGCCCGCGCTGGCCGCGCTGCTGCGCAGCCACCCCGGCGGACCAGCTGGCCGACCGCTACCCCGGCCGCCTGGCCGGGGTGATCGGCGACGCCGCGCTGCCGTCGCCGGACTCGCTGGTCATCATCATCGGGCACACCCCGGCGCAGCTGGCGCACACCCCGGACAGCGTGCAGGTGACGTCGATCGCCACGGCGGTGCCCGGCAACTTCGGGAGCCACGGTGAACCCCAAGGGGCTGGACTACACCCCGGCCCGACGCGGGAGGCGAGGCAGAGCGGCATCGACCTCATCCTGTCCGTCGTGGCGCTGGCCATGCTGGCCCCGGTGCTGATCTTCATCGCCACCGCGACCCGGCTGTCGGCCGCCCGCCGCGAGCAGCGGTTCGCGGCGATGCGCCTGGTCGGCGCGACCCGCAGGCAGGTCTCCTGCTCGCCGCCACCGAATCGACGGTGGCCGCGGTCGCTGGGGGTGGCGGCCGGGTTCGGGATCTTCTTCCTGCTGCGCATCCCGGTCGCGGGCATCCCGTTCATCGGCCAGCCGTTCTTCCCCGCCGAGCTGTCGCTCAGCCCGCCAGACATCCTCGCGGTCGCGATCGGCGTGCCGGTGGCCGCCGCCGTGGCGGCCCGGCTGGCGCTGCGCCGGGTGCGCATCTCCCCGCTCGGCGTCGCCCGCCGGGCCACGCCGACGCCGCCGCGGGCCTGGCGGATGCTGCCGCTGCTGGCCGGCTTCGCCGAGCTCGGGTTCTTCACCGTGCACGGCAACCCGACATCCCTTTCGGGCAGGACCTGGCGTTCGTGCCCGGCTTCCTGCTCATCATCGTCGGCCTGGTCATCGCGGGCCCGTGGCTCACCATGGCCGCCGCCCGGGTCATGGCCCGGCGGACCAGCCGCCCCGGCACGCTGATCGCCGCCCGCCGCCTCGCCGACGACCCGAGGGCCGCCTTCCGCGCCGTCAGCGGCCTGGTGCTCGCCCTGTTCATCACCACCGTAGCCGTGGTGGGCATCACCACGCAGGAACGCCAAGCAACACACACGTGAGGGCCAGCGCCGCTGACGCGAGCGTGCTGACGGACCAGCTGGCGGCGCGGCAACTTCAGGTCCGCGCAAGAGCCCGCCGCGGCAGGCGCGGGACCGGCCGCGCCCGCCGCGCCGCTCGCGGCCGAGCTGCGCGGGATTCACGGCGTCCAGGGGGTGGTCGTGGTCCGCGCGGACCCGGGGCTGACCATCCCCGCGGCATTCCACAACCTCGGCGCCAATCCCGGCAGCACCGGTCCGGTTCCGGCAGGCGTGGTCTCGTGCGCGCAGCTCGCGACCGTTCCCGCCCTCGGCCGCTGCCCGGCCGGGGCGACAGCGGCGGCGTTCCCGGAAGACGGGTTCGGCGGGCCCCTGTACGGCGTGGACGCCACCGGGATCACCTGGCCAGCCGCGAACGTCCCGGCCGCGCGGCTGGACAGCCTCGACGTGGACGCCATCAACGTGGGGACGAACGGCTCCGTGCCAGCGGTCGAACAGGCCAGGACGGTGCTGGAGAACGCACGCGGCTATCCCGCCGCCTATCTCGTCGACGGCGTGCCGTCCACCGTCGGCGAGCTGATCAGCGCAGTCGAATTCCACCAACAGCGCCTACCAGCAGCTCGCGAACACGGTGATCCTGGTCAGCCTGCCGATCGCCGGCTGCACGCTCGCCGCGGGCATCGCGGCCGGGCTCGCCGACCGCAAGCGGCCGTTCAGCCTGCTGCGCCTCACCGGCGCCCGGCTCGCCACGCTGCGCCGCGTCGTCGCGCTGGAAAGCGCCGTCCCGCTGCTCGCCGTCGCCGCCGTCGCGATCGGCACCGGGTTCGGCGCCGCCGCGGAGTACGCCTCCTGGAGCAGCAGCACCCGATGGTGGCGCCCGGCGCCGCCTACTACCTCATCACCGCGGGCGGGATCCTGGTGTCCCTCGGCATCATCGCGGCCACCTTCCCGCTGCTAAAACGCATCACCGGACCCGAGGTCGCGAGAAACGAATGAACCTGCTTCCCCGCATTTAACCCAGTCCTTCGAACCGGGCAGGATGGCCCCATGGAGACCACGGCCCGGGTCCGGCAGATCGCCCGCGACGTCCTCGGCTATCCCGAGCTGCGGCCCGGTCAGCTGGAGGCGGCCGCCGCGCTGGCCGACGGCCGGGACTGCCTGGCCATCCTGCCCAGCGGCGCCGGGAAGTCGGCCATCTACCAGATCGCCGCGGTCGCCCTGGGCGGCCCGGCCGTGGTGGTGTCCCCGCTGCTGGCCCTGCAGCGAGAGCAGGCCGACGCGCTCCGGGCCCGGGGCCTGACCGCCATCGCGGTCAATGCGCTGTCCGGCGCGCCCGCCCGCCGGGAGGCCGAGGCGCTGCTGGCCAGCGGCGGGACCGGCTTCATCTTCCTGGGACCGGAACAGCTGGCCCGCGACGACGTGCGGGACCACCTGGCCCGGGCGCCGGTGCGGCTGTTCACGGTGGACGAGGCGCACTGCATCGCGTCCTGGGGTCACGACTTCCGCCCCGACTACCTGCGGCTGGGCGGGGTCATCGAGGCGTTCCCGGCCCGGCCCGCGGTGGCCGCGCTGACCGCCACCGCCGCCCCGCCGGTCCGCCAGGAGATCGCCGACCGGCTCGGCCTGCGCGATCCGCGCCAGGTCATCCGCGACTTCGACCGGCCCGAGATCCACCTGGCGGTGCGCTCCTTCCACCGCGCCGACGACCAGCGGGCGGCCGTGCTGGCCGCGGTGCGCGAGCAGGCCGGCTCAGGCCTGGTGTACACCGCGACCCGGGGCCAGGCCGAGGCCTACGCCGGGCTGCTCGGCGTCCGTTATTACCACGGCGGCCTGGCCCGGGCCGACCGGCTGGCCGCTCAGCGGGTCTTCGAAGGCGGCGCCACCATCGTCGCCACCAGCGCGTTCGGCATGGGCATGGACCGGCCCGACGTGCGCTTCGTCGTGCACGCCTCGGTGCCCGGCTCGCTGGATGAGTACTACCAGGAGATCGGGCGCTGCGGCCGTGACGGCCGCCCGGCCGCCGCCATCTGCTGCTACCGGGCCGAGGACCTGGGCCTGGTCCGCTTCTTCGCCGCCGGGATGCCCGATCAGGACGACCTGGCCGCCGTGGCCGCCGCGGTGGACCGCCCGCTGACCCGGCGCGAGCTCGCCGCCCGCACCCAGATGCCGCCCGGGCGGCTCGCCGAACTGCTCAACGTGCTGGAAGCGGCCGGCGCGGTCCGGCTCGGCCGCCAGGTCGAGCCGGCCCCCGGCCGCCCCGCCCCGGCGCAGGCCGCGGCCCGGGCCGTGGAACTGGCCCAGCACCACCGCTCGGTCGAACGGTCCCGGGTGGAGATGATGCGCCGGTTCGCGGAGATGACCGACTGCCGGCGCCGGTTCCTGCTGCAGTACTTCGGCGAGGCGGTCTCGCAGGCCTGCCAGAACTGCGACAACTGCGACGCCGGGCGGTCCCGGCCGGTCGTCGCGGCCGGGCTGTTCTCGCCCGGCGAGCGAGTCACGCACCACCAGTGGGGTCCCGGGCTGGTGCTCGAGTCCGAAGCCGACCGGCTCACCGTCCTGTTCGACGATTACGGGTACCGCGAGCTGTCCACCCAGGTCGTCTCCGGCCGGCACCTGCTCGACCCGGCCTGACCCGCGCCGGCCAGCGGTCACCGGCTAAGAGGACGAGCCGACGGACCCCGCGAGCCGCCGCCACGGCCGGGCGCGTCCTGGCCAACCTGGCCCGGGAGGCCCGGGCCACGGGCTCGCCCTGGCCGCGCGGTACGGTCGTAGTCGGGTGCGGCGGCGAGTGCACGGTCAGCTTGGGCCCGGACGCGGACGGGCTGGTGGACTCCTCCACCGCCGGGCGGGCCAGGGAACAGGGACTGAGCTTGCGGAAGGGGCTGGTGGACCATGCCACGACGGCGCTTCTGGAGGCCTGCGGGGATGCCGTGCTGACCGGCGCCACGCAGACCAACGCCAATGACTTGATCATCATCGGGGTGTCATGAACGCGCCCCGCATCGCGGTCGGGCCCGAGCCTGCGCCCTGGGCCGCCGAGGCGATCCGCCACGGTGGCGGGCAGGTCGTCCCGCTGGACCAGGATCCCGAGGGCCTGGTCTGGACGGACGGCGGCGCCATGGACGCCCTGCGCTCCGTGCTGGCCACCCGGCCGAAGATCACCTGGGTCCAGCTGCCGCAGGCCGGGGTGGAGCGAGCGTTCCAGGCCGGGGTGGTCGACCCGCAGCGGCGCTGGACCTCGGCCAAGGGCGCGTTCGCCGAACCGGTCGCCGAGCACGCGCTCGCGCTGATCCTGGCTGGCCTGCGCCTGCTGAAGGTCCGGGCCCGGGCCCGGACCTGGGGCCAGCCAGCCGGGGAGACCCTGTTCAGCCAGCCCGTGACCATCCTCGGCGCGGGCGGCATCGCCACTGTGCTGATGCGCCTGCTCGAGCCGTTCGGGACCCCGGTCACCGTCGTCCGGCAGCACCCCGAACCCGTGTCCGGTGCCGTCCGGACGGTCACCACCGACCGGCTGACCGACGCCCTGCCCGGCGCGCGGGCCGTCGTGGTCACGGTGGCGCTCACCCCGCAGACCCGGGGCCTGATCGGCCGGGCGGAGCTGGCCGCCATGGCGCCGGACGCCTGGCTGGTCAACGTGGCCCGCGGCGGCGTGGTCGACACCGAGGCCCTGGTCGACGCCCTGCGCGCGGGCCAGATCGGCGGCGCGGCCCTGGACGTGACCGACCCGGAGCCGCTTCCGGCCGGCCACCCGCTCTGGGACCTGGACAACTGCCTCATCACGCCGCATACCGCCGACACCGAGGAGATGACCCAGCCCCTGCTGGCCCGCCGGATCACGGAGAACGTCCGGCGCCTGGCCGCCGGAACCGAACTCCTCGGGCTGCTCGATCCCGGCCTCGGCTACTGAGGCGACTGAAGCGACTGCGGCACCATACTGGCTTGGGAAAACAGCCGATTCTGGCTCTCGGAACGATCCGCTGAGGCCGGGTAGCGTCGCTGGCATGACCAACACCACACTGACCCGGATGCCCGACTACGCGGTTACCGACCGGGCCGAACTGGACCGCCTCCTCGACGACACGGTCCTGGCGCACATCGGCATGGTCGACGACACCGGCAGCGCCGTGGTGATCCCCACCGGGATCGCACGTGACGGCGACCGCATCCTGATCCACGGCTCGACCGGGTCGGGCTGGATGCGCCGGGTCGCCGAGGGCGGTCAGGTCTGCGTGACCGTCACCGACCTGAACGGCATCATCGTCGCCCGGTCCAGCTTCGAGAGCTCGTTCCGCTACCGCAGCGCGGTCCTGTTCGGTACGTTCACCCGGCTGTCGGACCCGGACCTGTCGCAGGCGCTCGACGTGATCATCGAGCACTTCCTGCCCGGCCGGCGCGCCGAGATCCGCCTCACGAGCCGCCGCGAACTGGCCGCCACCATAGTGCTGGCCATGCCGATCCAGGACTGGTCGCTGAAGATCTCGGGCGCCTGGCCCACCGACCCCGCCGACGATGTGGCGGGCAGCACCTGGGCCGGCGTCATCCCCTTCCATGTCCAGTACGGCGACCCGCAGCCCGCTCCCGACCTGCGCGCGGGCATCCCGGTCCCCGCGTCGGTCCGCGCCCTCACCCACGCGCTCAGCTGAGCGAGGATCACGTCATGTCCCGCCACGACCAGTACCCTCAGTGAAGGCGCGTCCGTTCCGTTATAGAGGATCTTGAACCTGCGGTCCCGGGAGCACGTGATGACAGATATGGGGAGCAATGAAGGGGACGTCACTGCCCCGGCGGTCCTGGCTCGGGATCGCCGGGGCGGCACTGCTGGTCGCCTCGGGTGCCATTCACCTGGACCTGTACCTGACCGGTTACCGCACCATACCGACCATCGGGCCGCTGTTCCTGCTGCAGGTGATCGCCGCGTTCGTCCTGGCCGCCGCGATCCTGATCACCGGCAACTGGGTGGCCGAGGCGGCCGGCGCCCTGTTCGCCGTGAGCGTGCTGGGCGGCTACCTGCTGTCGCTGTGGGTGGGCCTGTTCGGCTTCACCGAGGTGCGCACCACGGCCGGGATCTGGGCCGGGATCATCGACGTCGCCGCCTTCGCCACGCTGGCCATCGCCGCCGCGCCCGGCCTGCCGCGGGACCTGAACCTCGGCCGCCTCCTGCTGCCCGCGGTCGCGGGCGCCTCGGTCGTCGCGCTCGCGCTGCTCGTTCGCGGCCGTCGCCACGCCCAAGACGCAGCCGGTGGCGACCGGCCCGGACGTCCTGAAGGCCCGGACCATCGGCGGGGTCAACCTGCTCACCGACGCCAAGGGGCTCACGCTGTACTGGTTCGCCCCGGACACCTCGACCAAATCGGCCTGCTACGGCAGCTGCGCCGCCTACTGGCCCCCGGTGACCGGAACCCCGTCGGCCGGGGCCGGCGTCACCGGCACGCTCGGCATCATCACCCGGACCGACGGCACGAAGCAGGCCACCTACGACGGGCATCCGCTGTACACCTACGTCGGTGACAGCGCACCCGGCACGGCCAGCGGCAACAACCTCAACCTGAACGGCGGCCTGTGGCACGACGTGCCCATCACGCAATAATGGCCTGACCCAATCCGAATAGGAGTCAGCCATTTCCGTGCCGTTTCCCGAGCCGACCGCCCCGGCCGGCTCGCGCGCCGAGATCTTCCTCCGCTACCTGGACTACTTCCGGTCCCGGCTGGCCGCCAAGCTCGAGTCGCTGCCCGCCGCCGAACTGGCCCGCAGCAGGCTGGCGTCCGGCTGGACGCCGCTGGAGCTGGCCAAGCATCTGCGCTACGTCGAGCTGCGCTGGCTCGAGTGGGGCTTCGAGGGCCGTGCCTTCGCCGACCCGTGGGCCGATAACCAAGACGGCCGCTGGCACGTCGGACCCGAGGAGACCCTGTCCAGCCTGCTGGCCGACCTGGACGACCAGGCCGGGCGGACCCGCACCATCGTGGAGTCCCACGACCTGGACGAGAAGGGCAAGCCCGGCGACCGCTGGGGCGGCGCCGACCCGGCGACGCTGGAACGGATTCTGTTCCACCTGGTTCAGGAGTACGCCCGGCACCTGGGCCAGCTGGACGTCGTCGTCGAACTCGCCACCGGTCAGACCGGAGAATAATTTTCTGCCGAACGGACCCCGGCGCGTGCCCCCGCGCCCGTGCGAGTACCCCGTGCCTTAGCCGGTCTTCTCCGCGACGCACTGGTTGACGCACTCGCCCAGGCCCTCGATCCAGGTCCGCAGCACGTTGCCGGGCTGCAGGTAGACGGAGGCTTGCGGGCGTTGCCCACCCCGCCGGGCGTGCCGGTCGCGATCAGGTCGCCGGGTCGCAAGGTGACCGCCTGGCTCGCGTAGGCGACGATCTCCGCCGCGCCGAACAGCAGGTCCGAGGTCCGCGACTGCTGCATGACCACCCCGTCGACCTCGCACCTGACCTCGAGGTCCGGCGCGCTCCCGGTCTCGTCCGCGGTGACCAGGTAGGGCCCGGCCGGCGTGGTGCGCTCGAACATCTTGCCCTGCAGCCACTGCAGGGTCCGGGACTGCCAGTCCCGCATCGACACGTCGTTGACCACCGTGTACCCGGCGATGGCGGCCTCGGCTTCGGCCGCCGTGGCCCGGTACACCGGCCGGCCGATGATCACGCCGAGCTCGACCTCCCAGTCGACCTTCTCGCTCACCGACGGCAGCACCAGGTCGTCCCGCGCGCCGGTCAAGGTGTCGGCGAACTTGGCGAACAGCGTCGGGTACTGCGGCAGGTCCCGCCCGGTCTCCAGGATGTGCGCCCGGTAGTTCAGCCCCACGCAGATGATCTTGCCCGGCCGCGGCACGACCGGCGCGAAGTCCGCCTCGGCGGCTGGCACCGGCGCCGCGCCCTCCCGCGGCCGCCCGAGCCCGCCCGCGGCGAGCACCTCGCCCACGTCAGCGGCGTCCAGCGGGACGAGCATGTCCCCGTCCAGCCGCGCGGCGGTCGTCCCGTACTCAGTCCGGATGGTGGCCAGTCGCATAGCGCCGAGGATAGCGTGCCCCTTCGCGGCCCAGCCTCAGGGGCGCTGCGGACGTTCGGCCCGGCCGGTTCAGGTGGCCGGCTTCCGCGCCCAGTAATCCTCCGCTGCCTTGGACGCGGCGAGCGCCTGCGGTGTGCGGAAACCCGGCGCCATCGAGGCGGCCGTCCCGGCCAGCACCTCGTGGTGCTCGATGTCCAGGAGCCGCAGCCAGCTCTGCTGGCCCATGGTCAGGGCGATGAAGCAGCCGAGCTCGACCAGCTCGGGCTCGGAGAAATGCTGGTAAAGCCGCTCCCACAGCGCATCGTCGGCGTCCAGGTGCCAGGTGATCGCCTCCGCGTAGGCCAGTGCCGCCTTCTCGCGTTCGTCGAGCCCGGCCGAGCTCTCGAAGTTGAGCAGGTCGTCGTACTGCCCCTCGCTCAGGCCCTGGGTCCTGGCCTTCTCCGAGCGCTGGTTCCCGCAGTACTCGCATTTCACCGAGCGCGACACGTACACGCGGCATAGTTCCTTGATGGCGTGATCGCATACTCCGTTGCGGAAGATCGCCTCCCACGATTGGGCGAAAGCCCAGAAGCAGGCGGGAACGTGCGCGCGCACCGCCGAACTCTCCGGCCGCGGGGTGCCCTCGCGCATGCACCGGTCCATCTCGGCCCGCATCTCCTCGTCCATCGCCTCGAGCGGCAGATAGCTGATGCGCTGTTTGCGGTCCATCGCGTCTCCCTCAAGCCTGCGTCGCCAGCCCGACCATCACAGGCTAACCGGGCCGTCCGCCCTCCGGCACCGTAGTCCAGCCGCGACGGGCCCCGCTGGGCACGGCCCGGGCCAGGTCATGGCCGGGTGGCCGTCCAGATGGTGCGCGTGTTGCGGATGGCCAGGTCCTGGCGCCGCAGGACGCTGCCGGGCCCGTCGTCGCCGATCAGCACGTCGAGGGTGGCCAGGTCGTCGGCGGCCAGCGCGCCGTCCAGGTGGCCGCGGACGCGCCGCAGGTAGCCCTGGGCGTAACGGCCCGCGGACCCGGGCAGCGGGGGGCCCAGCTCGATGCCGAACGCCCGCTCGGCCACGCCCGTGAACCCGGCCCGCGCCACCAGCGGACCCCAGTCCGCGCCCAGGTAGGGCATCGTCCCGGAGTGGTGCTCGGCCACCGCGGCCTGGGCGCGTGCCTCGAGCCCGGGGCGGCCCAGACCGATGTCGTCGGGCAGGAAGCGCATCGGGGCGGTGCTCTCGGCCACCGCCAGCAGCCCGCCGGGACGCGTAGCGGCGAAGATCTCCCGCAGCGCCCGGTCCGGGTCGGCCAGGTGGTGCAGGGCCATCGACGTCCAGGTCACGTCCACGGGGCCGACCGCCGGCCAGGCCTGGTCCAGGTCGGCCTCGACGGTCTGCACCCGGTCGTCCAGCCCGCGGTCGCGGGCCCTGGCCCGCAGCCGGGCCAGCAGGTCACC
Organism: uncultured Actinomycetes bacterium; assembly: GCA_963849595.1. Lineage (GTDB taxonomy): Bacteria > Actinomycetota > Actinomycetes > Streptosporangiales > Streptosporangiaceae > Palsa-504. The sequence continues at coordinate 13,158 of CAWKIB010000003.1, forward strand.
GGATTGATCCACCGCGATCACCTCGGCGCCACCGAAGCGCTCGGCCAGCGCGAGCGCGCCGTTCCCGGTCCCGCAGCCGACGTCGAGGATCCGGTGCACGGGCCGCCCGGCGGCCGCCTGGTACACCCACGCGGTGGCCTGCGACAGGTACGCGTGCAGGACCTCGCCGTCCAGGTCCAGCAGGTCGGCGTCGCCGCCGGAGAACTCAGCGGCGGTGTGGTGAGCATGCGACTGGTGGTCCATGCCTGCGACGCTACGCGATTCCTGCGGTAATGGCATAGCATCTTGCCGATGGAGCAAGAAGCGAACGTGGACAGCCTGGTCCGCCAGCGGATCAGGGGCCTGCGGGTGGCCCGGGGCTGGTCGCTCGACGACCTGGCCCGCCGCTGCCACGTGAGCCCGTCGAACCTGAGCCGGATCGAGACCGGCCACCGGCGCATCGCGCTGGATCAGCTGGCCGTGATCGCCCGGGCCCTGGGGACCACGCTCGACCAGCTGGTGGAGTCGCCCGGCGACGACGACGTCGTGATCAGGCCGCGGCGTGATGTCGTGCGCGGCGCGACCACCTGGCTGCTGACCTCCCCGGACCGGGCCCCGCACGGCGTGTCAGTGGCCAAGCTGCGCATCACCGAGCCGACGTCCCCCCTCGACCAGGACGACCTGCGGGTCCATCCCGGGCGGGACTGGTTCACGGTCCTGTCCGGAACCGCGCGGCTCCAGCTCGGCGACCGGATCATCCTGGTCGAGGCGGGTGAGGCCGCGGAGTTCTCGTGCATGATCCCGCACGCGATCGGCGCCCACGGCGGCCCCGTCGAGATCCTCGCCATCCTCGACCCCGACGGCGACCGCGCCCACATCCGGGCCCTCCAGATATGATTCTGGCCACGATGGCAGCCCTGGAACGGGTCCCCGGCAAGGTCGTCGCGGTGCACTCCAGCTACCGGAGCCGCGCGGCCGAGCGCGGCACGATGCCGGCCTGGCCGTCGTACTTCCTCAAGCCGTCCTCCTCGCTGGCCGCCAGCGGCGATCCGGTCGCGCGCCCGCCCGGCTGCGAACTGCTCGCCTTCGAGGGCGAGGTGGCGCTGGTCATCGGCCGCCGCGCCCGCCGGGTCCGCCCGGCCGACGGGTGGGACCACGTGGCCCACCTCACCGCGGCGAACGACTTCGGCGTCTACGACCTGCGTTACGCCGACCGCGGCTCCAACGTCCGCTCCAAGGGGATCGACGGCTTCACCCCGATCGGTCCGCGGCTGATCGACGCCCGCGGGATCGACCACGAAGCGCTGCGCCTGCGCACCTGGGTCAACGGCGAACTGGCCCAGGACGCCTGGCCCGCGCAGGACATGCTGTTCGGCTTCGGCGACATCGTGGCCGACCTGTCCCGGCTGCTCACCCTGGAGCCCGGCGACGTGATCCTCACCGGCACGCCCACCGGCTCGACCGTGGTGACCCCCGGCGACGTGGTGGAGGTCGAGGTCAGCGCGGGGGACCTGTCGTCCGGCCGGCTGCGCAGCCCGATCGTCGAGGCGGACTACCGCCTGGACCCGCCCGGCGCCATGCCCCGCGCCACCGACGCCGAACGCGCCGCCGCCTACGGCGCCACGCACCAGCCCCCGGTGCCCGACCAAGAAGTCCTCAACGCCCTGCGCGAGGTCTCCACCGCCACCTTGTCCGCCGTGCTGCGCAAGCGCGGCCTGAACACCCTGACCCTCGACGGCCTGCGCTCCACCCGCCCGGAACAAAAGATGGCCGGCTACGCCCGCACGGTCCGCTACCTGCCGCTGCGCGAGGACCTGTCCGCCGCGTACGGCGCCGGCATGAACGCCCAGAAGCGCGCGATCGAGGCCATCCGCCCCGGCGAGGTCCTGGTCATCGAGGCCCGCGGTGAGTCCACCGCGGGCACGATCGGCGACATCCTGGCCCTGCGCGCCCAGGTGCGCGGCGCGGCCGGCCTCGTCACCGACGGCGCGATCCGCGATGCCAAAGCCCTGGCCGGGCTGGACATCCCGGTCTACCACGCCGCCGTCCACCCGGCCGTCCTCGGCCGCCGCCACGTTCCCTGGGAGACCGGCGTCACCGTGGCCTGCGCCGGGGTCACGATCCAGCCCGGCGACCTCCTGGTCGGCGACGCCGACGGCGTAGTCGTGCTGCCCCCCGAAATCGCCGCCGAGGTGCTGGCCGAAGCCCGCGAGCAAGAGCGCCAGGAAGAGTTCGTCGCCGAGCGGGTCGCCGCCGGCGAGAGCATCGACGGCCTGTTCCCCCTCCCCGAAGCCCGCCGCCCCGAATACGAAGCCTGGCGGGACCGGCCATGACCCCGCGCAACGTCCCGGCCAAGCTGGAGCACTTCATCGGCGGCGCGCACACCCCGAGCGCCGACGGCGCCACGTTCGAGGTCGCCGACCCGGTGACCAACCGGCCGTACGCCACCGTCGCCGCGGGCGGGCCGAACGACGTCGACCTCGCCGTCACCGCGGCCACCCGCGCCTTCACCGAAGGCCCCTGGCCCCAGCTCCCCTCCCGTGCCCGGGCTCGCATCCTGACCAAGATCGCGGACGGCATCGAGGCCCGCGCCCAGCGGATCGCCGAACTCGAGACGTTCGACACCGGGCTGCCCATCACCCAGGCCCGCGGCCAGGCGGCGCGCGCCGCGGAGAACTTCCGGTTCTTCGCCGACCTGACCGTGACCCTGCACGAGGACGCCTTCCGGAGCAACGAACAGTTCGGCTACGTCATCCGCAAGCCGGCCGGGGTGGCGGGCCTGATCACCCCGTGGAACACCCCGTTCATGCTGGAGACCTGGAAGCTCGCCCCCGCGCTGGCCGCGGGGTGCACGGTGGTGCTCAAGCCCGCCGAGTGGACCCCGCTGTCGGCCAGCCTGCTGCCGGAGATCATGACCGAGGCCGGCCTGCCCGACGGCGCGTTCAACCTGGTCCACGGGATCGGCGAGGTCGCGGGCGCCGCGCTGGTCGCGCACCCCCGGGTGCCCCGCATCTCGTTCACCGGCGAGACCAGCACCGGCCGCACGATCATGGCCGCCGCCGCGCCGCACCTCAAGGGCCTGTCCATGGAACTGGGCGGCAAATCGCCGTGCGTCATCTTCGCCGACGCCGACCTGGACCAGGCGATCGATAGTGCCCTGTTCGGCGTGTTCTCTCTGAACGGCGAGCGGTGTACGGCGGGTTCAAGAATTTTGGCCGAACGTACCATCTATCCCGATCTGGTCACCCGGCTCGCCACCCGGGCCGAACGCATCCGGGTGGGCGACCCGTCCGACCCGGACACCGAGATCGGGGCGCTGGTCCATCCCGAGCACTACGCCCGGGTGCTGTCCTACGTCCAGGCGGGCCTGGACGAGGGGGCGCGCCTGGCGGCCGGCGGCTCCCGTCCGCGAACCCAGCCGGCCGGCAACTACCTGGCCGCGACGGTGTTCGCCGACGTCGAGCCCTGGATGCGGATCTTCCGCGAGGAGATCTTCGGCCCGGTGGTGTGCGTCACCCCGTTCGACGGCGAGGCCGACGCGATCGCCCTGGCCAACGACACGTCCTACGGGCTGGCCGCGTACCTGTGGACTGCGGACCTGGCCCGCGCGCACCGCCTGGCGGGCGCGGTCAGGCCGGGATGACCTGGATCAACTCGCACAACGTGCGGGACCTGCGGACCCCGTTCGGCGGCGTCAAGGCCAGCGGGCTCGGCCGCGAGGGCGGCGCGCACAGCCTGGACTTTTACACCGAGTCGCGTATCGTCCACGTCCCGCTGGCCGACACCCGCGTCCCCCGCTTCGGAGCCTGACCATGGTGCCTCCCGACATCGTCCGGGCCGCCTACGCCGAGCTGATCGTCACCAGCCTGGAGCGGGCCCGCTGGTTCTGGGTCGACCTGCTCGGCTTCGTGGTCACCCGCGCCGACGCCGACGCCCTCTACCTGCGCGGCTACGACGAGCTCACCCACCACAACCTGATCCTGCGCGAAGGCCGGGAACCCGCCGCCGCCCGGCTCGCGTTCCGGGTCCGCGCCGCGGCCGACCTGGACCGGGCCGAGGCGTTCTACGCCGCGCTCGGCGCCCGGACGGCCCGGCTGCCCGCGGGCGCGACGCCCGGGGTGGGGGAGAGCGTCCGGGCCGAGGACCCGCTCGGCTTCACCGTCGAGTTCTTTTTCGCCGCGGACCACCCGCAGCGCCTGCAGCAGCGGTACGACCTGCGGCGCGGCGCCGAACCCTCGCGGCTGGACCACTTCAACATCGTCGTGCCCGACGTGCGGGCCGCCTACGAGTACTACCGGTCGCTCGGGTTCGGCCTGTCCGAGACCATCGAGGACGGCGACACCCTGTACGCGGCCTGGATGTTCCGCAAGCAGACCGTGCACGACGTGGCGTTCACCGGCGGCGACGGCCCGCGGGTGCACCACCTGGGGTTCTTCGCCCACGAGTCGCACCAGGTGCTGCGCATCTGCGACATCCTCGGCTCGCTGGGCGAGGACGCCCGCATCGAGCGCGGCCCCGGCCGGCACGGCGTGTCCAACGCCTTCTACGTCTACCTGCGCGACCCCGACGGGCACCGGGTCGAGCTCTACACCAGCGACTACTTCACCGGCGACCCTGATCACCCCGTGCTGCGCTGGTCGGTGCGGGACCCGAGGCGCAGGGACTTCTGGGGCCACCCGGTGATCCCGTCCTGGTACACCGAGGCCAGCGCCGTCCTCGACCTGGACGGCCGCCCGCGCCCCCTGCTCCCCGAGCAGCAACCCGCCGAAGTCAAGGTCGGCGCCGACGGCTTCACCGGCTGACCGCCGCTGCGGCCTGGATCCCCCGCCGTCGCTTAGCTGCTGACCCGCTCGACCTCGAGGTCGCCGTCGGCCAGGCGGGCGCGCAGCACCTTCTTGTCGAACTTGCCGACCGCGGTCTTGGGGATCTCGGCCACGAACGTCCAGTTCTCCGGCACCTGCCAGCGCGCCACCTTGCCGGTCAGGAAGTCGGCCAGCTCGGCGGGCTTGGCCGTCATCCCGGGCCGGAGCACCACGCTGGCCAGCGGCCGCTCGCCCCAGCGGGAGTCGGGCATCCCGATCACCGCGGCCTCCTGCACGGCCGGGTGGGCCATGAGCTCATTCTCCAGGTCGACCGAGGAGATCCACTCGCCGCCGGACTTGATCACGTCCTTGATCCGGTCGGTGATGGTGAAGAAGCCGCGATCGTCGATCGTCCCGACGTCGCCGGTGCGCAGCCAGCCGTCGTGGAACTTCTCCGGCGCCGGGTCGTTGTGGTAGGACCCGGTGACCCACGGGCCGCGGACCTCGATCTCGCCCTCGCTTACCCCGTCCCACGGCAGCTCTTCGCCGTTCTTGCCGACCAGCCGCATCTCGACCCCGTGGATGATCCGGCCCGAGCGCATCCGCCAGTCCAGATCCTCGGTCGTCCCCTCGGGCACCTCCGCGGGCGGAATCGCCATGCCGCCCACCGGGCTCATCTCGGTCATGCCCCAGCCCTGGATGATCCGCACCCCGTACCGGTCCTGGAACCGTTCCAGCATGACCCGGGGCGCGGCGGCCCCGCCCGAGTTGCCCAGCCGCAGCGAGGACAGGTCGATCTCGTGGTCCTGCCCGTAGTCCAGGATCGCGTTCCAGATGGTCGGCACCCCGGAGGTGACCGTGGACCGCTCGGCGGCGATGAACGCGGTCAGGTGCTGCGGCTGCAGGAACGGGCCGGGCATGAGCAGCGTGCCCCCGGACAGGAACGCCGCGTAGGGCAGGCCCCACGCGTTCGCGTGGAACATCGGCACGATGGCCAGCGCCCGGTCCGCCTCGCTGATGCCCAGCGGCGCGGCCATGACCGCCATCGCGTGCAGGTAGGTGGACCGATGCGAGTACACCACGCCCTTCGGGTCCCCGGTGGTGCCGCTGGTGTAGCACATCAGCGCCGCGGCCCGCTCGTCCAGTTCGGGCCAGTCGTACCCGGGCTCCTCTGCGGCCAGCAGGTCCGCGTACCGCAGCACCGGCACCGCCTGGTCGCCCGAGCGCCGACGCGTCGCCCGGGCCGTTGACGACGAACGCCTCGACGGTGGGTATCTGGTCCCTGATCGCGGCCAGCAGCGGGACCAGGTTGTCGTCCACGATGATGATCCGGTCCCCGGCGTGCCTGACGATCTGGGCCACCTGCGCGCCGGGCAGCCGGATGTTCAGCGTGTGCAGCACCGCGCCCATCGCGGGCACGCCGAAGTAGGCCTCCAGGTGCTCCTGGTTGTTCCAGCAGAACGTGGCCACCGGGTCGCCCGGCCCGATCCCCAGCCGGGCCAGCGCCCCGGCCAGCCGCCCCGCGTTCTGCGCCACGGTCGCGTACGGGGCCCGGCGGGTGCCCGCCCCGGTCCAGGTCACGCACTCACTGCGGCCGTACACGCGGGCGCCGTGCCGCATGATTCCGCCGATCGTGAGCGGGCCGTCCTGCATGGTGCTGCGGATCATCTGGTGCCTTCCTGCTCTAACCTCAGCCACACCGAGAGATACGTGGGCTCCAGAGCATTCTGCACCGTACTGGCCAATTCGTCCTGAACCGAGTCCAGCCCTGCCGCGTCCTGCAGCCTCGCCGCGAACGCGGCCACGATACGGTCCGCGTCATACCGGGCCCGGTTGAACCGCCGGTCCACGGCCCGCTGCACCCGCCGCCGCAGCGGATTGAACAGCGCGGCGACGACCAGGGTCGACCCGGCCACCGCCACCGGCTCGTTGATCGACACCTCCCGGGTGGCCAGCAGCACGATCCCGGCGTACACCCCGACCAGCAGCCCGGTGACGATGGCGTAGGCGAGCGTGCGGGAGATGATCCGGTCGATGTCGAACAGGCGGTACCGCAAGATGGCCACGCCCATGCAGACCGGAATGGCCAGCAGCGCGACGGCCCCGGTGATGCCTCCCGCCAGGCCGGGGAGCCCGCGCATTCCCGACAGGTAGATGGTCAGCGGGACGCAGATCAGGGCGGTGGCCGATCCGGCCAGCAGCCACTTCAGCTGCAGCCGGCGTATCCCGGACGAGCGCCGGTAGCTGGCCACCTGGGCCACGACCGATCCCAGCCAGCACACGGCCACCACCGGGAGGAACACGCCCTCGACCACGCCCCACCACATCGAAGAACCCGTGGGATGACTGAGCACCAGCAGATTCCCGCTGGCGTCGACCCGGATGTCATGACCGGCGATGGCTCCGACCGACGCGATCAACACGCCGACTAGATACAGCGTGGCTGCCGCCAGGTAGAGCCACAGGACCCACCGCCAGCGTGGTGACGGCGGGCGGCCGTCGGGAAACAGCAGCACGAGCAGCCCGCTCAGCACGATCGAGACCGCCCAGCCGGGCTGCGCGAGCACCGCGACCCAGCCGAGCGGCAGCCCGCCGTGCCGGAGCCGGTAGTCGGCCACCATGTAGAAGCTGGCGTCCTGGCTGAGCGAGCTGACCGCCGCCGCGGCGAGCATGATCCAGCCGAGCGGGTTACCCGGCTTGCGCGAGGCCACCACGAAGCCGACGACCCCGAGGGCAGCCGAGTACCAGACCGGCGAGGAGCCGCCGCTGGCGTTCAGGCTCTGGTGCGCGAGGCGGGCCAGCGGCACGTCGACGACGACCAGGGCCAGGATCAGGCCGCCGGCGACCAGCGCGATCACCGACGACGCCGACCCGAAGCGGCCCGACGCGGTCTGCGCCGTCATCGCGGACCAGCGCTCGATCCAACCACGCTCATGGGCGGGACACTACGCCCGGACAGTTCCGGGAACGTTACGGCAGGGGCCGAATGCGCCGTTTCGCCGGACACGCAGCGAGATAGTCACCCGCGTGCGCGCTGTTCGGCGTCGGCGGCCCGGTTCGCGAGCTCACGTTCGATCAGCGCCACCAGATCCGGGTGCTCACTCAGCCCCCACAGCACCTCGGCTGGCACCCCGAGCTGGCGGGCGGCCTCGCTGACCGCGGGCCGGAGCATGCCCAGCGCCTGGGCCAGCCCCTCGTCCCGCGTGTAGGTCGGCGGCAGGTCGTCGAGCGACAACTCGCCGGGCCGGTGGAAGGCCCCGTCCCGGCCCGGCAGCCAGGCCTGGTCCGCCGCGGCCTCGCCCATCGCCGACCTGGTCTCCTCCAGGCTGGAGTCGCTGAACGAGGTGAGCACCGACCGCTCGACCACCCCCGCCACCAGGCGGCGGTTCGGCGCGAGCAGCACGTTCCAGACGTACTCCGAACGGGCGTGGCTGGGATGAGCCAGCGCGAAGTCCAGGCCGTCGACCTCGGCGCCGGGGTCGAACCCGTCGAGCCCGCGCTCGTTCCGCCCGAAGTCGACCGCGATCATCACGTACCCGGCCGCGTTCGGGGTGCGGGCGCGGACCTCGACCGCCTGCCGGACGCCCATCGCGCGCAACTGGACCAGCCACGGCCCGTATCCGTCGCGGGCGAACCACGCGTCGGGGTTTCCCTCGAAGTAGGCCTCCAGGTCCTTGGAGCGCTGGTACAGCCGGGGCGGCGGCAGCAGCGCCTGCTCGCCGGTGGCGGCGTTCTCGCCGATGAGGAACGGCGTGGCGGTCACGCTCTCGAGCAGTTCGGCCCGCCGCCCGGCCGCCGCCTCGTCCATGGCCCGTGCCACCCGTTCAAGGTCGGCGTCGTGCTGGGCCGGATCGAGCGCCGCGAGGTCCAGGCCGTCGTACCGGGGCAGGACCATCTGGAGCACCTCGGCCACCACGTCCGGCACGGTGAGCTGCAGCGCCGTCAGGAAGGCCCGGGCCGCGGGGGAGTCCGCGACGGCCCGCTTGACCGTCGGCAAGCTGCTCGGCGCCGGACCGGGCAGGTACACGGCCGGACGGCCCTGCCCGTCGAACGGCGCGACCTGGCGGCCGTCCTCGAGCCGGATGATCGGCTTTCCGGTGGCCGCCGGCCACAGCGACGGATGGCCGGCCAGGAAGCGGTAGACGCGCGTGATCCACGAGTCGTTCTGTGCCTGGAGGAACTCTTCGGTGAGCCGCGTCACCACGGCCTCGGGCGTGATCTCGTCCACGCCGATCTCGTCCCGCAGGTACCACCACAGCGCCGGCGTGCCCCGCTCGCTGATCGCCGCGTCCGCGAACCGGACCGGCCGCCCCGCCCCGCACAGCACGCCGAGCTGGCCGGGGTCGAGCAGGTCGAGCACCTCCGGGCTGCCGGCCAGTAGCAGGTCGACGGCCACGCCGTAGCCGCCACCCGCCATCGGGATCAGCGCCTCCGCGGTCAGCGCATCACCCGTCGCGTCAAACAACGGCCGGAACATAGAGCCGGCCGGGAACCGCGCTGCGTCCAGTGGCAGCGCCTGCAGCGCATCGGGCGTGAGCAGCCCCTCGTCACGCACTTCCGGCAGCACGTCGGTCAGCAGCGCGGCGGTCTGGCGCACCAGGGCCTGGTTCGACGGGTCGTCGCCGGGGATGTTGTCGCGGGCCGGCGTGGTCCGGTAGGGCCCCTGGATCAGGAAGCCGAGGAAGGTCTCCTTCTCGGTCGGGAAGAACGCGGTCAGCGGCGACGCTCCCACCGCAACCACTCGCTCGCCCACGAGAGCAAACGCGACCTCGACCCGCTGCCCCGGGTGGCCCTCGACCGGACGCTGCCAGGTGAGCCACCCCTCCCGCCGCCCGTCCCGGGACACCGTCACGCGCCGGGACGCCCCCGGTCCGTCCGTGACCGAACGTTCCACTATCGAGTCCGCCGCGCCGGGCCCGCCGGTCCGCAGCCGCTTGATGTTCCGCAGGAACAGCAGGATCCGGGGCTGGAGCGCGCCCAGTGCCGCCGCGATTTCCCGCGTCGCGACCTCGGCGGGCACCGTGTCATGGTCGAACGGGAACACGAACAGCGTCTCGGCCGCCGGCTCGGCGGGCGGATTCACGGCGTAGGGCCGGACGAAGTTCTCGATCCGGAACGCCTCGCCGCCGCTGTAGATACGCGGGGTCCTGGTGTACGCGTACACCGACTTGAAGCCGATGCCGAACTTCCCGATCGCGGTCAGGTCGCCGGTGATGTCGCTGGCCTTGTCGCTCTGGCCCACCCCGCAGACGCCGCGCACGTCGGCCTCGGTGAAGGGCCGGCCGTCGTGCCGCAGCTCCAGCCGGTCCTCGAACAGCTCGAAGGCCAGCTCGGTCGCGCCGGCGTCCTCGGCGTTCTGGATCAGCTCGAAGATGAAGTGGGTGCGCTCGCTGTAGAGCTGCCCGAGCAGGTCCAGCACGGCCGTATCCCAGCCGTACCGGGCGATGTTCTCCTCGCGGATCCTCTGATAGTCGGCCGGCACCGCCGTTCCTCCCAGCTCTTGCCCCGTGCGCTGAATCTACCGGCAGAAAACGGCTCGGTCGCGGCCTCGGTGGCTCGCGGGAGCGGCCGGGTCCCGTACTGTGATCACAAAAGCCCCATAGCACTATTCAGATCACTTCTGAACCGGTAATGTGTTTGCGTAGCTTTCGGTGGAGAAGTGAAGAAGTTTGCGGCTTTGCCTGAGTCGTCCATGCCTGAGTGGCTAACTTGGATGAGGAGCCTGCATGCCGACCTCGCTCTGTAGTACCCCGACGTACACAGGGTGCCCAAGGTCGTCGTGGCCGGTGTCCGTGGGAGGAACTATGGCCGCATCTGCCTCGTCAGCTTTGGCGATGCCCGTGTCCGGGGGGTCCGAAGAGCTAGCGGTCGTCCGATGAGTCGCCAGTTCGCGTGGGGGGACTCATCGATGGCCACGCAGCGTGACGACCGGCAGCGTCCCTTGCCGTCGGCCCAGTGCTCGTTGTGCGGTATCGCGCTACCGACCGGCCTGATGGTGCCCGACGGCGGCCAGGCCTGTGCCGACATCCGCTGGTACTGCAAGGACGCCAAGTCGTGTACCGAGCGCTGGACGGCGAGCCTGCCGCGGCACCCGCATATCGCCCCGACCCCGGCCAGCCTGGCCCCGGCACTAGCGCCGATGCCGGCGAGCAGCCCGGTCCCGGCCGAGGTGCGTGGCGCCCCCGAAGAGGCGTGGTCCATCGACCCGTCTTAGCGGGATACCAGGCCGCGCAGGACGTTTCTGATCGGCCTGCCCGCAAAGCGTAGCCAGCGCATGCTCGTGACATCCAGGATGGCCCAGTTGCCGCGGTCCGCGCCGTCGCAGTCCAGGCCGGTCACCTCGATCGGGCCGCCGCCCAGGTCGACCTGGCGCTGGTAGCTCAGGTGCAGGTGGCCGTGCATCAGCCAGCGCGGCCGCACCGCCAGCACCACCTCGCGGAGCAGCTCGCGGTGCGCGTCGCTGCGCCGCAGGTCGGCCTGCGACCACCACGGCGGCGGGGGCGGGAAGGCGTGCTCGATGCCGGCCGGGCACTCGTGCGTGACCATCACGTCGGCGGGTCCGGCGTCGATGACCGATCCGGCCTGGCGCAGCGTGATCTCCTCCTCAGGCCACCAGTCGACCCCCTCGGTCCGTCCGGCGCGGTCCAGGCTGACCGCGCCGCCCAGGGCGAGCCAGTCCCGTCCGTGCCAGCGCCACCGGTGCCCGCGAGGCAGGTGAAAGATCCGCTCGGTGACCTGCGCCCGCCCGTCCGGCCCCGGCTGGAGCCGGGCCAGCTGGGTGAAGTCCTCGTGGTTCCCGTCCACGAAGGACAGCTCCGCGCCGGCTTCCGCGAGCGCGGCGTCGAGCCGGGCCAGGTACTCCTGTCCGCCGGGTCCGGGCCAGATGCCGAAGTCGCCCAGGTGCACGATGAGCCGCGGCCCGTCCGCGGGCAGCAGCGCGGTCATCTTGCGCACCGCCCGGGTCGCCCACGCGGTGTTCCCGTGCCAGTCGCCCGCGACCCCGATGCGCCCCGGTACCCGTTCCATATATCAGCAGCGTAGGCGAGAAACCACGGACCGTTCGGCCAAAAGGACGTCAGGGGGTACGGCGGGTCACCTACCTGCGAAGACATCTGGGCTTTGACAGATATCCACCCGTTCGTTTAGCGTCGTTTGTCCCGCGTAAATATTGGATGGGGGCGGCGCATGCTGCGGATGCCGGCGGTCTCGGGTCTGACCTTGCGAAGCCCGGTCAGCGGGACGGGGATCGGCGGGCGGCGCTCGCCGGTGGAGATCGTCGCCACCATGGGGACCTACCTGACCCGCACCCACGCCGCCGAGGTCTCCGGGCTGCGCGCCGGGCCGTTCGGGCGGTGGGCCGACGGCGTCACCGCGATGCGCGCCGACTGCGTCGCCTTCGCCGATCACTGGCAGACGCACAACGAGCAGGTCCTGCGGACCGCGGCGGCCGGGAATGGACACGGCCCGCTGTGGGTGGTGCTGGGGGACTCGACCGCGCAGGGCCTCGGTGCGCCGAGCCCGGACTACGGGTACGTCGGCCAGGCCCTCGGCGCGCTGCGCCGCCGGACCGGCCTGCCGTGGCAGGTGCTCAACCTGTCCGCGTCCGGTTCGCTCATCCGTGACGTGCTGCACCACCAGCTGCCCCGGCTGCCCGCCTCGGCGGACCTGGTGACCTGCGGCATCGGCATCAACGACGTCCTGTACACCGGGCCCGGGAAGCTGTTCGGCGACCTGCGCGCGCTGCTCGCGGCCGTTCCCGACCGCACCGTCATGCTCGACCTGCCGGTGCCGGCCGGGTACGCGGGTCTGCTCGGCCGGGCCAGCCGGCCTTACCTGACGCGGATCAACCGGACCCTGCACGAGGTGGCTGTTTCCCGGGGCCTGCCGGTGGCCGAGGTGTCGGCGCACTTCCTGCCGCCCTGGACCGGGAAGTTCGCGTCCGACTGCTTCCACCCCAGCCAGGACGGCTACCGCGACTGGACCCAGGCCCTGCTAGCCGTCCTCTGAGCGCCGGGTCCCTCGTGACCCGTACAGGGTTGACCAGGTGGCAGGCTCGGAAGAGCATGGAGCGGCAGATTTCCTTCTGCGCAGAGGTCGAGCAAGGGCGAGAACGACGTGCATGGGCAGGCTGGTCAATCACATCGCGCCGACGGGCTGGTGCCCGGGCTGGTCACCCGGTCGTCTCCTCACGCGCCTGCCTGCCCGCTATTTCCGCTTGCTCCCAGCAATTTCTCTTGACGTGATACTGGGCGCGCAAGAGCATAGAACGGCAGACCGGCTGAAGAGACGCGGTTCGGGCATGGAGGACAGTGGCTTGCGTCAGGGACCTATCCAGGCGCAGCGCACGGCCCGAGCGGGTTTCGACCTCATGGCATCCAAGCTCCGCCGTCCCGTGGTGCGCCCCGGGACGGTCCCGCGGTGGTCGCTGATCGACCGCCTTTCGCGGGATGACCTCCGTCCGATCGTTTCGGTGGTCGCGCCGTCCGGGTACGGGAAGACCACGCTGCTGTCACAGTGGGCCGAGCGTAACGGCCAGTCCTTTGCTTGGGTCTCGCTGGACGAGCGAGACAATGACCCGAAGGTGCTGCTGAGCTACGTGGCGGCCGCGCTGGATGCGGTGCAGCCGGTAGGCGAGCGGGTATTCGAGGCGCTGGCCTCGCCCGTGAGCTCGGTGCCCGGTTCGGTGGTGCCGCGGCTGGGGTCGGCGTTCTGGTCGATGACGGTGCCGGTGGTGCTGGTGGTGGATGACGTGCACCTGCTGCACAACACCGAATGCCGGGACGCGCTGTCGGTGCTGGCCGATCACGTGCCGGCCGGGTCACGGCTGGTGCTGGCGGGCCGGGACGAGCCGCCGCTGCGGATCGCGCGGCTGCGCGCCGAAGGCCGCCTCCTCGAGATCGGCCCGGGCGACCTGTCGCTGAGCCGAGAGGATGCCGCCGCGCTGCTGCGCGCGGCCGAGGTGACGCTCGGCGGGGACGACGTGGCGGCGCTGCATCGGCAGACCGAGGGCTGGGCCGCCGGGCTGTACCTGGCGGCGCTCTGCCTGAAGGAAGGAGGCCCGCTCGGGACCGCGGCAGTGTCCTTCGGCGGGGATGACCGGCTGGTCAGCGAGTACATGGAGGCGGAGTTCCTGGCTCGGATCTCGGCGCGGCACCGGGCGTTCCTGACCCGGACCGCGGTGCTGGAGCGGATGTGCGGGTCGCTGTGCGAAGCAATGCTGGAACAGCCCGGCTCCGCCGCGACCCTGACCGAGCTCGCCCATTCGAACCTGCTGCTGGTGCCGCTGGACCGGCGCAGCCAGTGGTACCGCTACCATCACCTGTTCCGCGACATGCTGCTGGCCGAGCTGGAACGGCTGGAGCCCGGCCTGCTGCCGGTGCTGCGGCGCCGCGCAGCCAGCTGGTGCCTGGCCAACGGCCGAGCCGAGGAAGCGCTGGAATACTCCATCGCCGCCGAGGACGTCGATGAGGTCGCCCGCCTGGTCGAGACGCTGGCGTTGCCAGCTTTCCGGCAGGCCCGGCTTACTACCCTTCAGCGATGGTTCGGGTGGCTGGACGCCCGGGGTGGCATAGAGCCACATCGGATGGTCGCCGTGTGGGCCTCGGTCCTCGCCGCGACGGCAGGCCGGTCAGCTGAGGCCGAACGGTGGGCCGATGTGGTCGACCGGTGGGAATCCCGGGACGAGACCCGGACTGATGATCCTGCCGAGGCGTGGGCCGCCGTGCTTCGGGCTCTTGTATGCCGTCGCGGGGTGAAGCAGATGCTGGCCGACGCCGACGAGGCCGTGCGGAGGTTCGGGACGGCGGGGATTGCGGCGCCGGTGGCCGGGACCTGCCGGGGACTCGCGCTGCTCCTTTCCGGCGATCCGCAGGGCGCTGACATGTGCTTCGAGGAGGTGCTCAGTGGCGGCGGGGACATCGGCGCCCCCGATGTCCTTGCGGACACCTTGTGCGAGCGGTCGCTCCTGGCCATCGCGCGGGGTGACTGGAACTCGGCCGAGGCCTTCGCCAGCCAGGCACGCATACGTGAGCGCCAGGCCGGGATCCAGGAAATGCTCGTCTGCGCGGTGCAAGCGCGGGTCGCGTTGCACCGGGGAGACGTCGCTGCGGCACGGCGAGAGCTGGTCAGCGCTCAGATGCTGCGGTCGTTCCTGACTTACGTATTTCCGCACCTGGCCGTCCAGGCGCGGCTCGAGCTCATCCGCGTCCATCTCGCGCTGGCCGATATGGCCGGGGCCAGGACGCTGATGCGGGAGGTCGATGAGATCCTCAAGCGCCGGCCGGACCTGGGCACCCTGGTCGGGGAGGCCCGGGCGCTGCGGGCCCGGCTGTCGGCCGAGCGCGCGCCGCGCCGCCGCCGGGGCCTCCTCGCTGACCGCTGCCGAGCTGCGCGTGCTGCCGATGCTGGCCACCCACCTGTCGTTCCCGGAGATCGGCACCGAGATGTTCCTATCCCCGCACACGGTCAAGTCCCAGGCGATGTCCATCTACCGGAAGCTGAGCGCCTCCTCACGCCATCAGGCGGTCACCCGCTCCCGCGAGCTGGGCCTGCTCGAAGCGTAGACGGCAGGTCGCCGGGACTTTCATGCTGATCGTATGATGCGCGGCCGGAACCACTGGCGTTGGGTGGTCTTTGGGGGGCGAACGACTCGTTCCTCTTGACGACCCGGAGGTATCGATGGCTGCCCAGGTTCCCAGCCAGGCATCCACCCGCGGTCGGCGGTCGGCCTCCTCCGGCGGCGACCCCATCCTGACATCCAAGATCACCGCACCGAACGTTCCGGACTGGGCGGTACCGCGCCAGCGGATCACCAGGCTGATCGCCCAGGGCGCGCGGTGGTGCCCGCTCACGGTCGTCACCGGCCCTCCAGGGGCGGGCAAGACGATGGCCCTGGCCCTGTGGGCGGCGGCCGAGCCCGGCGCGGTGGCCTGGGTCGGGCTGGATGAGTTCGACAACCGGCCGGGTGTGTTCTGGTCGTATGTGCTAGCGGCATTGCGCCAGTCCGGCGTCGCCATCCCGAAGGCGCTGCGGGCCACGCCGCAGGGGCGGCAGGGAGAGGACGGGTTCCTGCTGCGGTTGACCGCGGCGCTGGCCGCGCAGGACCCTCCGGTCACGCTGGTCCTCGACGACCTGCACCTGCTGACCGATCCCGGGGCACTGAAGGGGCTTGAGTTCGTGCTGCGGAACGTGGGGTCTGGCCTACGGCTGCTGGTCGCCTCGCGGATGGATCCGCTGCTGCCGCTGCACCGGTACCGGCTGGCCGGGCAGCTGACCGAGATCCGGGCCAGTGATCTGGCCTTCAGCCTCGATGAGGCCGGCCTGCTACTGAACCAGCACGGCGGCCTGCTGACGGCGGACGCGCTGGAGAGCCTGAACCGGCGGACCGAAGGCTGGGCGGCTGGCCTGCGCCTGGCCGCGATATCCCTGGGCACTCATCCGGATCCGGATCTGTTCGTCAAGGAGCTGATCGCCGAGGACAGCGCCATGACCTGCTATCTGGTTGACGAGGTGCTCAACGTCCAGCCACCCGAGGTCCGTGAAGTCCTGCTCAGCACCAGCATCCTGGAGCATGTCAGCGGCGCAGCCGCCATCGAGCTGACCGGCGATGAGCAAGCCGCGAGCATTCTGGCCGCCTTGGTCCGCACGAACGCGCTGGTCCAGCCGATCGGCTCCGGGTGGTACCGCTATCACACGCTGTTCGCCGAGATGCTCCGACTGAGGCTCCGGTACGACCATCCGGACCGGGTGGTCGCCTTGCATCAACGGGCGGCCAGGTGGTACGCCCGCAACGGCATGCTCGCCGACGCGGTCCGGCACGCCGCTGCGGCCGGTGACTGGCCGCTGGCCGCCGCCATGGTCGTCGACGACCTGGCGCTCGGCCAGATCATCGAGCCGCAGGACGGCCAGCGCCTGGCCGGTGAATTCGCCGGTATGCCGTCGGGCGGGGCCTGGACCACGCCGCAGCCCCACCTGGTTACGGCTGCGATGGCGCTCCGCGCCGGACAGCATGACGCGGGTGCCGCCGCGCTGAATGCCGCTGACGCCCTGCTGGAGCGTCTTCCCGCCGACGAGGAGATCAAGGCCCGCCTGACCGCCGCGGTGCTTCGCCTGACCGTCAGCCTGGGCACCGGGGACCTAGCGGCGGCGGCGTCGGCCGCCAGCCGCGCGCAGCTCATGCTCGACGAGGTTCCGGGCCGGAAGCTGGCCCGGCATCCGGACATCAGGCGGCGGGTGCTGTCCGGCCATGCCGCTGTCGAGCTGTGGTCCGGCCGTCTGGACGAGGCGGCCGACGTCCTCGAGGCGGCCGTGACCGCCGAGGCTGGTTCCGGCCGGGAGTACGAACGGATCAGCCTGACCGGGCGGTTGGCGTTGGTGGAGGCATTGCGCGGACGGCTCCGCCGCGCTGCGGAACTGGCCGGCCAGGCGTCCGCCCTGGCCAGGGAGCACCGGCCGTCAGGCCCTGGCCCTGCGGCGCTGGTCGCGCTGGCCTGGGTGCACCTGGCCCGCAATGAGGTGCGCGAGGCACGCACCCGCGTCAAGCAGGCAGACGCCGCCCTCGGCCTCAGCCCGGACAAGCTGACCGCGGCGGCGGCCTACCTGGTCGCCGCGAGCGGTGCCCTGGCCGAGGGACGCCCCGCGGTGGCCACGCAGATCATCGCCCGGGCCAGGTCCGGGTGGTCCGTTCCGGCCTGGCTGGACGAGCAGCTGAGCCTGGCCGAGTCGCGAGCATGCGCGGCGGCCGGCGACATCCAGGCCGCTCTGACCGCGGCCGAACGGGCCGGCACCTCGCTGGAGGCGGCGGTCACCCTCGCCCGTGCTTGGGCGGTCGCCGGAGACGGCGAGGCCGCCCAACGCGCCCTGGCTCCCGCCCTCGCGGCCGACGGCCAGGCACCGGACCTGGTACGCCTGCAAGCGTGGCTGGTGGACGCCCGGCTCGGCTACGACAGCGGCGACGATGGGCGCGGCCGCCGGTCGCTGGCATGCGCCCTGCGGCTGGCCGAACGCGAGCAGTTCAGGCTGCCGTTCGTGCTGGAGCGTGGCTGGCTTGGCGCGGTGCTCCGGCGTGACCCCGAACTAGCCGACTGCCACCGGCTCCTGCTCGCCCCGGCTCTGGGCCAGGACCAGCTTCCGGCGCCCGTGGACACCGCCGGTCCGCCGCCGGTCCTGATCACGGAGCCGCTCACCGAACGCGAGCGGGAGGTGCTCGTGCACGTCTCGGGCATGCTGAATACGGCCGAGGTCGCCGAGGAGATGTACATCTCCGTCAACACCGTCAAGACCCACCTCAGGAACATCTACCGCAAGCTGGCGGCGGCGCACCGCAGCGAGGCGGTGCGCCGGGCCCGCCAGCTTCAGCTGTATTGCTTGCTCCGGCCATTTTCTCTTGATGTGATAATGGGCAGGCAAGAGCATGGAACGGCAGACCGGCTGAAGAGACGCGGTTAGGGCATGGAGGACAGTGGTTTTGCGTCAGGAGCCTATCCGGGCGCAGCGCACGGCCCGAGCGGGGTTCGACCTCATGGCATCCAAGCTCCGCCCTCCCGTGGTGCGCCCCGGGACGGTCCCGCGGTGGTCGCTGATCGACCGGCTGGCCCGGGATGACCTCCGTCCGATCGTTTCGGTGGTCGCGCCGTCCGGGTACGGGAAGACCACGCTGCTGTCGCAGTGGGCCGGGCGTAACGGCCAGTCCTTCGCTTGGGTCTCGCTGGACGAGCGAGACAATGACCCGAAGGTGCTGCTGAGCTACGTGGCGGCCGCGCTGGATGCGGTGCAGCCGGTAGGCGAGCGGGTATTCGAGGCGCTGGCCTCGCCCGTGAGCTCGGTGCCCGGGTCGGTGGTGCCGCGGCTGGGGTCGGCGTTCTGGTCGATGACGGTGCCGGTGGTGCTGGTGGTGGACGACGTGCACCTGCTGCACAACACCGAATGCCGGGACGCGTTGTCGGTGCTGGCCGATCACGTGCCGGCCGGGTCACGGCTGGTGCTGGCGGGCCGGGACGAGCCGCCGCTGCGGATCGCGCGGCTGCGCGCCGAAGGCCGGCTCCTCGAGATCGGCCCGGACGACCTGTCGCTGAGCCAGGAGGATGCCGCCGCGCTGCTGCGCGCGGCCGAGGTGACGCTCAGCGGGGACGACGTGGCGGCGCTGCATCGGCGGACCGAGGGCTGGGCCGCCGGGCTGTACCTGGCGGCGCTCTACCTGAAGGAAGGAGGCCCGCTCGGGACCGCGGCGGTGTCCTTCGGCGGGGATGACCGGCTGGTCAGCGAGTACATGGAGGCGGAGTTCCTGGCCCGGATCTCGGCGCGGCACCGGGCGTTCCTGACCCGGACCGCGGTGCTGGAGCGGATGTGCGGGTCGCTGTGCGAAGCAATGCTGGACCAGCCCGGCTCCGCCGCGACCCTGACCGAGCTCGCCCATTCGAATCTGCTGCTGGTGCCGCTGGACCGGCGCAGCCACTGGTACCGCTACCATCACCTGTTCCGCGACATGCTGCTGGCCGAGCTGGAACGGCTGGAGCCCGGCCTGCTGCCGGTGCTGCGGCGCCGCGCAGCCGGCTGGTGCCTGGCCAACGGCCGACCCGAGGAGGCGCTGGAATACTCCATCGCCGCCGAGGACGTCGATGAGGTCGCCCGGCTGGTCGAGACGCTCGCGTTGCCTGCTTTCCGGCAGGCCCGGCTTGCTACCCTTCAGCGATGGTTCGGGTGGCTGGACGCCCGGGGTGGCATAGAGCCACGTCGGATGCTCGCCGTGTTTGCCTCGGTCCTCGCCGCGACGGCAGGCCGGTCAGCTGAGGCCGAACGGTGGGCCGATGTGGTCGACCGGTGGGAATTCCGGGACGAGACCCGGCCCGGTGATCCTGGCGCCGAGGCGTGGGCCGCCGTGCTTCGGGCGCTTGTATGCCGTCGCGGGGTGAAGCAGATGCTGGCCGACGCCGACGAGGCCGTGCGGAGGTTCGCGGCGGCGGGGATCGCGGCGCCGGTGGCCGGGACCTGCCGGGGACTCGCGCTGCTCCTTTCCGGCGATCCGCAGGGCGCTGACACGTGCTTCGAGGAGGTGCTCAGTGGCGGAGGGGACATCGGCGCCCCCGATGTCCTTGCGGACACCTTGTGCGAGCGGTCGCTCCTGGCCATCGCGCGGGGTGACTGGAGCTCGGCCGAGGCCTTCGCCAGCCAGGCACGCATCCGTGAGCGCCAGGCCGGGATCCAGGAAGTGCTCGTCTGCGCGGTGCAAGCGCGGGTCGCGTTGCACCGGGGAGACGTCGCGGCGGCGCGGCGAGAGCTGGTCAGCGCTCAGCGGCTGCGGTCGTTCCTGACCTATGTATATCCGCACCTGGCCGTCCAGGCACGGCTCGAGCTCATCCGCGCCCATCTCGCGCTGGCCGATATGGCCGGGGCCAGGACGCTGATGCGGGAGGTCGATGAGATCCTCAAGCGCCGGCCGGACCTGGGCACCCTGGTCGGGGAGGCCCGGGCGCTGCGGGCCCGGCTGTCGGCCGAGCGCGCGCCGGCCGCCGCCGCCGCCGGGGCCTCCTCGCTGACCGCTGCCGAGCTGCGCGTGCTGCCGATGCTGGCCACCCACCTGTCGTTCCCGGAGATCGGCACCGAGATGTTCCTATCCCCGCACACGGTCAAGTCCCAGGCGATGTCCATCTACCGGAAGCTGAGCGCCTCCTCACGCCATCAGGCGGTCACCCGCTCCCGCGAGCTGGGCCTGCTCGAAGCGTAGCAACCGTTTTCATGCCATCGGTGGGAGGACGCTCTCGCCGGCGCACGGTGCACTGGTGGCGGCGACGGCCGAGCGGGTCGTGTCTGCCGCCTCGGAGGTCGCCGGCGCGCTCGGGTACGACGTCGCCGCCGCACCGGAAGATCCCTATGACCACTGATGACTACCGGGCGCTGCCTGCGGTCTTTTCATCCGCGCGCACCAGGAATCCCGACTTTCATGCTGATCGTATGATGCGCGGCCGGAATCACTGACGTTGGGTGGTCTTTGGGGGGCGAACGACTCCTCCCTCATGACGACCCGGAGGTACCGATGGCTGCCCAGGTTCCCAGCCAGGCGTTCACTCGCGGTCGGCGGTCGGCCGAGTCCGCCGGCGAACCCATCCTGACCTCCAAGATCACGGCACCGAACGTTCCGGGCTGGGCGGTACCGCGCCCGCGGATCACCAGGCTGATCGCCGAGGGCACGCGGTGGTGCCCGCTCACGGTCGTCACCGGCCCCCGGGGGCGGGCAAGACGATGGCCCTGGCCCTGTGGGCTGCGGCCGAGCCCGGCGCGGTGGCCTGGATCGGGCTGGATGAGTTCGACAACCGGCCGGGTGTGTTCTGGTCGTACCTGGTAGCGGCATTGCGCCAGTCCGGCGTCGCCATCCCGAAGGCGGTGCGGGCCACGCCGCAGGGGCGGCAGGGAGAGGACGGGTTCCTGCTGCGGTTGACCGCGGCGCTGGCCGCGCAGGACCCTCCGGTCACGCTGGTCCTCGACGACCTGCACCTGCTGACCGATCCCGCGGCACTGAAGGGGCTTGAGTTCGTGCTGCGAAACGTGGGGCCCGGCCTACGGCTGCTGGTCGCCTCGCGGATGGATCCGCTGCTGCCGCTGCACCGGTACCGGCTGGCCGGGCAGCTGACCGAGATCCGGGCCAGTGATCTGGCCTTCAGCCTCGATGAGGCCGGCCTGCTACTGGATCAGCACGGCGGCCTGCTGACGGCGGACGCGCTGGAGAGCCTGAACCGTCGGACCGAAGGCTGGGCGGCCGGCCTGCGCCTGGCCGCGATATCCCTGGGCGCTCATCCGGACCCGGATCTGTTCGTCAAGGAGCTGATCGCCGAGGACAGCGCCCTGACCTGCTACCTGGTTGACGAGGTGCTCAACGTCCAGCCACCCGAGGTCCGTGAAGTCCTGCTGAGCACCAGCATCCTGGAGCATGTCAGCGGCGCGGCCGCCATCGAGCTGACCGGCGATGAGCAAGCCGCGGGCATCCTGGCCGCCTTGGCCCGCACAAACGCGCTGGTCCAGCCGATCGGCTCCGGGTGGTACCGCTTTCACACGCTGTTCGCCGAGATGCTCCGACTGAGGCTCCAGTATGACCATCCGGACCGGGTGGCCGCCCTGCATCAACGGGCGGCCAGGTGGTACGCCCGGAACGGCATGCTCGCCGACGCGGTCCGGCACGCCGCTGCGGCTGGTGACTGGCCGCTGGCCGCGGCCATAGTCGTCGACGACCTGGCGCTCGGCCAGATCATCGAGCCGCAGGACGGCCAGCGCCTGGCCGGTGAATTCGCCGGTATGCCGTCCGGCGAGGCCTGGACCACGCCGCAGCCCCACCTGGTTACGGCTGCGATGGCGCTCCGCGCCGGACAGCATGACGCGGGTGCCGCCGCGTTGTATGCCGCTGACGCCCTACTGGAGCGTCTTCCCGCCGACGAGGAGATCAAGGCCCGCCTGACCGCCGCGGTGCTTCGCCTGACCGTCAGCCTGGGCGCCGGGGACCTAGCAGCGGCGGCCTCGGCCGCCAGCCGCGCACAGCTCATGCTTGACGAGGTTCCGGGCCGGAAGCTGGCCCGGCATCCGGACATCAGGCGGCGGGTGCTGTCCGGTCACGTCGCCGTCAAGCTGTGGTCCGGCCGTCTGGACGAGGCGGCCGAGGTCCTGGAGGCTGCCGTGACCGCCGAGGCCGGTCCCGGCCGGGAGTACGAACGGATCAGCCTGACTGGGCGGCTGGCGTTGGCGGAAGCATTGCGCGGACGGCTCCGCCGCGCTGCCGAATTGGCCGACCGGGCCGCCGCCATGGCCAGCGAGCACCGGCCGTCAGGCCCCGGCCCCGCGGCGCTGGTCGCGCTGGCCTGGGTCCACCTGGCCCGCAATGAGCTGCGCGAGGCACGTACCCGCGTCAAACAGGCAGACGCCGCCCTCGGCGTCAGCCCGGACAAGCTGATCGCGGCGGCGGCCTACCTGGTCGCCGCGAGCGGTGCCTTGGCCGAGGGACGCCCCGCGGTGGCCGTGCAGATCATCGCCCGGGCCAGGTCCGGGTGGTCCGTTCCGGCCTGGCTGGACGAGCAGCTGAGCCTGGCCGAGTCGCGAGCATGCGCGGCGGCCGGCGACATCCAGGCCGCTCTGGCCTCGGCCGGACGGGTCGGCACCTCGCTGGAGGCGGCGGTCACCCTCGCCCGTGCCTGGGCGATCGCCGGAGACGGCGAGGCCGCCCAACGCGCCCTCGCTCCCGCCCTCGCGGCCGACGGCCAGGCACCGGATCCGGTACGCCTGCAAGCGTGGCTGGTAGACGCCCGGCTCGGCTACGACAGCGGCGACGATGGGCGCGGCCGCCGGTCGCTGGCATGCGCCCTGCGGCTGGCCGAACGCGAGCAGTTCAGGCTGCCGTTCGTGCTGGAGCGTGGCTGGCTTGGCGCGGTACTCCGGCGTGACCCCGAACTAGCCGACTGCCACCGACTTCTGCTCGCCCCGGCTCTGGGCCAGGACCAGCTTCCGGCGCCCGTGGACACCGTCGGCCAGCCGCCGGTCCTGATCATGGAGCCGCTCACCGAACGCGAGCGGGAGGTGCTCGTGCATGTCTCGGGCATGCTGAACACGGCCGAGGTCGCCGAGAAGATGTACATCTCCGTCAATACCGTCAAGACCCACCTCAGGAACATTTACCGCAAGCTGGCGGCGGCGCACCGCAGCGAGGCGGTCCGCCGGGCCCGCCAGCTTCAGCTGATCTGACCCAGGCTCGCTACTCCCTGGCGAGCCTGGCGGCGGCCTTCCGGTTGCCCGTGGCCCGCCCGCGCCCCACTCTCGACGGGTGAACACCAGGCTCAGCGTGCCCGAACTCACCCGCCACGAGTGGGGCGCACCGGGCCGCGACGCGTAACGGTAGAAGCTTGGCCATGTGATTCCGAGTTGCTAGGGGCCTGCGGTGCCATTGTCGTACTACGAGATCCGGGTAGCGGGTGTTCTCCCGGCCGAGGCCGTGCTCGATTTCGGTCGGCTCACCGCCTCGGTCGAGCCGGTCGAGACGGTCGTTCACGGCCCCATTCAGGATCAAGCCGCCCTAAACGGACTGCTCGCCCGGCTCGAGATCTTCGGCGTGCAGGTCGTAGAGGTCCGGCGGCTGCACCAGAGGGATCCCTCGGCCGACGACCAGGACCGCCCGTGACGGGCCCGGCCCGCGACAAGGGTGCGGGTCGGCCCCTCCGCGGCCTGCGGCCTGGGCGCCCGCCGCTCATCATCCGCACCGGATGATGTCCCCCCCTGCCTGCCGAAGGATAGTGGAGGGGAGAACTGGCCAACGAGGGCGTGATGGCGACCCGATCCTAGAAGGAGGCCCTGGTGCCGGTGAGCACGGTATTGGCGCCGTTGGTTTCGATAGCGAAATCCGCGAAGGCCTCGCGCCCGATTTCGCCCAGGCCACCAGCGATGGTGATCCGGTAGCGGTGCGTACGCACGTCCCCTCCACAGACCTAAGTGGCCGGGTATGCGCGACACGGAGTGATCCCGGGCACCGGAACTATACACGCACGTGATCATGCGGTTGCATATCAGCGGTCACATCTGTCTAAGCGTTATCTACCTGGCCTTCCGCAACGAAAACCGACAGCAGAGGTGTGCTACCGGGCTACCTCCCGGCTCAGCTAGCCGCCGTCTCAGCGGCCTGCTCCAGTGGCAGCCCGTCGACGGTGAGCGTGACCTCGATGTTGCCCCGGGTGGCGACCGAGTACGGGCAGCGTTCGTGAGCTCTGGTCATCAGGTCCGCGGCCTGCACGGCGGTCAGGTTCGGCGCGTGCAGGTCCAGCGAGACCACCAGCCCGAAGCCGCCGTGGCCAGTCGGGCCGATCCCGACCCGGGAGGTGATCTGCGACTCGGACGCGTCGAGGTTGTGGCCGCGGGCGACGCCCAGCAGCGCGGACTGGAAGCAGGCGGCGTAGCCGACGGCGAAGAGCTGCTCGGGGTTGGTTCCGGGCCCGCCATCCCCGCCCATTTCCTCCGGGACCGACAGGTCAACCTCAAGTCGGCCGTCGGTGGTACGACCGTGCCCCTGGCGTCCGCCCTTCACCACCGCCCCCGCCGTGTAGAGGACCTTTTGAAGCTGAACAACCATGGCGTGATCCCTTCGAGTCAGCGATTCGCACGTCCAGGTATGTGAAACCACGGTCCGTTCGGAAATATGTCAGCGCTCCTGCCCACCGCCGGAGAGAGCAAATGACTGGAAGGCCGCTCGGTCAGCGGGTTACACTCCCGGCATGGTCCAGACGGCCTGCCTGCTCCTCGTGACGCCGCACTGACACGATCGGTCAGTGCGGCAGCCCCTCACGCGTGAGGGGCTTTTTCGTTTCCGGCCGACGATGGGACGAGGAGAGCCCGATGGACGAGGGGACGCCGCGCTTCCGGTACGACGCGCGGCTGGCGAACGAGATCGAGCTGCGCTGGCAGGACCGATGGGAGCGCGAGGGCACCTTCCACTCCGCGAACCCGCCCGGCCCCGAGGGTCCGGACGAACTCTCGGACGGCGCTCTGTCGGCCGGGTTTGGCCGCATGGCCGGGCAGCCCAAGTTCTACCTGGTCGACTTCTTCCCCTATCCCAGCGGCATCGGGCTGCACGTCGGTCACCCGCTGGGCTACATCGGCACCGACGTGTTCGGGCGGTACCTGCGCATGACCGGGCATCACGTGCTGCACCCCTTCGGCTTCGACACCTTCGGGCTGCCCGCCGAGCAGTACGCCATCGACACCGGCCAGCACCCGGCCGTGACCGTGCGGCAGAACGCGGCCGTCATGCGCCGCCAGCTGCGGCGCCTGGGCCTGGGACACGACCGCCGCCGCGAGATCATGACCAGCGACCCGTCCTTCTACCGCTGGACGCAGTGGATCTTCCTGCAGATCTTCAACAGCTGGTACGACCCGGACGCTGGGCCGCCGGGCTCGAGGGGGCGGGCCCGGCCGGTCAGCGAGCTGGTCGCCGAGTTCGCCTCGGGGCAGCGCCCGGTCCCGGGCGGGCGGGCCTGGACTGGCCTGTCCGCCGCCGAGCAGCGGGACATCGTCGACCGTCACCGGCTGGCCTACCAGGCCGAACAGATTGTCAACTGGTGCCCGGGCCTGGGCACTGTCCTGGCTGACGAGGAGGTGACGGACGAGGGCCGCAGCGCGGTGGGCAACTACCCCGTCTACCGCAGGCCGCTGCGGCAGTGGCTGCTGCGCATCACCGCCTTCGCCGAGCGGCTGCTGGCCGACCTGGACGGCGTGGACTGGCCGGAGAACGTCAAGCGCCTGCAACGCAACTGGATCGGCCCGGGCGGGGGACCGTACCGGCTACGGGACTGGCTGTTCTCCCGGCAGCGGTACTGGGGCGAGCCGTTCCCCATCGTCTACGACGAGGCCGACCCGGCCCGGCCGATCGCGCTGCCCGAGGAGATGCTGCCGGTCACGCTGCCGGACGTGACCGACTTCCGGCCGCTGCCGCAGGACGACGCGAGCGACCCGGTGCCCGCCCTGGCCCGGGCCGCCGAGTGGGCGCAGGTCACCCTGGATCTGGGCGACGGCCCCAAGCGCTACCGGCGCGAGCTGAACGTCATGCCCCAGTGGGCGGGCTCGTCCTGGTACTACCTGCGCTACCTGGACCCGTTCAACACCAGCGCCCTGGTCGGCCCGGACATCGAGCGCTACTGGATGCCGCCGGGCGGCGTCGACCTGTACGTCGGCGGCGTCGAGCACGCGGTGCTGCACCTGCTGTACGCCAGGTTCTGGCACAAGGTGCTGTACGACATCGGCGTGGCGAGCACCGCCGAACCGTTCGGCCGGCTGTTCAACCAGGGCTACATCCTGGCCGACGCGTTCACCGACGCCCGCGGCCGGTACGTGCCCGCGGCCGAGGTGACCCGCGAACCGGACGGCTGGGCCTACCGCGGGCAGCCGGTCACCCGGCGGGCCGGGAAGATGGGCAAGAGCCTGAAGAACGGCGTCAGCCCCGACGAGATCTACACCTCCTACGGCGCGGACACGCTGCGCCTGTACGAGATGGCCATGGGCCCGCTGGACGCCGACCGCCCCTGGCGCACCGACGACATGGTCGGCATGCACCGGTTCCTGCAGCGCCTGTGGCGCCTGATCGTGGACGAGTCGACGGGGGAGACGCTGCCGTCACCAGACGCGCAGGAGCCCCTGGACGCGGCCACCACCCGGCTGCTGCACCAGACGATCATCGCCGTCCGGGACGACTTCGCCGCGCTGCGGTTCAACACCGCGATCGCGCGGATCATCGAACTGACCGCGCACGCCTCCCGGCTGGATCACGTACCGCGCGCGCTGGCCGAGCCGCTGGTCCTGATGGTGGCGCCGCTGGCCCCGCACGCCGCCGAGGAGCTGTGGCAGCGGCTGGGGCACCCCGCCTCGCTGGTCTACGAGCCGTTCCCGCAACCCGACCCCGCCCTGGCCGCCGAGCCCACCGTGACCCTGCCCGTCCAGGTCAACGGCAAGCGCCGGTTCACCATCGAGGTCCCCGCCACGGCCGGGGAGGCCGAGATCGCCGACCTGCTGGCCCGCCACTCCGAGTTCCCTACAGGCGCCGTCGCCCGGCTGGTCATCGTTCCCGGCAAGATCGTCAACGTCGTCCTGCGGTAGTCCGCCGCGCGGCGACGCAGGCCCTGGCCGTCTGTTCTCGTCCTGGCTACGCTGGCTGGCGGAGCGGGCCGACGCGGTACGCGTGGCCCAGGGTCGCACCGACGCTCAGATCGCCGCCCAGCTGTCCGTCGGCGTGCGCACGGTCAGCTCGCGCCTGGGCCGCATCCGCGACAAGATCGGCTGCCGCCGCCGGACCGACCTGACCAGCCTCGCGCTGCATGCGGGCCCGGTCTAGCCGTGCCTCCAGGACCATAGGCTGTAGGTTCCGCATCAGCCCCAGGAGGTATCGATGGCGCGAGAGATCGACCGGGAACAGGTTCGCCGCTTGATGGAGCAGCGCGCCCAGATCGTCGACGTGCTACCGGCCCGGGAGTACGGCGAGGAGCACCTGCCCGGAGCGATCAACCTTCCACTGCGGCGGATCGAGGCCGAGGCGAGCCAGGTGCTCGATCCCAGTCGGCCCGTGGTCGTGTACTGCGCCGACTCTGCTTGAGACCTCAGCCCACGAGCCGCGTGCCGGCTCGAGACTCTCGGGTTTACCGAGGTATATGACTACCGGACAGGCAAGCAGGACTGGCTGGGAGCGGGCTTGCCCATCGAAGGGACTCTCGCGCAGCGCCCGCGCCTGGTCGATGTGGTCAGGCGGGACGCACCGACGTGCTCCCTGGGCGAGCGACTGGGCGACGTCCGTGATCGAGCCAGCGCCGCGGGATGGGACGCGTGCGTGGTCGTGAGCCAAGACCGGGTTGTCCTCGGGTTGCTCCGGGCCAAAGAACTCCAAGCCGATCCGCAACTCCTCGTCGAACGCGTCATGCGCCCGGGACCCAGTACGTACCGGCCGTTCGTGAGCGTGGCGGAGATGCGTCGCACGATGACCGAACGCAACCTGGAGAGCTCGCCCGTCACGACCTCGGACGGCAAGCTCGTCGGGCTCGTGCGCAAGCAGGACGTCGGTGGCTAAGCGGCCACGCGACGGCGCAGGCTGACCACGGCTATGGCCAGGCCGACCACCGCGATTACCGGACCGGCCACCGCCCAGAAGGTGTCGCCGGACATGCCGCTTCCGCCGATGGCGCCGACGCCCTGGAGCGTGAAAATGACCCCTGCCAGGGTGATGAGAACTCCGACGCCGGCGAGAATGATCGTCCTCATGGTGGCTGCCTCCCCATCCACTATCTACACGGATCGGGTCTCTAGGCGGTTCAGCGCATCTGTCCGGCAGCGTCCCGGCCGCGAGACATGCGGCCCGGCCAAGCGGCCCGGGCAACCGGCCAGGCACGTGGTTTACGGGATGATGCTGTGCGAGCCGCCGAATTTGGCCGAGAGGTGATAGGTGGCGAACGCCAGCCCCAGGCCGGCGGCCAGGGATCCGCACAGCAGCAGCCAGCGCGTGGCCCGGGCCGCGAGCAGGTGTCGGGTAGGGTCAACCCGGCCCGACAGCATCCTGGGCAGCTTCGGGACGTACGAGCCCAGGTGGATGACGATGACGGCGGCCCAGAGAAAGAACGACAGGTGGTGCAGCCGGCCCCAGGACCCGTTGCCCGGGCCCTCGACGGCCAGCATGATCCCGGTGCCCAGGACGGCCACGGTGGTCAAGATGACGAACGGCCCCGTCACCCGCTGCAGCGGAGCCGGCGGCCCCCTCCGCGCGTAAGCCACCGAGCCGGTGTAGTACCTGGTGAAACGCCACAGCGTGGACCCGATCTTCAGGCCGACCGGGCCCAGCAGCAGCATCCCGAGGAAGACGTGCAGCGTGAGCAGGTTGCCGATGTTCAGCAGGGTCAGGCACTCGGCGACGAACAGCACGAGCAGTACAGCGCCGGTCATCGCCGTCAGGCGCTCGTTGCCCGCCGGGTCGGCGCGGTGGGCCGGCTCCTCACGGATTTGCGTTTCCCGCGTGGTCACCGCCTCATGCTAGGCACCGCTCGCCCGCCGCCGACATGGGGATGACCGCCGTCTTTAGGGTAGGGCTAGGTACACCCGGCCCTCGATCGCGCGAGACCCATCCGGGTTCTGCCGCGCCACCGCCGAGCGCGTACCTGACCGAAAACCAGGCGACAGACAAGGCGTGAACCGGCAGGATCGCCGACGTGGCTTCCAAGTTCATCCCCGGTCTTCAGCTTGCCCGCGGGTTCTACGCCACCGTGGTCCGCCCGCTGCTGGAGGAGCAGTTCCCGCAGGTGCCGTACGCGGCGGCGTTGCTCGGCCCCGGATCGGAGGTCGCCGGTTTCGACAGTCCGCGCTCCACCGATCACGACTGGGGTCCGCGACTGCAGGTCTTCCTGGCCGACAGCGACGCGGACCGCCACGCCACGGCCCTCACCGCGACGCTGGCCAGCCGCCTGCCAGGGTCCTTTCGCGGCTACCCGGTTGCGTTCCCCGTCACCAGGGAGCCTGGCGGCACGGTACGGCACCGGGTGGAGGTCACCGGCCTGGGTCCCTGGCTGACCTCGCAACTCGGGTTCGACCCGCGACACACCGTCACCCTGCTGGACTGGCTGGCTACTCCGGCGCAGCGGCTAGCGGAGTTCACCACGGGAGAGGTCTTTCACGACGGGCCCGGCGAGCTGAGCCGCGCCCGCGACACCATGGCCTGGTATCCCCACGACGTGTGGCTGTACCTGCTGGCCTGCCAGTGGCAGCGTATCGGGCAGGAGGAAGCGTTTCCCGGCCGGTGCGCGGAGGCCGGTGATGACCTAGGCTCGGCCGTCGTCACCGCACGCCTGGCCCGCGACCTGATGCGGTTGTGGCTGCTGATGCACCGGCGCTACCCGCCCTACAGCAAATGGCTGGGAACCGCCTTCGCGCGGCTTCCAGGCACCGGTGGACTCACCGCATCCCTGGCGGCCGCGCTATCCGCTGGCAGCTGGCCCGTACGCGAGCAGCACCTGCGCGAGGCCTACCAGATCGTCGCCACCCTGCACAACCAGCTGGGACTCACCCCGCCGCTGGACACCCGCACCCACGGCTTCTACGACCGGCCCTATCAGGTCATCGGCGCCGACCGCTTCACTGCCGTGCTGCGAGAGGCGATCACGGACCCGCAGATCAGACGGCTGCCGCCTGCCGGCGCGATCGACCAGTTCGTGGACAGCACCGACGCCGCCGGCGACCTCCGCTTCCTGCGCGCCTGCGCCGCAGCAGGCATCCACTGAGCACCAACCCCGCCCGGCCGATGCCCCGGACCGGCGTCGCCGCGCACCTTCCCGGCCGGGTCGCCCAGGTCACGGCCTGGATGGGGGAAACCCCAGGACACGACGGGGGCTAACCGCATTCCGCTCATCCGCCTGGGGTCCGTACCGTTTCCGCAGGGGTTAACGGAACGTTCGGAGGGCGTAATGGCCGCAGATAGCCAGTCTGAGATCGCCGCCTCGGTGGCCGCCCTGCAGGACCTCGGCCCCGGCTATGACCAGGCACTGGCCGAGGGCCTGGTGGAACGCATCGGGGCGGAGATCGACAAGCGGATCGCGGCCGAGATCGACAACCGGGTCACGGCGGAGGTGGACAGCCGCATCCTGACCCAGCTGGACCGGTACGCGGGGTGCAGGCACCAGCGCCGCCGGTCCAAACGCATGATCCGGGCCGAACGGCGTATGGTCCGGGCCGAACGGGCCGACCGCTCCGGCCGGCAGTCCCTCGTTCTGGCCCTCGGGTCCATGCTGGTCGCCCTGTCGGTGACCGCGGTCGTGCTCAAGGGGTCCCCGGGCGTCGCCGCCCTCATGCTCATGGCCCTGATCTGGGTCATCGTCGGCATCGTCAATGTGGTCTACGCCGTGCGCAAGAACCCGCAGCAGTAGCGCCATCACGGCGTCGCTATGACGACGCCCGAGACGCCCTAAGTCGCCAGCGTCTCGCGGTGGTGCGGCGCGTCCCAGTCGGCTTGCGCCGGCTCGACGTCGATCCGCCAGGGCGCGTCGTTGACGAAGCTCGGCCGCGGGCCCGCCAGCAGCCCGCCGAAGGCCGCGAAGTCCGTCGTCTCCCGGAACGGCGGGTGCTGGTACAGGTCGCGCGCGTAGCCCCACAGGTTCGGGTAGCTGGTCAGCCGCCGCTCGCTGATCTTGCCCAGCGGGTTGTAGCTCAGGTCAAAGCGGGCCAGCGTCGGCCACAGCCGCACGTCGGCCTCGGTGATGCGCTCCCCGAACAGGAACCTCCGCCCCGCCAGCCGCCCGTCCAGTTCCTCAAAACTGCCGATCAGCAGCTGGCGCAGCCGCTCGTAGTCCGCCTCCGTGGTCGCGCCCGCCACGTTGTACGTCCCGTTGTTCACCGTCTGGTAGATGCGCTCGTTAAGCGCGTCGATCTCGCCCCGGAGCGCCACCGGGTACAGGTCGAGCCCAGGATCCGCCCACGGCCCGAACTGGGTGCCGAGGTCGATCGTGATGTCCGGGAAGTTGTTGCTGACCACGCGGTGCGTCTGCCGGTCCCACAGCACCGGAACCGACACGTGCCCGTCGTATCCCGGTTCGGTGGTCTCGTAGGCCTCGGCCAGGAACCGGAAGCCGTTGACCGGATCGGGCCCGCGCCGCTCCCGGAACGCCCAGCCCCGGCCGTCCCGCCGGTCGTCGACGTAAGACAGCGAGACCACGTCCTGCAGGCCCATGAGCCTGCGGACGATCGCGGTGCGCTGCGCCCACGGGCAGCCCCAGGAGATGTACAGGTGATACCGGCCGGGCTCGGCCTGGTACCCGCTGCTGCCGTCCGCGGTGATCCGGTCCTGGAAGCGGTACCGGGGCCGCTGGAAGGACTGCCCGCGCTCGAAGCCGCGTCCGGGCCCGTACTCCCCGTAGGCCTCGTAGTCGACCGGGCTCGCATAGCCCGGCGCGTCCTGGATCGTCGTCATGGCCACCTCCAATCCGAGGTTACCCCGGCCGTGCTGACTGCCCGGTCCCTGGCCTAAACCCGCCCTAATCCCCGGCGTCAGGGCCGACCGGAGTCCGCGGGTTGATCAGCAGTGTGGCCACCCCGAAGCCGAGCAGGCACCACCCTGCGCCCGGGCCGGTGATCGAAGACGGGGCCACCGAGGAGGCCAGCCCGGCGCCCAACGCCGCCGCGGCTACCGCGATAAGCAGCACCCCGAGCGGCCGCAGGCTCGGGTTCTGCAGCGTCGAGGCCAGCGGGAAGAAATGTACGCCGACGCCGAAGCAGATCAGCACCGGTATCCACCGCTCGTGCCCGGTCCCTCCTAGGACGCCCGCGCCCGCGCCGAGCAGCCCGAACTCCAGGCCCACCACGATCCCGTACCTGCGCCGCACCGCCGGGTCGCTCATGGCTGGAAGCGCACCCGCAGACCGCTTGGTCACCACCACCCCGATCACGGCCAGCACCACCGCTAGCCCGGCGCCCACGGCGAGCGGAATCACCAGCCACGACGGCGCATCCGCCTGCCCCCACCCGAACCACACGAACGCGAAGAACCCGTCGACGACCACGGTGACCCCGCGGCCACGCCCGCTGGGAAACAAACTCTCCACCGGCCTGATGTCCTCGGTCGCATTAAGGGGCATGAAGGGCTGGCAACACCCTACGCGGCTCGAGAACGATGGGGGTGACGAGGAGTCGGAGGATAATAGCGCCATGCGTCTCGGGATGGTGCACACGCCGGTCGGCGAGCTGAGCGTGGCGGTGCGGCGCGGCGATGACTGGGTGCCCCTGCTGACGGTGCCCGGTGCCGACCGGCTGGGACCGGCCGGTGCCGACCTGCTGGCCTTCCTGGCCGCGGGCGAACAGGTCCGCCAGCAAGCCGAGGAGCTCATCTCGCAAGCACCCTCGGCCGAGCCAGCCTCGCAGCTGCTCGGCCCGCCGTTCCGTCCGGCGGCGTTCCGCGACTGCTCGCTGTGGGCCGAGCACATGGTCGGTGTGGCCCGCGGCTTGCTGCGGTTGCGTGAGTCGGTCGCCGGGACGGTGAGCGACGGCTACGAGCGGCTGACCCGGCGCCCGTTCCCGCGGCTGCGTCCCCGCCCGCTGTGGTACGAGCAGCCGCTGTACTACAAGGGCAACCCGGCCACGTTCATCGGCGACGGCGATACCGTCCGCTGGCCGGCCTACGCCCAGGCGCTGGACTACGAGCTCGAGGTCGGCGTCGTCATCGCCCGGGACTGCACCGACCTGACCCGCGAGGAGGCCCTCGCCGCGGTCGGCGGCTTCGTGCTGCTCAACGACTTCAGCGCCCGCGACGTGCAGTTCCGCGAGATGGTCGAGGGTCTCATGGGGCCGGCCAAGTCCAAGGACTTCGGCACCGCGCTCGGCTCCGTCGTGGTCACCGCGGACGAGTTCCTGGGCACCCTGGACGAGCTGACCGTCGAGGTCCGCGTCAACGGCGAGCGGTGGGGCGCCGGCCGCACCGCCGGGATGCAGCACTCCGTGGCGCACGTCATCGCCTACGCCAGCGCCGGCGAGCGGCTGGAAGCGGGCACGGTGATCGGGCTCGGCACCGTCCCGGGGTGCAGCGGGATCGAGACCGGCCGGTGGCTCTCGCCCGGCGACGTGGTCGAGCTGTCGGCGGGCCCGCTGGGCCGGCTGCGCAACACGGTGGGGGAGCCGGAGCCGTGGCGGCAGCCGGGAACCGCGACCCGCGCCCGGTGGAGCATCGTGAACCGGGCCGGCGAGCAGGCCGACCCCTTGGCCGACCCGGCACCCTGGACTCCGCCGCCGCGGCCCGCCCTGACCGGCGTTCTCGCCCCCAACCAGGTGCTCGACCAGGTCGAGCGGTGGGAGGTGCCCGGCGGGACCCGGCCCGAGGACGTCGTCCTCGACGACGCCGGCCGGCTCTACGCCGGCGTTGAGGACGGCCGCATCTGGCGCTGGCCGACCGGCTTCCCCAAGGCCGGCGGAGCCGAACTGTTCGCCGACACCCACGGCCGCCCCCTGGGCCTGGAAATCGACCCGCTCGACGGAAGCCTCGTCGTGTGCGACGCGTACCGAGGGCTGCTCCGAATCGACCAGAAAGGTCACGCCAAGGTCCTGGCCGACACCTACCAGGGCCGCAAGCTCAAGTTCACCAACAACGCGGCCGTCGCGGCCGATGGCACCGTGTACTTCTCCGACAGCTCGACCCGGTTCCGGATCGAGCATTACAAGCAGGACCTGCTCGAGCACCGGCCCAACGGCCGGGTCTTCCGCTATCACCCGTCCGCCGCCGGCCTTGAGCTCGTCGCGGACGGCCTGTACTTCCCGAACGGGGTCGCCCTGGCCCCGGACGAGTCGTTCCTGCTCGTCGCGCAGACCGCGGGGTACGACATCGTGCGCATCCCGCTGACCGGCCCTCCGGCCGGCCGTCCCGAGCCGTTCGTATCCAACCTGCCGGGCCTGCCCGACAACATGTCGTCGGCCCCGGACGGCAGCTACTGGGTCGCGTTCCCGTCGCCGCGGCTGCCGCTGGTCGACCGGATGATGCCGCACCCGGCCTCGCGGCGCGTCGCCGCGCGGCTCCCGGAGCGGCTGCAGCCCGCCGCGGCGCGCTACGGCCTCGTCGCCCGGATCGGTGCCGACGGAGCGATCCTCCGGACCCTCCACGGCCCGGCCGGGTCCTACCGCGAGATCGTCGGCGTCCGCCAGCACGACGGCTGGCTCTACCTCGGCAGCCTGGCCGAGACCGCCGTCGGCCGCGTCCGGTT
>CAWKIB010000004.1:0-15544 GCA_963849595.1 uncultured Actinomycetes bacterium
CCCGGCCCGGCAAACGCCACCGGCACCCGGTCGGTCGCGATCACGATCTCCTCGTCCCGCAGCGAGATCTCGACCTCCACGGACCCGTCGGACACAACAGCCGCGTCCACCGTGGCCTGCACCACCACCTGCCGCGCCGCCGGATCCAGCACGTTGACCGGCTTGGCGAACACGTCGGCCAGGAACACCTCCGGCACCACCCGCAGTCGCACATCCCGGTAGATCCCGCCCGGCTGCCAGAAGTCCACGGACGTGCTGACCGTCGGCGCGGGGCGGTCCGGCGGCACGTTGAGGTTGAACCCGGAGTCCAGCCCGCACCGCCAAGAGGGTCGCGGCCGGCTCGAGGTCTGCGGTGATCTCGCCGCTGAACGGCAGCCCCCCGCCCAGGTAGTCGCCCACCTCGGTCCCGTTTAGCGCACCGTCGGTCGGTCATCGCCGCGCCGAGTCGACGAAGACCCTGCGACCGCGACCTCGGCGGAGCGTCGAAATGCTTGCGGTCACCCACAGCGCTCCCAGGCCGCGGGCCCACGTCTGCCAGGACAGCCGCGCCACCGTGTGCGGCAGCGTCACGGCCTCGACCCGCTGTCGTCGAATCCGGCACGCTGCTCCCTCGGCCTCGGTCCCGACCGCCAGCCGTCCCCGAACAGGATCATCACGGAACCTCCACCAGGGTTATCGTCAGTGCTGTGCACCGTTTGATCAGTCTCGCGCCCGCCGACCCGATGCCGCTGCTGCTCCTGGGCTGCCGTGACGAGCTACCGGCCGGCCGTGGCAGCCGCCCGCCGGCACTGGCCGGGATCACCGCTGGTGGGCGGCGTGACGAGCAGGCCGGCGGCACCTGGCTGGCGGTCCACCGCAGATCCCGCGGGGCGCCTGCATCTTTACGGCCGCGGCGCGCAGGCCCCGCCGCAAACCCGCGCTTCCCGCGCCGAGCTCCCGCTCCGCGCCGCCGTCGAGGGCAGCAGGCGCCAAAGATGCACGACGACCTAAGCGCACTGGCCCGCTAGGACCCGTTCCTCCTGATCTGCGCCGACCTGTCCTCCGCGCTGATGCTGGCTCGGACGCCACCCGCGCCGCCCTGGAGAACTTCGAGGGGACCAGACTCACGTCGTCGCCAACGCCGGCCATACCTACCCGCCGGCCCAGCAGGCCCCGCGAGACAGACGTCAAGTCCAGGCACTTTGGTACCGAGTTCGCCGCGCCGCCGTTCCCGACGCCGACCCCGCCGCCACGATCAAGGATGCCCTCGGCGACTGGCTCACGCTGGCCAACAGCAGCAGGCCTGCTCCAACCTCAACCCCGCCACGATCATCATCCAGCACGGGGTGGCCAACAGCCGCGTATACGGCGCCCACGTCGGTCGCCTCGTCGCCCTCGGCGCCCACGCCCTGCGCTACGACTTCCAGCCCGTCCCGGCCGACCCGACCACCTGGTACCCCGTCGACCTCCAGGCCCGCACCGTCGCCTGGCCCGGCCCGGCAAACGCCACCGGCACCCGGTCGGTCGCGATCACGATCTCCTCGTCGCGCAGCGAGATCTCGACCTCCACGGACCCGTCGGACACAACAGCCGCGTCCACCGTGGCCTGCACCACCACCTGCCGCGCCGCCGGATCCAGCACGTTGACCGGCTTGGCGAACACGTCGGCCAGGAACACCTCCGGCACCACCCGCAGTCGCACATCCCGGTAGATCCCGCCCGGCTGCCAGAAGTCCACGGACGTGCTGACCGCCGGCGTGGGCCGGTCCGGCGGCACGTTGAGGTTGAACCCGGAGTCCAGCCGCACCGCCAGCACGTTCCCGGCCGGCTCGAGCACTCCGGTGATCTCGCAGCTGAACGGCAGGTACCCGCCCAGGTAGTCGCCCACCTCGGTCCCGTTCAGCGTCACCGTCGAGTGGGTCATGGCCGCGCCGAAGTCGAGGAACACCCTGCGGCCAGCGACCTCAGGCGGAGCGTCGAAGTGCTTGCGGTACACCCACACCCGCTCCCAGGCCGCCGGGTCCCACTCCTGCCAGGACAGCAGTGCCACCGTGTGCGGCAGCGTCACGGCCTCGAACCCGCTGTCGTCGAATCCGGGCAGGCTGCTGCCCTCGGCCTCGGGCCCGAACCGCCAGCCGTCCCCGAACGGGATGATCACGTTATCATAGAACCTCCACCAGGGTTATCGTCGGTGCGTGTGCACCGTCGTGATCAGTCTCGCGCCCGCCGAACCGATGCCGCTGCTGCTCCTGGGCTTCCGTGACGAGCTCACCGGCCGCCCGTGGCAGCCGCCGGCCCGGCACTGGCCGGGATCACCGCTGGTGGGCGGGCGTGACGAGCAGGCCGGCGGCACCTGGCTGGCGGTCCACCCGCAGATCCCGCGGGTCGCCTGCATCCTGAACGCCCGCGGCGCGCAGGCCCCGCCGCAAACCCGCCACTCGCGCGGCGAACTCCCGCTCCGCGCCGCCGCCGAGGGCCAGCAGGCCCTCAAAGACCTGCACGACGACCTAAGCGCACTGGCCAGCTACGACCCGTTCCTGCTGATCTGCGCCGACCTGTCCTCCGCGCTGATGCTCAGCTGGGACGGCACCCGCGCCGCCCTGGAGAACTTCGAGCCGGACCAGACCCACGTCATCACCAACGCCGGCCACACCTACCCGCCGGCCCCGGAGCAGGCCCCGGAGCAGGCCCCGGAGCAGGCCCCGGAGCAGGCCCCAGAGCAGGCCCCAGCGCCCACGGACGTCAAGGCCGGGCACTTCGGCGCCAAGTTCGCCGCGCACCGTCCCGACGCCGACCCGGCCGCCACCATCAAGGATGCCTGGGGCGACTGGCTCACGCTGGCCGACGGCGACGGCCTGTCCGACACCGACCCGGCCGCGATCGTCGTCCGGCACGAACTGCCCGACGGCCGCGTGTACGGCACCACATCGGTCAGCCTGGTCGCCCTCGGCGCCCACGCCCTGCGCTACGACTTCCAGCCCGTCCCGGCCGACCCGACCACCTGGTACCCCGTCGACCTCCAGGCCCGCTGACCGCTCCCGCCGGCCAACGGCCAGCGGCCAGAAGGACGGCCAGCGCGATACGCCGCCGGAAGCGCCAGGGCCCAGCCGCAGAATCCCAGCATCACGGTGACGGCCAGCCCGGCCGGCAGGGCGGCCAGCCGTACCCGCCCGCGCAGGACCCGCACCGCGGCGGCCATGGCGCCCAGGTAGACGGTGAGGAACAGCACCGTCGGCACCGCGACCAGGGCGGCGGTACCGACGATCCGCAGCCCGTACAGGGTGATCAGCAGCAGGCCCGCCACGCCGATCGCCGCCAGCAGCCGGACCATCGGCGCGGAGCGACGGCCGTCCGGGTGCGGCCTGGACCAACTGCCCGGCCAGGACGGCGGCGCCGTTGATGTAGGCGTTGGTGGCGCCGAGGGTCAGCACGATGGCGGCCACCGCGGCGGCGTCCGGGCCGGCCGTGCCGATGGCGTGGCTGAGCAGGGCGGCCAGCGGGATGTCGGTGGCCGCCGAAGGACCCAGGACGCTGATGGTGGCGACCGCCAGGCCCAGGTACAGGACGGTGGTGACGGCCAGGGCGATGGCCACCGCCCGCGGCAGCTGCCGGGCCGGGTCCGCGAACCGCGTGGTGAGCGGGGCGACGGCCTCCCAGCCGGCGAACGAGAACATCAGCGTCGCCGCCGCGCTGCCCACCGAGAGCCAGCCGTGCGGGGCGAACGGCATCCAGTTGCTGGCCCGGGCGGCCGACGCTGACCCGGTCACCGCCACGACCACCACCACGGTCAGCAGGCTGACCAGGACCAGCTGGGCCGTCGCGCTGGCCCGCAGCCCGCCGGCGGCCAGGCCGAGGACGGTCAGCAGCAGCACGGCGGCCACGGCCGCGCGGGTGGCCTGGCCGCCGCCGGTCAGGTCGGTGACGTAGCTCGCGCCGATCAGGCAGACGATCGGGGCGCCCCCCACCACCCCGGCCAGGAACATCCAGCCGGTCGCCCGCCCGGCCCGCGGTCCCAGGCCCGCGGTGACGTAGCCCATCACCCCGCCGGCCGACGGGATCTGCCTGCCCAGGGCCGAAAACACGGCGGCGAACAGGCCGGACAGGCCCAGCAGCGCCAGCCAGGCCAGGATCGAGGCCGGGCCGGCCTCGGCGGCGGCCAGCCCCGGCAGGAGCAGCAGGCCGGGGCCGAGGATCGCCCCGATGTAGAGCGCAGCGCCCCGCGAGGTGGTCAGGTACCGGGATTCACCAGGTGTCAGTGCCATACCTTCACCATCGCCGAATCGGCCCCGCACGCGATGGCAAATATTGCGCCAGCACGGTCCAACAGTGCAATGCTGTTGCGCGATCTAAGCGCTAAGGCTGTATTTCATGCCTGAGCATGTTCCGGACAGGGTAGATCGTGCCATCCTGGCCACGCTCCAGCGCGACGGCCGGATAGCCAACGTCGATCTCGCGGACGCCATCTCGCTGTCGCCGTCGGCCTGCCTGCGCCGCGTGAAGGCGCTGGAGGCCAGCGGCATCATCGCCGGGTACCGCGCGGAGGTCAGCCGGGCGCGGGCCGGGCTCGGCCTGACCGTCTTCATCGGCCTGAAGGTCGAGAAGCACTCGCAGGAGACCTCCATCCGGGTCGAGCAGGCCCTGCTGGCCATTCCCGCGATCGTCGCCTGCTACCTGGTCTCCGGGAGCAGCGACTTCCTGGTGGAGGCCGCCGTGCCGGACCTCGCGGGCTACGAGCAACTGCTCCTCGGGCAGATCCTCACGATCCCGTCCGTGGTCGAGGCCCAGAGCACGTTCGCGATCCGGACCATCCTCAGCCGCGGCCCGCTGCCCCTGGACCACTGGCGGGGCCAGCCAGGCCGCTAACCAAGGAGAAGCTCAGAAGAACTCGAAGTACTCCCGCATCTCCCAGTCGCTGACGTCCGGGCCGGCCGAGCCAGACCCGGAGGCCGCCGACGACGCCAGCGCGTCCTCGTACCGGCGGATCTCGGCCCGCTTCATCATGACCAGGTAATCGACCAGCGTGGCCCCGAACACCGACCGGTAGAACTGGTCCGCATCCAGCGCCGCCACCGCCTCGCTCAGCGACCCGGGCAGCGGCGGCGCCTCGGCGGCGTACGGGTCGGCCGACACCGGGGGCGGCGGCTCCAGGTTCCGCCGGATGCCGTCCAGCCCGGCCGCGATGTTCGACGCCAGGTAGAAGTACGGGTTCGCGGCCGGCTCGCCGAGCCGCATCTCCACGTGGCTGCTGGCGTCCCCGGGCGCGCCCTGGACCCGGACCAGCGCGCCGCGGTTCTCCTCCGCCCAGGACACCCGGTCCGGCGCGAACGAGTAGGGC
This sequence comes from uncultured Actinomycetes bacterium, assembly GCA_963849595.1. Taxonomy (GTDB): domain Bacteria; phylum Actinomycetota; class Actinomycetes; order Streptosporangiales; family Streptosporangiaceae; genus Palsa-504. The sequence continues at coordinate 5,315 of CAWKIB010000004.1, forward strand.
CGGAACCGCTTGTACCCGTTGACCGTGGGCACCGCGAACACCGCCATCGGCGCGGTGTGCTCCAGCAGCCCGGCCACGTACCGCCGGCCGACGTCCGACAACGCCCCAGAAGCAGAGGCGAACGCGTTCGACCGGGTCGGCCGGTTCAGCAGCGACTGGTGCAGGTGCCAGCCGGAGGAGAAGAAGTTCGGCAGCGCCGGCCGGCACATGAACGTGGCCAGCAGCCCGCGCCGCTGGCAGACCTGCTTGACCGCCGAGCGGAACAGGACCGCGGCATCCGCCGCCGCCAGGCCCAGACGATGGCGGGAAGCTGACCTCGATCTGCCCGGGTCCCCACTCGTCCTCGATCGACCGCGGCAGCAGCCCGACCCCGTCCAGCGCGTCGCGGACCGCCTCCAGGACCGGCCCCATGCCGTCCAGCCGAACCTCCGACAGGTACTGGTACCCCCGCTCGAACACGCTGACCGCCGGCGCCGGCGGCGTGAACCCCGCGTCGACAGGCGACAGCGGCCCCGGAGTCAAGGACCACGATGTAGAACTCGACCTCGATCCCGGCCAGGAAGTCGTACCCCGCCTCGGCCAGCGAACCAAGGACCCGCCGCAGCAGCCCGCGCCCGTCCAGCGGCATCGGCTGCCCGTTGCCGAAGTACACGTCGCACAGCATCCACCCGGTGCGATCCGCCCACGGCAGGACCCGGAACGTGGCAGGATCGGGCACCAGCATCACGTCCGGGAACCCGGTGAACTCCTCGATGCCGAACCCGCCGCCCCGCGCGAACGCGGGCACGAACACCTGGTTGCCGGTGTCCAGGCTGTAGATCGCGCCGGAGAAGTCGAGCCCGTCGGACATGGCCGCGATGGCCGCCTCCGGGGACAGCATCTTGCCCCGCGGCACGCCGTGCTGGTCGACCACGGCCAGCCGGACCGTCCGCAGCCCCAGCGAACGGATCGAGCCATCACCTCCTGCGCCAGGGCCTCTCGCTCCGGCGAGGCCAGTCCGTGCCGGCCTACGAATCCCGGCTGCCCGACACCAGAAGGATCGATGCTCACGAGAGTCAATAATGCCGCTACGGTGTAAAATCGCGCATCACGGGAGGCGCGGCGGCAGGCCGAATGGCAAAGATCGGCTCGGTGTCGAGGAAGAACGTCAGACGGCCGAACCGCCCGTCCCAGGCCTGATGGACCTGCAGCGCCCACGGGATGTGCCCGCCCGCCGGGTCCGGCTTGTACTGAGCCCACGCGGGCACGCCGTTGACCTGGCCCGCGGGCACCAGGATCGAGTCGCGGCACAGGCTCGGCGTCGGCTCGACCATCCAGCGGCAGATGTCCGCCGCGCCCTTGAGCCACAGGTGTACGGCGGCATGGTCATCACCGCGTCGTCGTGCAGCAGCGTGACCAGCTGATCCAGGTCGTAGCCCTGGAACGCGTCCACGTACTTGGCCAGCAGGTCGGCCTGGTCGGCCTCGACCGCCACCGGGCGCTGGTCCTCGGGCAGCGCGGCCAGCGTGGCCCGGGCCCGCTGCAGCGCGCTGTTCACCGCGGGCACGCTGGTGCCGAGCGTGGTGGCCGCCTCCGTGGCGGGCATGCGCAGCACCTCGCACAGGATCAGCGCGGCCCGCTGCCGGGCCGGCAGGTGCTGCAGCGCGGTCACGAACGCCAGCCTGATCGTGTCCCGGGCCACCGCGATGTCGGCCGGGTCGCCGTGCTCGGGCAGCACCCGCTCGTCGGCGATCGGCGAGATCCAGGCCTCGTCCGGGCGCCAGTCGCCGAACAGCGCCTCGACCGGCGGCGAGGCCGGCCCGAGATCCATCGGCAGCGCCCGGCGCTGCCGGCCGCGCAGCATGTCCAGGCAGATATTGGTCGCGATCCGGTACAGCCACGACCGCACGCTCGAGCGGCCCTCGAACCCGTCGGCCGCGCGCCAGGCCCGCAGCATGGTCTCCTGCACGGCGTCGTCGGCCTCGAACCCCGAGCCCAGCATGCGGTAGCAGTACCCGGTCAGCTCCCGGCGGTACTCCTCGAGCTTGTCCGGGCTCACCTCGGCTGATGCGGTAGACGGCATACTGGCACCCTACGTCAGCCCTATGACATTTAAGGCGGGGATATTCTCAGGCGGGCTCCATCCCGTACCGGCTCATCAGCTCGCGCTCGGCCTCCCGGGTCGGCGGCTCGGGCCCGGCCCACAGCGCGTCCAGCTCGGCGAAGTAGGCGTCCATGGCCGGGGCGTGCAGCACCAGCAGCCGGGCCGGCTCGGCGCTCCGGTTGCCGAACGTATGGCCCGCCCCGCGCGGCACCAGCAGGAAGTCCCCGGCCCCGCCTGCTAGTTCCGCCGAATCCAGCCAGAAGGTGATCGTGCCGTCCAGCACGAAGAACGCCTCCGAGCAGTTCACGTGGCGGTGCGGCGGCGGGGTGCGGGCCCCCGGCGGCACGGTCCGCTCCATCAGCGAGAAGTCGCCGCCCGTCTGGGCCGCCACCGCCTTGAACGCCATCACGTTCCCGCGCGCGGTCAGCAGCCGCCCCTGTCCCGATGGCACGATGTCGGTCATGATGTCTATTCTCTCAAGATGACCGACCTGCTGGCCGACGCGAAGGCCGAGCTTTACCAGGGCGACCCGGAGGAGTTCATGGCCCGCCGCGGCGAGCTCGTCGCCCAGGCCCGCGAGGCCGGGCAGGCCGCCGCGGCCAAGCAGATCGGCGCGCTGCGCAAGCCGACCCGGTCGGCGTGGCTGGTGAACCGCCTGGTCCGCGCCGATCCCGAGGTCACCGCCCGGCTGGCCGCGCTGGCCGCCGAGCTTCGCGCCGGGGGACTGGACGGCGGGCGGATCCGGGAGCTGACCGCGGCCCGGGCCCGGCTGGTCGACGACCTCACCCGGCAGGCCCTCGACGGACGTGCCCGCCGCGCCCGCGGCGGTCCGCGAGGAGGTGGCGGCCACCTTCGACGCGGCCCTGGCCGACCCCGAGGTGGCGGCGAACCTCGGCACCCTGGTCCGCGCCGCGCACTGGGCCGGCTTCGGCCTGGCCCCAGACGGCGCGCGCCGGCGCCGCCCTCCGCCAGCTGCGAAAACCAAGAAACCCGCGCCGGCTGAGCCCAGTGCCGAGCGGGAACGCCGTCACCGCGAGAAAATCATTTCGGCCGAACGGGCCGTGGCTGAAGCCGACCGTACCGCCGACGCCGCTAACGCGGCTGAGCGGGAGCTGGAGGACGCGGTCCGGCGGCTGGAAGCCGAGCTGGCGCAGGCCCGCCAGCAGCTCGCGGACGCCCGGCGGCAGGCCTACCGGGCCGAGTCGCAGCAGCGGCGGGCGGGCGAGACGCTGAGCTCCGCCCGCCGCCAGAGGCGGCCAAACCGGCTGAGTAAACCTTCCCGGGCCCCCAGCGTCTCTATTACACGTGAGGCCGCCGTGCTTTCGGGAAGATTGTGCCGGAACGGAGGATCGGTGGACACGCTAACCGGGGTTGAACATCTAGCCGAGCCAGACGGGTTTCGTGATTTCGTCGAGGCGCGATCATCGGCCTTGCTGCGATCTGGCTGGCTGCTGACCGGGGACTGGCCGAGCGCGGAGGACCTGGTCCAGACCGCGCTGGCCGCGGCCTGGCCGCGCTGGTCCAGCCTGCGCAGGCAGGACGCGCCGGAGTTGTACGTGCGCAAGATCATGGTGAACACCTTCCTGCGCTGGCGGCAGCGGCGCTGGAACGGCGAGATCGCGACCGGCCGGCTGCCCGAGACGCAGGCCTACGACGTGTTCGCGCAGGTCGATGCCCGCCAGTCGCTGCTCGCGGCGCTGGACCGGCTGCCCGCCAGGCAGCGGGCCGTGGTCGTGCTCCGCTATTTCGCCGACCAGACCGAGTCGCAGACCGCGGAAGCGATGGGCTGTTCGGTGGGCGCGGTGAAGTCTCATGCGTCCAAGGCGCTGGCCCGGCTGCGGGACGCGCCAGGCCTGGCCGAGCTGATGACCGGAGGGGTGGCGTCGTGAACACTGAGGAACGCAAGCTCGGCGACCTTCTGCACCGGATCACGCCCGAGCCGCCGCGCCGGGTGACGGTCGAGCAGGTCGCGTACCGCCTGGTCAGCGAACCCCGGCTCGGTCGTCAAACCCGGGGCCGGGAGTCTGCGGGTCCCCGGCCGCGGCGTCGTGGCCCGCTATTCAGCCGCGCCCTGGCGCCGGTGCTGGCCGCGGCGGCCGTGGTCGTCATCGCCGGCGCCAGCGCCGGCATCGCGGTCCTGGCCAACTCGCACCACAACCCGCCGTCGCCGGCCGGCGGCGCGGCCGCCTCGTCGGCCAGCTCGTCGGCTTCGGCCTCGTCCTCGCCGACCCAGACGTCCTCCTCGACCCAGCAGACCACGCCCGACCACGCGGCATCGCCGGAGCGCCCTGGGGCGCGGAGCTGATCGGCCACCAGGCGTTCGTCCAGGGCTCGCTGGTCAGCGCCAACGGCTCGCTGTACGCGTTCGGAAAGACCGGCACCCTGGACCGGATCGACCCGGCCACCGGGAACATCGCGGCGACTGTCCCGTCCAACCCGCCGTCTGCCGAACCCGCCGGTCGTCATCGGGAACACCGTCTGGGTGCTGTGGTCCTACAGCGGCGGCAACGTCGTCCTGCACGCCTTATGACGCCCAGCACCCTGCGCGAACCTCAGGTCGTTGCTGGTTCCGGCGATCGGCCCGGTCGCCACCTAGGCGGCTCGAGGGTCGTGACCAGCGGGCCCGACGGGGACCTGTACGTGGCTGCCGGTGAGACCGTGGCGGTGGTGAACCCGGATAACGGCCAGCTGATCCGGCGGATCTAGGTGACCGCGGGCACGACCGACTCGGTGGCGGTCTCACCCGACGGGAGCAGGCTGTACGTCGGCACCGGTCGTCGACCAAGTTCCGGTTGGTCTTCGACCTGCCCAGCGACACGATTGCCACCGAGTCCAGCCTGACCTCCGGCGGCGCTGGCGGGAACCTGGTCGCGACCTCGGGCGGGGTCTGGGGCACGACCGGCTCCGGGATCAGCGAGTGGGCCTGGTTCGCCCCGAACGGGGACCTGGCCCGGGCCGTCCAGATCGGCCGGGGCGCGGGCGGCGGCTTGGCCTCGTTCCCCAGCTACAGCGGCGGCGTCGTCTGGGTCGGCGGCACGGGCACGTGGTGTGCGCGAACCCCGCCACCGGGCACGTCCTGGCCAAGGCGGACCTGCCGGCCGACCATGGCGTCGTCCAGTACTTCGGCAGCCCCGTGGTATCCGGCGGCCAGGCCTACTCGTACTACCAGACCGACGCGTCGCAGCTGTCCGGCCTGGTCCGGATGACGCCCCCCGCCGCCTGCACCGGCAACGTCAGCTCCTAGAGTCCGGCCTCGCCGCCACCCTTTCCTCGGGTGGCGGCGGACCCGGCGGCGTCCCGTCGCCGAACGGCCGTCCGCCCAGCTCCTCGCGGTGGTGCGGGGTGGTCCAGCCGGACAGGTCCGGCCCGGCCGGGACGATCTTCGACGGGTTCAGGCTGGTGTGCACCTTGTAGTAGTGCTCCTTGGTCTGCTGAAAGTCGATCGTGTCGCCGAACCCCGGGGTCTGGAACAGGTCCCGGGCGTAGGCCCACAGCACCGGCATCTCGGTCAGCTTGTTCCGGTTGCACTTGAAGTGACCGTGGTAGACCGCGTCGAACCGGACCAGCGTGGTCCACAGCCGGACGTCGGCCTCGGTGATCGTGTCGCCGACCAGGTACCGCCGGGTGGCCAGCCGCTCGGACAGCCCGTCCAGCCGGGCGAACAGGGTCCGGTAGGCGTCCTCGTAAGCGTCCTGGGTGCTGGCGAACCCGCACCGGTACACGCCGTTGTTCACGTCCCGGTAGACGCCCGCGCTGACCTCCTCGATCTCCTCGCGTAGCCGCTCCGGGTACAGGTCGGGCGCGCCCGCGCGGTGGTGTGCCGCCCACTCGCTGCTCCAGGTCGAGGGTGATCTGCCGGAAGTCGGCGGTCACCACCGCGCCGGCCGGGATGTCCACGATGGCCGGGACCGTCACGCCCCGCTCGTACCCGGGCACGGCCTTCTCGTAGGCCTCGCGCAGCCAGTGGATGCCCAGCACCGGGTCGAGCCCGCCCGGGTCCAGGTCGAACGTCCAGCTCCGCCAGTCGTGCTCCGGCCCGCAGATGCCCATGGACAGCGCGCCCTCCAGCCCGAGCAGCCGCCGGACGATCATCGTCCGGTTCGCCCACGGGCACGCCCGCGCCACCACCAGCCGGTACCGCCGGCCTGCGCCGGGAACGTCCCGTCCCGCCCGTCGGCCGTGATCCGCCCGTCCAGGTACCGCGTATCCCGGACAAACTCTCCCGTGTCGCTCACTCCACCGACGCTATCGCACCGGCCCGGACCCGCCGCCAGTCTCAAGATCAGACTGACAGGATTAGTTAGGTTAGCCTAAGCTAAGTCGCCTGCCGTCCGGGATCGTGATGGCATGACGCTGACCAGGGGAGAGGGTATACTCAACATGAGGCGCTGGCCGACCGTCGTCCTGGCCCTGGCCGCGTGCGCGGTGCTCGGGGGCTGCAGCTCATCGGGGTCCGACCCGTCGTCCGGGCATCGATCACCCTGTACAGCGGCCAGCACGAGCAGACCGTCAACGGGCTGGTGACCGCGTTCGAGAAGCAGACGGGCATCACCGTCAACGTCCGCAACGACGACGAGGACACGCTGGCCAACCTGATCGCGGTCCAGGGCTCGCACTCACCCGCCGACGTGTTCTACACCGAGAACTCACCCGCCCTGGAGTTCCTGCAGGAAAAGGGCCTGCTCGCCCCGGTGCAGGCCAGCACGCTGGCCCGCACCCCGGCCAAGTACAACTCGGCCGCCGGTGACTGGGTGGCGATCTCCGCGCGGGTCAGCGTGATCATCTACAACCCCTCGCTGATCGCCAAGAGCCAGCTGCCGACCTCCGTCATGCAGCTCGCCGACCCGAAGTACCAGGGCAAGTTCGCCTTCGCGGCCGGGGAGACCGACTTCCAGCCGATCGTCACCTCGGTGGTCAAGACCTACGGCCAGGCCGCCGCGCTGCGCTGGCTCGACGGCATCAAATCCAACGCCGCCAGCCACCTCGTCCCGGACAACGAGACGATCGCCAACGAGGTGAACCGCGGCCAGGTCGCCTTCGGCGTCATCAACCAGTACTACTGGTACCGGCTGCGGGCCGAGATCGGCGCGTCGGCCATGCATTCGCAGCTCGCCTACTTCGCCCCGCGCGATCCTGGATACGTGATCAACGTCTCCGGCGCGGCGGTGCTGAAGTCGAGCAAACACCAGGCCGCGGCCCAGAAGTTCCTCGCCTTCCTGGTCAGCCAGCAGGGCCAGGACATCATCGCCCGGGCGGAAGGCAACGAGCAGAGCTATGAGTACCCGCTCGCGGACGGGGTGACGACCTCGGCGCCGGAGACCCCGTTCGATCAGCTCCAGCCGAACCCGATCACGATCGCCGATCTCGGTGACGGTTCGGCGGCCATCGCCCTGCTGCGCCAGGCGGGACTGCTGTGAGCCGTCCGGGCCCCAGCCGATGACCGCGGGCACGCTGACCGACCGGCCCGCCGAGCAGGCCGCCAGTGCTCCGCGGCGAGCGCAGCGCCCGGTGGCCCTGCTCACGGTCAGCTACCTGGTGGCCGCGATCCTGGCCCTGCCGCTGGTCTTCCTGCTTATCGAGGCCCAGGGCGCCGGAATCGCCGAGGTGGCCCACCTGATCTTCCGGCCGCTGACCGCCACCCTGCTGTGGAACACGGTCCGGCTCACCGTCGTGGTCACCGTGGCCTGCGCGGTGCTCGGGACCGCCGCCGCCTGGTGCGTCGAGCGGACCGACCTGCCGGGCCGCCGGGCGTGGGCGGTGCTCGTGGTGGTGCCGCTCGCCATCCCCGACTTCGTGGTGAGCTTCGGCTGGAACTCGCTGTGGACCTGGGCGCACGGCTTCCGCGGCGCGGTCCTGGTCATGACCCTGGCCGTCTACCCGCTGGTCTACCTGCCGGTGGCGGCCAGCCTGCGCAGCGCGGACCCCGGCCAGGAGGAGGTGGCCCGGAGCCTGGGTTCTGGCCGGGTCAAGACCTTCGTCCGGATCACCCTCGGCCAGGCCAAGGGCGCCATCGCCGGCGGTTGCCTGCTGGTCACGCTGGTCCTGCTGGCCGAGTACGGCGCGTTCGAGATCGTCGGCTACCAGACCTTCACCACCGAGATCTTCACCGAGTTCAACGGCTACAGCCTCGCCGCCTCCTGCGCGCTGTCCCTGGTGCTCGTGCTGCTCAGCCTGCTCGTCCTGGCCGGCGAGGGCGTACTCCGCGGCCGGGGCCGGGTCAGCCGGTCCGGTCCGATGACCCAGCGCCACAGCCCGCCGCTGCGGCTGGGCTGGGCCCGCTGGCCGGTGCTGGCCCTGTTCGCCGCGCTGGTCCTGCTCGCGCTGGGCGTCCCGGTCGGGTCGGCCCTGTACTGGATGGCGGACGGCCTGCCGCCCGCCCTGTCCGGCGGGGCCAACGTCTCGCTGCTCGACGCCGCCGGGCACACGGCCCTGTACGGCGGGGCGGCGGGCGCCCTGGCCACGGTCATGGCCGTCCCGGTGGCCCTGCTGGCCGATCCGGCACAGCGGGCGGATGCGGCACGCCCTGGAACGCAGCACCTACCTGGTCCTGGGCATGCCCGGCGTGGTCATCGCGTTCGCCCTGTCCTACTTCACCGAGCGTTACGCGGCCGGGTTCGGGTACGGGACGTCGATGCTGCTCATCGCCTGCTACGCGATCATGTTCTTCCCGCTGGCCCTGGTCGGGGTCAAGGCGTCGCTGGCCCGGGCGCCGGTCAGCCTCGACGAGGTGGCCAGGTCCCTGGGCCAGCGCCGGCTGGCCGTGCTGCTCCGGGTCACCCTGCGGCTGACCGGGCCGGGCCTGGTCGCCGCGTTCTGCCTGGTCTTCCTGTCCGCGGTCACCGAACTCACCGCCACCTTGCTGCTGATCCCGACCGGCACGCAGACCCTGGCCACGCAGTTCTGGGCCTATGAGTCCAACCTCTCCTACAGCCAGGCCGCGCCCTTCGCCCTGGTCATGATCATCGTCGCGGCTGTGCCAAGCTATGTCCTGGGCCGGTTCTTCAATCGCCCCGTTCAAGCGCGAGGATGAGGGGAATGCGGCAAGTCGCGGTGACCGGCCTGTACAAGGCCTTCGGGGCGCACCCGGTGCTGACCGGCGTGGACCTCGAGGTGCCGGCCGGGTCGCTGACCGCGATCCTCGGCCCGTCCGGCAGCGGGAAGACCACCTTGCTGCGGCTGCTGGCCGGCTTCGAGCGCGCCGACGCCGGCACGATCAGCATCGGCGACAGCCTGGTCGACGGTCCCGGCGTCTACGTCGCGCCGGAACGGCGCCGCATCGGGTACGTCCCGCAGGAAGGCAGCCTGTTCCCGCACCTGACCGTCGAGGCCAACGTCGGGTTCGGCCTGGCCGCCCGGGACCGCCGGGCCGGCCGGGCGGCGAGCATGCTGGAGATGGTGGGCCTGGCCGGGCTCGGCCGGCGGTACCCGCACCAGCTGTCCGGCGGCCAGCAGCAGCGGGTCGCGCTGGCCCGGGCCCTGGCCATCGAGCCGGCCGTGGTGCTGCTCGACGAGCCGTTCGCCTCCCTCGACGCGCACCTGCGGGCCAGCGTCCGCGCCGACGTCCAGGACATCTTCCGCCGGGCCGGCACCACCGCCGTGCTGGTGACCCACGACCAGGACGAGGCGCTGTCGGTGGCCGACCGGGTCGCGGCCCTGCGCGACGGCACAGATCGCGCAGTACGCCGCCCCCGAGGACCTCTACTGCCGCCCGGTCGACCCCGGCCTGGCCAGCTTCGTCGGCGAAGCCAACCTGCTCGAGGGCGTGCTCAACGGCGCCGTGGTCAAGACGCTGCTCGGCAACCTCCCCCTGGACCCCGCCGCCCCCGCGCTCGGCACCGCCGGCCAGGTCACCGTCCTGATCCGCCCCGAGCAGATCGAACTCGCCCCCGCCGACCACCTCGCTCCCAACGGCACGTCCGCCCCCAACCGCCCGTCCACCCCGACGGCCCGTCCGCCGCGGATGGCCTACCTGGCCGGGTCACGTCCTACGGCTACCACGGCCACGACGCCGTCCTCCACGTCCAGCCCGACCGTGCCCCCGACGACCGCACCCTCGTCGTCCGCATCATCGGCGGCCCCCACCTCCCGGTAGGCTCCCCGGTCACCCTCCGCGCCCGCGGCCCCGTCTTCGCCTGGCCCCGCGACTA
>CAWKIB010000005.1:0-71119 GCA_963849595.1 uncultured Actinomycetes bacterium
GCCTCGGGCTGATGAAGAACGGCATCTTCGACCTCAACACCACGGACCCGAACCAGATCGCGACGGCCGGGCAGTCCCTGGCCGACCTGGCCAAGCTGACCAACGTGCACATCGACAACAACGATTACACCGAGGTCCCGAGCGGCCAGATCTGGATCCACCACGCCTGGTCCGGCGACATCGCCACGGCGGCTTCCTACATGCCCAAGGGCGTGAACGTCGACGTCGTCGGCTACTGGTTCCCGCCCGACGGCAAGGGCCCGGTCGCGAACGACACGATCACCGTGCTCAAGGGCGCCCCGAACCCGGTACTCGCCCACCTGTTCCTGAACTACATGCTGGACGTCAACAACGTGCTGACGAACATCAGTTACAACGGCTACATGCAGCCCATCAATGGCATCACCCCGCAGCGCCTGGTCTCCGAGCAGCTGCTGCCGCCCAGCCTGATATCCACGGCGGTGCTCCCCTCGTACTTCCGGCGCGGGGTGATGCAACTCCAGATCCCCACGGCCACGAACGCCCTGTGGGAGCAGGCATGGCTCCAGGCCAAGAGCTCGTAGGCGTCCTGACGTGAACGGTCCCGCCCGCGGCCGGAATCGGCACCCCCTGTTCTGGGCCGCGCTCGCCGCGCCCGGCATCATCTGGCTCGCGCTGCTGTTCATCGTGCCCTTCTACGCGATACTCGCCATCGCGGGCGGCGAGCTCGACATCTTCGGGAACCCCGTCGCGGTGTGGAACCCGCTGCAATGGAGCTCCGCCAACTTCACCGGGGCCTGGCACGACGTGGCCGGGGCGTCAGCCTTCGTCGGACCGATCGTCCTCAGGACCGTCCTTTACGTGGCCCTGGCCTCGCTGATCTCGCTGGTGATCGCCTATCCGGCGGCCTACTTCGTGGCCAGGTTCGCAGGCCGGCGCAAGGCGCTGTTCCTGATCCTGCTCGTCGCGCCCTTCTGGATCAGCTACATGATGCGCATGCTGGCCTGGATCGACCTGCTCCAGACCAACGGTTACGTGAACAAGGTGCTGACCTCCCTGCACCTGATCAGCCAGCCGGTCGACTGGCTGGGTGGAATGTGGATAACGGTGGTGCTCGGCCTGGTCTACGGCTACATCCCCTACCTGATCCTGGTCCTGTACGCGGGCCTGGACCGGATCGACCAGGCGCTGATCGAAGCCGGCCGCGATCTGGGCCTGGGCCGGGTCCGGACGTTCGTCCGCGTGACTCTCCCGCTGTCCAAGCAGGCGATCCTGACCGGGATGCTGATCACGGTGCTCCCCATGCTCGGCGACTACTTCACCAACCAGTTGCTGTCCGGCACCACCGGAACGGCGATGTTCGGCAACGTGATCGACGATCAGCTGACCTCCAGCGGGGGAGTGCTGGAGGGCCAGGGCGCGGTCTTCTCGCTGCTGTTCCTGCTGGTCCTGATCGCCCCCATGATCTATTACGTGCTGGCGACCAATCGCTCGTCACGGAGCGCGACATGACGACGGCCGCCACGCAATATCCGGTCCAGGCCGACCAGACCCAGACCGCCCGTACTGGGCTCGGCAGGCTGCGGCCGCGCCGCAATCCCTGGCGGCACCCCTGGTTCCTCGAGGGATTCACCTGGCTCTACCTGATCTGGTCGCTGGTGCCCGTCGCGGTCGCGGTCCTGTTCTCGTTCAACAACGGGAAATCGCAGAGCGTCTGGCAGGGCTTCTCCTGGCGCTGGTACTACCAGGACCCGGTGAATTCGGTCCTGCACAATCCGGACCTGCACGCCGCCGTCATCCAGACCCTCCGGCTGTCGGTCTACGTCACCCTGATCACCGTCCCGCTCGGCGTCGCGTTCGCGCTGGGGATCAACCGCTGGCGCGGCCCGCTGTCCTCGAGCTTCAACTTCGTCATGATCCTGTCCTTCGTGATCCCCGAGCTGATCTTCGGCGTCGCGATGTTCTTCGTGTTCACCAAGCTCTTCACCGGGGTGGGCCTGGGCTCGCTGGCCGAGGTCCTGGCCCTGGTCACCTGGAACCTCAGCTGGCCGGCCCTCATCGTGCAGGCCAGGCTGGTGACGATCGGCAGGCAGTACGAGGAGGCGGCGGCCGACCTCGGCGCCACCCCGTGGCAGGTCACCTACCGGGTCATGATGCGCCTGCTCACGCCGGCCATCTTCGCGAGCGCGGTCCTGGTCTTCTCCAGCGTCATCGACGACTTCGTGCTCGTCGACCTGCTGAGCTCCAACTCCAGCAACACGCCGATGTCGGTGTATATCTACTCGCAGCAGCGCGGCGGCAACGGCGGCCCCGCGCTCAACGCACTCGGCACGATCATGCTGGTCATGTCCTTCGTCGTCGCGATCATCGGCTACATCGGCTACCGCTGGCTCACCCGCGGCGAGCGCGGCAGCCGGATCGACGCCCTGACCACCATCGCCGGTGAAGGATGAACCCGTCGAACCCGCCGCACCCCTACCGGTCTTCCTTTTTATGCTGAACGGAACGTGGTGCGTGCCCCCGGCCCCGTATCACCTCCTCAACGGGAGCCTCATGCTCGACGACCTGGAGTTCGACGACAGCGACTCGCCCGCGATCGGCCTGGTGCCGCCCGGCGTCTCCTGGGAGCAGGTGCGCGATCACATCAAGATCGCGCACCACTCGCTGCTGGTCCCGCCGCCCGCCGACGGCGGTGACTTCGCCGGCGCCTACTGGACCGGCACCGAGATGGTGGTGATCGATGACCTCGGCCCCGACCAGGACCAGGCCATCGACGACTTCCGCGCCGTCCTGCAAGACCTCGGCGAGACGTAGGCCTACGGGGCCGCTGCGGTCGGCCTGCGGCGGCAGGGCATTGTAGAGGGATGACCGAAGCCCCGGCTGGTGCGCCCCGCGCCGGGTTCGCGTTGCTCTTCTCCCTGTCCATGGCGCAGTTCATGGTCGTGCTGGACTTCACGATCGTCAACGTCGCGCTGCCCTCGATCCAGGACGGCTTGCATGTCGCCACCACCACGCTGCAGTGGCTGATAAGCGCCTACGCTGTCGCCTTCGGCGGGTTCCTGCTGCTGGGCGGTCGGCTCGCCGACGTGTACGGCCGGGCCCGGCTGTACCGGATCGGCCTGGTCGTGTTCGTCGCCGCGAGCATCTCCGGGGGCCTGGCCGTCGAGCCGGGCCTGTTGATCACGTCGCGGGTCGTGCAGGGCATCGGGGCGGCCATGCTCGCTCCCGCGGGCCTGTCCCTGCTGGTCACCAGCTATCCCGGGGAAAAGGAACGCAGCCGCGCGCTGGGCACCTACGGGGCGATCGTCTCGGCGGGCTTCGCGTCCGGCGCGGTGCTCGGCGGCCTGCTGGTCGAGGTCACCTGGCGCCTGGTCTTCTTCGTCAACGTCCCGATCGGCATCGCGCTGCTGGCTGCCTCGCTGCGGCTGCTGCCGCCTGATCCGCCCGGGAGCGGGAAGCAGCTGGACATTCCCGGCGCCATCACCGTGACGGCCGGCGTGGCTCTCCTCGTGCTGGCCATCGTGCGGGTCGGCGACACGCTGAAGGCCACCCAGCCGGCCGTGCTGGCCGCGGTCGCGGTGCTGCTGCTGGCCGCGTTCGTGGCCCGGGAGCGCCGGGCCCGGGCTCCGCTTCTCGACCTGGCCTTGCTCAAAGACCGCGGCATCGCCGGGGCCAACCTCACCCTGATCGCGGTCGGCGCCTTCAGCGCCGCCCAGGTCATGCTGGTGGCGCTTTACCTGCAGGAAGTGCGAGGGCTCAGCCCCGCTCTCACCGGCCTGTGCTTCATCCCGCAGGCGGCCGGGGCGTTCGCGCTGTCCGGCCCGGCCGGGCGGTTCGTGCCCGCTCTGGGGCCGCGGCGGGCGCTGGCCATCGCCCTGTCCGTCGCCCTGCTCGCCCTGTGCGGAGCCGCCCTGGCGGTGCTGGCTGGCTCGCTGCCCGCGCTGCTCGCCGCCCAGTTCGTGCTCGGGATCGCGGCCCGGCTCAGCCAGGTCTCCTCCACCCTGGCCGGCACCCGCGGGCCCGTCGCCGCCCGGTCCGAGGGCACGGCCAGCGCGCTGCTGACCGCCACCAGGCAGTGCGGCTCAGCGCTCGGCGTGGCGATCGTGTCCGCGGCGCTGGTCGCCGTCCACGGCCCGACCTCTCACCGCACCGCGGTAGCGGTGTTCATCGCCGCCGGCTTCGCTCTGCTCGGCCTGCTCGCGACCCGGGTGGTGCCGCCCGCGCCGCCGCGCCCTCCCGCACCGCGGCCGGAGCCGCCCCATCTGTTCAACTATCACGCCGGCGGGATCCCCTGACGGCCCCGTCCGAGGCCGCCCGCCCGGGCGCACTGCCACGTGCGAGCCGTGATACCAGGGTCCGTTCCGGATAAACGTCCTAGAACGGCGGCTCGTCGGAGTAGTTGCCGCCGCTGTCGGACGCCCACGGATCGGGGTCCTGACCCGAGCCGCCCTGGCCGCCGCCGGAGGACCGGCCGCCGCCCTGCCCGCCGCCGGAACCACCGCCCTGGCCGCCGCCGTTCCCGCTGGACCGGGCCACCTTGTTGACCTTGGCCGAGGCGTTCCGCAGCGAGGGGCCGACGTCATCGACCTCGATCTCGTACACGGTCCGCTTCTCGCCCTCCTTGGTCTCATACGACCGCTGCCGCAGCCGCCCGGACACGATCACCCGCATCCCCCGGGTCAGCGACTCGGCCACGTTCTCCGCCGCCTGCCGCCACACATTGCACGTCAGGAACAGCGAATCGCCGTCCTTCCACTCGTTCGTGCTCTTGTCGAGATACCGCGGGGTGGACGCGACGCGGAACTTCGCGACCGGCTGCCCGGCCGGGGTGAACCGCAACTCCGGGTCATCCACGAGATTGCCCGCGATCGTGATCGCGGTGTCGCCTGCTGCCATGAGCAGATCTCCTTACCTACGTCTTCGCTCCTTCCCGATATTGTGTACGAGGCCACCGACATTTCCGGCGGCGTTGTCCCAGGTTGCGGTCAGAGCTCGCCGATAACCTGCGCCAGCCGGGCCACGCCCTCGGCGATGGCGCGCTCGCTGACCGTCGCGTAGCCGAAGATCAGGCCCCCCGGACCCGGGTTCGTGATGCGGTACGGCCCGACCGCGTCCAGGCCCACTCCGGCCCGCCGGGCCGCGCCGACCACCGCCGCCTCGTCCAGGTGCGGCGGCAGCCAGGTGACCAGGTGCAGCCCGGCGGAAACGCCGACCGGCTGGAGCCAGGGCAGGTGGCGGGCCAGTGCGGCCAGCAGCGCGTCGCGCCGCCTGCGGTAGATGGGACGCATCCGGCGCAGGTGCCGGTCGAACTCGCCGCGCGTGACGAAGTCCGCCAGCGCGACCTGCTCGAGCGCGGGCGAGCCGCGGTCGGCCGCGATCTTCGCGGCGGCCATCGGCTCGGTCAGGTGACCGCGGCAGGACGAACCATCCGAGCCGGATCCCCGGCGCGAGCGTCTTGCTCGCCGAGCCGGCGTAGACCACGTGGTCGGGCGCCAGACCCTGCAGCGCGCCGACCGGTGTCCGGTCGTAGCGGTACTCGGCGTCGTAGTCGTCCTCGATGACGACCGCTCCGCGCTCGGTGGCCCAGCGAATCACCGCGGCCCGGTTCCGCGCGGACAGGACGGACCCGGTGGGCCACTGGTGCGACGGCGTCAGGATGACGGCATCGGCCTCGCTGTCCCGCAGCAGGTCGACCCGGATGCCGTCACCGTCGACCGGGATCCCGACCACCTCGAGCCCGGCCGCGCGTGCGGCCGGGAGGGCGTCGTCACGGGAGGACGGGTCCTCCAGCGCCAGCCGTTTCGCGCCCGCGGCGGCCAGCACGTCGATGAGCAGCGTCACGCCCTGCGCGTAGCCGGTGCAGATCACCATGTGATCCGGTTCGGCCACGGTGCCGCGAACCCGGTTCAGGTAGCCGGCCAGCGCCGTGCGCAACTGCGGCACGCCGCGCCCGGTCAGGTAGCCGAACACCTCGTTCGGGGCGTCAGCGAGCGCACCGCGGATGGCCCGCAGCCACGCGGCCCGGGGGAAGCTGGACACGTCGGCGCGGCCGTAACTGAGGTCGATGGCCGGCTTGGGCTCGCTCGCCGGACGCAGCGACGCGGCCGCCGGAGCCGGTCCGGCCGCCACCTGCGTGTACCCGCCCGCACGGCTGCTCAGGTACCCCTCGGCGGTCAGCTGCTGGTAGGCCTCGACCACGACCCCGCGGGAGACGCCGAGGTCGGCTGGCCAGCACCCGCGTGGGCGGCAGGGAGGATCCGCGCGCCAGCCGGCCCGCGCGGATCGCCTCCCGGATCGAGGTCTCGATCTGCCGGTGCAGCGGAATCCGCGCGTCATGCCGCAGCAGCACGAGCAGTTCCGGATTGGTCCTGGTTTCAGCCATCAGACTGGACCTTATCACCAGGACCGATTTCTGTCAGGGTCGAACTGTACCCACCGACTAAGTGAGGGATGACCATGGGAATCTTGCTCGCCCTGGCCGCGGCCCTGCTGTACGGCGGCTCGGACTTCGGCGGAGGCCTGGCCTCGCGACGCCTCGGATCGCTTCGGGTTTCCGTCGTCGGCTCGGCCGCCGCCACCGTGCTGGCCTGGGCCACGCTGATCCTGGTCGGCGGCCCCGGGCCGAGCCTGCGGGCCGTCGCCTGGGGGCTGGCCAGCGGCCTGGCCGGCGGGGCCGGCACCCTCGTGCTGTACCGGGGCCTGGCCCGCGGGCAGATGAGCGTGGTCGGCCCGCTGTCCGCGGTGGGCGCGGCGGTCGTCCCGGTCGCGGCGGGCGTCGCCTTGGGTGAGCGTCCCAGCCTGCTGTCCGTGGCGGGCGTCCTGGTCGCCCTGCCCGCCATCGTGCTCGTCGCGGCCAGCGGCTCGGTGCGCGGCAAGCTGGGCGCCGCCCCAAGGCCTGCTCGACGGCCTGGCCGCCGGCCTGGCCTTCGGCATCTTGTTCATCGGCCTCGCGCAGGCGGGCCGCAACGCCGGCCTGTGGCCGGTCGCGTCCGAGCAGACCGGCGCGCTGCTGATCACGCTCGCCATCGCGGTCAAGACCCGCGAGCCGCTGCGGATCCCGCTGCGCGCCGCCGGCCTGCCCGTGCTGGCCGGGGCCAGCGGCATGGCCGCCACGCTGGCGTACTTCTACGCCACGCACTTCAGCATGCTGGCCATCGCGGCGGTGCTCGTCTCGCTGTACCCGGGCGTCACCGTCCTGCTCGCCCGCACGCTGCTGCACGAGCGCTTCACCCCGGCCCAGCGTGCTGGCCTCGGTCTATGCGCCCTGGCCATTGCCGCCATCGCCCTGAACTGAGCGACGGCGATCACGGGTCCCGGACCGGCTGAGCAGGAAACTCAGGCGGTCAGGCCGGGCACCGTACCGTCCGACGTCACCGCCCCGTCGGTGTAGCTGACCGAGTTGGTCGCCACGGCCGGGATCCGCGGGCCGGGCAGCACCACGCCGACCAGGTTCAGCGGGTCTGCCGCGGACAAAACCACCGTCTCGCCGTCCCGCGGCCGCTTCCTGATCTCGCGCAGCACGGCCACCGCGTCCGGGTGCGCGAACTGCTCGCCGCTGAAGCCGTTGACGAACCGTCCGCCGCTGATCGTGCCGCGCGCCTCCATCCGCCGGAACGCCCACAGCACCTCCCGCCAGGGCACCGCGATGTTCTCCCGGACCAGCAGGTCGCGGAACACCACGCCCCAGCGGACGGCCAGTTGCTCCGCGACCGCCTCGGCCAGCTCGTCCGGGTCGCAGTCCTCCATCGGCGCGGGCAGCAGCGACCACCGCCCGGCGGTCCGCGAGGCGAGCTGGCCGCCGCGGCGCAGCCGGTGCCGTCCGAGCGCGGTCTGGGCCAGCGACCGCTGCGCGAACAGCGACCGCACGGCCCGGAAGCCGTCCGCCGTGAGCAGCCCGCGGGCCACGCCGTCCCACAGCGCGTCCTCGATCTCACCCGGCAGCCGCCCCGTCGCAACCGTCAGGTCGGTCTGGAACAGCGCGCCGCGCGCGGCCAGCGCGTCGAGCACGTCCCGGGTCCGCCCCGGCCCGGGCGAGGCCGGACACGAAGAACCCCGCGCCGCCGCCAGCAGCCAGGCCAGGTCGTCCCGGATCATCAGCGTGATCGGGGTCGCCCGAGACGGCGTGAGACCCCGGCTGGGCAACTCCTGCCGAGGGCTCGGAGTCGCGCACCGACAGCCGGCCCCAGGCCACGCCGCCGTCCAGGCACACCTCGTCCAGCCACTCCTTGCGGTAACCGGTCACCCGGGCCGGGAGGATGGCCTTCTCCCAGGCGCCCGCCGCGAGCTCGAAGCCCTGCAGCTGCTCGACCACGGCCAGCACGCCGCGGCTGCCCTCGCGCCTGGTGTCCGGGGTGACGTGCTGCCAGCGCAGCAGGAACCGCATGAAGTCCCGGGCCGTCACCGGCTCGACCTCGCGCCGCTTCCGCTGCCGGGAGTACGCGTGGATCCGGGTCAGCACCCGCCGTGCGCACCATTCCTCTGCCCCATCGGGGTCACTGAACCGGCCCCGCAGCGCGAACCCCTCGGTCTCCAGCCGGACCAGCGCCAGCGAAACCTCGGACACGCCCAGAGCCGTAGCCTGCGCCAGGTCAGCAGCGGTACACGGCCCCGACACATCCAGGTGCCCCCGCAGCATCTCCGCCGCCACCGACCCCAGTCCTCCGGCTCCATCGGCTTCAACCCGGGAACCGGCGAAGCCGCGGCCGCCCAATCAGGGAACAGGGGAGCAAGCACCACGCTCCGTTCGGTAGCACACCACAGCACCCCGTCCGGCCCGCAGATCTCCGCGGCCCGTCCGGCCGCCGCCAGCGAATCGAACCACTCCCGCCACTGCGGAGCCGGCCGCATGACGAACAGCGTCATCAGCAGATCGTGCAGCTCGTCAAGATCCCGCGGCTGCGGCTGCACCTGCTCGGCCGGACCTGCGAGATCGCCGAAGGATCCAGCCGGGCCAGGTCGCGGGCGTCCACCGGCAGCCCGCGGGGGAGCTGCACCTGCCTGCTGCGCCGGTTCGCGAACTCGGTCTCGTCGTCCAGGTACGTGTACGGCATCCCGTTCAAGATCTCGTGCGCGAGCACCGACGGCTCGGTGGTGTCCCGGGTGATCACCGTGATCCGGCCCGTCTCGATCCCGGCCACCAGCTCCCGCAGCCCGTCGATGTCCATCGCCTCGTGCAGGCAGTCGGCCAGCGTCTGGCGCACCAGCGGGTGGTCGGGGATCTCGATCGGGCCCGGGGCCACGTTCTCCTGGCAGGCGGCCAGCGTGGGGAACACCGCCGCCATCAGGTCGTCGGCCTCCATCCGCTGGATCGCGGGCGGGTTCTTCCGGCCGCCGCGCATCCGCAGCACGGTCAGCGAGGTGTTCAGGTTCCACCGCCAGCGCGCCGCGAACAGCGGCGAGGTCAGCACCGCCTGCCGCACCACCTGCTCCACCGTGGGCGAGGCCAGGAACCGGGGCACGCTCTCCAGCGGGAAGCTGTGCTGCGGTCCCAGCGACAGCAGGATGGCGTTGTCGCTCGCGGCCGCCTGCAGCTCGAAGTCGAACGTCACGCAGAATCGCTTGCGCAGCGCCAGCCCGAACGCCCGGTTCACCCGCACCCCGAACGGTGCGTGCCCGATGAGCTGCATGCCGCCGGCCTCGTCGAAGAACCGCTCCAGGATGATCGCGTTCATGGTCGGCAGCGCCCCGAGCGCGGCCAGCCCGGCGCGCAGGTAGCAGACGATCGTGTCGGCGGCCGGCCGGTCAATTCCGCACTCCTCTGCCAGCCAGCGATGCGCATCCACAGGAGAAAGGTCCGCGACCGCTTGGCGCAGCGCCGAGACCTCCTCGGACAGCTCCCGGGTCCGCCCGGGTGCCTCGCCCTGCCAGTGCGGCACCGACGGCGGCGCCCCGTGCGCGTCGGTCACCCGGACCGTCCCGGGCTCGACCCGGCGGATCCGCCAGGAGTGCGTGCCGAGCAGGAACACGTCGCCCGGCCGGCTCTCCACCGCCCACTCCTCGTGCACCGAGCCGACCTGAACCTCGTCCGGCTCCACCACAACACGGAAGTCGCCCAGCTCGGGGATGGCCCCGCCGGAGGTCAGCGCGGCCAGCCGGGCGCCGCGCCGGCCCTTGACCGTCCCGTTCACCTGGTCCCGGTGCAGGTAGTACGCCCGGCGCCCGCGCCCGGTCCGGATCCCCTCGGCCAGCAGCTCGGTGACGTCCTCGAAGTCCGAACGCGACAGGTCCCGGAACGGCGCCGCCCGCCGGGCCAGCTCAAGCAACTCATCCGATGCCCACTGCTCGGCCGCGGACTCGGCCACCATCTGCTGGGCCAGGATGTCCAGCGGCCGTTCCGGGACGATGATGGCGTCCAGCCGCCCGGACCGCACGCCGCGCAGCAGCGCCGCGCACTCCACCAGCTCGTCCCGGGTCGTCGGGTACAAAAACCCGCGCGGCGTCCCCGACCGCGTGTGGTTGGACCGGCCCACCCGCTGCAGGAAGGTGGCGATGCTGCGCGGCGAGCCGATCTGGCACACCAGCTCGACCGGGCCGATGTCGATGCCCAGCTCGAGCGAGGCGGTCGCCACCAGGGCCCGCAGGTCCCCGGCCCGCAGCCGGGCCTCGACCCGCTGCCGGCGCGCCTTGGACAGCGATCCGTGATGGGCGGCGACGAACGCGCCCAGCTCGGACCCGAGCCGTTCGCCGAGCTGGTGGGCGACCCGTTCGGCCATGCTCCGGGTGTTGACGAACACCAGCGTGGTCCGGTGCCCGTTCACGTGCTCCGCGATCCGGTCCAGGATCTGCGCCATCTGCTCGCCGGTCGGCACCGCGCCCAGCTCGTCGTCGGGGATCTCCAGGGCCAGGTCCATCACCCGGCGGTGCCCGGAGTCCACGATCGCGCACCGCGGCGTCCCGTCCGGGTTGTCGCGGTCCTCGCCCGCCCCGACCAGCAGACGCGCGATCGCCGAAATCGGCCGCACGGTCGCCGACAGGCCCACCCGCTGCACCGGCTCCTCGGCGATGTGGGTGAGCCGTTCCAGGGTCAGGGCCAGGTGCGAGCCGCGCTTGTTCGCGGCCACCGAGTGGATCTCGTCCACGATCACGGTCCGGGTGCTGCGCAGCATGGACCGGCTCCGCTCCGCGGTCACCAGCAGGAACAGCGACTCCGGGGTGGTGATGAGGATGTCGGGCGGGTTCTTGAGCATGGCGGCCCGCTCGGCGGCCGCCGTGTCGCCGGTCCGGACCGCCACCCGGATGGCCGGCGCGGGCAGCCCGAGTTCCCCGGCCACCGCCGCGATCTCCCGCAGCGGCGCCTCGAGGTTCTGCTGGATGTCCGTGGCCAGCGCCTTCAGCGGCGACACGTACACCACCTGCGGCCCGGTCCGCAGCCTCAGACGCACAATAGAGCCGGTCGATGCAGACCAGGAACGCGGCCAGCGTCTTGCCCGACCCGGTCGGCGCCGCGATCAGCGTGTGCCGGCCCGCCGCGATCTCCCCCCAGCCGCCCGCCTGCGGCTCGGTCGGTCCCGCCGGGAACCGGCGCTCGAACCAGGCACGCACCGCGGGATGGAACGAGTCAAGCACCCGCTCACCGTACCCCCGGCTCCCGACATTCCGCCCGATGTCACCAGGTATCCGGGTTCTATCATGCTGTCATGCTCACGGGGCGGGATGCGGAGCTGCAGGATATCGATGAGCTGCTCCGGCAGGCCACGGTCGGCGGCAGCGGGGTACTGGTGCTGCGCGGCGATCCCGGTATCGGGAAAACGGCGCTGGTCGACTACGCCGCCCGCCATGCCGGACCGATGCGGGTCCTGCGCGCCACCGGGATCGAGGCCGAGAGCGAACTGGGCTTCGCCGGCGTCGGCCTGCCGTGCCGGGACCTGGCCGGGCTCAGCCCCGATGCGACCGAACGCCTGGTTGAGACCATAGCGGGCACCAAGCCCGCGTCCGGGGTGGCCCGGCGTCTGCACGCCGAGACCGGCGGCAACCCCCTGGCGCTGGTGGAGCTGTCGGCCACCCTGACCGCGGCCCAGCTGGGTGGCGCGGAACTTCCCGAGGCGCCGCTGGAGCCCGGGACCGCGATCCGGCTGCGCTTCGCCGCCCGCCTGGACCGGCTGAGCGCGCCGGCCAGGACCGCGCTGCTGGTCGCGGCCGCGGCCGGCCGGTGCCCGCTGCCGGACGTGACCGCGGTGGCCGGTCAGCTGGCCCTCGCCGATCATGACGTCTTCGCCGAGGCCGAGACGGCCGGCCTGATCTACCTGGCCCGGGGTGGCGTGGAGTTCTCTCACCCGCTCGTCCGGTCGGTGGCGTATCACCTGGCTACCCGGCCCAGCGCCGGGCCGCACACCTGGCGCTGGCCGGCCAGCTGTCCGGGCGGGACGCCGAACGTGCCGCCTGGCACCTGGCCGCGGCCGCGGCCGGGCCGGATGACACGGCCGCCGCGGCGCTGGACGCCGCCGCCGCCCTGGCCGCCCGCAAGGGCGCGCCGCTCGAGGCCGCGGCGGCCTGGGAACGCGCGGCCGAGCTTTCCGGCGACGCCGAGCTCACCAGCGCCCGGCTGTCCCAGGCCGCGCAGGCCGCGCTCAACGGCGCTGACCTGGACCGGGTCCGGCGCCTGACCCGAGACCCTGCCCGCGCCGGAGCAGCGCCTCAGCCGGGGCCGGATGCTCGCCGTCCGGGGCCGCCTCGACCTGCTCACCGGACAGATGGCGGTCGCCCAGCGTGAACTGGCCGAATCGGCTGACCTGGTCGCGGCAGGCCGATCCGCTGCTCGCCGTCGAGCTACTCGACCAGGCGGTCAGCGCGGCCCTGGAGGCCGGGTTGTACGACGAGGCCAGCCAGGCCGCCGACCGCATGGCCGATCTGGCCGAACGATCCGATGAAACCGCCCGCTTCCTGGCCGACATCGCCCACGGCAGTGTGACCTGGCTGCGGGGCGAGGCCGAAGACGGCATGGCCCTCATCCTGCGGGCCGTGTCCCGGCTGGAGGCCAATCCGGCCCTGGCCTCCCGGCCTGAGCGGCAGCTTGATCTGGCTTCCGCCTGGTGTGATGCCGGACGCCCCGATCGCGCCTGGCCCTTCTGCAACCGGGCCGTCGAGCTCGCCCGCGACGAAGGCGCGGCCGGCCGCCTGCCCCGGGCGCTGGCCTGGACCGCCTGGCTGGACGGGGAGGGCGGCCGGTGGTCGCGGGCGCTGGCCTACGGAAGCCAGGCGCTCGACCTGGCCCTGGCTACCGGGCAGACCTACCTGGCCTGCTACGCCAATACCATCTTGGCCAACGTCGAGGCGGCGCAAGGCCGCGACGACGATTGCCTGCGGCACGCCAATGACGCGGAACAGATCGCCATCGAGCTTGGCCTGCGCAAGCTCGAGCTGCAGGCCCGCCGCAGCCGGGCCCTGCTTGACCTGGGCCGGGGCCGGCTGGAGGAGGCCATCGCCCGCTACCAGGGGTTGCGCCGCCTGGTGGCTGACGCGGGGCTCGCCCATCCGTATTACTCGACGATTCCGGACCTGATCGAGGCCTACGTCCGGGCCGGCGCCATGGACCGGGCCCAGGCGCTGCTGCCCGAATTCCTGGCCTCCGTGCCAGGCCGGGCCAATCCGCAGTCGGCGGCCCGCGCCGCGCGGTGCCGCGGCATGACCGCCACCGACGACTTCGATACGCCCTTCTCCGGAAGCGATCGCCTTGCACGAACGCGGCGACGTGGTGTTCCAGCACGCGCGCACCCACCTGGCTTACGGGGAGCGGCTGCGCCGGGCGCAGCGGCGCCGCGACGCCCGCGTCCAGCTCCGCGCCGCCGCTGAGATCTTCGACCGGATCGACGCCCGGCCCTGGGCCGAGTGGGCCCGGGCTGAGCTGCGCGAGAGCGGCGAAACCTGGCCGACGGCGGAGACGGCGGCGAGCAGCTCACCGCCGCAGGAACTGCAGATCGCCCTGCTGGTCTCCGAGGGCCGGACGAACGCCGAGGTCGGCCGGGCGGTGTTCCTGAGCACCGGACCGTAGAGTTCCACCTGTCCCGGACTACGGCAAGCTCGGCGTGGCCTCCCGGACGGAGCTCACGCGCAAGCTCGCCACCGCGGGTGCGCCATCGCGGTTATTACGGGCTCAGCATGAGAGCTTCACGGAAGAGCGGCGGCCCTCCGCCACGGATCGTGGGTTAGTCAGCGCGAATACAACACGCAGGAGGATCCGATGCGTAAGCTCACCGCAAACTGTCGCCGCCGCGATCATCGCCGTAGGCGAGTCGCCGCCCTTCAGACCGGTGAGAGCGCCGCCACCTTCGCCCCGCGCTCCGACGACAGTGCCTTCACCGCCGCCACCACCGGAGCGACCGCCCAGTCAACCCGGTGTGTGCTTCACCACCACGATGCTCTCCTACACCCCGGTCAACGTGACCGCCGGTGCCGCTGGCGGCCGGAGACGGTTATGTCATCGCGGGCAAGGTATCCGGCACGGCGCCCCGGACGGCCTGTCCACCGCAAGTGCACCTACACGGACACGGCGCGGCCAGGTGCTGCGGGTCTGCACCGTGGACTACGCGCTGGACCAACGGCCTGATCGTGACCGAGCGGATACATCGACGGCCCGGGCAAGGGCGCCCCGGTCATCCTGGTGGTCGACGGCGGCACCGGCGCCTACGCGACGCGCGCGGCTACGGACTGCTGCAGCCCACCGCGACCGGCAGCGACGTCAAGCTGCACTGACGAGCTGAGAGGCGACAGCGGCGGCAGGCACCAGAGGTGAAGGCCTGCCGCCGCTGGCTGCGTCCTGCATCGTGCAAGATCCTACGAGAGGGACAATGAAGCGTGGACGCCGGGCCCGCGGGGCCCGCACGTCCGGCGGCTGCTGAATAGCATGAATGATCGCCTTTGCGCTTCGTCGTCATCAGCGCGCGGCGAGCACCTACGCAAACGGCGCCACCGAGAACGCAGGGATGATGAACATGATCGCGATGGGGGGACCGTATGGCTGGCGCATGAACATCGGGACCGTCGTGGATCAGGCTCCAGTATACCACAGCTGCGCCGGGTATATCATTCTAGGTAGCGCCCACCTAGCTAAACGTGATTCCACGGTCTCCTCTGGGTTAGTAGATACCACCTGGGAGCAGTTACGCGAGCTGGCCGGGCTGCGCCTCCTACAGCAGGAGGCGCACGTCCCGACCCCGGTTCCCGTGGCAACGTCCCGATGATGGATAGCGGTCCGTAACGATCCCGGAACGCTCCGACCGTAGCTTTGGCTCAGTCCGGCAGGTCTGCCGAGGGAGCGGCGATCCCGGTCAGCACGAGCTGAGTTCACTCAGGCTCAGGGAGGGTGAGTTACATGTCAGCATGGCTTAGCAAGTGGGCACCAGCGTCCGGGGTGCTGGCGGGGGTGCTCGTCGCGATCGCATTCTTCGCGGGGCCAAACTCGCCGGGTGATGGCGCCACCGGCGCGCAGGTCATCGCCTGGTACGGGAGCCACCACACGGCGGACTTCGTGTTCGACATCATCGGGGGCCTGGCCGTGCTGTTCCTCGTGCTCTTCGCGGTGGCACTGGTCCGGCAGGTGCGGACCGGTGATCGCTGGCTGGCCCACGGGGCACTCGCCGCGGCTGTCTTCGGCGGCGTCGGCTTCCTTACCTCCGTCGGTTTCGACGCGGTCCTGGCGCAGGACCACAACCATCTGACGACCGCGTCGGCCCAGACGCTGAATCTGCTCGACAACGATTTCTTCCTGCCCATTCTCGTCGGGTTCGCCCTGTTCGGCATACTGACCGGCCTAGCCGTCGTGGTGGGCCGGATCTTGCCGAAATGGATGGGATGGGTCATGTTCGCCTTCGGCCTAGCCTGTCTGGCTGGTCCCGTCGGCTTCTTCGGCCTGCTGGCGACGGTGCTGTGGGTGCTGGTGGCCGGGATCTGGATGGTGAAGCAGGGTCCGCCGGTTCCTGACCGTGCCACGCGGCTGGCCGAGGATCGCGTTACGGCCTGACTCAAGCGGGCGGGCGGGCGCGCTTTCATGATCATCCGCGCTCGCCCGCCGATCCCACAGCAGGGCCGCGCTTAACCAGAGCCCGGGCCGCGCCGTCGGCCGGTGCTGACCCAGGTCAGCGCGCCGATGTAGCACAGCAGCGCCACCCCGGTCAGCAGGGCCATGGCCAGCGAAGCAGCCGACTGACCGTTGCGCACGAAGATCTCGCCCGAGGCGAACGCCCCGCCGATGGCGGTCAGGCCCGCCGCGGCCAGCACCGCGATCACCCGGTCCCCGAGGCGCACGGCCCGGAGCAGCAGCACCAGCGCGGCCCCGATCAGGGCCAGGCCGAGCAGGGCGTGCACGGTCAGCATTAACGGGCCGCTGGCGATCTCCTGCATGAGCCCGGCGTGGGCGTCGGAGGCCGGGACGGCGATATAGAGGTTCAAGATGATGCCCAGGCCGTACTGGACGACCAGCATGATCAGGGCGGCCAGGGACACCTGGCGCACGCCCTCCAGCTCAGCCCGGCGGATGTGCCTGCCGGGAACGACTCGGACCACTCCGCCCGCCATCAGCCACGCACCTTCCCAGCCCTGCCGGGCTGCGTCGTTGCCGCTCCCAACCGTTAGATACGGCTGACGGTGCCGTGGCGTTCAGTGCGTGCCGCTGCCGACCGGAATCCGCGGTCCGGTGCCGCCATGCGATCGCCCCGATACAGCTAGGCGCCCGGATCGATGTGGATCTTGGTCCCCGATCCGGTACCGATCTGCCCGGCCAGCGCCTCGGCGGCCTGGCTCAGGCCGACGGTCACGTCCACCAGGCCGGAGGGATCCACCCGGCCGTCCGCGTAGTGCTCGATCGCCGGTGCCAGCCCGGCCGAAGCGCCCAGGATGCCGACCGCGGTGAGGTCGCCGAGCACCAGGTCGCGGCTGTCGATCAGGCTCGGCGCGCCCGACACCCCGATGAACACCACCCGCCCGGCCGGCTCGGCCAGCGCCAGCGCGAAGGCGGGCATCCGGTGGTCATCGGTGCAGTCCACCACCGCGTCGTACGTGACCGGCGGCCGCTCGTCGGCGGTCCAGTACCCCGTCGCCCCGAACGACCGCGCCAGCGCGCGACGGCTGTCGTCGAGGCCCAGGACATGCACCGAAGCGCCCGCCGCCGCGGCGAAGGCCGTGGTCAGCAGCCCGATGGTGCCCGGCCCGCAGACCAGGATCCGCTGCCCCGGACCGGCCTGAGCGGCCGACGCGGCCCGCCACGCGTTGCCGCCCGGCTCGACCAGAGCCCCCGAACGGTCATCCAGCGCGTCCGGCAGCCGGTGCAGGCTCCACGCCGGGACCAGCACCCGCTCGGCCAGCGCCCCCGGCCACCCGCCCATGATCCCGACCTCGTAGCGGTCCGCGCACACGTGCCCGCGCCCGGCCCGGCAGCGCGCGCAGCGCCCGCAGCCGAGCATCGTGTCCCCGGTGACCCGGACGCCGAGCCACCCGGCCGGGACGTCGGCCCCGACCGCCGACACCACCCCGCACCACTCGTGCCCCGGGCGCACCGGGAACCGCGTCTTGCCCTGGGCGAAGTAGGCCAGCTGCCCGGTGAACAGCTCGACGTCCGTCCCGCAGATCCCGGCCCGCCGAACGTCCACCACCACCTGCCCGGCCCCGGGCACCGGCTCCTCGACCTCCTCCACCCGCGCCGACCCAGGCCCGCCAATCACCAGTGCCCGCATCATCAGCTGGCGACGAGCGGCTCCTCGGCCGGCGCCGGGACGACGCCGCGGGCCCCGGCCAGCACGCGCAGCGCGTCCGGCGGCAGGTAGGCGTGTACCGGGGTGCCCTGAGCCAGGTCCGGGTGCTCGCCGTCGTTCTGGACCAGGGCCTGCAGCGGCACGCCCGGGGCCAGGCGCAGCATGACCTGGGTGGCGGAGCCGAGGAACACCACCCGCTCGACCATCGCGGGCACCCGGTTGTCACCGGCCGACCCGTGCGCCTCGATCCGGACCCGCTCCGGCCTGATCACCGCGTGCGCGGTCCCGGTCACGCCCGCCTCACACCGCTCCGAGGCCAGCGCGAAGTCCCCAAGCCGCAGACACGCCCAGCGGACTCGACCGCGATCTCCATCAGGTTGGCCGCGCCCAGGAAGTCGGCGACGTAGGTGTCGGCCGGCTCCTCGTAGACCTGGCGGGGCGTGCCGATCTGCACGATCTGGCCGGCGTTCATCACGGCCAGCCGGTCGGACATGGTCAGCGCCTCCTCCTGGTCGTGGGTGACGTAGAGGAAGGTGATGCCGACTCGTTCCTGCAGCGCCTTCAGCTCGACCTTGAGCGAGCGGCGCAGCTTGGCGTCCAGCGCGCCGAGCGGCTCGTCCAGCAGCAGCACGGCCGGGTTGAGCACCAGCGCCCGGGCCAGCGCGACGCGCTGCTGCTGGCCGCCGGACAGCTGTCCCGGGCGGCGCTTGGCGAACGAGGTCATCATGACCAGTTCCAGGGCGTCGTCCACCCGGCGCTTGAGGTCCGCCTTGCCCAGCGACCGGTGCCGCAGGCCGAACGCCACGTTGTCGAACACCGACAGGAACGGGAACAGCGCGTAGCTCTGGAACACCGTGTTGACGTTGCGCCGGTGCGGCGGAACGTCCGACACGTCGACCCCGTCGAGCAGGATCTTGCCCGACGTCGGCTGCTCGAAGCCGGCGATCAGGCGCAGGGTGGTGGTCTTGCCGCAGCCCGACGGGCCGAGCAGGGAGAAGAACTCACCGCTGGCCACGGTCAGGTCGATGTTGTCCACCGCGATCTCGCCGAACCTCTTGGTCAGCCCGGACAGCTCGATGCTTCCTCCGGCCACGGCGCCACCTCCGAAAGCTATCTGCCGCGTTTGCGGGCCCGCGCCCGCCCAGAGGCGGGCTTCCAGTCGAACCCCAGCTGCCCGGCCGCGAACCGCATCGCCAGCTCGTACGCGCGCTGCGGCGGCACCTGCGGGTCCTCGAGCGCGATCTGCACCGCCAGCCCGTCGAGCAGGCCCGCCAGCGTGATCGTGAAGTCGTCCGCGTCCACCAGCGCGAACTCGCCGGCTTCCTGGCCGGCCAGCACGATGGAGCGGATGGCCTCCCGCCACCGCTCGTCGGACTTCTGCCGCACCGCGGCCACCCCCGGGCTCCGCGGCGAGAACGCCCACAGGTCCAGCCACAGCAGCCAGTAGCAGGCGCGGCTCGGGATTCCCGGGCAGGCAGATCATGGCGATGGCCTCGGCCAGCCGCCCGGCCGCGGTCGGGATTCCCTCCATCCGCCGCAGGTTCTCGGCGTACCAGGTGTCCTCGGAGTACCTGATCGTCTCGGTGAGCAGCTGGTCGCGGGTCTTGAAGTAGTAGATGACCAGCGCCGGGCTGGTCCCGGTCCGCTCGGCGACGTCGGCGATCCTGGTCTCGGCGTACCCTCGTTCGAGGATGACCTCCAGCGCCGCCCGCAGCATCTCTGTTTTCCGTTCGCCTCCGGGGCGCTTGGAGGTGTCGCCTTCCCTCGTCGCTCCTTCGTCGCTCCTCGGTCCAGGCAACGCCGCGCCCCTTCGGCTCGCTCGCAGGGCCGCTCCTTCGTCGCGGCCGCCCTTGAGAATTTATCGTAGCAGCTTCTAGACTGAATGTTCAGTCAATCTTTTGGAGGGCCAGGTTCATGGCTACGAAGGCAACCAAGGCGACCAGCACGACCGGGGCGAAGGGGGGAGCCGAGACCGCGGATTACGACGCGATCATCGTCGGCGGCGGGCACAACGGGCTGGTCGCGGCGGCGTACCTGGCCCGCTCGGGGGCCCGCACCCTGGTGCTCGAGGCCAGGAACAAGACCGGCGGTGCCGCGACTACCGAAGCCCCGTGGCCGGACGCACCCGAGTTCAACGTCACCCGCCTGTCCTACGTGATGTCGCTGCTGCCGCCGACCATCATCAACGACCTGCAACTAGCCAGGCACGGGTACAAGATCTTCCCGATGGGCCCGTACTACCAGGCCTTCCCCGAGGGCGGGTCGATAAAGCTCTACGCCGACGACGCCCAGCGCAACCACGACGAGAGTCTCAAAATGGTCCAAGCAGGACGCCGACGCGATGCCGCGCTGGGACGCCTGGCTGGCCGGCCTGGCCGAGGTGCTCGGCCCGCTGACTGCTCACCGTGCCGCCGAACCTCGGCTCGCGCAAGCCGCAGCGACCTCAAGGAGACCCTCCGGCTGGCCTGGCGCCACAAGAACCTCAACGTCCGCACGATCGCCGACGTGACCCGGCTGATGACCATGTCGATCGCCGACCTGCTCGACGACTGGTTCGAGTCGCCGCAGGTCAAGGGGGCGCTCGCGGTCAACGGCGTGATCGGCACCTGGGCCGGCCCGTACGAGCCCGGCACCGCCTACGTGATGGCGCACCACTCGATCGGCGACGTCGGCGACGGGCACCTGGGCAACTGGGGCTTCCAGGAGGGCGGCATGGGCGCCGTGGCCGACGCGATCGCCAGCGCCGCGCGCGAGAACGGCGCCGAGATCCGCACCGGCGCGAAAGTAAGCCAGATCCTGATCAGCAACGGCCAGGCCCAAGGCGTCGTCCTGGACAACGGCCAGCAGCTCACCGCCAAGGTCGTCGTCACGAGCCTGCACCCGCGCACCGCGTTCCTGGACCACGTCGGCCGCCAGAACCTCCCGGACGACTTCGTCAAAGACATCGAGCACTGGAAGACCCGCAGCGGCGTGGTCAAGATCAACCTGGCCCTGGCCGAACTCCCCGACTTCACCGCCGACCCCGGCACCAACCTGCAAGAACACCACACCGGGTCGGTGGAGATGGCGCCCACCATGCCCTACATCGAGCGCGCCTTCCAAGAGGCCAGGGACGGAAAACCCGCGACCAGGCCGTTCTCCGACGGCGTGATCCCGACCGCGTTCGACAAGACCCTGTGCCCGGACGGCTACCACATCATGTCGCTGTTCACCCAGTGGGTGCCGTCCGACTGGAACGAACAGCCGCACACCGAAGAACTCCAGGCCTACGCCGACCGCATGATCGACTGCTACAACGAGGTGGCGCCGAACTTCAAGAGCTCGATCCTGCACCGCGACATCGTCGGCCCGTACGAGATGGAGCACGACTACGGCCTGATCGGCGGGAACATCTTCCACGGCGAGCTGTCCCTGGAGCAGCTGTTCCACATGCGCCCGGCGCCGGGCTTCGCGGACTACCGCACGCCGGTGCCCGGCCTGTACTACGCGAGCTCGGCCACCCACGCCGGCGGCGGCGTGTGCGGCATCCCGGGCATGCAGGCGGCCCGGGCCGCGATAACCGACCGTAAAGCGGCGCGCCGCCGTCTCAGGGGCCGCCGTTCGTGACCGTAACCGTTCAGGCGGCCCCGCCGGCTCAGCCCACTCGGCCAGTAGCGCGGTGACCGCCATGCTGGAGGCGCGCAGCGTCGCCCTGGTCGGGGCGAGCGCGCGCCCCGGCAGCCTCGGCGCGCGGATGATCGCGGAGCTGGCTCGCAGCCCGTCCCGGCCGCGCACGTACCTGGTCAACCCCCGCTACCCCGATATCGGCGGAACACCCTGCCTGCCGAGCCTGGCCGAGCTGCCAGAACCGGTCGACCTGGCCCTGCTCGCGGTGCCCGATACCGCGCTGGAGGATCAGCTGGCCCTGGCCGCACGCACGAAGGTCCGTTCGGCCGTCATCTTTGGAAACGCCTTCGACGCGGACGGCGCGACCGGGTTGCGGGGCCGGCTGGCCGCGATCGCCACGGACGCGGGCATGGCCCTGTGCGGGGCGGGGTGCATGGGGTTCGTGAACGTGGCCCGCGGCCTGCGCGCGGTGGGGTACATCGAGCCCGACCCGGTGCCGGCCGGGCCGGTCGCCCTGATCACGCACTCCGGGTCGGTGTTCTCCACCATGCTGCGCGCGCACCGCGGGTTCGGCTTCAGCGTGGTCGTCTCGTCCGGGCAGGAGCTCGTCACCACCGCCGGCGCCTACGCGCAGTACGCGCTACAGCTCAACGAAACCAGGGTGCTGGCCCTGGTCCTGGAGGCGATCAGGGACCCCGCTGAGCTG
The DNA here is from genome assembly GCA_963849595.1 of uncultured Actinomycetes bacterium. GTDB lineage: Bacteria > Actinomycetota > Actinomycetes > Streptosporangiales > Streptosporangiaceae > Palsa-504. The sequence continues at coordinate 21,973 of CAWKIB010000005.1, forward strand.
AGAACGGCCCTCGAAACGGCCCTCACCACCGACGTCCCGGTCGTCCTGCTCAGCGTGGGCCTGTCCCAGACCGGCAGAAACCTCGTCTCGGCGCACTCGGGCGCGCTGGCCGCGGGCGACGGCGCGTGGGAGGCGCTGGCCGGCGCGTACGGCCTGCACCGGGTCCGTGACCTGGCCGAGCTGGCCGACACCCTGGAGCTGTTCGCGGCCGGGCGCCGCTGCGCCCGCGACAATAAAGGCATCGCCACCGTCCACGACTCCGGCCTGGAACGCGCGCACGTCGCGGACCTGGCCGCCGAGCTCGGCGTGCCGTTCGCCCCGCTAAGCCGAGCCACGACAAAAAGACTCGCCCGAAGACGATCGACCCTGGCCTGCAACCCGCCAACCCGCTCGACGTGTGGGCGACCGGCCGGGACACCGAACCGCTGTTCGCCGAGTGCCTGGTCGCGCTGGCCGCCGACCCGCAGGTGGCGGCGGTCGCGCTGGCCGTCGACCTGGTGCGGGAGTTCGACGGCGACGAGGCCTACCCCCGGGCCGTCCTCGCGGCGGCCGCGCGCACGGCCAAGCCGGTCGCCGTGCTGGCCGGCCTGCCCGCCGCCGTCGACCCGGTGGCCGCCGCCCGGCTGCGCGCCGCGGGCGTGCCGGTCCTCGAGGGCACCCGCACCGGCCTGCTCGCCCTGCGCCACCTGCTGGACCACGCCGCCCGCCCTGAACGCACCGTCCCGAGCCGCCGCCCCCCGCCACGCCCGGGCCCCGGCGCCAGCGCTGGGCCCCGGTCCTGTCCGCGGGCCCGCCCGGCAGCGCCGTCCTGTTCGACCTGCTGCGCGACTACGGCATCCCGGCCGTCCGCGCCCGGGCCGCCGGCACCCGGGCCGGGGCCCTGGCCGCCGCGGCCGAGATCGGCTACCCGGTCGTGCTCAAGACCGACGAGCCTGGGATCGCGCACAAGTCCGACGTCGGGGGAGTGCGGCTGGGCCTGGCCAGCCCCGACGCGGCCGGCGCCGCCTACGACGACCTGGCCGCCCGCCTCGGCCCGCGCGTCCTGGTGTGCCAGACGGCCGCGCCCGGCACCGAGCTGGCCCTGGGCCTGGTCCGTGACGCCGCGCTCGGTCCCCTCCTGGTCATCAGCGCCGGGGGTGTCTTGATAGAAATTTTTTCCGAACGGAGCGTGGTGCTTCCTCCCCTCACCCGCTCGAGCGCCCGCGTGGTGCTGGCCCGGCTCCGGCTGGCCGCCGTACTGGCCGGGGCCCGCGGCCAGCGGCCCGCCGACCTCGACGCGATCGCCGACGCCATCACCGGCCTGTCCGAGCTCGCCGCCGACCTGGGCGATCTCCTGGACGCGCTGGACATCAACCCGCTCATCTGCGGCCCGTCCGGCGCCGTGGCCGCCGACGTCCTGGCCGTCACCCGGCCCGGTCGCCAGGCTCTTCGGTCGTGAGCCGCAGCTGGCCGAGCATGGTGCTGCCCAGCGGCGTCAGCGAGTGCCGCACCGAGCGCCCCTCGCGGCGCGTCTCGATCAGGTTCGCGTCGCGCAGCACCTTCGCGTGCTCGGAGGCGGAGGCCTGGCTGATCCCCACCGTGTGGGCCAGCCCGGCCGTGCCGCGCGGTTCGGCCAGCGCGCGCAGCACGGCGGCCCGCGTGGGGCCGAGCAGAGCGGCCAGGCGGTCGTTTCCGGCCTCGGTCGGCAGGCCCTCGCCCGGATCGGCGGGCTGGCCGTTGGGCTGCGCCGCGTAGATCAGGGCGTTCCCGAGGCGGACTCCGTCGCCGAACGCGAACACCGGCGGCCCGCTCCAGAACGCGGACGGAATCAGCAGCAGGCCGGTCCCGCCCAGCTCGTACTCCGAGTCGAAGCCCTTCCGGTCCAGCCCGTCGTCACGCCACCGCAACTGCTCGTGCAGCGTGCCGAACAACGCCTGGTGGCCGCCGGCCGCGAGCACCGGCATCCGCCGGGCGATATCGGCGTGGAACGAGCTGACCACGCTGTCCCACCGCGGCGTGACTACCGCATCATGGAAGGCCCGCAGGGCGCGCACCACTACCTCCAGCGCCTCGGCGTCACCGTCAGCCAGGTTGCGAAGCCAGCCCGGGGGCCGTCCGGGACGGTAGGCCCAGGTGTCGGCCAGCTCCGCACGCAGGTGCGAGCGGGGCGTGGCGCGTACGAAGTCGAGGGCTTCGTCCAGGTCCGGGGCGGGCGAATCGAAGAAGGTCGGCCACGGCGGGCGCGGCCCCAGCACGTCGAGCAGCGGCCGAGCGGTCGCCGGGAAGCATCCGGCGCGCCTCGCGCAGCCAGGGACGAGGGCGGGCCCGCCCGCGCGGGAGACCTGCGCGCCGTAGTTCCAGCCAGGCCAGCTCCGTCTCCATAAGTGGTGCGGGCGCCGCGCTGAACCGGGTGCGGGCCAGGTCGTCGGCGGTGAAGTTGACCCGTACCAACAGTGCCTCCCGTGGCCCGGCGCCCCGTACGCCGGCCGTGCCAGTCTCCGCTCCAGACGAGGCTTCGGCCGGGTCCGAATTGATTGTCCGGAGCGCAAAAACAGATTTCCCTATATATCCAACAGTCCACTCCAAGCATCTATAAAGCCAAAGATCACGGGGGTTACGGGACCGCAACAATTTGCCCGATGAATTGATAACAACGGCAGTGAGTACCTGACTCCTGTCGACGCCGATATTTCGACGGGGGCTCAATTGTCGAACTGTTTGTGCTGCCCAGGGAAGGAATTCGCTATGCCCGGGTGATGACCCTCCCGCCGACTGAAGACGGTCCGCTCATACCGGGGCTGGGCGGAGTCGTCAGCGAGGCGGCGGCCCGCTACGATCATCGCCAGCATAGGCGGGATCGCGGAGGATGGCGTGGATGGGGCATATGTGGCGCGGGCGGCGGCGTTCGCCGCCCTGATCGGCCTGGCGGCGGGGTGTGAGCAGCAGTTCCTCGTCCTCGAGCAGCAGCGGCAGCACGGCGACGACGTCTCCGTCCAGCCCGCCCTCCGCGCACGCCACGTCGGCACCCCCGTTCGCGGCCATCGTCGAGCCGTTCGACCCGGGCCACCCGGCCCAGGCCAAGAGCCAGCCCGGCCGACTGCGGAAGCCAGTCGAGCACGCTGGCCATCGTGCAGTGCGACGAGAACAAGACCGAGACCGCCGACGCCCAGATCGACACCGTGCAGCAAGGCTTCTACAAGACTGCGCCGCTGTTCTCGGTGAAGGCGGCCATCGTGGCTGAGGACAGCGCGTGGCTGAACGCGCGCGGGCCGGTATGCAAGGCGGCCTTCAACACCGGCGGGAGCCCCAACACCCTCGACCAGATCAACGTCGCGACCTGCCTGCTCGACGAGAGCACCGCTCGCCTGGACGGGCTCAAGAACATCATTCCGCCCGAGGCCAGGCTCAAGTCCACCGACAGCACGGATCCGAGCCAGCTGTCCTGGTACACCACGCCCGAAGGCTCGCGCATCGCCGAGATCGACACCCAGGGCGACCAGACCGGGGGAGCGGTGATCAGCTGGGTCATCATCGGCGGCGCCGACGGGTTCGTCGATCAACCCCAAGCAGTTCTTCTTCCAGGACGGCTCGTTCACCGACCCCGGCATCATCCAGGGGACCAACCCGACCTACCACAAGGTCCCGACCGGCGTGATGTACCAGTTCGGCATCGACTACTCCAAGCTGTCCAGCGACCCGAACGCCACCAAGGGCAGCGGCGGGTACGTCTACGTGCCCGGCACCCCGGTCGCCGTCTGGCGGTAACCGGCCCGGCGTAGCCACCCGCGTCGGCAGACGCTAGACGATACCGCGCCGCTCGAGCAGCCTGCGCGCGTTGCGCATGGCCAGCGCGACGATCGTCTCCATCGGGTTGATGCCGAGCGGGCCGGGGAACAAGCTGGCGTCCGCGACGAACAGCCCGGGCACGCCGTGCACCGCGCCGAAGCTGTCGGTGACGCCGTGCCGCGGGTCCTCGCTCATCCGCGCGGTGCCCATCAGGTGGATCGAGTACACCTGCCATGGAGGCCTTGGGCACCGGGCGGGCCAGCAGGGTCTGCAGCTCGCCGGGGCTGCGCACCTCGGGCGCGCCGTCGAAGGGGAGCAGCATCCGGCGTGCTCCCGCCGCGAACAGCGCCGCCGCGGTCAGCTCCACCCCGCGGACCAGGCGGGCCGCGTCGGCATCGGTGAGCCGGTAGAAGACCTGCGTCCCGAGGCCGGGGATGGTCCGTACCCGCCCGGTCCCGGTGTCCTCGACCAGCGGGCCCGCGGTGACGATGCGGTTGTAGTCCGCCATCAGCTCCCCGAGCTCGCGGCCGTAGGCCGGCACGATCCCGGCCAGCATGGGCGGCGGCAGGTTCTGCGCGGTGAGCACGAGGCCCTCGGCCATGAACTCACGGACCTGGAAGGCCTGGTGCACGCCGTGCCACCCGGTGACCTCGGAGTCGAAGAACGCCACCACCGTGGTGTTCGGGTGCAGGGACAGGTTGCGGCCCAGCTGCCCTCGGCGCAGCCCGGACCGGGCCAGCAGCGCGGGCGTCTGGATCGCCCCGGCCGCCACGACCACCGCGCCGGCCCGGACCGTCAGCCGCGGGCCCGGGCGCCCGCCAGGCCGGACGAAGTGCCCGGTCAGCCCGGTGACCGTACGCCCGGTACGGGTCACCCGGTCCACCCGGCAGTCGGCGTACAGCCGGGCGCCCAGCGCCAGCGCGCGCGGCACGCTGGTCACCAGCATCGAGCGCTTGGCGCCGGTCGGGCAGCCGCTGGTGCAGTTGTTCGTGCCCGCGCAGTGCAGCTGGCCCCGGCGGTTCGGGACCACGGCCCAGCCCTTGGCCACGGCGCCGGCCCGCATCAGCTCCGAATCCCGGCCGATCGTCTCCGGGTCCTGCAGCCCGACCGCGTGCCGCGCCTCGGCCTTGGCGAACCAGGTTTCCATCTCCCGCTCGCGCAGGCCCAGAACCCCCGCCGCCGACCAGCGTTCCAGCACCCGCTCCGGGGTCCGCCAGGACATCCCCCCGTTGACCACCGTGGACCCGCCCACGCACCGGCCCTCGGCGAACACCACCGACGGCCGGCCCACCGCCATCCCGCCGCCCCCGTCCCGGTACAGGGTCCGCAGCGCCCGCATGCTGTCCGCGCTGAACGACTCGGTCGGGTGATAGCCGCCCTCCTCGATCACCACCACGTCCACGCCCGCCTCGGCCAGCTCCACCGCCATCGTCGCCCCGCCGGCCCCGGACCCCACGATCACCACGTCGCAGTCCACGCTCACGTCCCCGCCGACGTCAGCCCCTGCGACAAGCCCTCGCGGACCAGTCACAGCTGCCCCACCCCCCCAACTCCCCACCTGACTTGCCCCCCCGCGAGGTGATTTTCATGATCATGGCCAGTTTCGACCAAATAGAGCCCGTTTCTGGCCATGATCATGGTTCCTCCCCAGCGGTGACCGCCGCCTCGGACGCGGCGATCTCCGGGCCGTAGGACTCCAGCCGCCGGCGGGACACCGCCGCGATGTACGGGGCGGGGTCATAGCCGATCTCGCGCTGGACCGGGGGCAGCTCGTAGTAGCACATCACGACCAGGCCGCGCAGGCGCTGAACCAGCTGCGCCGCGACGCCGCCGCGGGCCAGCAGCGCCCGGATGTACGCCTCGGCGGCCTGGTCGTCCAGCCGGGTGAACCGCCGTCCGCGGGCCCGCGGGTACAGCCGGGCGCCGTGGTCGAGGACGACGACCGCGGCGGTCAGGGCCTTCCTGGCCGCCGGGGCCAGCGCGGCGAGCATGAGCTCGAACTCGGCCAGGACCCGGTCCGTCCGGTGGTGCGCCCGCATCCCGGGCGGGCAGACCACCTCGGCGAAGCGACGCGTGGCCCGGCGCACCCGGGCGCTCAGCGGCGGGTCAGGCCGGACGGTCGGCACGGAAGATGGGCCAGCCAATCTCGGTCCTCCATTCCGCCTCGTCCGCCGTGTCGCCGACGCCGCGCAGGTAGTACTCGCGGAGCGGCCCGTCGATGCTGATCTCGTGCGTGGTGGCGTACGAGCCGAGCTTGGCGTAACTGAGGTCCGCGTCGGCGAGCGAGCCGTGGTGGCCGATGATAGCGAGTTCGGCCGCCGGGACCACCAGCGGCGCCACCCGCCCGATGGGCCGGACGTACCCCTGGACCAGGCGGCGGATGACCTGAGCGGTCGGGATCTGCCCGGCCGAGTAGTACCGGTAGCCGGTGTCCGGGTTCACCGCGGTCGGCTCGAGCAGCCCCACCTGATGGTAGTGGCGCAGCGTCTTGATGCTGAGGTGAGTGGCGCGAGAGAAGTCGCCCACGGTAAGCCCTGCTGCCATCAGGCCATTGTCAACCCTCCCCTTACCGGACAGCCAAGCGCCGCGCCCGCTCTTGACCCTCCGGCGAAGGGAGCACCGAGGGTGGAGTCATCGGCAAGATACACAGACCGCGAAGGAGCCGGCATGACCGAGACCCCCTGCCTCGACAACACCGCCCTCGACGCCGTGGTGGCCGAGCACCTCGCCGCCGTCAACGCCTGCGACGAGGCCGCCATCATGGCCACCTTCGCCGACGACGCCCTGGTCAACGACGCGCACCGGGAGTTCTGGGGCGCCGAGGCCATCCGCCGCTGGGTGGCCAGGGAGATGGTCGGCGATCGGGTGAGCATCGAGGTCACCGAGGTCATCGACCACCACGGCCAGGCCGTCGTCCGCGGCCGCTACGACGGCGACTTCGACCGGACGAACCTGCCGGACGAGATCATCCTGACCAACTACTTCACCGTCCGCGACGGCAAGATCGTCACCCTCATCGTCATCCGGAACACCCCAGCCAGCTACTGACGGGTCCGCGTGGGCCCCCTGCGTTAAGCTGAATCAGGCCCGCAGGGGGCCTCCGGTCCGCGGAAAGGGCAGAGCCCGCCTGAGATCACTGTGAGCAGCTGGCCGCCATACCTCCTTTCGGCCTGACGACGCGGACCGCAGGCATGCGAAAGGAGCCCTCCGTGGCCGACCTTCCCGATGAGCCTAGCTACGAGCAGCTTCGCAACCAGGCCAAGGACCTCCGCCGAGCCGTCCTCGCGGGCCAGCCCGGCGCGCTCGCCGAGGTCGCAGAACACCTCCCCGATGCGCCCGCCGCGTTTGCGCTGCACGCCGCGCAGCTCGTCGTGGCGCGCCGGTACGGCTTCCCCAGCTGGGCTCGCCTCAAGCGGCACGTCGAGGTCATCGAGCGCTACAGCCGCTTCCCCGAGCGCATGACCGGCGACGGCACCGACAGCCTGGCCGATCAGTTCCTCCGCCTGGTGAGCCTGTACTACGAAGACGACCACCCGGAACGCTGGGCGCAGGGGCACCGTATGCTTGCCGAGCACCCCGAGATCACCAGGGACAACGTCTATGCGGCCGCCGCGGCGGCCGACGCCAAGGCACTGCGCCGCATCCTGGCCGCCGACCCCGCCGCCGCCCGCCGCGAGGGCGGCCCGTTCCGCTGGCCGCCGCTGATTTACCTGGCCTATGCCCGGCACGACCCGCAGATCGACGAGGACGCCGTCCTGACCTCCGCCCGGCTACTGCTGGACGCGGGCGCCGACCCGAACGCCGGCTATCTCTGGCACGGACTGTGTACCCCGTTTACCGTGCTGACCGGTGTGTTCGGCGAGGGGGAGCTAGGCCCGGTCCGCCAGCCGCGGCACCCGCACTCGCTCGCTCTGGGCCGCCTCCTGCTGCAAGCCGGCGCCGACCCCAACGACGGCCAGGCGCTCTACAACCGGATGTTCGAACCGGGAAACGACCACCTGGAGCTCCTCTTCGAGTTCGGCCTGGGCACCGGCGACGGCGGCCCGTGGCGCAGGCGGCTCGGCGATGCCGTCGACACCCCGGCCGAGATGCTCCGCGGCGAGCTCGCCTGGGCCATCACCCACGGCATGGCCGAACGAGTCAGGCTGCTGGTCAGCCACGGCGTCGACGTGACGTCCACGTTCGACGGCGGCGCCACCGCGACCTCGATGGCGGCCACGACCGGCCATCCCGACCTGATCGACTACCTGGTCGCGCACGGTGCTCCGCCGCTCGGCCTGGATCCGGCCGAGGCGTTCGTCGCGTCGGCGCTGGCCCCGGAGATAGGCAGTGCCCGGACCAGCATCGACCGGCTGCTCCGCGATCATCCCGGGCTGGCCGATCAGGTCCGCGCGGCCCGGCCCGCCCTGATCACCTGGGCCGCCGCCTGCGGCCGCCCGGAGGCGGTCGAGATCCTGGCCGGACTGGGCTTCGACGTCAACGCCAGGGGACGCACCGACATGCCGAGCGACCAGCCGTGGCAGACGGCCCTGCACAAGGCGGCCGAGGACGGGAACCTGGAGCTGGCCCGGACCCTGCTCCGGCTGGGCGCCGACCCGGACATCCGCGACCACCGGTTCGACTCGACCCCGCTCGGCTGGGCCCGCTACTTCGGCCAGCAGCCGCTCATCGACCTGCTCGAACCGCTCACCGCGCCGGACCCGCAAACCCCGGACCCGCAAACCCCGGAACCAGAAATCTCTGACGGGTAGGTTCGCATATGTGAGCTTCGATGTCAGCGCGGACGCCTACCTGCGGTTCATGGGCCGGTACTCCGAGCCGCTCGCGGTCCAGTTCGCTGACCTGGCCGGGGTTCAGCCCGGGCAGCGCGTGCTTGACGTCGGATGCGGGCCGGGCGCGCTGACCGCCGAGCTGGCGCGCCGGACCGGCGCGGAGGCGGTCAGCGCGGTCGAACCATCCGCGTCGTTCGCCGCCGCGGTGCGCGAGCGGCTGCCCGGGACCGATGTCCGGCGGTCAGCGGCCGAGCGACTGCCGTTCCCGGACGACACCTTCGACGCCGCGCTGGCCCAGCTGGTCGTCCACTTCATGACCGATCCGGTGCAGGGCCTGCGGGAGATGAGCCGTGTCACCCGGCCTGGCGGGATGGTCGCTGCCTGCGTGTGGGACCACGCGGGCGGCCGCGGACCGCTGACCGCGTTCTGGTCTGCGGTGCGCGAGCTGGACCCTGCCGCCGACGACGAGTCGGGCCTGGCCGGTGTCCGCGAAGGCCGCCTGGCCCGGCTCTTCGCTCAGGCCGGGCTGGGCCAGGCCCGGGCCACGACGCTGACCGTCCGGGTCCGCTACGGCCGCTTCGAACCGTGGTGGGAGCCGTTCACGCTCGGCGTCGGCCCGGCCGGGGCCTACGTGGCCTCGCTGACCCCGGACCGGCGGGCCGAACTGCGCGAGCGGTGCCGCCGCCTGGTGCCCGCCGCCCCGTTCGAGATCAGCGCGACCGTATGGGCGGTGACCTGCCGGGTGCCACCCCCCGGAGACCGGTCGTGACCCGGAGTAGCCGAGCCGCACACCCCCGGCTGCGTGCTATCCGATCTGGCTGGTCTGGCCGGCCCAGTAGGGTGCCCGGAGCTGGCGTTTGAGCAGCTTGCCCGATCCGGTGCGGGGCAGCTCGGTTGCGAAGTCCACTGACCGCGGCACCTTGTAGCTGGCCAGGTGCTCGTGTGCGAACGCGGTGATCTGCTCGCTGGTCAGCGAGGACCCGGGCGACCGCACCACGGTCGCGTGCACGGCCTCGCCCCACTGCTGCGACGGGATTCCGAACACCGCGACGTCGTAGATCCCGGGGTGCTGTTCGAGCGCGGCCTCGATCTCGGCGGGGTAGATGTTCATCCCGCCGGAGATGATCATGTCGGTCTTGCGGTCGCAGATGTACAGGTAGCCCTCGTCGTCCCAGTAGGCGATGTCGCCGACCGTGTGATAGCCGCCACGGCTGCTCGACTGATAGCCGGCGTCGTTCTTGTAGTAGGTGTCGAACGTGACCTTGGACCGTACGAAAACCTCGCCGGAGTGGTCCGGCCCGGTACCGGTGACCTCGCTGTCGTCGGCATCGACCAGCATGATCTCGATGCCCGGAGCCGGCCTGCCGCAGGATCCGGGCTTGCGCATCTGGTCCTTGGGCATCAGCACGGTGTCCACGCCGAGCTCGGTCGAGCCGTAGACCTCGAACAGCGACTCGGGCGGGAAGTCGGCCACGTACTGCTGCTTGAGCGCGTAACTCCACGGCGCCGCGTTGGCGATCATGACGCGCATCGAGGAGCGGTCGTAGCGGTCCTTGACCTGCCCGGGCAACGCGCAGATCATCCGGATCAGCGCCGGCGCGGAGAACGTCGAGGTCACATGGTAGGTATCCACCAGCCGCAGCCAGTCCTCGGCGTCGAACCTGCGCTGCACGATGATCGTCTGGCCGAACAGCAGGCCAGCGCTCATGAAGGCGCTGGGGCCGCTGTGGTACAGCGGGCCGGAGGTGAGGTAGATGTCGTCGGGACGGTAGCCGAACAGGTTCAGCAGGGCGCCGAGCACTTCCGGATCCGGGGGGCCGCTCCGGACCGCGCCCTTCGGCTTGCCGGTCGTACCGGAGGTGTAGATCATCGTCCCGCCCCCGCCGGTCGCGTCCCCGACGTCGGGGAGGTCAGCCGGCGCGGCCGCGATATCCGCGTCGCCCAGCATCCCCTCCGGGGCCGGCCCGCCGACCGCGATGACGTGCCGGACCTTGTCCAGCTGGCCGCGGAACGCGGCGAACATCGGCGCGTATTCGTAGTCCACGTAGGCGACCACGGCGTCGCTATCGTTGATGACGTACAGCGCCTCCTCCGGCGTCAGCCGGTAGTTCAGCGGCACCGCTACCGCGCCGATCCTCCTGGTGGCGCTCATCACCGCGACCACCTCGGGGGAGTTCGGCCCGCACCACAGCACCTTGGTACCCGGTCCGGCCCCCAGCGACAGCAGCAGGTTGGCCACCCGGTTCGCCTGCGCATCGAGCTCGGCGTAGGTCCATACGACGACCGTCCCGTCCGGCCTGTCGTCGATGACGCCCGGCTTACCCGGCTGGCTCCGCGCGTAGACCGAAAGAGTGTCCTCCGGCATCGCACCTGCCCTTCACGAACACCTCAGCGGCCACTTGCAGCCAATCTACGGAATAGCTACCGATCGGTAAACCTTCACCACCGGCGATCGGGGACGAAGCGGCAATGTAACAGCTGGCCCACGTCGGTAATGCGCAGCACGGCCGAGCCCGCCTCGTCGGAGGCGGTCAGGTCGACCACGGCGTTGATGCCCCAGTCGTGGTCGCCCGCCGGGTCGTCGAAGATCTGCCGGACGGCCCAGCCGTCGGGCCGCTGGTCGATGATCAGCAGCCCGGGGCCGCGCGCGTCCGGACCCGTCCCGATCTCGTCGTGGACCTCGAAGTAACCCTCGATCGCGTCGGCCCACGCGGAAGCATCCCAGCCGCTGCCCGCATCCAGCGTTCCGAGCGAATCGTAGTCACCAAGCGCGGCCAGCTTGACCCGCTGGAACAGCGCGTTGCGGACCAGGACCCGGAACGCCCGCACGTTCGACGTGACCCCAGCCGGCCGGTCATCAGCCCGCTCGCCCGGTTCGGCCGACGGGTTGCGCAGCCGCTCCCACTCATCCAGCAGGCTGGAGTCGACCTGGCGCACGATCTCGCCCAGCCACTCGATGAGATCGGTCAGCTCCTCGGTCTTGGCCTCGTCCGGCACGGTCTGGCGCAGCGCCTTGTAGGCGTCGGCCAGGTAGCGCAGCACCAGCCCCTCGGAGCGGGACAGCCCGTAGAACGCCACGTACTCGGAAAACGTCAGCGCCCGCTCGTACATATCCCGGACCACCGACTTCGGTGACAGCTGCGTAATCCAGGACCCACGGATGGCCGCGGCGGTAGATGTCGTACCCGGCCTCCAGCACGTCGGCCAGCGGCTCGGGGATAGGTCACGCCGTCCAGCAGCTCCATCCGTTCCTCGTACGCGACGCCGTCCGCCTTCATCTGGGCCACCGCCTCGCCGCGGGCCCGGAACTGCTGGGCGGACAGCACCTGCCGCGGGTTGTCCAGGGTCGACTCGATCACCGACAGCACGTCCAGCGCATACGACGGCGATGACAGCGTCCAGCAGTCGAAATGGCGGCCAGCGCGAACGGCGACAGCGGCTGGTTCAGCGCGAAGTCGTACTGCAGGTCCACGGTCAGCCGCACCAGGCGGCCCTCCGCATCCGGGGAGGAAAGCCGTTCGACCACACCCCCGGCCAGCAGCGCCCGGTAGATCGCGATGGCCTGGTGGATGTGCCGCCGCTGCGCCGCGCGGTCCTCGTGGTTGTCGGTCAGCAGGTGCCGCATCGCGGCGAACGCGTCGCCCGGGCGGGCGATGACGTTCAGCACCATGGCGTGGGTGACCTTGAAGCTGGACGTCAGCGGCTCGGGTTCCGCGGCGACCAGCCGCTCGAAGGTCGGCTTGCCCCAGGCGATGAAGCCCTCCGGCGGCTTCTTCCGCACCACGCGCCGCCGGGCCTTCGGGTCATCGCCCGCCTTGGCCAGCATCCGCTCGTTCTCCACCACGTGCTCGGGGGCCTGCACCACCACTCGTCCGGACACGTCAAATCCCGCCCGCCCGGCGCGCCCGGCGATCTGGTGGAACTCGCGGGCTTGCAGCAGCCGGGTCCGGCTCCCGTCGTACTTGGACAACGCGGTGAACAGCACGGTGCGGATCGGCACGTTGATGCCCACGCCCAGGGTGTCGGTCCCGCAGATGACCTTGAGCAGCCCGGCCTGGGTCAGGGTCTCCACCAGCCGCCGGTACCGGGGGAGCATCCCGGCGTGGTGCACGCCGATGCCGTGCCGCACCAGCCGGGACAGGGTCTTGCCGAAGCCGGCCGAGAACCGGAAGTCGCCGATCAGGTCGGCGATGGCGTCCTTCTCGGCCCGGCTGCAGACGTTGACGCTCATCAGCGCCTGGGCCTGCTCGATGGCCGCCGCCTGGGTAAAGTGCACCACGTAGACCGGAGCCTGCCCGGTGGACAGCAGCTCGCCGAGGGTCTCGTGCAACGGCTCGATCGAGTAGGCGAACACCAGCGGCACCGGCCGCTCGGTCGACGCGATCACCGCGGTCGGCCGGCCGGTGCGCCGGGTCAGGTCCGCTTCGAACCGCGAGACGTCGCCCAGGGTCGCCGACATCAGCAGGAACTGCGCGTGCGGCAGCTCGAGCAGCGGGACCTGCCAGGCCCAGCCGCGCTCGGGGTCGGCGTAGAAGTGGAACTCATCCATCACGACCAGGCCCACGTCGGCCGCGGCGCCGTCGCGCAGCGCGATGCTGGCCAGCACCTCGGCGGTGCAGCAGATGATCGGGGCCTCCGGGTTGACGCTGGCGTCGCCGGTCATCATGCCGACCTCGGCCGGGCCGAACGCCGCGCACAGGTCGAAGAACTTCTCCGACACCAGCGCCTTGATCGGCGCGCTGTAGAACGTGCGCCGGCCGTCCGCGAGCGCGGCGAAGTGGGCCCCGGCGGCCACCAGGCTTTGCCCGACCCGGTGGGAGTGGACAAGATGACGTTCGCGCCCGACACGACCTCGATGAGCGCTTCCTCCTGATGCGGGTACAGCGCCAGCCCGCGCCCCTTCGACCACCCGGCGAAGGCGTCGAAGACCGCGTCCGGCTCGGGTGTGGTCGGCAGGAGGTCAATGAGGGTCACAGGCGAAAAACGAAAAATCAAAATCATTTATGCCGAACGGAGCGTGGTTCCTGCTCCGCTGACACGTTCAACCGGGCCTCGCCAAGAGGACCTCGCGCAGTTGGGCGAGTGACGGCGCGCCGGCCAGCGCGCCGGCCTCGTCCCGGTAGAGCCGGCACGACAGGCTGGGCCGCTGATCCGCTCGGGCGAACGGATCGATGCCGTCGACCAGCAGGGTGGGCGAGCCGCGCATGCCCAGGGCCGCGGCCTCCCCGTAGTCGTGGACCACCCGCTGCTCCACCCGGGCGCGACCGGCCACGAGCTCGGCCACGCGCGCTGCCAGCGTGGGGGCGTTCGGACACCCGGGTACGTGCAGGACCACGAGCCTCATGACCCCGGCCCGGTCAGCCACCTCACGCGTCCGCATATCAGCCATCATGAACCCGGTACCCACGTACCGAGTCAACCGGATGACTTCAGCAGGCGCCCATTCGCTAGGGTCGTGCCGTGCGGACTGTACTCATCACCGGCGCGAGCTCCGGCTTCGGGACCGCGGCCGCCCGCCGGTTCGCGGCCCTCGGGGACCGGGTCATCGCCGCGGCGCGGCGGACCGAGCGGCTCACCGAGCTAGCCAAGGAACTCGGTCCCGAGGTCGTGCTCCCGCTAACCCTCGACGTGCGCGACCGCGCCAGCGTCGAGCGGCTCCCGGCCGAACTCCCGGCGGACTTCGCCGAGGTCGACATCCTGGTCAACAACGCGGGCCTGGCCCTCGGGCTGGAGCCGGCCCAGGAGGCCGACGTCGGCCTGTGGGAGCAGATGATCGAGACCAACTGCACTGGCCTGGTCTACATGACCCGCGCGTTCCTGCCCCAGATGGTCGCGCGCGGCCGCGGGCACGTGGTCAACCTCGGCTCGATCGCCGGCACCTACCCGTACCCGGGCGGCAACGTCTACGGCGCGACCAAGGCGTTCGTCCACCAGTTCAGCCTGAACCTGCGCTCGGACCTGCACGGCACCGGGGTCAGGGTGACCTCGGTCGAACCGGGGCTGTCCGGCGGCACCGAGTTCTCGCAGGTGCGCTTCGGCGGCGACCGCGAGCGGGCCGCGACCGTCTACACCGGAACCCAGCCGCTGACCGCCGACGACATCGCCGCCGCGATCGAATGGGCCACCAGCCAGCCCGCGCACGTGAACATCAACGTCATCGAGCTGATGCCGGTCAGCCAGAGCTTCGCCCCGTTCCAGGTCCACCGCGGCGCATCACGTTAACCGCGTAAAGTATCGTTTAACGAATCCCCCGGCGCGCCGAAGGCACGCCGGGGGGGCAGGACCTGCGCCAGTAAGATGACATCCGTGGCCCCACGGATGTTCGCGGACGAAAACGCACCTCCTGAGTCGCTCGACCGCGGCGCGCTCATCGGCGCGCGGCTGCGTCACCGCAGGCTCGAGCTCGGCATGACGGCCCGCGAGCTGGCCCGCCGGGTGGACTGCTCGCCCAGCCTCATCTCCCAGGTGGAGCGGGGAAGGGCGGTTCCGTCGGTGAGCACGCTGTGGGCTCTGGTCACCGCCCTGCGGATCTCGATGGACCGGCTCTTCGACCCGGCCCAGGACCCGGCCGACCCGGGGGACACCGCCGCGGCGGCCGCCGAGAGTCCGGCAGACGGCCCCGTGCTGCGACGATACGCCCGGCCGCGGATCACCCTGGAACGCGGCGTGATGTGGGAGCGGCTCACCGCGGCGGCCGAGAAGGACATGGAGTTCCTCGAGGTGTGCTACCCGGTCGGGCAGAGCGTGCCCGAGGCCGAGCACGCCATCCAGCACACCGGGCAGGAGTACGCGGTCATCATCGAGGGCGCCCTGTCCACCCAGATCGGCTTCGAGCAGTACGTCCTGGAGGAGGGCGACTCGCTCACCTTCGACTCCGCGATCCCGCACCGGTTCTGGAACGCGGGAACCGTCCCGGCCCGGGCCATCTGGGTCATCCTCAACCGGTCTCGCTAAGGCCCCGGTCTCGCTGCCGAAGCCGCCCGAGAGAACAACGTTACTTACCTGTGCCCTCATAGTCGTTTAGTGATCTTGACCACATTGTTCAGTATTACTAAACTCAGGCCTGGCACAGGAGGTGCGGGTCGGCTCAACCCATGGCTTCTACAACACGGGCCGCGGGCGGGTGCGTTGGATCGAAACCCAGGCCCCGCAGCCGCCCGGCCGTCATTCTTATCGCTGGACCGGGCCGTGGCAGCGTCTGGAGTCGCAGCCGTCCGGCAACACAGGTCGGCCCTGGCTCCGAACCTGACGCCAACCCCGAAACCGCTCGGACGGCGGGAGGCTGCCCTGAGGCGTCACCGGCTGGGGGTAGCCACCGTGAGCGGGACGTTGCTAGGTGCACATGCTCGGCCTCCTGAATCCAGTTCCAGATGGCCGGAGCCGCAACGCCTGATGCCAGTACCGGGGGCGAAAACCGAGACGAAAATGGCAGCTTTGCCAGCGTGTCTATCACGATATCCGGCGCTATAGCTGAGTATCGTGAGAACGTGCAGCTCCGGTACAACTATCGTCTTGACCCGTGGCCCCGGCACCGGGCCGCGCTGGGGAAGGCGTTCGGCTGCGCGCGGGTGGTGTTCAACGACGGGCTGGCGGCGCGGCGCCAAGCGCACGAGGCCGGGCAGCCGTACCTCACCGATGCGGAGCTGTCAGCCCGGCTGACCGCGGCCAAGGCCACCAGCGAGCGGGCGTGGCTGACCGAGGTATCGGCCGTGGTGCTGCAGCAGGCGCTGGCTGACCTGAACACCGCTTACCGGGCGCATGCCCGGGTGGCCGACGCCAGGCGGGATTTCTGCCACCAGCTGTCCACGGCGCTGATCCGCGAAAACCAAGCGGTCGCCGTGGAGGACCTGGCGGTGAAGGGGCTGGCCCGGACCCGCCTGGCCAAGTCCGTCCACGACGCCGGCTGGTCCGGGTTCGTGGCGATGCTGGAGTACAAGGCCCGGCTTTACGGCCGGGAGAACTGAAGGGCGGAGATTCCCGCCTGTCACGCCACTTTCCGGCGTGACGTCGGGTGGGTCGCCACCCGCCCACCGGGCTAACCGGCCCAATGTTCCATCGGGCCGGTGGCGGCAGGCCGGGCTAGTCCTCGTCTTCCTTCCAGGCGGCCGCGCCGGTGTAGGTGTACGGGTTGGCCAGCTGCTCGTGCTCGGGGACCTCGGGGTTCATGCCCTCAGCCCAGGCCTGCTCGCCGAGTTCGCTGCGCAGGTACCCGACGGTCTCGTCGATCGCCCGCCGGGCCTTGGCCAGGTCCACGTCGACCAGCTTGTGGTCGAACTTGACCACCCGCCCGTTCACCACCACCGTGTGCACGTCGCCGCGCTGGGCCTGGTAGACCACGTGGCCGTAGGGGTGCAGGATCGGGAAGCTGACCGGTGAGTCGTCGTTCTTGATCAGCACCAGGTCGGCCTTCTTGCCTTCCTCCACGCTGCCCACCGAAGAGTCCAGGCCGATCGCCTTGGCCCCGCCCCGGGTGGCCCAGTCCACGACCTGCTCGGCGCGCAGGTGGTGGTTGGTGACGGCCTTGCCCTCGTTGTGATTCTCGAAGTGGTCCATGACCCGGTCCGCGCTGAGCGTGGCCCGCATGGCGGAGAAGATGTCGCCGCTCCACCAGACGCTGGTGTCCTGGGACAGCGAGACCGGGATGCCGTACTTGCGCAGTTTCCAGGTGGGCGGGTACCCCTGGCCCGCGCTGCATTCGCTCTCGGTCGAGACCGACACCGAGCCGCCGCTGGCGGCGATCATGTGGTAGGAGTCGGGGGACAGCGACGCGGAGTGCACGTAAACCGTCTGCGGGGTGCAGAAGCCGTTCTCGTACATGTGCCGGACGCCCGCGTCAAGGGTGATGCCGTACACCCCGGCGTGCGTGGTGACCGGCACGTCCATCTCCCGGGCCACCTCGAACGTGGCCTTCTCCGGGAACGCCGGGTCGTCACCGGGGATGTCGAAGGCGATCGCGAACCCCTGCATGTCACCCTTGCCGTCGAACCGGCGGACGTAGAAGTCCCGGAACTCCGGCGTGGTGCTCCACTCCCACGAGCCCTGCTGGATGTTCCCGTAGGCCAGCACGAACCGTCCGCGCGCCTCCTCCAGGGCGTCGGTGGCGGCGTCGGCGTGCTCGGTCGTCTGCAGCCCGTGCGACCAGTCCACCGTGGTCGTCACGCCGGCGTCGATCGACTCGATGGCCGACAGCAGGTTCCCGGCGTAGACGTCCTGCGGGCGGAACTTCTTGCCCCAGTTCAGGTAGTACCAGACGAAGTACTGGGTCAGGGTCCAGTCGGCCCCGTAGGCCCGCATGGCCGTCTGCCACATGTGCCGGTGGGTGTCGATCATGCCCGGCATGACGATGCCGCCGGTCGCGTCGATCTCCGCGGTGCCGTCGGGCACCTGCAGGTTCGGGCCGACCGCCGCGATCCGCTCCCCGGTGACCAGCACGTCGGCGTCGGCCAGGATCCGGTGCCCGTCGTCCATGGTGAGCACCGTCGCGTTGCGGAAAACCAGCGGCCGTCCCGCTACCAGGTCCGCTGCCGTCGTCATAGAAACCTCCACTATCGGCGCTGAAAGGGCAATCACCAGGCCGCTGGCGGACGAGTGTCCGTGAACCGGTCACGAGCGGCCTGATCGGAAGCCTGGCCGTTCCTCCCTGAGGCTGTCAATGGTGTGTGGCACCAAGATCATGTCGCCCCGTAACGGTGCAGGCACAGCGGAGGTCGGCCGCTCGCACATGGACCAGCTGATCGCGCGCACCCCACGTGTCTTGGCCGAGCCCACCCGGTCCGGCATCACCGCGCGCTGGCAGCGGCAGACCCCGATCGAGGTCCTGACGGGAGAGTACCTGCCGCGGCTGCAACCGCGCTCCACCGATGACACGACCCTTTCGGTTACAGCCGAAAGGATTGGCGCGCGCGAACGCCGACGGTAATGCTGAAGGTGGAAACCACAGCCGGTGGTCCGAGCTGGTCATGGTCCGGCCGACCATGACCAGCCCACCATCGCCGGCCCGCACCGGGGCCGGGCCAGGCGTAACGGCCAGGCGTTATCCGGCGCGGAGCAGCTCGGCGCCGAGGGGCGTGAGCACGTGCAGCACCGCGCTGCCCTGCCGGTGCGTGGTGATCAGCCCCGCGTCCCGCAGCACGGACGCGTGCTGGCTGGCCGCCGCGAGCGAGATGCCCACCCGGTCGGCGAGCTCCGTGGTCGAGCACCCTTCGGCGATGGTGCGCAGCACCGCGGCCCGGTTCCGGCCCACCAGCGCGGCCAGCGCCGCGCCCCGGGGCCGGGGGTTACCCCACAGGTGACGCTGCTCCATCCGGCTGTCGGCCGGCGGCAGCACCAGCCAGGGCACCGAGCTCGGGTCGTTCGGGTTCTGGTGCAGGCTGGGGATCTGGCCCACGAACACCGAGGGCACCAGCGCGATGCCCCGGCCGTTCAGCGGCACGTCGTAGTCGGTGGGCACCAGCACCTCGAGCACCGGCGGGCGCCAGCGGACCCACGGGCTCTGCAGCGAGGCCAGCAGGCGGTCCGGGCCGCCCGCCGCCAGCGTCCGGAGGCGGACCACGTGCTCGGCGTGCAGGCAGGCGTGGATCTGGGTCCAGTACGGTTCGATCAGCACCTGGTGGGCGGCCACGGCCGCCGCGGCGAGCTGGCGCCGGGCCTGGCCGCTCTCGGCCGCCGCCCACACGGCGGCGGGCAGCTTGTGCTCCCGGTCGGTGAACTCCATCTCCACCAGGAGATGCTCGCGGGGCACAGCCAGCAGGGCCTGCACGCCCTGCTCCAAGGTGGCCGCCGTGCCGGTCAGCATGGACAGGTCCACGCCCTTGGACCCGGGCGGGATCATCGCCGTGAACGCGGTCATCTGCGGCGTGAGCCTGCCCTTCACCTGGCCGCGCCACTGCCGGTACGGCGCGCGGGGCTGCTGCGGGCAGCGCAGCAGGCACATCGCCTTGACCGTCTCGCCCAGCGGGCCGAGGGTCGGCCTGACCTGGATCCGCTCGAGATCCTCGGCCGTGAAATGGATCCGCCAGACCATGACATGTAGGGTCGCGCACCAGCGGGGAATCGGTCAATGCTCCGGTTTGCTCCCCGGACCCGTGGCGCCCCGGACCGCGACCGCGACTCCGGCGCGGCGCCCAGCTTACTGGCGACTGCGCGGCGGGCGGCGCTGGTCAGCGGAACAGCGCGCTGTAGGCGTTGAGCGCGGGCTGCCCGCCCAGGTGGGCGTACAGCACGGTGGAGTCCGGGCCGATCCGGCCCGCGCGGACCAGGTCGATGAGCCCGGCCATCGACTTGCCCTCGTACACCGGGTCGATGATCATGCCCTCCAGGCGGCCGGTGAGCCGGATCGCGTCCAGCGTGGAGCGCACCGGGATGCCGTAGTGGTCCCCGGCCCAGCCCGCCAGCACGGTGATCTCGTCGTCCCGCAGGTCGCGGCCCAGGCCGATGAGCTCGGCGGTATTCCGGGCGATCTTCTCGACCTGGGCCCGGGTCTCGGTGATCCGGGCCGACGCGTCGATCCCGATCACCCGCCGCGGCCGGCCCGGGTCGTCGATCGCGGCGAAGCCCGCGATCATCCCGGCCTGGGTGGAGCCGGTCACGCTGCACACGATGATCGTGTCGAAGAACAGCCCGAGTTCGGCCTCCTGCTGGCGGACCTCGTAGGCCCAGTTCGCGAAGCCGAGGCCGCCCAGGCGGTGGTCGGACGCGCCGGCCGGGATGGCGTACGGCGTCCCGCCCGCGGCGCGGACCTCCTCCAGCGCCTGCTCCCAGCTGCTCTTGATGCCGATGCCGAAGCCGTCGCCGACCAGCCGGACGTCGGCCCCCATGATCCGGGACAGCAGGATGTTGCCCACCCGGTCGTTGACCGAGTCGGGCCAGTCGACCCAGCTCTCCTGGACCAGCCTGGCCTTCAGGCCCAGCTTGGCCGCGACCGCGGCCACCTGGCGGGTGTGGTTGGACTGCACGCCGCCGATCGAGACCAGCGTGTCCGCGCCCTGGGCCAGCGCGTCCGGGACCAGGTA
The DNA here is from genome assembly GCA_963849595.1 of uncultured Actinomycetes bacterium. GTDB lineage: Bacteria > Actinomycetota > Actinomycetes > Streptosporangiales > Streptosporangiaceae > Palsa-504. Next base: position 42,521 of record CAWKIB010000005.1, read on the forward strand.
CTCCAGCTTGCGGGTCTTGTTCCCGCCGAAGGCCAGCCCGGAGTTGCAGTCCTCGCGCTTGGCCCAGATCGCCGCGCCGCCCAGGTGGGCGGACAGGCGCTCCAGCGGGTGGACCGGGCTCGGCCCGAACAGCAGCGGATACCGCGGGAAATCAGCCAGAGACACCAGGGCCCACCACCTAGAGATCGGCGCCTAGAAGAGCACGTACAGCTTCCGGATAGTCTCGTGGATCTGCCACGTCCCGGTCCAGCCGCGCGGGAACACCGCGGTGTCGCCCGGCCCGATGTCGGCCGGCTCGCCGCCGTCGGGCGTCACGGTCATCCGGCCCGACAGGATGTGCACGAACTCGTTGTTCTCCAGGCTCCACCGGGACGGGCCCGCGGTGCACTCCCAGACCCCGGCCTCCTGGTCGCCCTCGCCGGTCCACAGCGTGGTGCCGGAGGTGTGCATCGGATCTCCAGTCGCCTCGTCCAGCGGCCCCCAGTCCTCGAGCTTGGCGTCGGCCGCGGCGGCCAGGAACGGGGTGGCGGTAATCATGGGGCGGAGATCCTTTCCGGGAACGGCAGGGCGATGGGGTCGGTGGCCAGGCGGCTGTGCCCGGCCTCGTCGAAGCGGTCCAGGCCGAGCGGGGACACGTCGAGCACGTCGGTCTTCCCGGTGAGCGCCACGTCGGCGGCCGCCCGCGCCACGCCGGGCCCCCACATCATGCCCGCGCCTCCGGCGCAGGCCACGGTGACGTGGTCCAGCCCGGGCGCGCGGCCGATGATGGGCAGGTGGTCGGGGGTGTAGTCGATGGTCGCGGCCCAGATCCGGCGCAGCCCGAGCCCGGCGGTGACCGGGACCAGGGCGGCCAGCCGGGCCCGCATCCGGGCCAGGTAGTCCTGGTCCACCTCCCGGTTCTCGCCCGGCGGCTCGTCCGGGTTGCTCATCCCGAACAGCAGGCCGCCCTCCTCCGGCCGCCAGTACAGCCCCGCGGCCAGGTCGAACACCATCGGTACCCGCCCCGGATCCAGGTCCGGGTGCCGCTCGGTCACCGCGACCTGGTGCCGGACGCCGCCCGCCGGGATGCGCAGGCCGGCCAGCCGTCCGACCTCGGCCAGCTTCGGGCCGCCGGTCAGGACCACCAGGCCCGCGTCAATGCGCCCCTGGCTGGTGTCCACACCGCCCCGGGTCAGGCCGCGGAACGCGACGTGCTCGGCCACCTCGACCCCGCTGCGCAGCAGCGCCACGGTGTAGGCGGCCACGTTCCGGGGCGGCGTGATGTACCCGTCCTGGGCGCAGAAGGTCCCGCCGAGCGTCTGTCCCGGCGCCAGCGTCGGGTTGACCTGATCCACCTCGCCCGGGTCGAGCCAGCGCACCGGCACGCCCAGGCCGGCCTGCATCGCCATCCGCTCGCGGGCCGCGGCGACGTCCGCCTCGGTGAAGCAGGGGAGCAGGTAGCCCTGCTCGGTGAACCCGGAGTCGGTGCCGATCTCGTCCCGCTGGCGCAGGTAGAACTGGCGGGACCACTGGCCCAGCATGACGGCCTCGGGCGTCCCGCCCTGCATCCGGACGATGCCGGCCGCCCGGCTGCTCGCGCCCTGCCCGAGGTGGCCCTTCTCGATCAGGACGACCCGGCCCAGCCCGGCCTGGCGCAGGAAGTACGCGCACCACGCGCCCACCGTCCCGCCGCCCACCACCACGGCGTCAGCGCTTGTCATAGCCACTCCCGCTCATCGGCATCCGGCCCCCACCGCCTCAGCGGTCCTCGTTGGCACAGCACCGATGCTGGCATAGACTGAACATTCAGTCAATACAGCTGCGCGCCCCAGAGAGGACCCGCCGGATGTACGGCTTGTCAACCGAAGACCTGGCCATCCAGACCCGGGCCCGCGGTTTCGCGGACGAGCTCATCCGTTTCGAGGAGCAGGCCGAGGCCGCGGGCGGCGAGCTGCCCGCCGACCTGACCGCCGGGCACGCCAAGCGCGCCCGCGAGCTGGGCCTGCACTCGACCAACATGCCTGCCGAGCTCGGCGGGGGCGGCTGCACCACCCTGCAGCAGGTGCTGGTGCAGGAGCAGGTGGGCCGGGTGACCAACGCGCTGGGCTGGGTGGCCGCCACCCCGCCGTCGTGGCTGCCCGAGGTGGCCACCGCGGACCAGGTCGACCGGTACGTGCGGCCCGCGATCGCCGGCGAGCGCGAGGAGTGCTACGCGATCACCGAGGAGGGCGCGGGCTCCGACGTCGACGCGATCGAGGCCACCGCCCACCGCGACGGCGACGAGTACGTCCTCAACGGGGTCAAGTGGCACGTCACCTCGTACAACACCGCCGACTTCGCCTTCTTCCAGGCCCGGCTGCGCGGCGGCCCGCACGACGGCGAGCACGCCATGTTCCTGGTCGACCTGCCCAGCCCCGGCGTCCGGGTGGTCCGGACCCCGGCCTACTCCCACACGATCAGCCACCACCACCCGATCGTCGCGTTCGAGAACGTCCGCGTCCCGGCCGCGAACCTGGTCGGGGCCGAGGGCGACGGGATGACGTTCGCGTACGAGTGGTTCCGCTTCGAGCGGCTGATGGTCGCCGCCCGCTGCCTTGGGGCCGCGGAAAGGCTTACCGCAGAGATGACCGCGTTCGCCGCCACCCGCCGGGCGGGCGGCGGTGTGATCGCCGACCACGGGCTGGTGGCCGGGATGCTCGCCGACAGCCTCACCGAGCTGTTCGCGGCCCGGGCCATGACCTACGAGACCGCGCGCGGCATCGACCGCGGCATCGACACCCCCGCCGCCGCAGGCGGCAGGCCAGCCCCGCCGCCGCAGGCGGCCAGGCAGCAAGGTGTCGCACGCCCAGTGCTCGATGGCCAAGCTGTACTGCTCGGAGATGGCCGGCCGCGTCGCCGACCGCGCCGTCCAGGTCTTCGGCGGCCGCGGCTACATGCGCGAGAACGTCGCCGAACGCTTCTACCGCGAGCTGCGCGTCGAGCGCATCTGGGAGGGCACCAGCGAGATCCAGCGCATGATCATCGCCCGCCAGATGGTCAAACGCACCCCCGCCGCCCTCGCCTAACGATCCAAGCCCATGATCGTGGATCGTTACTGGCGTCCTGACCCCAGTAACGATCCACAATGATGCGGGCGGGCCACGGAACCTAGCCGAGGAAGTAGCCCTCCGGGAGGTTGGCCTCGATGGCGGCCAGCACCTGCGGGTCATCAGGCACCATACGCGGGCGGAACCGCTCGGCCACCGTGCCATCCGGGCGGATCAGGAACTTCTCGAAGTTCCACTGGATGTCGCCGGCCTCGCCGTTCGCGTCCGGCACCGCGGTCAGCAGATCGTAGATGGGGTGCCGCCCGGGGCCGTTCACCTCGATCTTCTCGAACATCGGGAACGTCACCCCGTAGGTCGCCGAGCAGAACTCGGCGATCTCCTCCGCGGTGCCGGGCTCCTGCCCGCCGAACTGGTTGCAAGGGAAGCCGACCACCGCCAACCCGCGGGAGGCGAATTCCTCGTGCAGCTTCTCCAGCGCCGTGTACTGGGGCGTGAGCCCGCACTTGGAGGCCACGTTAACGATCAGCAACGCCGATCCGGGCGCAGCCGCGCCGAGCGAGGAGTCCTGCCCGGCCAGCGTCTTCACCGGGATGTCAAATATGGTCACCCTGCTAAGCTACCGGGCCCCAGGCGATCTGGCCCAGGTAGCCCCGGGCGATGGTGGTGACGAACGAGTACACCGCGTCCTCGTCGGGCGCCAGCGGTCCCGGTGAGGCCTGCGGCGAGGCCAGCCCGCGCTGGACCGACTCGCACGCACCCCAGTCCTGCCGATTGGTGATGTCCCAGAACTCCACCGCGTAACCCGGATCGAAGGAAGGCAGAGCCACCGCCTCGGGGGCGAACGCCCAGGTGCACTCGATCCGGGTCTGGTCCGCGGCCACCGGTGTCAACCGGTGCGTCATCACGTAGTCCGGATGCAGGCTGAGCAGGACGTTCGGCAGGATGTTGACGTAGATGACGGTGCGCAGCCCCTGCGCGTCGAGCCCGCGCAGCGGCACGCCGCCGCTCGCGCCGTCCAACGACATGGTGGCCATGCCGTCCCGCAGGTCCATCCAGCCGCCCACCCAGGCGCCGTCGGAGGCGTAGTTCTCGCCGCTCTTGGGCGGGCTGACCCGGCACAGCTCGGGGTGGATGGACGGGCAGTGGTAGCACTCGTGGTAGTTCTCGGTCAGGATCTTCCAGTTCGCCGCGGCGTCATAGCTGTGCCGCCCGGCCGTCACCAGCCGCTCCGGCTCGTACGGCGCGATGATCTCGTCGAGCTTGGCCAGCGCCTCGTCCAGCGAGCCAGCAAGACCGCCCGAGGTGTCGACGAAGACCAGGCCGTGCCACTCGGTCACCGGCAGCCGCGGCCAGGCCCCACGACCCGAAGTCGAAGCCGCGCACCTTCTTGAAGCTCCCCGCGGCGCGCAGGTCGCCAGCCAGCGTGTACGTCCAGGCGTGGTACGGGCAGATGATCATCCGGGCCTGCGTGCCCTCGCCGCAGGGCAGCAGCTCGTGCCCGCGGTGGCGGCAGGTGTTCGCGAACGCATGCAGCACGCCGTCCTCGCCCCGGACCAGCAGTACGCCGCCCGTCCCGGTCGCCTCGGCCCGCTGGTCGCCCGGCTGCGGCAGCTGCTCGCTGCGCGCCACGCACATCCAGCCGCCGCCGAAGAAGTTCCGTTGCTCCCACTCGAACACCGCCGGGTCTACGTACGCGGCCCGCGGCAGCATCCGGCTCTCGCCGAACGGCCGCAGTGCCGCCGCCAGCCCGCCTCGGTCGAGCGGAGCCGGGTCACGCCGGTAATCACCATCTTGACTGACCATACAGTCAAGACTAAGCCGCCCGCCGAACCCTGTCCAGCCGCCAGAAGGCGCAGGCGCCAGGACCAGCAGGCGCCAGGCCAGGACGCAGGACCGGACGCTACGGCGCGGTATCGGGCGTGACCCCCACGTCCACCGTGACCCAGCCCTTGCTGCCTCCGGGTCCGCTGGCGCCGATCCGCCAGTACCCGGCCGACGGCAACGACACCGTGATGCTCGCCTGCCCCCCGACTAGTAGCGCCGACGCCGGGAACGACGACGGCGCCGTGACCCCCGGCGGCGGCGTCAGCGTCAGCGCGACCGCGCCGTTCACCGCGGAATCGAGCACCAGCCCGCCGGTCTCCGCCTCCAGGCTGATCGTGACCGAACGCCCGGGGCTCGTCACGCCGATGTCGGTCAGAATGCCGCCCGTGCCGTGAAACCCGATCGTGTCAGAAGGCGTGGCCGGAACCGCGGGCGGCGCCAGCGGCGCCTGGCTGAAGTTGAACGCGGAGAACAGGTTGTTCTGCCGGGCGTTGAGCGGGGTCAGCGCGGGCAGGCCCCACAGCTTCTGCATGAACGACAGGATCGAGACGTTGGTGCTCTGCTGGTGGTAAACGCCGCGCCGCGCGTACGGGCTGATGATGATCATCGGCGTCCGCGCCCCGTAGCCGGTGCTCGCCGCGGGCGCCACGTGGTCCCAGAAGCCGCCGCTCTCGTCGTAGGTGACAAAGATGGCCGTCGAGTCCCAGTACCGAGAATGCGCGACCGCATTCACCAGCTGCCCGACCCAGGTGTCGCCCTGCCCGATGTCCTCGGGCGGCTCGGTGCTGTAGTCCACGCCGGGCCGCACGAAGGAAAACGAAGGCAACGAACCGGAAGCCAGGTCGGCGAAGAACGCCGATCCGGTGGTCAGGTCCGCGGCGTGCCCGGGCGGCAGGAGCTGCGGCCAGACCGTCCCGGTCAGGGCGGACGGCGGCAGCGCGTAGTAGATCTTCCAGCTGCGGCCGTGCGCGGTCAGCTCGTCGAATATGGAGTTCCACGGCGAGGTCGGGCCCGGCTGCAGGTTGTTGTACACCCAGCCGTGATCGGTGCCGTTCAGCGCGGTCAGCACGTTCGGCTGCGTCGGGGCGATCACCGGCTGGAAGTTGTGGTCGGCGAGTTCGTAGGCCGACGCCAGGTACTGCTCATCCGGGTCGAACCGCGGGCCGAATTCGGTGATCGCGGCCATGCCGTCCTGCGGAAACACGGTGTAGTGGTCCATCAGGTAGCCCCGGCCGGGCTGGTAGTCCATGGCCATCTGCTCGGCGACCGTGCTGTTGTTGATCTCGCCGGTCACGTCCCCCTCGTTGGCGGTGGCCCAGACGGGGTGCACGTTGGGCGCGGAGTCGAAGTAGGCGTTCGGGTTGAGCAGCGAGGTGTTCGCCGGGATGCCGTCCGCGCCGGGGAACTGGCCGAAGAGGTTGTCGAAGGAGTGGTTCTCGATCATGATCTCGATGACGTGCGTGACCGGCACGTTCGGGACCTTCGCCGAGACCGCCGCCGAAGGCGCCACGGCCGAGGACACCGCCGCCGCCGCGGCCAGGAGCGGCACGCCGCCCGCCGCGAGAAGTCTGGAACGCTTCACGCGACCCATTGTGCCGGCGCCCGGACGCCGCGTCTTGCTCCGCGCCCCGCGTTTCTGCTTATATCGCGGTTATGACGCAGCCGGACCGGGCTCGGCCGCTGATCTTGCGCCCGCGCTGCCGCCGTGCTGATACTGCAAGCATGGGCGACCGAAATGTGCTCGGCGCGGAGCTCGAGCCATGTGGAACCGATCCTCTCACCGGGTTCTACCGGGACGGGTGCTGCACCACCGGACCCGAGGACCTGGGCAGCCACACGATCTGCGCGGTGGTGACCGCGGAGTTCCTCGCGCATCAGCGTGGCATCGGCAATGACCTGTCCACGCCGATGCCTCAGTTCAGCTTCCCCGGCCTGGTGCCGGGGGACAGGTGGTGCGTGACCGCGGCGAACTGGCTGCGCGCGCACCGCGAGGGCGCCGCGGCTCCGGTGGTGCTGGCCTCCACCCACGAGCGCGCGCTGGAGATCGTCCCGCTGGACGTGCTCCGTCAGTACTCCGTCGACGTCCCCGCCGACGCCGGCGCCCTCGACGAATAAAGACAAAAGATCTTTCTGCCGAACGGACCGTGGTGCCCGCCCCGCGTCAGTGCGACGCCTCCGCGACGTGGGCTGACGCGGCGCCGGCCGCCGTGAGCGCCTGCCATGCCGCCGGGGTGAGCGAGTACGCGCCGACGCTGCCGCCGGTGAAGTGCCGCCCCGCGGCGGGCCGCGCGAGGGTGGCCGCGGCGATCAGCACGACCGGGAGCGCGGCGAGCAGGTCGCCGCCGCCCGGCGTCAGTTCTTCCCGGCTGCCCCGGTAGTCGCCGCGGCGGGCCAGCGCGTTCCCCAGCTCGCGCGCGATCTCGCGGCGTCCGCCGTGCTGCGCCGCGCCCAGCACCGCCAGCAGCAACTGGTGCGTCCGCTCGCCGGGCCGACCCGGCGGCTGCGGCCGCGACGTGCCCGTGCACGCCACCTCGACCAGGGCCCGCACCAGGTCGACGCCGGAGGCCAGGGCGTTGACCGGCTCGACCAGCCGCGGGTTGATGTCGATGAACACCACGCCCGCCCGGTCACCGGATCACGTCGGCCGACAGCGCGCCGTGCCAGCGCAGCGCCGCGCCCAGCGTGGCGAGGTGCTCGCGCGCCTCCGGCAGGTCCAGGCCGAGCTTGTGGCTGGCTCCGCCGCCCGTCCCCTCGCGGACCCGCTGGCAGGCGTGGAACGCGACCAGCTCACCGTGCGCGAATACCGACTGGACCATGACCAGCGGCCCGTCGGCCGGCTGCTGCACCAGGACGCCTCCGGCCCCGAATACTCCGTCGCGCTCGTACCTCGCCGCGAGCTGCCGCAGCTCGGCCCGCGTCTGCACCCGGACCACCCCGGCCGACGCGGTGCCGACCGGCGTCTTGACGAAGGCCGGGAGCTCCCCGGCCGCCTCGAGGTCCGCCCGGCTCGCGGCGACCACGGCGGGCGGCTGCGGCAGGCCGGCCTCGGTCAGCGTGCCGAACGCGGACACCTTGTCCTGCACCCGGGCCAGCGCGCCGAAGTCCGGCACCGCGGTCCGCAGGCCCGCGGCCTCGATCCGGCCGCGCGCCAGCGACATGACGGCTACCTGCTCCTGCACCGGCAGCAGCACCTCCGCGTGCCGCCGCGCGGCGATATCCAGAGCCGCCTCCAGCCAGCCGAACGGATCGGCGCCGATGCCCGGCACCCGGTGCACCCGGCGGACATGCCGGGTCATGCGGCCCAGGCACAACCCCTCCGCGCAGAGCGCCTCGACCTGGTGACCGGCCCGGGAAAGCACGGTGGCGCACTGCCGGCTGGCCAGGCTCGCGCCGTCGCTGAGCAGAATGAGCATCGCTACCTCCAGATAAGTGTATGATGTAAGCATACGTTATATACTTTGATTGGCAAGAGGGCAGGAGGCTCATGGGGCGGGTCGCGCAGATCAGCAGGGCAGCGGTGCTGGCCGCCGCGCTCCGGCTGGCTGACGAGCAGGGACTGGCGGCGGTCACCATGCACGCGGTGGCCCGCAGCCTGCACGTCACGCCGATGGCGCTGTACCGGCACGTGGCCGACAAGGACGCGCTCCTGGACGGCCTGGTCGAACTGCTGCTGACCGAGTACCCGCGGCCCGCGGCCGAAGGCCGGTGGGACGAGCGGCTCGTCGCGCTGGCCGACGGGATCAGGGCCACCGCGCGCAGGCATCCGGCCGTCTTCCCGCTCCTGCTGACCAGGCCGGCCGTCACCCCGGCCGCCCGGACGGCCCGGGACGCGGTGCAGGCCGCACTGCGCGAAGGCGGCCTGCCCGACCCCGAAGCCGCGCGCGCCGAACGGCTGATCAGCACGGCCGTGCTCGGCTTCGCCGCCAGCGAGGCGGCGGGCCGGTTCCGCCACCATGACCAGTCCGTGATCGACGAGGACTTCGCCGAACTCCTGCGCTGGCTCCGCCGAGCCCTGCCCGTGCCGGGCGATGTACCTTAGCGCTACCGGCCGGCCTCGGTCGGCCGCGGCGAGGGGGAGGGGACGCCGATGAGCAGCACGGGCAAGGTCAGCGTCGGGACGCCGATGCGGCTCCGGTCCTTCGATCCGGTCCGGCTCGCCGACCTGGAGTACCGGGTCTGGGTGGGGTACTACCTGCGGCAGTGGCCCCGGGTGCTGATCGCCTCGGTCGGCCTGGTCCGGGTGGGCTTTGGCATGGACTGGTACCGGACCCTGCACGGCGCCTGGCTGGTGCTGCGGGCCAACCAGCTGTGGGCGCCGTACCCCGACAACCATCCCAAGCGGGCCCGGGCCTGCATGCGGCGGTTCTACGCCCTGGTCAGGCTCACCTACGGCGAGCCCGCCAACCCGGCCAAGGCCGCCGAGCTCGAGGTCGACTGGTGGCGCGTGCACCGCGAGGGCCAGCACCGGGATGGGTCGCACCCGACGCAGGACGCGGAGCCCGCCGAGGAACTGGTGGAGTCGCTGGTCCGCCTGTACTGCTACCTCTACGGCGAGCCCGAGGCCACGCTCCGCCCGGCCGCGGTACACCGCGCCCGGGCCATGGACCTGTCCGATCTGTGGGTCCGGGAGGGCTGCCAACCGGACAGCCGGCTGCTCCCGCTGGAGCACGCGGCACTCGTTCGTTCCTACGCCGCCCTGCTCGCCGCCGTCCACCACTAGGCCGACGTCCGTAGGATCGCCCTATGACCGATGCGGATCGGCCGGGACCGAGGCCGAACGACATCGCGGCGCAACGGGCGGCTGATGTGGACCGGGACGCCGTGGCGGAGCGGCTGCGGATCGCGGCCCGCGAGGGCCGGCTCGAGCTCTGGGAGCTGGATGACCGGCTCGGCCGGGCCTATACCGCCAAGACCTACGGCGACCTGGAGACCCTGGTCGCGGACCTGCCCGCGCAGCCGCCCTTCGTGTCCTACCCGGGCATCGGCCTCGAGCCGGACACGCTGGTCCTGCGGACCACCACGCCCAACATCAAGCAGGCCGGGCGCTGGATCGTCCCGCAGCGGATCACCGCCGAGTCGACCACCGGGTGGATCACCATCGACTTCACCCAGGCCTCCTGCGCCTACCGCGAGGTCACCGTGGAGGTGATCACCCGGACCGGGTGGATCCAGCTGATCCTGCCCGACGGCTGGGCCGCCCGCGTCGGCCCGCTGAGCACCTACACCGGGCACATCAGCAACCGGGCGGCCGAGATGGCGGACCCGGGCGCCCCGACGGTGATCGTCACCGGCCACCCGCTGTTCGGCTACATCAAGATCAGGCAGCGCCGGCGGCGCTAGGGAGGTCATGGTGATTGCCTCGGTCGCCGTCCTGTCCGACATCCACGGCGTACGTCATGAGTGAGACATAGCCGTGGGGGCGCCGTCGGCCGCAGGCTCTGACCAACTCCGGAAGAACCGGGCGGTCCTTGCTGTTCGGACAAGGCGTGGACGACATGGACCCCATCTCCGCCCTGACCTTCGGACCCGAGTCCGTGCCGCTCTCGGTCCTCGACCTGGCCCCGGTACCGGACGGCGGGAACGCCGGCGACGCGCTGCGCGCCACCATCGACCTGGCCCGGCACGCCGAGCGTCTCGGGTTCCGGCGGTTCTGGGTCGCTGAGCATCACAACATGCCCGGCATCGCGAGCTCGGCGCCTCCGGTACTGATCGGCCACATCGCCGACGCGACCACGACCCTGCGGGTCGGGTCCGGCGGCGTGATGCTGCCCAACCATGCCTCGCTGGTGGTCGCCGAACAGTTCGGCATGCTCGAGGCGCTCCATCCCGGCCGCATCGACCTCGGCATCGGCCGCGCGCCGGGCACCGACCAGGTCACGGCGGCCGCGCTGCGCCGCTCGCCCGAGGCGCTCTCGGCGGACGACTTCCCCGATCAGCTCATGGACCTGCTCGGGTACTTCACCGGCCGCTGGCCCGAAGGCCACCCGTTCGCCCAGATCACCGCGGTCCCCGGCCGGGGCCACCAGCCCGCCATGTGGCTGCTCGGCTCGAGCGGCTACAGCGCCCAGGTGGCCGGCCTGCTCGGGCTCCCGTTCGCCTTCGCGCACCACTTCAGCCCGGCCAACACCCTCCCGGCGCTGGCCCTGTACCGTGAGCATTTCCGCCCGTCCGAGGCGCTCGACCGGCCCTACGCCATCGTCGCGGCCGCCGTGGTCTGCGCCGAGACCGATGACCGGGCCCGCTGGCTGGCTGGGTCGGGGGCGCTGTCGTTCCTGAAGCTACGCTCCGGCCGCCCCGGGCCACTGCCCTCCCCGGAGGAAGCGGAGGCCTACCCGTACACCGACCTCGAGCGCGCGTACATCCTGGACCGGCAGGCCACCCAGATCATCGGCGCGCCCGGGACCGTGCGCCGGGGCCTGACCGAGCTGCTGAAGGCGACCGCCGCCGACGAGCTGATGCTCACCACCATGGTCTTCGACCCGGCCGACCGGCTGCGTTCCTTCGAGCTGGTCGCCGACCTGGCCCGCACTCCGAGCCCCGAGGGCCAGCCGGCCCAGACCGCCACCTAGCCGCGAGGCTCCCGCGGCGTGTTCGGGTCGAGCGGGACCGATGCGGCGCTGATCACGTCGAGCGAGGTCATTTCCTGGGGCGTGATCGCGTTCAGCGTCCAGTCGGTCGCCACGCGCAACCGGTTCCCCTGCATGACCCCCAGGTGGTAGACGCGGGTGACGATGTTGGCGGGCAGCCCGGAGAGCGGGACGTTCAGCGGGTTGGCCGCGGCGGCCAGCCCGCCCAGGTCGACCAGGAAGCCCAGGTCGTGGTGCTTGTAGGCCTTGGCCGTGCCGGTGCCGAGCGAGGCGGCGACGTTCTGCGCCACCAGTTTGCCCTGCCGCTGGGCGTGCTGCGCGGTCATGCCGCACACCTCGCCGGGCCGGGTCAGGTCGGGCACCGCGGCGCAGTCGCCGCAGGCGTAGATGTCCGGGGCGTCGGGCACCTTCATGAACTCATCGACCACCAGCCGGCCCCGGTCGGTGGGCAGGTTCAGGCCTTCCATCAGCGGGTCGGCGCGGACCCCGACGCACCAGATCAGCGACCGGGTGGGCACCTTCTCGCCGGTGGACAGCTGTACGTAACCGTCCAGGGCGTCGGACACCGACTGGCCCATGCGGACCTCGACGCCGCGGCGCCTCAGCACCCGGTCGGCGGTCTTGGACAGCCGCGGGTCCAGCTGGGGCAGCAGCCGCGGGGCGGTGTCCAGCAACATCCACCGGATCTTCTGGCCCGCCAGTCCGGGCATCGTCCTGGCCAGCCGGGTCGTCATCAGCTGGCTTTGCGCCGCGACCTCGGTGCCGGTGTAGCCCGCGCCGACCACCACGAACGTGCAGCGCGCCTCACGCTCCTCGGGGTCCGTGGCGACCGAGGCCAGCTCGAGCTGGCGGATGATGTGGTCACGCAGGTACATGGCTTCGGCGATGGTGCGGAACCCGTGCGCGTAGTCGGCCAGGCCCGGGATGGGCAGCAGCTTGTTCACGCTGCCCGCGGTCAGGATCAGCCGGTCGTAGCCGACCTGGCCCGACGAGCCCTCCGGACCCGCCCAGCTCACCACCTTCTGCCGGGCATCGACGTGGTTCACCGTGCCGAGCACGAACCGCGTCCTGCGCAGCCGGCGGGGCAGCGAGGCCCGGATGTGTGCGGGCTCCACCAGGCCGCCGGTCACCTCGGGCATCAGCGGCAGGTACAGGAAATAGTCCGTCGAGTTGATCACCACGATCTCGGTCGTGGCCCCGACCAGCCGGGACAGCTCCCGCGCGGCGTGAAATCCCGCGAAACCCGCCCCCACGATCACCACACGATGCTCTTTCGCCGAGCCTGCCATCACGGTCCTCCATGCCGCCGGGGTCCGGTTCTCGCTTTCCAGCATGACCCGCGCCAGGACGGCTGGCCCCCCGGGGGGCCCCTGGCCGGAACCCTGGTCCGCCGCCGCTAGGCCCCCGTAACGCCCATTCGTTAAAAGCTCGCATGAGTACGGGCATACCGTAACGTTTCCATATCGCCGGCTTCCTAGGCTCATGGTCAGTTGAACAGGACCGTCAGCCCCAGGAGGACGCCATGACCGAGCAAACCGGACCCGAGACCGCGCCCTCCTCGGCCGGTACCGAGCACACCGCGCCGCGCGACGCCAGCCACTGGGCGGCCAAGGTCGACCGGCTGCAGGTGCAGGCGCGCGAGGGCGTCCGCGGCACCAACGTGGCCGGCAAGCGGCTCACCGGCCCGGTCCAGGGGTTCGGCAAGCTGTGGCAGAAGACCTACTCGGTCGACGTCGGCGCTGATGTCTCCCCGCAGGACGCGATCGCGGTCTGGAAGGCGCACTTCCCGGAGTTCTGGCCCCAGGGGAACCGCTTCGCGGGCGCCCTGACCGGCATCAGCCCCGGCGACGTGGCCCTGCTCGACATCGCCGTCGGCGGCGGGGTGAAGATGTCCACCGGCGTGTTCGTGCTGTACGCCGACGCCGAGTCGTTCACGTTCGCCACGCCCCAGGGCCACCAGTTCGCGGGCTGGATCACGTTCTCGGCCGAGCGTGCGGGCGAAACGACCGTGGTGCAGACGCAGGTGCTGCTCCGGGCCGGCGACCCGTTCTACGAGATGGGCATGCCGGTCATGCACCGCATGGAGGACCGGTTCTGGGTCCAGACGCTGGCCGCGCTGGCCAGGCGCCTGGGCGTGGCCGACCCGGCCGTACAGACCCGCTCGGTGGTCATGGACCCCAAGCGCCAGTGGCGCCGCGCCGGCAACGTGTGGCACAACGCCATGGCCCGCAGCATGCTCCAGACCGTCGTCCCGGTCCGCCGCCGCCGCCGCAACCCCAGCCAGCCCGCCGCGAGCTGAGCCCAGCCCCACCTCCAGCCGGCTCCGCTACCGCACCGATGCAACATCGGGTGCTCGTCCAGGCGGCACCGATGAAACATTGGTGTCGCTATGGCCCGTTCGTGCCGGCCGCTTTCACCGTCCGCATCGTTGCCGGTCTCGCGCCTTAACCGCCCGCTCGGTCCGGTTCGGGCGGGGGAGCCGCCGGCGCCAGCGTTCGGCGCGACGGTCGGTGAGGACCTGCCGGACCACGTTGCGGCCCGGGATGCCGGTAACCCCGCCGCCGCCGTGGGTGGCCGACCCGGCCTGGTACAGGCCGCGGACCGGGGTGCGCAGGTCGGCGTAGCCGGCCGCGGGCCGGGCGTGGAACATCTGCCCCAGCGACAGCTCCCCGTGGAAGATGTTCCCGCCGATCAGCCCGTACTCCTCCTGCATCTGGTGCGGCCCGATGACCTGCCGGTGCAGCACCGAGTCGGTGAACCCCGGCGCCACCGCCTCCAGACGTCCCAGCACCCGGTCCGCGTAGGCCTCGAGTTCGACCTATGAAGGGGCGACGGCGTACCCGTACGGCACCCACTGGGTGAACAGCGACATGACGTGCTTGCCGGCCGGCGCCAGCGAGTCATCGAACACGCTCGGGATGCAGATGTCCGCGAACGGTAGCTCAGCCGGCTGGCCGGAAACGGCCTGCTGGTAGGCGTTCTCGATGTCGTCCAGCGACTCGGCCAGCACGATCGTGCCGCCGTAAACCGACGGGTCAGGATCCGCGAAAGAAGAGAACACGGGCAGCCGGTCCAGGGCCAGGTTGATCTTCACCGTGCCGCTGCGGCTGCGCCAGCCGCGGATGTCAGCCACGAAGTCGGAAGGCAGCTCGGCCGGGTCCAGCAGCCGCAGGAACGAGATCTGCGGGTGCGCGGTGGTGATCACCACCGGCGCGTCGATCGACTCCCCGCTGGCCAGCGTCACCCCGGTGACGTGGCCGTCGCGGGTGCGGATCCGCGCCACCTCGGCGCCCGTCCGCACCTGGGCCCCGAACATCCGGGCCGCCCGCGCCAGCGCCCCGGACACCGCCCCCATCCCGCCGCGCGGAAACCCCCAGGCCGTCTCGCCGATGTGGTGGTGCAGCATCACGTACGCGGTCCCCGCCGACCGCGGTCCCGCCCACGTCCCGATCACCCCGGAGACCGACAGCAGGCCGCGCATCGCGTCGCTCTCGAAGTACCCCTCGACCAGGTCGGCGATGCTGTCGGTGAGCAGCCGGGTCACGTCGACCGCCCCGCGCTCGTCCAGAGCGCGCAGCTGCGTCAGCAGCCGCGCCTGCCGCACCAGGTCCGCAGGCCGGCGAGATCCGAGCCGCGGCGGGATCTGGTGCAGCAACGGCCCCAGCACCCGCCCGATGTCCTCCAGGTGCGACGAATACAACCCGTATGCATCCGCGTCCGGCGCGGAGAACTTGGCGATCTCGGCGTGCCGGAGTGCCGGATCGTCCGGCAGCCGCAGATACCGCCCGTCCCGGCGCGGCGCGAAGTAGGGTCCCTGCGGGTACACGTGGTAGCCGTGCTGATCGAGCCGCAGGTCGCGCACCAGGTCGGGCGGCAGCAGGGAGACCACGTACGACAGGGACGTCACCGTGTAGTCCGGCCCGAACGGATGCTCGCTGACCGCCGCCCCGCCGGTTACATCGCGCCGCTCGCAGACCACCGTCTCCAGTCCGGCGCGGGCCAGGTACGCCGCCGCGACCAGCCCGTTATGCCCGCCGCCGACCACCACGACATCCGCGTGTCCCGTCACCGCCAGCCCTTCCTTCCGCACGCTCCCCGCAGACGGTAGCCGACGGTAGCGCGGATCCCGGCCACCGGTCCGGCCGCCCAGGGTGCTTACATAGGGCGTGGAATCGCCGCACGTCGACCCCGCCACGAACCAGACGAACGGAGCGCGCCCCCGTGGATCCTCACCGTCATCGCCGTCGCTCAGCTGGCCATCACCATCGGCGAGCCCGACGCCAACCGCAAGGCCGCTGCGGCCGCGGTGACCGAAGCGGCCGCCGCGGGCGGCCGGCTCGTGGTGCTGCCCGAACTGTGCGATTCCGGCTACGTGTTCGGCGACGACGGCCGGCGAGGCCGCACGCCGAGGCCGGCGCGCTCGCCTCGCCCGCGGAGGACAGCGAGACCCTGCGCCAGTGGCGCGCCCTGGCCGCCGAACACCAGCTGGTGATCGTCGGCGGCTTCTGCGAACGCGGTCCCGGCGGACGCCTGTTCAACAGTGCGGCGGTGGTGGACGCGTCCGGGACCCGGGCCGTCTACCGCAAGGCGCACCTGTGGGACAAGGAGAAGCTCGTCTTCACCCCCGGTGACGCGCCGCCCCCGGTCGTCGACACCGCCGTCGGCCGGGTGGCCGTGATGATCTGCTACGACCTGGAGTTCCCCGAGTGGGTGCGCCTGGCCGCCATCAACGGCGCCGACCTCATCGCCGCCCCGGTGAACTGGCCCTACGCGGCCCGCCCGGCGGGGGAGCGGCCCGCCGAGGTGGTCAAGGCGCAGGCCGCCGCGGCCACCAACGGGGTCTTCGTCGCGGTCGCCGACCGCTGTCAGGACGAGCGCGGCGTGTCCTGGATCAGCGGTTCGCTGATCGCCGGTCCGGACGGTTACCCGCTGGCAGGCCCGGTGCTCGAGGACCGCCCGTCGTGCTGACCGCCAGCTGCGATCTCCGGAAGGCCAGGGACAAGAGCCTGGACGGCGACAACGACCTGCTCGCCGACCGCCGCCCCAGCCTCTACACGGAGCCAGAACCAGAGGCAAAGGACGAGCGCGTGGTGGCGGCGAACGCCCACTGGGCGGCGCGCTTCATCGCGAACGGGACCAGCTACTCCGACTTCCAGGCCACCATGGCCCGCATCACGGCCTGGGACGACTGGTGCCGCGAGTGGGGGCGGACCGGTCAGTACTACGAGCGGCTAGCCGAGGAGGCCGACGAGGCAGGCAAAAAACTCACCGCCGGGGAGGCCTGGCGGCGCGCCGCGCTGTGCTGGCACTGGGGCAAGTTCGTCTTCGTCGACGACCTGGACCAGCAGCGAGCGGCCCACGACCGCACCGTGGCCTGCTTCCGCCGCGGCGCCGCGACGCTCAGCCCGCCCGCCGAGCCGGTGCGCATCCCGTACGAAAACACCACCCTGGCGGCCTACCTTCGGGTCCCGGACCAGCCAAACCAAGCCCCCAGTTGTGATCATGATGCCCGGGCTGGACTCGGTGAAGGAGGAGCTGCAGGCCACCGCGGAGTACATGCTCGCCCGCGGTATGGCGGTGATCGCCATCGACGGGCCGGGCCAGGGGGAGGCCGAGTACGAGCTGCCGATCGAGCCCGCCTACGAGCGGGTGGCCACGGCGGTCGCGGACTACCTGGAGGGACGCGACGACATCGACCCGGCCCGGATCGGCGGGTTCGGGGTGAGCCTGGGCGGCTACTACGCGGCCCGGGCCGCGGCCTACGAACCGAGAATCAAGGCCGCGGTGGCGCTGGCCGGGCCGTACCAGTGGTCCCTGGACTGGGACATCCTGCCGCCGCAGACCCGGGCCACATTCCAGCGCCGCTCCGGCGCCGCCACCGAAGCCGAGGCCCGCGAAAAACTCTCAGCACTGACCCTGGAACACGCCGCGGCGCGGATCACCACCCCGCTGCTGGTGGCGGCGGGCGGCCGGGACCGCCTGGTGCCGACCCACCACGCCGAGCGCCTGGCCCGCGAGGCGCCCGGTGCCGAGCTGATGCTGGATCCGGACGGCAGCCACGGCCTGACCAACCACGCCTTCGAGTCCCGCTCGAAGATGGCGGACTGGCTCGCCGCTCACCTGTAAGCGCAGCCGGATCACGGTCATCCCGGCGGCATCGGAGGGCCCGTCCATCGCGGCCAGCGCCCGGCCCGCGTCCGCCAGGCCGATCACCCGTCCGGTCAGCAGTCCGGGGCGCAGCGTGCCGTCCGCGACCATGGCCATCATCGGCGGGTAGTCGCGGGCGGCCATGCCGTGCGAGCCGAAGATCTCCAGTTCCCGCGCCACCACCAGGTCCATGGGGATCGGAGTCGGCCCGTCGAGCAGCAGGCCGACCTGGACGTGCCGGCCGCGGCGGCGCAGGCACCGGACCGAGCAGGCCGCGGTGGCCGGCGATCCGAACGCGTCCACCGACACGTGCGCCCCGCCGCCGGTGATCTCGGCGATCGCACGCAGCCGGATCAGCCAACGCCCGCATCCACGGTGAACGAAGCGCCGAGCTCCCGGGCCCGGCTCAGCGCCGAAGAAGACACGTCGATCGCCACCACCCGGGCCCCGAGCGCCGCGCCGATCATCACCGCCGACAGCCCCGCCCCGCCGCAACCGTGCACGGCCAGCCAGTCGCCGGGCCGCACCCGGCCGTGCGCGGTGACCGCGCGGAAGGCCGTGGCGAACCGGCAGCCCAGGCACGCGGCCGCGACGAAGTCGACCGCCTCGGGCAGCGCGACCAGGTTCGTATCCGCCGCCTGGACCGCGACCAGTTCCGCGAACGATCCCGGCCCGGTGAATCCCGGCTGGGTCTGCCGCGGGCACACCTGGGCGTCGCCCGCCCGGCAGTACTCGCACCGGCCGCAGCCGCACACGAACGGCACGGTCACGCGGTCCCCGGCTCCGCCAGCGGGTCACCTCCGGCCCGGTCTGCGCGATCACCCCGGCCAGCTCGTGCCCGCCGATGTGCGGCAGGTCGACCGGATCGTGCCCCTTCCAGGCGTGCCAGTCCGACCGGCACACCCCGCTCGCGCCGACCGCGATGACCACCCCGTCCGGCGGACAGGCCGGGTCCGCGACCTGCGCCAGCTCCGGCATGATCCCGTAGCCCGAGTAGACGAGCGCCCTCACGAGCCCGACCGCAGGAGGGCCCGGTCGAGCAGGGCCAGCCCCAGCTCCGAGGCCTGGTACAGCACCCTGCGGCCGCTGCGCTCCCGGTCGACCAGGCCGCTGCGGTGCAGCACGGCCAGGTGCTGCGAGACCGCGCTGGGCGTGACGCCGAAGCGAAGGGCCAGCGCGCTGGTGGTGGCCGGCGAGCGCAGCGCGCCGAGCAGCCGGGCCCGCGCCGGGCCGAGCAGCTCCTCGACGCGCCCCCGATCCGGTCCCGGAAACGTTGCCCTCCCACACCGTCGCGGCCCCGCGCGCCGGGTAGAGCAGCGTCGTCTGGCTGCTCGTCGCCTTGGTGTACGACACCAGCGGCCAGTTGAATACGCTCGGCATCAGCACCACGCCGTCGGGCCCGAGCATGACGCGGGACACCGGTGGGCCCTCGTCGGTGTCGTTCATCGTGAGCGTCCCCTGCGACCAGCGCAGGTCAGGATGCAGGTCGCTGAACAGCGACCGGGCGCCGCCGTCGGCCAGCAGGCCGGCCCGGTAGACGATGTCGGCCTCCAGCACGGGGCGGATCCGCTCCCAGTGCGGCATGACGAGCCGCTCGTGGCACTCGGCGAGTTCGGCCGCTATCTCCGCCAGCGATTCGGTCGGCCGCTGGAAAAGCTCCGTCGCGCTGTCCGGCCACGGGTGATCACCGAACACCCGGCGCAGGCTGGCCCGGACCGCCTCGGCGGGCGTCGAGCGCACCCGGGCCAGCTCGTCGCCGAGTTCTGGCTCCCGGACGGCGGGCGCGGGGTTGAGGAATTCCGGATAGCACGTGCAGGCCGTTCACGATGAGCGGCCACGCCCGGGGCAACCGCAGCGGCCGTCGGCCAAGCTTCGGCTCGCGCCCACCGGACCCACGGCAGGTTCACCGCGGCTGGGCTGGGCCTGGCCAGCAGCAGCATCGCCCTGGTGGTCTCGCTCAGCGGCGAGATCGCGAACCTGGTCGCGGCCAGGTCCGCCACGTCCAGCTCGAGCACCACCAGCATGCCTGCTAAGCATCTCCCGGTTCGTCGCCGCACACCAGGATTAAGCAATCCGCTTAACCGTAGAACGCGCGCGACGGTCCCCGCCACGCTGGCGGCATGACGCAAGCACCGAGCCGGGCCAAGCGCAGCACCGCAGCACCGCGCCTGAGCCGGGACTACTGGCGGCTGTGGTGGGCCAACGCGATCAGCAGCACCGGCGACGGCGCGTTCGTGGCCGCGCTGCCGCTGCTGGCCGTGACCATCACCCGGGACCCGCGGCTGGTCTCGGTGGTGACCGCCGCGACCTACCTGCCCTGGCTGCTGCTCTCCCTGCCGGCCGGCGCCGTGGTCGACCGCTACGACCGGGCCACGCTCATGTGGCGCGCCCAGGCGGTCCAGGCGGCGGTGGTCACGATCATCGCCGTCCTGGTCGTCGCCCACCAGGCCAGCATCGAGGTGCTCGCGGCGGGTGGCCTGCTGCTGGGCAGCGCCGAAGTCATCTTCAGCAACGCCGCCCAGTCGATCCTGCCCGCCCTGGTCCCGCCCGAACTCCTGCCCAAGGCCAACGGCAGCCAGCAGGTGAGCCTGACCGTCGGCGAGTCGTTCCTCGGCCCGCCGGCCGGCAGCCTGCTGTTCGCCGCGGCCGCGGCGCTCCCGTTCGGGCTCGACGCCGCGTCGTTCGCCGGCTCGGCCGCGCTCTGGCCCGCTTGCCCAGGACCGGCCATGCGCCGAAAACGCCGAAAACGCCGAAAACGCCAAGCGCCCCAAGATCCGGACCCAGATCGCCGAAGGCCTGCGCTGGCTGGCCCGGCACCGCCTGCTCCGCGTGGTCGCCGTCCTGCTCGGCATCTACAACTTCGCCAACCAGATGGGCCAGGCCGTCCTGGTCCTGCTGGCCACCCAGACGCTGCACGTCAGCACCCGCGGCTACGGGCTGCTGCTGGCCGCCAGCGCCGTGGGCAGCGTGGTCGGCGGACTGGTGAACCCAATCCTTACCCGCCGAATAGGAATGCTGCCCTCGCTGGTCCTCCCGGCGCTCGTCGACGCCGCCGCGTTCGTCGGCATCGGGCTCGCGCCCGGCCCGATCGTGGTGGCGGCGCTGCTGGCCGTCCAGGGGTTCTCGGTCGCCATGTGGAACGTGGTCACGGTCAGCCTGCGCCAGCGGGTCGTCCCCGGTCACCTGCTCGGCCGGGTCAACAGCGTCTACCGCATGCTGGGCTGGGGCCTCATGCCGCTCGGCGCGCTGGCCGGCGGCTTCGTGGCGCACGCCGCGGGGCTGCGCGCCCCGTACATCGTCGCCGGCCTCCTGTGCGGCCTGTCCGCCCTCGTCGCCCTCCCGATCCTGCTGGCCGCCGTCCGCAAGCAGGACTGACCGTCAGTGACGCGATGACCGTCAGCTTTTTATGCCGAACGGATCGTGGCTCACCCTCCGCCGCCGTTCCTCGCCCGATGGTTGGCGCCCGTCCTGGCTCAACAGACGCTCCTGCCCTCGTTCGACATGTGCCTCCCGGCATGGATGGCGCCCGAAGGGGTAGCGGTAGCCGTGAGGACAATATCCGACTATTCTAGTCGAAAATATAGGTACGGAACTTCCCCTGGAGGCCCCGTGGCGATGCCCGATTTCCTGGTCATCGGCGCCCCCAAGGCCGGCACCACGGCCCTGCACGCCGCGCTGTCCGAACACCCGGGGCTCTACATGTCCGCCATCAAGGAGCCGAAGTTCTTCCTGTCCGACGGGCCGCCCCCGACCAAGGGCGGGCCCGGGGACGCGCTGACCTACCGGGAGCACGTCTGGCGCCGGGCGGACTACGAGGCCCTGTTCGCCCCGGCTCCGCCCGGGACCCTGCGCGGCGAGTCGACTCCGCTCTACCTGTACGACCGGGCCGCGATGGGCCGGATCCGCGACACGCTCCCGCAGGCCCGGCTGATCGTGATCGTCCGCGACCCGGTGGAGCGCGCCCACTCCAACTGGACCCACCTGTGGTCGGCGGGCCTGGAGCCGGTGGCCGACTTCGTCCGGGCCTGCGGCGAGGAGGAGCGCCGGATCGCCGCGGGCTGGGCCAGCTTCTGGCACTACACCGGGCTCGGCCGCTACGGCGAGCAACTCCAGTACCTGTTCACGCTCTTCCCGCGCGAGCAGGTCCTGGTCCTGCGCTACCGGCGAATGGTCGACGAGCCCGCGCAGGCCCTGGACCGGATCTGCGCGTTCCTCGGCGTGCAGACGGGCGTGCTGACGCAGATGCCGCGGCACAACGTCACCTCCCACCCCGAACCGACGCTGGCGCACCGGGCCGTGGCAGCGGCCCAGCGGGCGGGCAGCGCGGTCGGCAGCCGGGTCCCCGGCCTGACCGCGGCCACCCTGACCGGCCCGCTCGAGCGGTACCTGCAGCGGCACAGCCGGGAGCGGCAGCCCTTGAGCTGGGAGCAGCGCCGGGAACTCCTGCCGCGTTTCGAGCCCGACATCGCGCTGCTGGAGCAGGTCCTCGGCGAGGACTTCGGTGACTGGGTGCGGCCGCGGGAACGCTCCGGCGGCATGGTCGGCGCCCGGCCCGCCGGGCAGGGCCAGGCCCGGAACGCGCCGCCACGCCGGCCAGGCTCCCCGTCAACGAAGTTCGGTAACCAGGGCGTGGGACCCATCCGGCCCGGTCAGCTCGTAGTACAGGCGGTGCCGGCCGCCGGGTAGCGGCACCATGTCCAGGTACCGCAGGCCACCGCCCAGATGCGGGGAGGACGCGTGCGGGCCGTCGCCTACCGGGGTGAGCGCGGACGGGTCCGTGCCGGTGGCCACCCCGGTCCGTTCCTCAAAATTCTCTGCCGCGCTGGCCCGGCCGTCGTAGTAGGCCGTCACCACCCCCTCGCCGAAGCCCACCGATGTGACCCGCGCGCCCCGGGCGTCCCAGCCGCCCGGCGTGCCGCTCAGCGCGGTGCCGTGCCACGTCCAGGCCAGCCCGTCGGAACTGGTCGCGTACTCGGTGGTCATCTGGTCGGCCTGGAGCGGGTCGGCCAGCGGGTGGCACGACGCCCACAGGTGCCACTGGCCGCCGTGGTGCCGGATCACCGGGTCCTTCACGCCGGTCTTGGCGTCCCCGGGCAGGATCACCTCCCGCCGCCCGGCGTCGAACTCGCCCGGGTGCGCCGCCTCGGTCATCTCCACCCGCCAGTGCTTGGTCCCGAACGTCGCGCAGCTCAGGTACAGCCGCCAGCGTCCCTCCGGCGTGCGGACCAGCGCCGGCCTTTCCAGCGACTCGGTGGCCATCGCCTCCTTGCCGATGCTCAGCAGCGTCTCGAAGTGCTCCCCGTCCGCGGACCGGGCCACCGCCACCGCGTAGCCGCGGCCCCGGCTCTGCCCAAATCCGGCGGGCCGACGCAGCCGGTAGGCCAGGAAGATCTCCCCGTCACCCGCCACCGCGCACGGTGCCCCGGCCCAGTATCCCGGCCCGGTCCCGGGCGCTTGAACCGCGACGGCACCTCGCTCGGGCCAGGGCAGCAGCATCAGACGATCCCTTTCTCTGCTATTCACATCGAAATAATGGCTAATACGAGACGCCCGGCAGGCGGCGACCGAGCGGCACCCTCACCCTAGTCAGATGTCGGCGGAAATACCTGGCGATAAATCACCCGGCAGGTAGCAGGCGCCCCGCTGGAGCAGCAGGAAGGCTTTTGGTGCGGGCCGCCGTGACCCGGGCAGCTGAGGGAGGAAGTCATGACCGACGATGTACTGGACCAGGGTCCGCTCCGGAGCGGGAGCCCGCTGAGAACGCCCCGGGCGGCCGCGTTCGCCGGGATCATCTTCTCCGTGCTCATGATCACAGCGCTCGTGCTGCTCAGGATCTCTGTCCCGCCCCGTCTCAGTACGACCGGCGCGTGGCTGACCGAGCCCGGGAAGAGAGCCGCGGTGGCCGTCGCGCTGAACCTCGTCCCGTTCGCCGGCATCGCTTTCCTCTGGTTCATCGGCGTGATACGGGACCGGGTCGGCGAGCGCGAGGACCGGTTCTTCGCCACCGTGTTCCTCGGCAGCGGCCTGCTGTTCGTCGCCATGCTGTTCGTGGCCGCGGCGGTAGCCGGCGGCCTGATCGCGGGTGCGTCGCTCGGCTTGCCCGACTCCAGCACCCTGGCGCTGGCCCGCAATATCACCTCGGGCCTGCTGAACGTCTACTCGATGCGGATGGCGGCGGTGTTCACGCTCAGCACGGTGACCATCGCTCGGCGCACCCAGATCGTGTCCCGGTGGCTCACGATAGCCGGGCTGGCCGCCGCGGTGGTGCTGCTGATCGGCGTCGGGATATCGCCGTGGGTGGAGCTGGTGTTCCCGGCCTGGATCCTGGCCCTGAGCGTGGATATCCTCACCGCGTCGGCCGAGCCTCGTGAAACGCCTCAAAGTTCTTGACGGCGCTTACCTGGCCGGCGGGACCAGCTCCAGGTACGACACGGCCGGCATGGGCAGGTCGAAGCCGAACTCCAGCATTCCGTCGCCGCCCGCGGCGGCCCGCTCCGGCGGGTCAAGCTCATCGAGCGTGTTCAGCTCGCCCAGCTCCGCCCACTGATCCGTCGACGGCCACCGAGCGCCGTCGCGCATCCGCTCCCAGGCCGGGACGATGTTGGAGTGCCCGGCGTCGATCCGGTAGTGCCGGACCGTGTAGGCCGCCCCGGCCGGGACGGACACCCGCACCCGGACCAGGCGGTCCAGCAGCGGGTCCCCGCCGATCTTGCTCTGGTCCAGGGTGACGTTCCAGGCCAGGATGCCGATCCGCCCGTCCTCGTCCCGCGCGGCCAGCGCCTCCACCAGCCCGCCGGCCCCGTCACCGGATACCGTCACCGGCAGCCGCGCCGCGCCGAGCCGGGCCAGCAGGGCCAGCGCCCAGTACCGGGGCTTGCGCAGGTTCCCCACCGACAGCAGCCCGAACCCGCCGTGGAACAACTCGGGCGGCGCGCCCAGTTCCTCGAAATGGTCGGAGGCGACCCAGTGCGACAGCGCGTCGATCCGGCCCAGCGCCGACGCCATGCCGCGGAGCAGGAACGCCGCCGCGAACACCGTGTCGCCGACGTGGTTGAAGTGGGTCGGGGTGGTGCCCCACTCGGTCCACCAGATCGGCGTCCCGGACCGCCCGAACGCCCCGAGCACCGGCCGCAGGTCCAGCGGCACGTTCCCGTAGACGTGCGTGGACAGGAAGTCGAGCGGCGCCCCGGAATCCTGCAGGTGGCCCAGCAGTTCCCAGACCCAGCCCGCCGCCGCCGAGGACGGCCCGCCGACCCGCAGCCCCGGATCCACCGCCTTGATCGCGCGCGCGGAGACGTCGTAAAGCCGGAAGTACTCCTCCGGCGTCCCGGACCAGAACACCTCCAGGTTGGGCTCGTTCCACACCTCGAACGCCCACCGCGACACCACCTCGTCCCGGCCGTACCGCTGGATCAGGTGGGCGGCCAGGTCGCCGACCAGGGCCGCCCAGCGGTCCCAGTCCTTGGGCGGGGAGATGATCGCCCCGTAGGTGAACACCGTCTGGGCCGGGTCGCGGGCCAGGGCAGCGGGCATGAAGGACAGCTCGACGACCGGCCGCAGGCCGATCTCCATCAGCTCGTCGTACACCCGGTCGATCCCGGCGAAGTCGTGCACGGCCCGCCCGCCCGCTTCGGTGTACACCCCGAGGTCGTCGTCCAGGATGCCGTGCGCGCGGACGGCCCGCACGCCGAGTTCGTCGTGCGCGATCCGCAGTGCCTCGCGCAGTTCCGTGCCGATCACCCGGCCCCCGGTGCGATCCCGGCGCAGCAGGCAGCTCAGGTGCTCCGAGCCGATCATGGGTTGCCACGGCCGGGCGAGCCAGCCCGGATCCGCTGGGGCGCCGACCTCGATCGTGACCGTGGGCCGGCCGTTGGTGCCGGGCGAGGGCGCCGCCGCGATCGAGTCCGACAGCGGCCCGGTCGATGCCCCGTCGGCCACCGCCGCCACCGCGTAGTGCCGGACCCGGCCGGGCTCGCCGGAGGTGTCGGCGTACGGCCCGGCCGGGACCGCGAGTACGTCCCCGCCGCCGTGATCCAGCGGCTCGTACGGCTCGCCCGCGGCCCGGTAGACCAGGTAGCCGGCCGCGCCAGGCACCGGATCCCAGTCCAGCGTGACGTGCCCCCGGCCGGGCACCGCCCGCAGCCCGGCCGGCCGCGCCAGGCCGGCCGCCGCGCCGTGGTGCGCGTCCTGACCTGGCACGCCCCGCCGCCCGATGCGCTCCTCCCAGTCGGCGCGCGCATCATCCGTCATAGGGAAAGTGTCTCAAGGGACAGGTACGTGCGCGCCGCCCAGGACACCGGGTCGTTCGCGAAGTCGCGCTGGATGGCCCGGTTTTCCAGCGCGTTGTCCAGCGCCGCCATGATCATCGACTGGTCGAGCACCAGGTCGCGGTGCCCGACCGCGCCGGTGGTGGGGTTGACCGCGTCGAAGAAGCCGTCCGCCCCGTACACGCCCGGGTAGTCGGCTCGCAGGGCCTGGATGTTGGCGTAGGCCTGCTGCGGCGCGGCGTCCAGCGCGATGAACGACGCGTGCGGGGTCACCACGTCCTCGGTGGCGCAGCCGTGGCACTGCGAGAGCCCGTCGTTCGGGTTGCTGGCGTCCGCGCCCGTGCCGTAGTACGGGAAGGCCAGGCCCTCGACCCCGTACCCGGAGTAGCCGCCCGAGTCATCGGCCGTGCTGGACGGCGACATGCCCCACACCTTGTAGTGCAGCTGCTGGGTGGCGTACTTGATCTGCACCTGCACGGTGCGGGCGTCCGCGAGGCCGAAACTGCGGGTGCCCCAGCTGGTCTCCGGGACCACCAGGTTCGGCATCATGGCCTCGAACATCCCGCCCGAGTAGGTCGGGATGAAGGTCAGGTTGGAACCCGGGTAGGTGTAGTGCCCCTCCCACACCGGGAACTGCTGACCGGACTGCGGGTCGGTGTAGGTCTGCCAGGCCCCGCCCATCGGCCACTGCCCCTGCCAGGAGAAGTCCGGGTCGGTGCTCTGGCAGTCGGCGAACGGCGCCGGCGGCGGCAGCTCCCGCCAGCTGCGCCACCACACGTTGCCCGGCATCTGGTGCAGGCCCATGCCGATGTAGGCCGAGATACGCGGGTCACTGTAGAAGGCGCCATTGTGGTAGTAGTACTGCGCCGCGTTGTTGCCCTGGTACGGCGGCAGCCCGACGTAGTACCCGCCGAACATCTGGCCGGTCGGCTGGTTCCCCGTGATCGCCGGGTTGGTATTGCAGTGGGTCTCGGCCCGGTTGTCGTAGAAGATCCCGAAGTTCATCGGCGCGATCAGGCTGTCCGCCAGGTGCGCTAGCTCCGGCATGGCCTCCCGGACCACGATGAGCCCGGAGGCGTACCAGCCGTTGTCGACGTTGGACAAGAAGAAGCAGTTGTTGTTCGTCGGCGTCGCCCCGGGGGTGCAGTCTCCCTGACCGGGGTTGAGGAGCACGTCGCCGTTGGTTGTGTCGTACCACTGGTACAGGAAGCCGTCGTACCGCTGCAGGTGCGACACCTCGGTCAGCGTGGCCTGCACCTTGGCCCGCGCCTGCGCCTCGTTGATCAGGCCCAGGTCGCGGGCCGAGACCACGGCCCACAGGTACACCCCGATGTTGGCCGCCGAGGTGTAGTGGCCGTAGGAGGTCGGCGTGGCCGAGCCGCCCGCGAAGGTGAGGTTGTCCATCGGCAGGTTGGTCGCCGTGTCGACGTCCACGCCGTAGAACTTCCAGGTGTCACGGGCGATGGACAGCAGGTTGGCCCGCTGCGCCGCGCTCAGCCCCCCGTACTGAGCAACACTGTACGGCGCGACCTGTCCCGCGGCGCCCGCCTGCGCCGTGGCGCCAGCTCGAGCCTGCTGAAGCGGTGCCAGCAACGCCACGATGGCCGCCACCGCGATGATCCACCAGTACCTCGTCCTGTTCATTTAGTTGCCCCTGCCTGATGCCGGGCTGCCCGCACTGGCAGCCGGAAACGGATTAGCCACCGCGCCCTTGCCGGTGGGCCGGGGGCGGCACCCGCAGCTGCGGCGGATCACGGTCCTGGTCGGCAGCATCACCGACTGCCGCGGCGCGGCCTGGTCGGTGATGCGGCCGAGCAGCATCCGGACCGACTGCTCGCCCAGCTCGCGCATCGGCTGGCGGACCGTGGTGAGCCCGGGCCGGACGTGGTGCGCCGCGGCGATGTCGTCGAACCCGGTCACCGCGACGTCCGCCGGGACGCGCAGCCGCCTGGCCCGCAGGGCGATCAGCGCCCCGATCGCCATCTCGTCGTTACCGCACACGATGGCCCGCGGCGTGCGGCCCCGGACCAGCATGGCCGCGACCGCCTGCCGCCCGCCCGCCTCGGTGAACCCGCCGGTCGCGACCGGCTCGCCAGGCACCGGCAGGCCGGCCTGCCGCAGCGCCTCGCGGAACCCCTCGAACCGCTCGCCGGAGTCCGGCGAGTCCGCCGGACCGGCCAGGAAGGCCAGGTCGGTATGCCCGTGCGCCTCGATCAGGTGCGCGGTGATCTCTCGGCTGCCGCTGCGGTTGTCCGCGCCCACGAAGTCGGGTCCGTCCTCGGCGGAGTAGCCGGCCAGCACCACGACCGGCACGCTGCGGGACAGCGCGGCGATGTCCGTCTCGGACAGGCTTCGGGCCATCACCACCAGGCCGTCGGTCTTGCCGGCGATCGAGAACGCGAGATCGCGCCCCGACGCGGTCCGGGTGGCCGCGATCATGACCGCGTTGCCGACCGAGGTCGCCGCCCGCTCCGCGCCGCGGATCACCTGATCCACGTACAGCGGCGACTCCTCCTCGGCCTCGCCGGATTGCCCGAGGTCGGGGAACAGCAGCCCGACGACCCCGGCCCGCTTGGAGGCCAGGCCGCGGGCCGGCCCGCTCGGAACCCAGCCCAGTTCGGCCGCCGTATTCCGCACCCGCTCCCGGGTGGCCTCCGAGAAACCCTTCCCGTCCGCCATGACCCGCGACACCGTCGCCGTCGACACGCCGCTACGCTGCGCGACTTCGTAGATGGTCGACCGGTCGGG
>CAWKIB010000006.1:0-44731 GCA_963849595.1 uncultured Actinomycetes bacterium
CGCCCAGTGCGACGAAGGTCGTCATGCCGGCCTCCCCTTAGCGGTCACGGCGGCTCTCGTGCCGGTCCGGGCCGCCACCCCGTCCTCCACCAAGGACTCGTGGATGGCGAGGAAGGCTTGCACGGCCGCGGGCCAGCCGAAGCGTTCGGCGCGGGTCCGGGCCGCGGCCCGGCGGGCCGCCTCCGGCCAGGACAGCACGGTGGTGACCCCGGCGGACAGGTCCTCGCCGGCCACGGCCGCCCCGGCCTCGCCCACCACCTCGGGCAGCGCGGACTCCGCGCTCACCACCACCGGCGTCCCGCAGGCCAGCGCCTCGAGCCCGGCCAGCCCGAAGGTCTCCGCAGGCCCCGGGGCGATGGCCACGTCGGCGCTGGCCAGCAGTGCGGCCAGGTCGGTGCGGTCGGGCAGGAAGCCGGCGAACGTGACCGGCAGGCGGTCGCGCGTTGCGCGCCGCTCCAGGCGTCGGCGCAGCGGGCCGTCGCCAGCCACCACGAGCCGGGCCGGCAGGCCGTTGGCGCGCAGGGTCGCGAGCGTGTTCAGCGACCGCTGCGGCTTCTTTTCCGGGGACAGCCGCCCGGCGTGCACGAGCAGCGTCTCGCCCGGCGCGGCGTAGGCGTCCCGGATCCGCGTGCCCTGCTGGTCAGCATGGGGCGCGGCGAACGTGGCCAGGTCGACGCCGAGCGGGGCGCGCACCAGGTTGGCGGCGCCGATCCGCTCGAACTCCGCGGCCGCCCAGGCGGTGGTGCAGATCACCCGCTGGTAGGCGCGGGCCGTCCGCCGGTTGACCCAGTCGACCAGGGCCAGCGCGGGACCCCACCGGGACAGCGCGGGCAGGTCCAGCCCGGGCACGGCCATCCGCATCAGCGCGGTCAGGCTCTCGTGCGAGATCATCACGGCGGGCACCCCGTGCTCGCGCGCCCACCGTCCGGTCCAGCGCAGCGTGGTCCGGTCCGACACCTCGAGCGTGTCCGGCCGCAGCTCGCTGAGCAGGGCCGCCACCCGCCGCTTGCGCAGCAGCGCCCGGTATCCGCCGGTGAACGGCAGCCGCGGCCCGCTCAGCGTGATCACCCGGCCCTGCGGGGTCTGCTCGTCGCCGTCGTCCTCGCCGGGAATGATCAGCACCGGGTCGTGGCCCGCGGCCAGGTAGCCGGCGCCGAGTTCGCGTAGCGACGTGCGCAGCCCGCCGGAGTGCGGGGCGACGTAGTTCGCCACCCGCACGATCCTCATGTCGTGACCCTGTTTCCACGCTCCTGGGCCGGGCGCTTCCGGCCCAGGACCGCGGCGTAATGGCCGATCAGCTCCTCGGTCAGCGCGGGCCAGCTGCGGGTGAGCACCTTCCGCCGTCCGGCCGCGCCGAACGCCGCCCGGGTCCCCGGGTCCGCGGCCAGCCGCGCGACCGCGGCGGCGAAGGCGTCCGCGTCGCCGGGCGGCACCAGGTATCCGGTCACGCCGTCCTCCACCAGGTCCAGCGGCCCGCCCGCGGCCGGCGCCACCACCGGGAGCCCGCTCGCGGCGGCCTCTTGCAGCGTCTGCCCGAACGTCTCGTACGGCCCGCTGTGCACGAACACGTCGAGGCTGGCGTAGATGGCCGCCAGCTCGTCGCCGCGGCGCTCGCCCAGGAACACCGCGTCGGGCATCTGCTGGCGCAGTGTGGCCTCGGTCGGCCCGGCGCCCACGATGACCAGCCGCACTCCGAGCACGGCGGTGATCCCGGCCAGCAGCTCGACGTGCTTTTCCGGGGCCAGGCGGCCCACGTAGCCGGCGATCAGCTCACCGCCCGGCGCCAGGCGGGCCCGGATCTGGGCGCTGCGCCGGGCCGGGTCGAACCGGGCCGTATCCACCCCGCGGCCCCACAGCCACACGTTGGCGATCCCGCGGCCGAGCAGGCCGGTCGCGGTGACCGTGGACGGGGCCAGCGTCCGCGCGGCCCGGTTGTGGATGCCGCGCAGCCACCGCCACGCGACCGCCTCGCCGGGCCGGCCGAGCCGGTACGCGTGGGCGTAGGACGGCAGGTCGGTCTGGAACACGGCGACCATGGGCAGGCCCAGCCGCTTGGCCACCGCGGCGCCGTGCGCGCCGAGCACCACCGGGCTGGCCAGGTGAACGACCTCGGTCCGGTGCCTGATCAGCGCGTTACGCAGGCGCCGGCTCGGCAGCCCGAGCCGGAAGCTCGGATAGCCGGGCAAGCGGCACGGCCGGGACGCGCACGACGGGGTAGGGAAACAGTCCGGGATCCTTGTCCTCGCGCCGGGACCGTGCGGCCCGCGGCGGCTTCGGCGCGATGACAAGTGGCTGGTGGCCGTCGGCGGCGAGGAGTTCGGCCACCCGCACCACGCAGTGCGCGACGCCGTTGACGTCGGGCGGGAACGATTCGGTGATGATCGCAACCCTCATGCTCACAAGGTGCGATACTTCAGGATCGAAGTGCCGCAGCCGCCATGACTTCCAGGCAAAGAGTCCGTGACTTCTTAGCGGCGCTAGCCCGGGGGGTGCCCCCCGGACCCCCCGGGGCCAGAATGACCCCATGAATCACGACAGCGCCAGCCCGACCTGGATCGTGCTTGGACGGACGTCGGACGGAACACCGGGCGTGCGGCTCGCGGTCAAGGACTGCATCGACGTCGCGGGCCTGCCGACCACCGTCGGCTGCCCGGTGATCGCCGAGCGGGCCCGGCCCGCCGACCGGGACGCGGCCGTGGTGGCCGCGGCCCGCCGGTCCGGGGCTCAGATCCTGGGCAAGACCAACCTGGCCGAGCTGTGCTGGTCCGCGGTCGGCACCAACGCCTGGTCCGGGACGCCGGTGAACCCGGCCGACCCGCTGCGCGTGCCCGGCGGCTCGTCCAGCGGCTCGGCGGTCGCGGTCGCCACCGGCGAGGCGGACGTGGGCCTGGGCACCGACACCGGCGGTTCGGTCCGGATCCCTGCCGCTTGCTGCGGCATCGTGGGCCTGAAGACGACCTGGGGCCGGGTGCCGGTCGAGGGCGTCTACCCGCTGGCGCGGTCCCTGGACACGGTCGGCCCGCTCGGCGCCGACGTGGCCGCGGTCGAACGGGGCATGCGCCTGATCGAACCGGGCTTCACGGCCGGATCCGGCGAGCTCCGCGGTGGCCCGGGTGCGGCCGGAAACCGACCCGGAGGTCGACCCGGCCATCGAGGCCGCGATCGACGCCGCGCTGGCCGCCGCGGGCATCGTGACCACCGAGGTCGCGGGCCTGGACTTCGCCGCCGCCAACGCCGCGGCCAGCCTGCTCATCGACGTCGAGGCCTACCAGGTCAACGAGTACCTGATGCCCGACCTGGCCCGGCTCAGCTCGTACAACCAGCGCAACCTGCCCGAGGCGGCCGCGGTGACCGCCGAGCCAGGAGGCCGCCGCCAACCAGGTCCGGGCCCGCAGTCGCGCGAGTGGTTCGCCGACCTGCAGGCCCGGCACCCGATCCTGGCCCTGCCCACGCTGGTCGGCGCTCCGCCGCTGATCGGCGAGCGCGGGACGAATGCCGCTCACCCTGCTGACCATGCCCGTCAACCTGGCCGGCCTGCCCGCGCTGGCCCTGCCCGTGCCCGGCGGCCCGGCCGGCCTCCCCGCGTCCCTGCAGCTGGTCGGCCCGCCGGGCAGCGAGGAGCAGCTGCTGGCCCTCGGCCGCGTCATCGAGGCCGCGGTCGCGGCCCGATGAAGCTGACCGCGCAGGCCGTTGTGAAAAGCTCGCGCGCCACCAGGCGACCAGGGACGAGCAGCCAGGTCGGGACGCCCAGCAGCCGCAGCCGCCGGATGGACCTCGCGAAGATATGGTCCTGGGCGACGAGGATCACCAGATCGGCCGGGCCGGCCGGGTGCCTGCGTCCCGGCTGGTGCAACATTCGGTGAATGTCGGTCAGGTGATCGAGCTCTTCGAGCAGCGCCCGGTCGGCACCGTCGAGGCCCCGGCGGACCAGCCAGGTGTTCCCGCCGGAGGCGGTCATGACGTCCAGGTGACGGGTCGCGGTGGCGCTCGACGCCGCGCACACGATCCTCGCTCGCGGGTCGATGGCCCTCGTGGTGGCCTGCACGACTTCCAGGCACGCCCGCACTCTCCTGGTCGGAGGCACGATCGCGGGGCGTGCCGTCAGCCAGGCCGCGGGAGACGGCATCGGCGTCGGTGAGCTGGAGCACGCGCGGCCGGGCGGGAAGTCCGTCCGGCAGTTCCGGCGGGTACGGCAGGAGCTATCGGCTGGGCCAGCACGCCGGCCGGGACGCTGAGCGGTCGCGTCGCCGGGAACGGTCGTCTCGTGTCCGCGGCGGCCGGGACCGGCTGGCCCCGGCCCGTGCTGGCTAGCCATTACGCGGCCTGGTCGTAGGAGTCGTCGTCGTGAGTCGTCGGCGTAGTCGAGTCGTCGTCGTTGGAGACGACCCGCAGGTAGTAGCCCCGGGAGCCAGCGCCGTTGAGGCGCCGGACCCCGCGGTCCATCCGGCTGTCGGCTCTGCTTGGTCAGGCTTCCGCGGCGCTCTTCGCGGTGGATGCCCAGGCAGATCACGATGAGGACGCCGATGACGATACCGGCGATCACGAGTGCTGCTGCTGCGGTCAGGTAGGTTCCGGCCACGATGTCCCTCTTCTCACCAGCGGTGGACTGTCGCTTAGTACACGCGACCGAGGGTCTGGTGATTAGCGCCGCGCAGGCGAACCCGCGCCCCTCGAAAGCCCGTTTGGCACCGAATCCCTGCGACTCATAGCCGAGACACCGGGTCCTGTGCAAACCATCTGACACGTGCTCAGCTGTCACCAGGCCAAGCCGCCGGATGATGGTGGACAGTTACGCTCGCTACACCGACCGTAACGGTCCACGGTCTTCATCGGTCCGCTCGCCGACTTGGGCCCTAGCTGGCCGGGTGGTGCCAGACGACGTGCTCGGCATCCTGCTCGTCCAGCCGCTGGCGGCGCGGCGGCAGCGGCGACGTCGCTGAACCCGAGCGCGAGCACGCCGGCCAGATCGCCGGCGATGCCGAGCGCGGCGCGGATGTCGTCCTCGGCGATGACGACGTCGCCCATGAACGCGACCCGGACGCCGAGAGCCTCGGCGGCCAGCCACATGTTCTCGATCGCGGCCCCGATGCCGATCATCTCCAGGCCGAAGCCCACCAGCGAGCCGGCCAGCGCCGGGCGGGTCGCGCCGATGAGCCCGGCGCGGCCGTTGCTGAACAGGCCGCGGTTCTCGATGAAGATCGCCGCCGCCACCTCGCGCAGCACCTGCGCCGACTCACGCACGGTCGAGACGTAGGCCGGCCGTGGCCGGCCCGTGGCCGGATCGTGCGGCACGTACTCGTCCACGCCCTGGGCGTGCTCGACCGCGTCGGCCAGCACGCCGAGCGTCGCGCGGTCGGCGACGATGTGCATCCGCCACGGCTGGGCATTCTTGGACGACGGCGCGGCCAGGCCGCACCGAACGATCTCCCGCAGCACCGACCCGGGGACAGGTTGGCGGTCAAAGCCCTCCCGGATGCTGCGGCGGGCTAGCATGGCGGCGATGACCTGAGGCCGCACCTCGTCATCGGGCGGAGGGTCCGGCCGCGGCATGGATCATCCTTCCCGCGCTCCCGTAGACAAAATGCAGCGCACGATCTTCCATGTTAGTTAACGCACGTTCGGACCGATGCCAATGTCAACGACGTTGAGTGCGGCCCAGCGGCTGAAGTTCCAGCTGCTGGCCGAGGGAATCGAGATTTCGCCGCTGGCCCGCAAGGCCCTGCGCGAGGCCACCAGCCAGAGCGATCTCACCCCGGCCGACTACGCCTCGACGACCGGCCTGATCCTCGAGCTCGACGACGACGTGTGGGTCAACGCGCCGATCAACGACCACAACCCGAACTTCGTCTCCGACTCGCGGTTTGTCCTCGACTACGGCGTGGACGGCTTGTGCGTGCACGGCGCCGGGCTGGCCAGCCCGGCCCGGTTCTGGCCGCCGCCGCGCTATCACGGGCAGGCGAAACGGTTCGGCCCGCTCAACCACTTCGTCGTGACCCATGGCGACCGCGCGAGACTGTCACCGGTGCGGGGCTGCGCCATGACCTGCACCTTCTGCAACATCCCGTACGACGACCCGCTCGACGTGTACGGCACCAAGCCGATCGACGCCCTGCTCGAGGCGGCCCGCATCGCGGTCCGCGACGAGCGCCAGCCCGCGCACCACATGCTGATCTCCGGCGGCACGCCGAAGCGGCCGGACTTCGGCTTCATGCAGGAGCTCTACCGGCGTGTCCTCCAGGAGTTCCCGCCGAAGACCGTCGACATCATGATGGTGCCGCTGCCCGGCCTGCTCGACCTGCCGCTGCTGGACAAGCTGGGCCTGAACGAGATCTCGATCAACATCGAGGTGTTCAGCGAAACGCAGCGCCAAACAGGTCATGCGTAACAAGTACAACCAGGGCCTGCGCTTCTACCTGGACTTCATCGAGCACGCAGCCGAGGTACTGGGCCCGGGCCGGGTCCGCTCGATGCTGATGGTCGGCCTGGAACCGATGGAGATGACGCTGGCCGGGGTGGCGGCCATCGCCGAGCGGGGCGGGGTGCCGGTGCTGAGCCCGTTCCGGCCCGACCCGGCCACGCCGCTGCGGGACCGCAAGCCCGCCGGTGCCGCCGAGCTCGAGCAGACCTACCTGCGCGCGGTGGACGTCGCGGCCAGCCACGGGGCCGTGCTGGGCCCGGACTGCCCGCCGTGCACGCACAATACGCTGAGCTTCGTCGCCCCGGGCTCGCCCTACCGCTACCGCCGGCCGGTGATGGTCTGACGCCCGCGCCGAACCGGGTGATCGTAGGCGTCAACGATCTGGGCACCGAGGAGATCCGGCATATCCTGTCGCGCGCGACCGGCCTGCGGGCCGGCGTGGCCAGCCAGCTGACCCGGCCGCCGCTCGTCGGCCTGCTGTTCCTGGAGACGTCCCTGCGGACCCGGGTAGGCTTCGCCGCGGCGGCGGCCCGGCTGGGCGGGCAGTCCGTCGACATCGCCGAGCGCCGCGGGAACGCGGTCGCGATGCCCGAGGGCTGGGCCGACACCCTGCGCGTGGTGAGCGGCAACGTCGATCTGGTCGTCGCCCGGCCCGGCCGCGCGCTCGACGCCTCGCAGCTGTACCCGCTGCTGGTCAGCAGCTTCCTGAACGGCGGCGACGCGGGCCGCTGCGGTGAGCATCCGTCCCAGGCGCTCATCGACCTGTACGCGATCGAACAGGCCCGCGGGCCGGTCTCCGAGCTGACCGTCGCGATCTGCGGCGACCTGCGGATGCGCGCGGTGCGCAGCCTGGTACGCCTGCTCGCCCGCTTCCCGCCCCGGCGACTGCTGGCGATCTCCGACCCTCGCCTGGGCGAAGGACGCCGACCAGGCGCTACGCCGAGCATCGGGCGCCGTGGGACGTCGATGACGTGGATGTCCTGTACGTGGCCGGCATCCCGCACGGCGCGCTGGACGAACCGGGGCGGGCGCGCCTGCGGGTGGACCGCAAGGCGCTGGCCGCGCTGCGGCCCGACGCGGTGGTGCTGTCGCCGATGCCGGTCATCGACGAGATCGCCACCACCGCGCGCTCCGATCCGCGCATCCGGATGTTCCAGCAGAGCGACGACGCGCTGTTCGTCCGGATGGCGCTGATCGAGGCGCTAGTGGTCGCGCGTCTCGTCTAGCTCCACCATGG
This sequence comes from uncultured Actinomycetes bacterium, assembly GCA_963849595.1. GTDB lineage: Bacteria > Actinomycetota > Actinomycetes > Streptosporangiales > Streptosporangiaceae > Palsa-504. The sequence goes on from CAWKIB010000006.1 coordinate 7,656, forward strand.
CCGGCTCCCGGCGGTACGCCATCAGCCGGGCCTGATGCACGATCTCGCCGCGATCGGCGATGCCGTGCTCGGCGAAGTCGGCCTTCGGCCCGGCATCGGCGCTCTCCTCGATGTTCACCGCTCCGTACCGGGTGCAGTTCTCCAGCGTGACCCGGTAGCGGCTGCGCTCGCTGACGTTCAGCAGCTGCCACACCACGCTGTTGTCGAAGTGCGCCGTCCCGGTCAGCCCTTCGTCGAACCACGTGTTGGCCAGCACCGAACCCTTGACCGTGAGGTCGATCTCGCCGTGTTCCTCCGGGGTGGCGATCTGGCGGCTGATCGACAGCCCGCGGATCGAGCTGCCGAAGATCTGGATCTTGGCGGGTCCCTGCTCGGTGATGTCGAGCGACGACCCGGCGATGTGCCGCAGGGCGAGCTCGCCGCCGTCCCGGAACCGCCCGCTGCGGACCATCAGCGAACTCAGCCGGCCGCCGTACATGGTCAGGCCACCGCGCTGCGCCGCCCAGTCGAGCAGTTTCGTGCGGCCGCCCAGCTTGTTCGTCACCGGGATGCCCGAGGTGACCGAGTAGACCGCGCCGGAGAAGTCCTCCCCGCGGTAGTGGCTCAGCGCGACCCGGGTCGACGCGTCGAGCCCGGTAAGCCGGAACGACGGCATGCCCTCCTGGTCGTACACGGCCGCCGACGCGCTGACCACCGGCCCGACGATGTCGCAGTCGCCGAACATCGCCCCGTCCAGCAGGCAGTTGACGAACACCGTGCCCTCGAACGAGCAGTTCTCGAAGCGGGTACCCCGGAAGTCGCAGTTGGCGAACACGATGTGCCGGAACCGCGCCGTGACTCGGCAGTTGCGCCAGCGCAGGTTGACGATGGTCCGGTCCTGGCCCGCACCGTCGAACTGCGGCCAGTACTCCTCGGCGTCGTCGCGGACCCAGTCGAACACGTCGCCCTGAGCGCCGGTCAGCAGCACCAGCGCCGCCGCCGGCCCGTTCCACTCCGAATCGGCCCAGTTCTCCAGGGCCTCGCCGAATCCGTCGTGGATCAGCGAGAGCATGGTGCAGTCCACCGCCGGGGACGTCGGCCTGATCAGCGAGGAAGTGGTGAGCCACTCCAGCGCGAACGCGAAGCGCCGCAGTTCCTCGATGATGACCTCGGGCGCCGGGTAACCGAACATCGGGCCGGCCGACAGGCCCTCCGGATCGGCCTCCCACGGCGACACCACCATCCCCAGCTCGGCCAGCGGCGAGTTCTGCACCGTGTCAATCGGCGTGCGCAGGCGGGCCGCGACCGCGACCTCCGTGCGCGGCACGCTGAGCAGATCGACGGCACCCGCGGCGGCCGGGGCAACGGTGATACCCAGGCCGTAGATGATCCGGAAGGCGCGCTCGACGGCGTCCGGCTCGATCTCGCTGAGGACCCGCAGCTCACGCTCGAGCGCGAGCTCGGCCAGGTCCCACGCCTCGCGGTCCAGCTTGAACCCGCCGCTGGACAGGTGCGCCGCCGTCCGCCGGACCGCCTCGCGGGTCCCGGCGATGAGGAACTCATCCAGGCTGCCCGCCGGGTCCTCGTCGAGGCAGGCCTCCTCGCACAGGTCGAGCTTGCGGGCCACCGACTCGATCAGGCCGAGGGTGAAGATGTCCCGGTTCCGCTCGGCGGCGGCCGCGATCATCTGCCGGACGTGCTCGGCCCGGATGGCGGTCCCGCCCGGCTTGGCCCGGGCGTGCAGCGCATACAGCGCGCCCTGCAGATGCAGCAGCCCCACGTCCGCGGACCCGAACTCCGTCTCCTGGATCGTGTTCCACTCGCCCAGCAGCAGCTCGATCGCCTCGAGGGTGATGGCCAGAGCCGCCGGGTCGGGGATCGCGTCTTCGGTGCGCAGCGAGGCGGTGCTGCCGAAGTGACTCGGGGTTGCCGCTGGCCATGACGTCGCGGATGTGCTCGGCCGCGGTCAGCGCCTCCAGCTCGAAGGTCGACATCGAGAACGGCCGGATCTGCGCGTTGAGCGCCTTGAGCCGGTGCACGTACTCCGAGCGCAGCGAGATGACGACGTGGATGTCGTACCTGCTGTTGAGCTCGACCACCCAGTCCAGGGCGCGCTTGAAGAACAGCCGCTGGTGCCGGATGAGCTCCTCGAACTGGTCGAGCACCAGCACCGCCAGCTCGCCGTAGTTCGCGTTGAGCTGCTCCACCATCGATTGCGGCGCGGCGTCGTCGACGTTGATGCCCAGGGACCGCAGCTCGCTGGCGACCTTGGCCGCGACGAAATCCTCGGGCCGGTCCGGGCTGCCCGCCTCCCTGGCCCAGTTGCGGCAGACGATCGGCTGGAAGCCGCGCTCGGTGAGGTCACGGACGAGGCCGACGTTGAGCAGGGACGATTTCCCGACCCCAGACTCCCCGTGCAGGATCACCAGCTGATGCGTCAGCACCTCGTGCGCGAAACGATCGCGGTCGTCCTGCCGGCCGACCAGCAGGTCGTCGTCGCCCGGCTCCATCGGCTTGGGACCGCGCCACGGGCAGGTGTCCTTGTCGAGGAAGTTCTTCTTCCACTGCTCCAGGGTGATCAAGTCAGCTCACATCTCTTACGCGCGGCGGGCCGGTGGGTCGTGCTCTGCAGGTGCCGGAGATAGTGCTGGAGATCAACCTGGAAGTTCTCGCAGCGGTCGGTCACGACATCGAAGTTGTACCAGCCGAGCAGGTCGCGCACCGTGTCGTCGGTGCGCCAGTTGACCACCAGCCCGGCGCGGCTCGGGGTCGGGGCCTTCTTGACCGATTCGCCGTCGATGCTGGTGGGCACCGTCATCTGCGAGGCGAACCGGTAGCGGATGCTGCTGTCGCTGACCTGGACCCCCATCATCATCCAGAACCTGGCGAACGCCGAGCCCCGGGTCCCGAACAGCGCGGCGGGCAGCCCCTGGCGGACCCGCTCGTTGCTCCGGTCGGGCTGGTAGACCAGGAACTCCGACGCCGCGTGCTGCATGGCCGAGTACTCATCGAGCAGGGCCACGTGCGCCATCCGCAGTTCGGGCTCGTTGAGGTCGGGCGGCTCGCTCGGCAGCTCGATGTGGTAGTCCTTCAGCAGCCGTCGGCACAGGTCGTTCCAGTCGCTGCCGTCCTCGGTCCACAGCCGCGGCGCCCGCATCAGGGGCGATCCGCTGAGCCGCACCACCACCGGGTAGTTGCCGTAGGTCAGTTCGTACGCCGTGTCGCCGTTGAGCAGGAACCAGTCCGCCTCGGCCGGGGTGCGCAGCCTTTCCAGCTGCTCGGAGTGGGTCAGGTCGTGGTCGGGCCGGATCAGGCAGCCCAGCCAGCACACCGAGGCCAGGCACGTGGCGGGTTCGGCCACGTCTTGCAGCAGGTTCATCGGCACGGCGACCACGAACGGCTCGGTGCTGGAGCGCCACATGGCCATCTCCAGTTCCAGGTCGAACGACGTGACGAAGGCCGACGCGATGGGCGGCTGGAGCGGCGAGGACTGCAGGAAACCTTCGCGCAGGGCGGCCTGCTGGCGCAGCACCGCCGCCACCGTCGCGTAGAACCGCTCCCGGTCGGTCTGGTCGTCGTCCTCCAGCTGGGTCCAGGACAGCCGGGTCGTGGCCGCGTAACGCTGTTCCACGAACTGGCACGCGGCGTCGATGTCGTCGAAGGCGGGCCGGGGCAGCCACCGGTCGAACAGCGCGGGGGAGCTCCGGGTGCTCAGGTGCAGCAGCAGGTCGTTCCACCCTGGGTACACCGAGGTGCCCTGGGTCAGCGAATACCAGCACAGCTCGGTCAGCAGCTGGATGTCGCCCACCCGCAGCGACGGCTGGTGGCCCCGCGGGCTGAGCGAGCTGTCGATCGTGGCCAGCGCCTGGTGGAGCACCGCATCCCCGGAGTCGTGCCCGTTCTCCTCGGCCGAGCTGATCAGCTCCTCGAGCAGGACCAGGACCGGCTGGAGGGCGTCGGTCTCGAGCTCGGCCGATCCGGCCCGGCCGATCGGCAGGCTGACCCGATCGTGACCGGTACGGCTGAGCGCGTCCGGGGCCGCCGCGCTGGCCAGGTGGTACAGGCGGGTCAACAGGGCGGCGCAGAGCAGGAGCTTGGCCGTCTTCAGGTCGGTAGTGGTGTCGAACGAGTCGCCGGCCTGCGGGCGGGGATCGCCTCCTCGGCCGCCGCCTCGCCGTCCTCGCCGCTGCCCCGGGACGCCGGCAGTCCCAGCCGGTCGGCGATGAGCGAGGCCGCGAACGCGCCGGCCAGCTTGGCGGCGTTCGTCCCGTCGGGCAGGGGGTCGGCATCGGCCAGCAGTCGTCGCACGATGGCCGGCACGTCGCGGATCCGGGTGCCGCTGATGTCGTGTCCGGCTTCCAGGCAGCCGCTGCCCAGGACCAGGGTGATCCAGGGGTATCCGCTGCGCTTGTAGAGGGGGCCGAGCGGCGCGTGGATCTCCTCCAGCGCGTTGCAGAACCGTCGCGGTTCCACCCACGGCACCACCTTGGCCGCGAGGTACTCGTCCCGCCCGTGCTCGAAGAAGGTCTTGGTTCCGGAACGTGGCTCTCGCCGGGCTTTGAACTGCCTCATCTAGCCCCCCAAGGATCCTGGCGTCATCACTTGCTCCGCACCCTGCGGCCCGGCCGCGGACGCGACCGTGGCCGAGGAAGCGCGGCCGCGCCGGCCTTCCAGCTCGAAACTACCCCGGCCCATGGCTGCGTCAGTTCGAACCCGGTCCGCGTCACCGACTCCCGGCAGACAATGCGAGCGACGGCGGCGCCCCGCTGGGTGAGCAGCGCCGGCCGCGTCTGGACCTCGGCCCGGATGGACCGCCCGGTCGCCATGGCCAGCCGGACCAGCGGCGAGGGATCCAGCCGCTCCGCCTGGTCGCCGACCCAGTGCACGACGAAGTGCGCCAGCGCGGGTGCCTCGGCGGCGAGTTCGGCGACCGGGCGCCGAGGCGGTGCGTCCATGCCCATGATCGCCGCGAGGTGCTCGAGCATCAGGCAGCTCTCGCCCGCGTCGATGGCGAGCTTGCAGGAGGCGTGGGTCGAGCCCTGGAAGCGCGGGTTGACCTCGGTGAACAGCGGCACCCCGTCGTGCACCAGGAAGTCCACGCCGAACGTGCCGCGGTAACCGTAGCCGCGCAGCCAGTTTCCGACGGTGATCGTGGCCGTTTCGATCTGGTCGAGGATGGCGCGGCCGAGGTCCTTGACCCGCCCGTAGTCGTTGCCGCAGTAGCCGAACGGACGCGTCACGCAGTCGGGTATCCCGATCAGCTGGACCGACGGGTAGTGCACCGTCACCCCGTCGTGCCATGCGGTGGCGCCCACGTTGACCGGCACGCCGCCGGACAGGAACGGCGCCACGCTGACGAACGCCTCGGCCACCCGCGGCCACTGGAGCCTGGCCTGCCCGGCGTCGTCCACCCGGACGATGCCCTCACCGCCGGAGGTCCGGCTGCGGCGCAGCATCAGCGGTCCGCGCCGGAGCATCTCCTCCGTCCGCAGTTGCTCCTCGTCGGCCACGTAGGTCCACGGGATGGTGCGGACGCCGAGATCGGACAGCGACGTCTCGACCCACGGCTTGTGCTCGAACGCGGCCTGGTGCCCGCCGAACAGGCCGAGGTTGCGGCAGCGGTCGCGGCGGGCGAACTAGATCGCGGACAGGAAGCTGGACGGACGGTAGGGCAGCAGCGCGCTGGGCGCCGACAGCGCCTGGAGCATGACCCGGCGGAACGTGGCCGTCTGCGGCGCGTCGAGGTGATCATCGATGTCCCACGTCTCCAGGTCGACCCGGACGCCGGTGAGGTCCTCGTAGGCCTGGCCGTCGACCGACAGCCTCCGGGAGTAGGCGTTGATGATCGTGTACGCGCCCTCGAACTGCGGGAGATCGGCCAGCGGCTCGGCGTCGTCGCCCCTGATCCCGGCCCACACCAGACGCCGGTGGCGAAGTTCGGCCGACACGTCCCGCAGCAGTGCGGCCCGTTTCACGATCCGCCGTCCGCGGCGACCCGCTCGATGTGCCCGTCGGTGCTCAGCAAGATCTCGGCCGGTGCCTGGGCCGCGGAAAGCGGCCGGACGACCACCACCTCGTCGGCCGCGACGCCGGGCCGGGCCACCAGCGAGCCGGCCGGGCCGGTCTCGGCGACGATGGGCCGTCCGTCCTCGTCCCGGCCGGCCAGCGCGTAGACCGCGCGCCCGCCCGAGCGGGCCCCGTCGAGCGAGCTGACCTCCGCGATGCCGTACCGGTCCTGGTTCACGTCCCAGCCGCGCACCCGCCCGCCGGAGTCCACCGTGTCAATCTGGCCAGCCAGGATCGTCGCGTAGCGCGTCGGCTCCTCGAACAGAGGGGTTACCCGCGGCTTGGCCTTGGGCGCCACGTCAACCCGGTAGGTGGCCCGATCGGTGCTCAGTACGCATACCACCTCGTCACCGTAGTCCACGGCCACCGCGAGCAGACGTATTTCCTGCGCGTCCAGGGCGAGCTCGAACGATTGCGGCCAGCGGTCGAGGCGTGGCCGTGCGCGGTCTACCCAGGCCAGGGCGAGCCGGTCCCGGTTGACCTGGGCCACCACCCGGGCGTCGCCGCTGAGCGCCAGCGAGGCGTGCACCAGGCGCAGGTGGCTGATGTCAGCCTTGGTAGCGTCCTCCACCCGCCGCAGCTCGGGGCCCGCCTCGCCCGGGATGACCTGCCAGTGTCCCTGGGCGCCGCCCATCATCGCCCAGCGCCGGACCCCGTCACCGGGCGGCCGCTGGGCCGCCGCCAGCGCCGGTTGCGCGGCCGCCGGCATCGGCTCGAGGAACCGGCCGCTGCTGGCCCGGCTGTAGAGCACGACGGAACCCCAGCCGGGCAGCGACTCGTCCAGGCCGACCCGGCCCCTGGCCACCGCCTCGTCGACGGTGCTGCCGTTCAGCAGCCACTGGTAGAACGTCTCGGCGAAGTCCTTGGCGTCCCGGTCCCGCACCGCGTCCCGCATGGCGATCACCACCGGCACGATGCCGGTCAGCGACTGCGCGATGCCGGGCCCGTCGCCGGTGGCCGCCTGGTCGGTGTAGCACGCGTTGACGAACGCCAGCGACGTGCCGGCCCGGTGCAGCTGCTTGGCCAGCTCGTCGCCCCGGTAATGCTCGCTGCCGGTGTCCTGGTCGCGGTAGAGCACCAGCGCCCCGGCCTGGCCGTCGCGGGGCGCCCGGCCGTGCCCGGTGAAGTGGAAGATGTCGAGCGGGTCCTCGCCGTCGGCCACCTGGTCGATGAGCTCGTCGATGGTCCTGCGGGTCGGATGGGTCAGGTCGAGCCGCTGCAGCAGCGCGGCGTGCGCCAGCTGCTCGGGAAAGTCGGGCTCCAGCTCCTGATCGTCCAGCACCTTGGTGGCGTCGACGGTGAGGATGACCAGCTTGCGCCGCTCCTTGGGCTGGTCCACCGGCCGGTGGTCGATGACCGTCCGGACCAGGGAGAAACGCTCGTCCCGGAACAGGTACCTGGACCGGGCCTTGGCCGGCAGCCGCGATCGCGCACGAGCTCCCACGGCCAGCGCGCCATCTCCTCATCCACGCACAGCAGGCGGACCCGGATCCCGGTGCCGGCGTCGAGCCCGTGCAGCGTCTCGGTGAATGCGGCCAGCACCCGCGGCGGGAACATGCACTGGCCCAGTTCCTCGCCCAGGTCGATCCGCTGCTCGGCACTCGCCGCGGGCATCAGCCTGGTGACCGAGGAAGTGATGGGCTGAGCGTCAGTGGGGCCGACCCGGCCGCCGTCCGGCTTCTCGCACTCGACCGTCACCCGGTGGCCGTGCCTGCCCTCGCGCCCGCGACGGATCTCTACTTTGAACTCGGCGTAGATGTACAAGGGGATATCCGATCGGAACCGAAGCCAGCTCAATCGTAAGCCACAGCAGCTTTCCGGTGGACGATCCAGGTCCGGCGTGGAGCCCGGCGGCTACTGGCGGGTCGGTGATCCGGACCCGCACTCGTTGCGGCCGGGCCCCCTCCTCGGGCGCCTCGGCGTCGATCTCGGCCAGGTCGTTCTCGAAGATGGCCGCGTGCTGGGTGATCTGCCGGCCCGTCCAGCCGATCCACACCGTGGCGTGACGCGCGCGGGGATCCCGGACGGTGATCCGCCAGTCGCGCCCGCCGTAGGGCTCGGCGGTGATGGACCGGTCCTCGGCGCGCCCGCGGATGTGCAGCGGGCGGGCGGTCTCGGTCTCGCTGTCCAGCCGCCGGACCACCTCCACCGGCTGGAACGCCAGCCAGGCCAGGTCGATGTCGTCGGGCGGCGGCGAGCGGGTCGACGCGGTCCAGGTCGGGCCCGGCCAGCCGCTGCAGCTGCTCCTCGCAGGCGGCACACCCCGGGTGCGCCCGGTCGAGCAGCTCCCGGTGCCGCACGGCGCTCTCGTCCGTCCCGGCCGCGTGGCTCAGGAACTCCGGGCTGGGATGGTGCTCGGCCCAGTGCTGAGCCGCCGTCGCGACGTGCCGCCGGTTGTTCGCCACCACCCGGGCGTGCTGCCAGCTGTCGAATCCGTAGGACAGGCCCAGCGCGAAGGTGGCGGGGTCGACGCCCCGCAGGTCCATCTCGGTCGGCGGGCCGAAGAATTCGGCGAAGATCGCGTCGAGCTCGCGGCCGATCTCATCAGGCTCGTCGGGTTCACTCATCGTCGTTCCGCTTTCATCAGTCGCGGGAAGCCGTGTGGACCGCACACGGGCTCTCGATGCAATGGGGAGTGCGATTGGGGATGGCCGCGGCGTACTTGGACTCGGCGCCGTGCAGGTCACGCAGGCTCGCCGAGCGGCCGGCGGGCCGGGCCTGGATCGCCCGCTCCGCATCCTTGGGCAGCAGGTAGGGCTGGCCGAGGGGATCGCGCCGGACCGCCCCTCCCGCGTGCCGCAGCAGCGCGCGATCGGCCGCGGTCAGGGCGGCGGCCAGGTCCAGCAGTTCCAGGTGCGAGCGGATCTCGGCCTCCCGCTGCGGAGCCTTGACCAGGCCCAGGATCTCGGACAGGTACAGGGCGATCCGCACCTTCTGCCCGACCTCCGACTTCAGCTGGGAGATGCGTCCCTGGCTCACCCCGAACCGCTCGGCCAGGGTCCGCTGGGGTACCTCCTCGACGATTCCCTGCCAGTAGGCGCGCAGGTCGTCATCGCGCAGCCAGCCCCGCGCGAGAATGGCGCGGAGGTAGGCATACAGCGGCCTGATATCCCCGATCCGCGTTTCGACCTGCTCCTCGAACGGAATGCGCCACGATTCCTCGGCCGAGTCGCGGTCCAGGAGTTCTGCTTCGGCGGGCACATCGATCTTGGCCCGCTCCCGGTACCAGTCGACTATCTCGTTCCTGGCCACCGTGAATATCCACGCCTCGACCGGCTCGCGCGCGATCATTCTGGCGAAGTTCACCTGCATCTTCAGGAACACCTTCTGCACGAAGTCATCGGCCTGGCTGGTGTCCGCCGAGGCGCTTGCAGCCGTACCCGTATAGCCGCGCCTGCATGGTTTGCCAAAGCTCCTCCAGAATCGTGCGCGGCTCCGCGCCGTCCGCGACTCGCCGCTGCAATTCCGTAGGAGACCCTCCCGGGCGGTTATCGTCCGGAAGGGCGCCGTCCGGGAAACCCTGGTCCATTGCCCTCCCTAGCCATGGCTTGGCACGAGAGTAGTCAATGCATCGCCGCAGGAGCCAGTGCCTCACAGTCACTACTACGCGGGAGCCGCTCCGGTGATTAGCGATCGCCGCGATGAATTTCCGCGGGCGCCGGTCGTCCTAGCAGATGGTCCGGCCGGCACGGGGGCCCGGCCGGACCGCGGGCTGGTCGGGTGGTGGCTTACCTCGTGGTCGCGACCGTAGGTGAGAATGGTCGCAGGAGGGAGTCGCCGATGAGCGCGCCAGTTGACATCCGGGCCGGAACGGGCTCCTCGCTGCGAGAGTTCCTGCACGGGCTGCCCGGGGTGGACCAGGTCGGCGCGGAGGCCCGGGCGGCCATGCTCGCCAGCCGGTCGATCAAGACCACGGCCAAGCAGTGGGCGCTCGACATGGCCATCTCGATGATCGACCTGACCACGCTGGAGGGCCAGGACACGCCGGGCAAGGTGCGGGCCATCTGCGCCAAGGCCAAGCGCCCCGATCCCGCCGACCCGACCGCGCCCCAGGTCGCCGCGGTCTGCGTCTACCCGGACCTCGCTCACCTCGCGGCGGCCGAGGTCAAGGGCACCGGCATCCACGTGGCCAGCGTGGCCACCGCGTTCCCCAGCGGCCGGACCAGCCTGGAGGTCAAGCTGGCCGACGCGAAGTACGCGATCGAGGCCGGCGCCGACGAGGTGGACATGGTCATCGACCGCGGCGCCTTCCTGGCCGGGGACTACCAGCTGGTCTACGACGAGATCGCCGCCGTCCGCGAGGTCTGCCGGGACCAGGCTCACCTCAAGGTCATCCTGGAGACCGGCGAGCTGGTCACGCTGGACAACGTGCGCCGTGCCTCGTGGCTGGCCATGCTGGCCGGCGCCGACTTCATCAAGACCTCGACCGGCAAGGTCAGCCCGGCCGCCACGCTCCCGGTCACCCTGGTCATGCTGGAGGCCGTACGGGACTTCCGGGCGACCCACGGCCGCCAGGTCGGCGTCAAGCCGGCCGGCGGCATCCGCACCGCCAAGGACGCCATCCGCTACCTGGTTCTGGTCAACGAGACGGCGGGGGAGGACTGGCTCGATCCCGACTGGTTCCGCTTCGGCGCCTCCAGCCTGCTGAACGACCTGCTCATGCAGCGCACCAAGCTAGCCACCGGCCGCTACTCCGGCCCCGACTACTTCACGCTGGACTGACCCAAACACGCCAAGCTCCCGCACGGGCTGGCCACCGCGCACCGCCCGCGGCCCGCGCCGGCCGGCGCCTCTTTTTCAGCCGAACGGGCCGTGGCGCGCGCCCCCGGTACCGTTCCTGCTGTCCCGTGGCGGCCAACCGTCATGATCAGGCCAGCCCGGGCCATCCCCGGCTCCGCGGCGACATGATCACCGCGGCGGTTCCTGCTCATCGTCGGCCAGGCGGTTCAGGACCTGGCCAGCGATAGCGGTGTCGACGCGGCCCAGGCCGTCCAGCAGTCCCTCGCCGCGCTCGCCGCCCAGGATGCGGCGCAGCACCGCGATCAGCGCGGCCCAGTCCTGATCCTCGCCCCGTCCTCCAGGAACGGGCCCAGCTGGGCGGCGGCGTCCTGGTCGCCGCGGCAGGCGGCGGCGACGGCGGCGATGACCGGCTCCCACCGCGCCAAGTACCCGGCGATAGCGGCGTCACCGTCAGCAGGCAGATCGGCGGCGTCGCGGAGGAGCCGCGCCAGGGCATCCTCGGCCGCTCCCGGATCCGGCTCCAGTGCAGCGATCAAGTCCCCCAGCCGCACCCCGTCGGTCTGCTCCGCGACCCGGATCACCTCGGCCACGGTCGCCGGGAGCGCCCCGGTCCCGGCAGCGCTGTCCTGGCGCAGCTCGGCGGCCAGGGCACGCTGGCTGCCGGCGAGGTTATGGGTCATGCCGGTGATCTGGTAGATGAGGGCGGCGGCGAGCCGGTGCGCCCGCTGGACGGCCGGATGACCGCCCGCCGCGCCCAGATAGGCGGCGAGGTTGTAGTGGCTGATCGCGATGTCGCGGGGGTCGGGGCGAGCGTAGCGGAGCCGGATCGCGGTCCGCTCGAACTCCGCCGCGGCGTCCAGGTGCCCGAGTACGCCTTCGAGGATGCCGCGGGTGCTCAGGACCCGGGCGAGCCGGTTGGTGTCAGCGTGGTCTTCGAAGACCTGCTGGCACTCGCCGAGCAGCTGCCCCGCCTGCGCCAGCCGCCCCAGCCGGATCAGCGGCCCGGCGTCGTTGAACCGGGTGCGGGCGATCTCGTGCAGGCCGGCGCCACGCTGCCGCTGGCTGGCGATGATCTCGGCGTTCAGGTCCAGGCACTGCTGCCACCGGCCTAGCGCCAGCGCCGAGGAGCGGCCGACGTCCAGGATGCCCTCGCGGACGTTCCACGGGTTGACGGTCTCGTTGTCGGCCGGGCGGGCGGGCAGCTCGGCCATCCGGGCCCGCAGCGCGACGGTCTGGGCCAGGACCTGCTCGTGCTCGCCCATCCGCCAAAGGATCTGCAGCCGCCGCGCCTGGTCGGCCAGCTGGGTCCAGGGGCCGAGCCCGGCCTGCCGGGTATACCCGGCCATCTGCCCGGCCAGGTCCAGCGCCTCGCCCAGCCGCCCCTCATCACGCAGCAGGTTGACCAGCTCCCCGGCGATGCCGGAGGCGAGCCGGTCATCGCCGCTGCCAGCGGCAGTGTTGAGGGCGTCGCGGAGCAGCCGCTCGGCCTTCGGCCGGGTCCACCGTCCTGAGCGCGCGGCCCAGGATGGCGGAGTCTTTGGGAGCCTGGGTGGCGGCGGCGATGCGCCGCAGGGCGGGCAGCGCCGCCTGGATCACCCCGGGTGACCCATCCCGCACGATGGCGTGTTCGAGCAGGGTACTGGCGGTGTCCCAGTCGTGGCGGCGCAGCAGGTACGGGGCAGCGGCCAGCCCCGCGTCCACGATCAGCGCGGTGTCCTCCCCGCCCTCCCGCTGCTCGCGCCTGGTAGGCGACGGCCTGCCAGAACGCGGCCAGCTCCGCATCAGCGGCGTCGCGGACCTGAGCGGCGGCGGCGCTGATCGCGGCGGCGACACCGGGATGCATCCGGTACCTGACCGGGGTCACCGCGGTACCGGCCGCGGACTGTTGCGCGCCGTCGAGCGGGCGGAGCTTCCGGCTGGATCAGCGCGGCAGCGGCGAGCACCTCCAGCAGCGGCCCAGGATCGGGCGGGTCGCCGGGACGGCCCAGCCGCCGCCACAACTCCGGCCAGGTCGCCTCGATGATGTCGGGCTGACGGTCATCGTCTTCCAGCGCAGGCCAGGAACTGTGCCAGCAGCCGCGCCGCCTCCGGCAGCGCGGTCAGTGTGGTGCCGGTCCAGGTGGCCAGCGCGGCCAGGAACTGGCCCGGGTCCAAGGTACTGGCGCCGTCCCGGAAGAACGCCTCCAGCTGCTCCCCGGCCGCGGCCTGCTCGGCCGAGGCCAGCTGGGCGTCCAGCCGCTCCCGGTCGGCCGCGGCGGCATCGGCCAGCTCCAGCAGCTTGGGGTGGCCCTGCACCACGTGCAGCACCCGGCGGACCCGGTCCCGGTCCGCATCGACCTCGGCGCCCGTCTGGGCGCGGACCGGTCCGGCATCGGCGTGCAACAGCCCGCGCAGGTTCGCCAGCTCCCGGGCCAGCGCGACGGCCTCGGCCAGCGACAGCGCGTGCACCGGCAAGGTCAGCACCTGCGGGCCGAGCCCAGCGGGCCGGATGCGGCTGGTCACGACCAGACGGGACTCACCGCCGTGCTCGGTCAGCGCTCCGATGAGCGAACTCCACCGGGGATCGCGCCAGGCCCCCTCCGGGGTCAGCAGCGTTTCCAGGTTGTCCAGCACCAGCAGCACGCCGCTGTCGTCCCAGACCTTCCGCAGCCGCGGCAAAAACGCCTCCAGCGCGGCCACCGTCCCGATGTGCCCGGTCATCGCGAACCCGTAGTCGCCGAACTGCACCTCCAGCGCGGCGGCCAGGCTCGGCAACGCACCCGCCCACTCGTCATCCTTGGTCGGCGCCTGCCAGAACGCGGCCGCGGCAAACCCGTCCTGATGGCGGTACGCCAGCTCCAGCGCGCACGCGGTCTTCCCCGCCCCCGCCATCCCGTACAGCAGCACCGCCGTGCGGCCGCTGTCAGCGGCCAGGGCCGCGCTCGCCGCTGCCATCGCCGCGGCTCGCCCGACGAACCGTTCCGGCTCCGGCGGGAAGTACGCCATCCTCTGCTCGGCGGGATCCAGCCCCGGCGTCCCGCGCGGCGGCTTGAGCGTCAGCCCGGCTGCGCGTGCCCCGAACACACCCGGCGTCGCGATCGACACCGCCGGGCGGGCCGCCGACGGGTCCGGCCCGGTCGCCTCGGCCAGTGCCCGCGCCGCCGCCACGTCTACCGGCTGCCCGCGACCCAGCAGCTGCTCATACAGCACCTCGCCGAACGCGATCGCGAACTCATCGGTGACCGGGTAGCGCATCGCCACTACCGCGCAGTCCAATTCGCGCACCAGCGACCGCGCCAGCCCGGTCACCTCAGTTGACGGCCGATCGGCCGACTCCTGCTCTATAGCGTCCGCCTGGTCAGTCAGGCCGACCAGGCGCAGGGTCTCCGCGGTCGTGTCGGCCGCGGACTGGCAGGCCGACAGCACCGCCAGCTTCACCCGCGACCGGGCCGGACGCAGCAACTCCAGCAGCCCCGTGGTGTCCACTGGATCCGGGGTGCCATCGGGATGCTCCAGCAGGAACACCCCCCGCCCGCCATGCCCGGACAGGTGCAGCACATCCCACCCGTCCCCGTCCTCGGCGATCTCCTTCAGCAGTTCCCTGGTGACCCCGTACTGCACCACTCGCAGTTCGACCTTCGCGCGCTGCCGCGCCGCGATCCGCCGGATGAACCGGCCCAGCGCGTACCGTTCCCGCCGCAACGCCAGCACGCTGGTCTCCGTGGGCTGGGAGAAGACCGCGAGCACCCGCAACGCCTCGGAGACGGCATCCTTGCCGAGGGCGGTACTCTCCGAGGCAATGTCGTAGACCAGCGTCACGTCCCCCCGAGCCGCCAGCGGCCCGCCGTTCACGTACGCCAGCTCCAGCGGCCAGCTCAGCACCCGGCCCGCCTCCGGCGGGACCGTCACCCGCACCGTCACCGGGCCTGACCGCGCCGCCCGGGCGATCGCCGCGCCGACCGCCTCGCCTAGCAGCACGCGCCCCGCCCACGCGCCGGCCTCGGCCACGATCCGCGCCTCATCGGCGACCCGCCGGTCCGGCGCCGCGTAGGCGCGCGCATACCCGTAAAGATCGCCGAACCTCGTTACCTCGGCCGACCCCGGATCCAGGTCCACCTGGTGATCGGCCAGTGCCGCGCCGCTCTCCGCGTCGCTCAGCAGCCACCGCCACCGCAGCGGCCCGCCGATCTCGACCGCCCGCAGTACTAAGCCCGCCCCGGCCACTGCACCCTCCCCAACCAGACCATACCCGTCACCGTACCGCCAACCGGATCCTGTCGGTCAGCACCGCACCGGGTATCGTTTTGACCAGCGTTGACCACCGAGAGTTCCAGGCCATAAGGGGGTCGGGCGGACATGCCCAGGTTCGAGTACGCTCCCGCGCCGGAATCGCGGTCCGTCGTCTCCCTGCAGCGAGTCCTACGGGCTCTTCATCAACGGGGAGTTCACGCCCAGCGCGGACGGCCGCGCGTTCAAGACCATCTCGCCCGCCACCGAGGAGGTCCTCGCCGAGGTGGCCGAGGCGGGCCCGGCCGACGTGGACCGCGCGGTGGCCGCCGCCCGCCGGGCCTACGAGCGCACCTGGTCCGTGCTGCCGGCCAAGGAGCGCGGCAAGTACCTGTTCCGCATCGCCCGGATCATCCAGGAACGATCCCGCGAACTGGCCGTCCTGGAGTCGCTCGACAACGGCAAGCCGATCCGGGAATCGCGCGACGTCGACATCCCGCTCGTCGCGGCGCACTTCTTCTACCACGCAGGCTGGGCCGACAAGCTCGAATATGCCGGCTATGGCCAGGCGCCCAGAGCCCTCGGCGTGGCCGGGCAGGTCATCCCGTGGAACTTCCCGCTGCTCATGCTGGCCTGGAAGATCGCCCCCGCGCTGGCCTGCGGCAACACGGTGGTGCTCAAGCCGGCCGAGACCACGCCGCTGACCGCGCTGACCTTCGCCGAGATCTGCCAGCAGGCCGACCTGCCGCCGGGCGTGGTCAACATCATCACCGGCGCCGGCGAAACCGGCAAAGCCCTGGTTACCCACCCCGGGATCGACAAGGTGGCGTTCACCGGATCCACCGAGGTGGGCAAGGAAATCGCCCGGGACTGCGCGCCCACGCGCAAGAAGGTGACCCTGGAACTGGGCGGCAAGGCCGCCAACATCGTGTTCGAGGACGCCCCGGTCGACCAGGCCGTCGAGGGCATCGTGAACGGCATCTTCTTCAACCAGGGCCACGTCTGCTGCGCGGGCTCCCGGCTGCTGGTCCAGGAGTCCGTCTACGACCAGGTGCTGGCCTCGCTGCAGCGGCGGCTGGCCACCCTCCGGCTGGGCGACCCGCTGGACAAGAACACCGACGTGGGCGCGATCAACTCGGCCGCCCAGCTGGCCAAGATCCGCGAGCTGTCCGAGGTCGGCGAGGCCGAGGGCGCGCAGCGCTGGTCGCCGCCGTGCGAGCTGCCGGTCAAGGGCTTCTGGTTCCCGCCCACCGTGTTCACCGGGGTCTCGCAGGCGCACCGCATCGCGCGCGAGGAGATCTTCGGCCCGGTGCTGTCCGTGCTCACCTTCCGGACCCCGGCCGAGGCGGTCGAGAAGGCCAACAACACCCCGTACGGGCTGTCCGCCGGGGTCTGGACCGACAAGGGGTCGCGGATCTTGTGGATGGCCTCCCGGCTGCGGGCCGGCGTGGTGTGGGCCAACACGTTCAACAAGTTCGACCCGTCCTCCCCGTTCGGGGGGTACAAGGAATCCGGTTACGGCCGGGAAGGCGGCCGGCACGGCCTGGAGGCCTACCTCGATGTCTGACACCGCGGCCGCGCCGCGCCGCCGCCCGCCTGGCCGTGCGCAAGACGTACAAGCTGTACATCGGCGGGGCCTTCCCCCGCTCGGAGAGCGGAAGGTCCTACGTGGTGACCGACCACAAGGGCGGGTTCTTGGCCAACGCGGCCCTGGCCTCCCGCAAGGACGCCCGGGACGCGGTGGTCGCCGCGCGCAAGGCGTTCGCAGGCTGGTCGGCGGCGACCGCCTACAACCGGGGCCAGGTCCTCTACCGGGTCGCCGAACTCCTCGAAGGCCGGCGTGCCCAGTTCACCGCCGAAGTCCGCGCGGCCGAAGGCCTGGGCGCCCGGCAGGCCGAAGCCGTGGTGGACGCGGCCATCGACCGCTGGGTCTGGTACGCCGGCTGGGCCGACAAGATCGCCCAGGTCCGCGGGGCGGCCAACCCGGTGGCGGGTCCGTTCTTCAACTTCTCCCTGCCCGAGCCGACCGGCGTGGTCGCGGTGATCGCCCCCGAGGCCTCCAGCCTGCTCGGTTTCGTCTCGGTCGTCGCGCCCGCCGTCGTGACCGGCAACACGGTCGTGGTGCTGGCCAGCGAGCGCTGCCCGCTGCCCGCGGTGTCCCTGACCGAGGTGCTGGCCACCTCGGACGTGCCCGGCGGGGTGATCAACGTACTGACCGGCCGCACGGCCGAGGTCGCCCCCTGGCTCGCCTCGCACATGGACGTCAACGCGATCGACCTGACCGGCGCGCCCGATTCGCTGGCCGACGACCTGGCCGTCGCCGCCGCCGAGAACCTCAAGCGCGTCCTGCGCCCTGCTGCTGAGGACGGGGCCGCCGAAGACTGGACCCAGCCCCCCGGCCTCAAGCGCATGCTCGCCTACCTGGAAACCAAAACCGTCTGGCACCCCACCGGCACCTGACCCCTCTATCGCGGTGAACCCCGGGTTTTACCCCGTCCTCGATCGACCGCATGCCGTTCCGGTGCTAGCGTAAGAGGCGAACATAGATTCGATCACCGTAGATAGGGAGAAGCCAATGTTCGATCGTCTGGCCTGGCGCCGAGAGTGCTACGAGCGCTACCTCCTCCTCGACGATAAGGAAGACGAGCTCGACGACACAGAGGAGGCCGCCTACTGGGCTGACGCGGAGGATCCGTCCCGTATCGACAACTACGACACGAGCCTGATCAGCCCAGATGCCGCTGTCACCGCCGAGGTCATGACATCCATCACGCCCAGGACAGGAGCTGTCGCACTGGGCCAGCGCACGGCATCTGCCTAGCGTTGAGGACATGACGACGAGCACCCAATCCACGGCCCCGAACCGCAACCGCAGCCGCCTGTGGTCGGCCGCGCAGATCGTGATCTTCGATATCGCCGGCCCCCTGGTGGCCTACCAGATGCTGCGCTCGGCCGGGCTGAGCGCCGTATTGGCCCTGGTCCTGAGCGGCGTCCTACCCGGCGTGGCCGTGCTGGGCGGCTTCATCCGGCACCGGCGCCTGGATGCGGTCGGCGCCCTGGTGCTCGCCGGGATCGCCGTCGGCACGGTCCTCGGCCTGGTCAGCGGCAACGCCCGCCTAGTGCTGGTGGAAGGCTCGGTGCCCACGGCGGTGTTCGGCCTGCTGTGCCTGGCCTCGCTGCGGTCCCGCCGCCCGCTCATCTTCCGCTTCGCCCTGGAGTTCATGGGCCCGGACACCCCGCGCGGCCGGGACTTCGACGGCCTGTGGCAGTACTACGGATTCCGCCACGTCTTCCGGGTCTTCACGGTGGTCTGGGGCGTGACCTACCTAGCCGAAGCCGCAGCCAGGATCGTCATCGTCGAGACCACCTCGACCGGCACCGCGCTGGCCGTCTCCAAGGTGATGCCCTACGCCGTCGGCGGCCTCCTGGCCCTGTGGATGGTCCTCTACGGCCGCCGCGCCCGCCGCCAAGGCGAGCGCCTCGCCGCCCAAGCCGCCGCCCACGAAGCCGCCGCCCACGAAGCCGCCGCCCAGGCCGCTCCGCGAAGCCGCCACCCTAGCCCTCGCCGCCAGGTGAGCCGCTGCCAAACGAAATAAAGCCATGCCGGCCTCTATCCGGCGTGGTGCAGGCGGTAGTGCTCGGCCAGCACGTCGTCGCCGAAGTCGTCGGCCGGGTTGCGCCACGCCGAGTGGATGTGGTTGCCGTTCCCCTGCGTGTTGTCGTGCTCGATGAGCAGCGTCGGGCCCCTGGACCCGGAAGTAGTGCCGCTGCCCCGGTTCGGTGCCGCCCGCCCACGCGAAGCAGAGGTTGTCCAGCCCGGCCCGCTCCAGGTCGTGCAGCTGCGCCCCGGCCACCTCGTCGGGCAGCCGCCGCGCGAACGACCCGACCAGCCCGGCCAGGTCGTCGAGCTGGATCCGGTTCAGCGCGGAACCGGGGATGCCCTTCGGCGCCGAGCGCACATAGCTGAGGACATCGCGCTCCTCCTCGCTGATCACGTAGTCCGGCTCGGGGAAGAACACCGCGTCGGGCCGCTCGACCTCGCCGATCTTGGGCACCATCCGGGCGGCCAGATCCGGCGGCGGGCGGTGGTGGATGATCGCGGCCTGCCGCTGCGCGGCGTCCAGCGAGTTCACGAACCGGAAGCCGAGTTCCTCGTCGTCGGCCAGCGGGGCGAGCAGCCCGTAGGACGCGGGCTCGGCGCCGAGCATGCACGGGGTCGGCGACACCCACCGGCCGTCGACGATGGTGAAGTTGAGTGACACGTGATGCCCGGCCACCTGCCAGCCCCACGCCTCCTCATCCGGCGACCCGAACACCTTGAAGCTGTACCGCTCGGGATCGAACAGGTCGGCCAGCCCCGGCGTTAGCGCCCGCAGCACGTGCTCCATGGCCATCACCGAGACGACCTTGGCGTACCCGGGCAGGCTGGTGCCGGCCGCGATCAGCTCGTGCGCGAGCCGGCGCTGGCCGTCGTCCAGCGCGCCGATCGGCAGGCCGTCGCGATCCAGCGCAGGCAGGAACGACCAGTCGCGCCGCTCCTCGCCGAACGCGAAGCACGCCCGGCTGCGCTGCGCCTCGTTAAGCGCGGCCAGGAACGCGCCCGCGGCCGCGGCCATCCGCCCGGCCGTCTCCGGTACCGCCAGGTGAGCCCCATCACCAATCGTCATAGTCCTTTTTTACCGAACGGAGCGTGGGTGCCCGCCGCCGGGTCCTGCCAATGAGTTGCACCAGCGAGGCGCTGGCTGGTGTCGAGGTGCTGCGATGAGGTTTTTCGCCGATGCTGGGGGCATGAGCGACGAGCACGCCATCGCGGCACGCGCACCCGCACCACGCACACCGTGCACTCCCGGACCCGCACCCGCGGCGGCTGCACGCCCTCGGGCACCGCGTCGGGCACGCGATCCGGCCGCACTCGCACGACCACGGGACCGACGCGGCGCTGGAGGCCTCCGCGGACGGCTGGCGCACGCTGTGGATCTCGCTGGCCGGGCTGGCCGCCACGGCGGCCGCGCAGGCGGTGGTGGTCGCGCTGTCGGGCTCGGTCGCGCTGCTCGGCGACACGCTGCACAACGCGGCCGACGCGCTGACCGCGGTCCCGCTCGGGGTGGCCTTCATGCTCGCCCGGCGCCGTCCGACCCGCCGGTACACCTACGGCTACGGCCGGGCCGAGGACCTGGCCGGCATGGCCATCGTCGCCGTGATCGCGATCTCCTGCGCGGTGGCCGCGTTCGCCGCCGTCCAGCGGCTGCTGCACCCGCAGCCGGTCACCCACCTGGCCGCCGTGGCCGCCGCGGCCGTCCTCGGCTTCGCCGGCAACGAACTGGTGGCCCGCTACCGGATCCGGACCGGGCGCCGGATCGGCTCCGCCGCGCTGGTCGCCGACGGCCGGCACGCCCGCGCCGACGGGTTTACCTCGCTGGCCGTGCTGGTCGGGGCGGGCGGGATGGCGCTCGGCTGGACCTGGGCCGACCCCGTGGTCGGGCTGGCGATCACGGTCGCCATCCTCACCGTGGGCTGGCAGGCGGCCCGCGACATCGGCGCGCGGCTGATGGACAGCGTCGACCCGGCGGTGACCGACACGGCCGAGGCGACCCTGCGGGCGACCCCCGGGGTGCTGGGCGCCGAGCCGGTCCGGCTGCGCTGGGTCGGGCGCAGGCTCCGGGCCGAGTGCGCGATCCTGGTCGACCCGCACTGCTCGGTGATCGAGGCCCACGCGGTCGCGGTCAGCGCCGAGCACCGGCTCATCCACGCCATCCCGCACCTGGCCGCCGCCGTGGTCCACGCCGATCCGCTGGACGACGCCGACCACCACGCGCTGCTCGCCGACCACGTCCCGGCCTGAAGACGCAAGCCCAGACGCGAGCCCAGACGCGAGCCTAGACGCGGGGCAGGATCCCGGCCAGCAGCGCGCCCATCCGGCTGGCCGAGGCCTGGCCGGCCTCGACTACCTCGGCATGGCTCAGGCCGTGCCCGGCCAGGCCCGCGGCCAGGTTCGTGACCAGCGAGATGCCGAGCACCTCGGCCCCGAGCTGGCGTGCGGCGATCGCCTCCAGGGCGGTCGACATCCCGACCAGGTCCGCGCCGAGCCGGCCCAGCATGGTGATCTCGGCCGGGGTCTCGTAGTGCGGTCCGGGCAGCATCGCGTACACGCCCTCGGCCAGGCTCGGGTCGGCCTCCCGGGCCAGCGCGCGCAGCCGCGGCGAGTACAGGTCGGTCAGGTCGACGAACCGCTGGCCGACCGACGGCGCGGGCCCGGTCAGCGGGGACTTGCCGGTCAGGTTGAGATGGTCGCTGATCAGCACCGGCTCCCCGACCGTGAGCCCGGACCGGATGCCGCCCGCCGCGTTGGTCAGCACCACCACCCGGGCGCCCGCGCAGACCGCGGTGCGCACCCCGTGCACCACGGTGGCGGGTGGCAGCCCCTCGTACAGGTGCACCCGGCCGAGGAATACCAGCACCCGCAGCGGCCCGGCGCTGACCGAACGCACCGTGGGCGTGTGCCCGGCCACGGTGGGCTCGGGAAACCCGCCCAGTTCGGTCAGCGGGACCTCGGCCTCGGCGGGGCCGATCGCGTCGGCGGCCGGGGCCCAGCCCGAGCCGAGCACCACGGCGACATCGGGCCGTCCGGCCAGGGCGGTGAGGCGGGCGGCGCTGGCCGCCGCCACGGCGTATGGATCGTCGGTCACGTGCAGCATCATGGCGCATGCCAGTCCGGCGATCAGCGGCCTGGCCCGCAAGCGGCATTCGCGGAGCGGCACGGCCCGTTCGGTCAAAGATGGAATTACCCGTGTTTCGGGGTACCGTGACCGGGTGGACGAGGAGGCTGTGACCCGAGAAGTCGGGGGAGCCCCGGGGGCCGATCCGCAGCCGCAGGCCCAGGGGCACGGGGGGTCAACCCCCACGGAACCGCGGAGCCACAGAGCCGAGGCGTCGGCGCAGGCCGCGGGCGGCCCGGACGGGACGTGGGATGACCCGCGGCTGCCGTGGTCCGGCAAGCCGCGCCGGGTGGACATCTTGCTCTGGGCCGGCATCGTGCTCAGCGGCATCTACTACTGGGCCCTGCTGCCGTTCGTGGCTCCGCTGGTCGGCACCCACCCGGTGCTGCTCGAGGTGCTGAACGGGAACACCGCGGCGATCATCTCCGCCGCGGCGTTCGTCCGGGTCGGGCACGGGTCGCTGGTCGTCGTGCTGCTGGCCGCCATTCCCGGGCTGATGAAGTTCGACGTGCTCTACTGGTGGGCGGGCCGGCTGTGGGGCGAGCGCCTCATCGCGATCTTGTCCGGCCGGCGCAACCGCGGCGGCCGGTACATGGGACGGGTGCAGCGCTGGGGCTGGAAGTTCACCTGGCCCGCCGTGATCGTCGCCCCGTTCCTGCCCATCCCGACCGCGATCATCTACGTGGTGGTCGGCTGGGCCGGGATGCGGCTGGTCACGTTCCTCATCCTGGACGCCATCGGGTCGCTGCTGTGGGCGGGCCTGCTGGCGGGCCTGGGCTACGCGCTGGGCCACCACGCGGTCGTGGTCGCGCAGGCCATCTCGCACTACGGGCTGTGGATCTCGCTCGGGCTGGTCGTCGTGATCGTGTTCTTCCAGGTGCGCTCGCAGCGTCACATGATGCAGGTGGCCGCGCAGGCCAGAACGGCCGCGCGCGCCAGCCGCGGTGATGAGCCGGCCGCCGACGCCTAGCCCTTGACCCCCCGAGGTCAGGCCGCCGCACCGAAGCCGAGCCGCTGCGCCGCCTCGGCGACGCGTTCGCGGGTCTGCCGCGCGGACGCCGCGGCGTTCTAGCGCACGCCGTACAGGTATTCCAGCGCGATCTGGTCCAGGTGCTCGTAGGCCAGGCCGCGCCGGGCCAGCGCGTCCACGTCAGCGGTCGCCTCGCGCACGTCGCGCCAGGTCTCACCGGGGGCGAGCGTCGGCGAGCCGAGCTGCCCGACCCCGCTGGCGCGCAGCGCCTCGGCCACCTCCGGGTCGGCCCGGAACGCCCGGACCTTCGCCCGCAGGATCAGGTAGTTGCGCATGCACGCGGCGGCCGACACCCAGACGCCCTCGTCGTCCTCGGTGCGCGGCGGCTTGTAGTCGAAGTGGACCGGCCCGGAATAGCCGCCCGCCTCCAGCGTGTCCACCACCCAGAACGCGCCGCGCACGTTCCCGGCGCCGAACCGCAGGTCCTGGTCGTAGCGCGGGCCGTTCTGCCCGTTCAGGTCGATGTGGAACAGCTTGCCGTGCCACAGCGCCTGCGCGATCCCGTGCGCGTAGTTCAGGCTGGCCATCTCCTCGTGCCCGATCTCGGGGTTCACCCCGACCATCTCCGGGTCCGCGAGCCGGTTGATGAACGCCAGCGCGTGACCCACGGTCGGCAGCAGGATGTCGCCCCGGGGCTCGTTCGGCTTCGGCTCGATCGCGAACCGGATGTCGTAGCCCTGCTCCCGGACGTACGCGCACAGCACGTCCAGCCCTTCGGCGTACCGGTCCAGGGCGGTCCGGATGTCCTTGGAGGCGCCGGACTCGGCACCCTCGCGCCCGCCCCAGAAGATGTAGGTGCGGGCGCCCAGCTCCGCGGCCAGGTCCAGGTTCCGCATCACCTTGGCCAGCGCGAACCGCCTGATCTCCCGCTCGTTCGCGGTGAACGCCCCGTCCTTGAACATCGGGTGGCCGAACAGGTTCGTCGTCGCGGTCGTCACCACCAGCCCGGTCTCCGCCAGCGCCTTGCGGAACGCGCCGATGCGCTCGTCCCGCTCGGCGGGCGTGGCGTCGAACGGGAATACGTCGTTGTCGTGGAAGTTGACCCCGTACGCGCCGAGTTCGGCCAGCTTGTACACGGCCCGCTCGGCGGGCATGGGCGGCCGCACGGCCGTCCCGAAGACATCCACGCCCTGCCATCCGACCGTCCAGATTCCGAACGAGAAGCGGTCCTCACGCGTGGGGACGTAATCCGTGCTCACCCGGCGTTCCTTCCTGTTGCTACTGATCCTGTCCCCATGCTTTCACGCCCGCCGCCCGCCGCCATGACCATAGCAACTTTCGGCGAACTTTCGGCCCCGCTCGTCAGCCTCCAGCCCTCGCCACCCGCACCAGAAGCCTCGCCGCCCCGGCGTAAGCCCCAAGCGCCCCGCATGCCTCAGGGGCCCCAGCCGACGGTGGCGTCGCGGAGGGCGGCGTAGCGCTCGCGGACCAGCGGCACGGGCTCGGCGGTGTACTCGGCGCTCGGAGTCCGGCAGCGGCCACTGCGGCGGCGACTCGGCCCCGGACAGCGCCCAGGCCGCCTGCCGGGCCGCGCCGAGCGCCACGTACTCGGCGGGCGGGGGCACGGTCACCGGCACCCCGAAGATGGCCGGGGCGATCCGGCGCACGGCCTGCGGACCGGGCGGCGCCACCGATGAGGATGACCCGCTGCGCGGTGATCCCGCAGTCGGCGAGGTTGCCGATGGCGTCCGCGAGCGAGCACAGCAAGGCCTCGACCGCGGCCCGCGCCAGGTTCTCCGGCGTGGTGTTGGTGCTGGTCAGGCCGCGCAGCACGCCGCTGGCGTCGGGCCGGTTCGGGGATCGCTCGCCGTCCAGGTAGGGCAGCAGGGTCAGGCCGCCCGCCCCGGCCGGCGCGGCGAGCGCGAGCCGGGACAGGCCCGCGGGGTCGGTGCCGAGCAGGCGGGCCGTCACGGTCAGGATCCGCGCGGCGTTCACCGTGGCCACCAGCGGCAAGAACCGCCCGGTGGCGTCGGCGAACCCGGCCACCAGGCCCGATTCGTCGGCCGCGGGCTCGGCCGCGACCGCGTACGCGGTGCCCGAGGTGCCGATCGAGACGACCACCTCACCCAGCCCCACGCCCAGGCCGAGCGCGGCGCCCATGTTGTCACCGGTCCCTGCGGACAACGCTGCGCCGCCCGGTGTCCGGCCCACGATCTCGGCCGGGGCCGCCAGCCTCGGCAGTCCCACCGCGTGACCGAGCGCGGCCTCGGCGATCTCCGGCAGCCACTTGCTCAAAGCCGGGGAGAAGTAGCCAGTCCCCGAGGCGTCGCCGCGATCCGTAGCCGCCTCCACCGGCCCACCGCGCGCGCCGTCGCCGCCGTGCGCACCGGTCAGCCGCCAGGTCAGCCAGTCGTGCGGGAGCAGCACGTGCGCCGCGCGCTTGGCAAACGCCGGTTCGTGCTCGGCCAGCCAGCGCAACTTGGTCACCGTGAACGACGCCGTCGGGACGCTCCCGGTCCGCCGGGCCCACTCGGCTGGCCCGCCGAGTTCGGCGATGAGCGCCGCCGCCTGCGGCGCGGACCGCATGTCGTTCCACAGCAGCGCGGGCCGGATCACCTGGCCCGCCTCGTCCAGCACCACCATGCCGTGCTGCTGGGCCGCCACCCCGATCGCGTCGGCCCGGTCCAGCAGCCCGCGTCCCGCCTCGCCCAGGGCTTGCCACCACAGTTCCGGATGGCACTCGGTGCCGTCCGGGTGCGGGGCGCTGGACTGCCCGACCACGGTGCCGTCCTCGGCCTGGCACAGCAGCACCTTGGTGGACTGGGTGGATGAGTCGACGCCTGCGACCAGCATCAGCGGCTCCCTGTCACAGCGATCACGGCTTGGGCCCTGCCCAGGGTCCGCACTTTACTTGTGTAGCGTCCGCAAAAAGTGACCGACGCAGGTGCACGTTACAAATGAACGTGCAAATGGTCTTGCATGAAGTGCCGGATCTCGGGCAGGATGTCAAATGCGTCGACCAGCCGGGGTTGGCGCATAACGCTTCGCGGGGTCGCGAATGGGCATGAGCCACGTAGGGTTGCCGACACGTACGAAGGTTGATCCTGCCTTCCGTCGGCCCCTGGATCTGAGCTCGAGGTTGCAATGCGCGCCGGGCCGCCCGCGGGTGGTCCGGATGCCCTCGGACTGGTGGGATTCGCCCGCCGTCGCGGCCTGCCCGCTCGGCGTCAGCGCTCAGTCCGGGCGGGCCGCGCGCCGCTTCACCCGGAACACCCTGCGTGAATGGGGCCTGGCCACGCTGGCCGACGACGCCGAGGCGATCGTCGGCGAGTTCGTGGCCAACGCGGTCTCGCACGCGGCCCGGGCGGCTCTTCCCGGGCAGTCCCTCGGCCTGCGCCTGCTGCGCCGGACCGGCGAGGTCATGTGCGCGGTGCTCGATCCGTCCGACATCGCGCCGGTGCTCAGGATGCCCGACCGGAACGAGGAAGCCGGGCGCGGCCTGCAGATGGTGGACGCGCTGAGCGACGTCTGGGGCTGGAGCCCGGTGACCGGCCGCGGCAAGGCCGTCTGGGCCATCCTCTTCTGCGCCTTATCTCGCGCGCCCGCACGGTAACGATCACCCTCGCCTGTCTCACGCGTTAACCTTGGGGCCCGAACCGGCCGCACCGCCCGAACGGGCCGCACCGGCCGCGCAGGCTGAACGCAGACGGCAAGAGAGGCGTGGCATCGATGCCCTGGACGTGGCGCTACGAGAAGGCGGACGGCACTCCGGTTGCCGCCGATGACCTGCAAGAGGCGATCTTCGTCAGCCAGGGCGACGCGGAGAGCTGGCTCGGCGAGAACTGGCGTGCGCTGCTCGCGGTCGGCGTGGACCAGGTCACGCTGCTGGAGGACTCCCGGGCCGAATACGGCCCGATGAGCCTGCACCCGGAAGACTGAAACCAGGACGACGACTAGGGACGGACGCGCGGACTCTCGGTAAGGGCCGGGTCGCGCACGACCACGTCGCCCAGCGCTTCGTCGATCCGGCTCATCAGGCCCGCGTCCAGCCGCACGCCCGACGCCTTCACGTTCTCCCGCACCTGCTCGGGCCGGGTGGCGCCGACGATGGCCGCGGACACGTTCGGGTTCTGCAGCGTCCAGGCCACCGCCAGCTGCGCCATCGAGAGCCCGGCTTCGGCCGCGATCGGCGACAAACGCTGCACCGCGGTGAGCACGTCATCGCGCAGCAGCCGCTTGATGAAGCCCGAACCCGACGGATCGGTGGCGCGCGAGTCCGCCGGCGGCGGGTCACCGAGACGGTACTTGCCGGTCAGCACGCCCTGCGCGATGGGCGAGAACACGATCTGGCCGATGCCCTCCTTCTCGCACAGCGGAACCACCTCGGCCTCGATGACCCGCCACAGCATGTTGTACTGCGGCTGGTTCGACACGATCCGGTCCAGGCCGAGCTCGCCGGCCGCCCGCAGCGCGGCCGAGATCTCCTCGGCGCGCCACTCCGAGACGCCCACGTAAAGCACCTTGCCCGCCCGGACCAGGTCGTCGAAGGCGCGCATGGTCTCTTCGATCGGGGTCTCGTGGTCGTACCGGTGCGCCTGGTACAGGTCGAGGTAGTCCGTTCCCAGCCTGCGCAGCGAGGCGTGCAGGGACTCGGTGATGTGCTTGCGCGACAGGCCCCGGTCGTTCGGCCCGTCGCCGGTGGGCCAGTACACCTTGGTGAAGATCTCGATGGACTCGCGCCGTACGCCGTGCAGGGCCCGCCCGAGGACCTCCTCGGCCCGCCCGCTCGCGTACCCGTCGGCGGTGTCGAAGGTGGTGATGCCCTCGTCGAGCGCGGCGCGCACGCACGCGGCGGCGGCCTGCTCCTGCACCTGGGAACCGTGGGTGATCCAGTTTCCGTACGCGATCTCGCTGATCTTCAGGCCGCTCTGGCCGAGGTGCCGGTAGTCCATGATCTCCGATCTTAGAATTTGTCTCCCGGCCGAACCCGCGGGGCCGGCATCCGGAACCGCCGGATCTGCAGCGCGCGCATCACCGCGTACATGGTCAGGCCCCGGGTGGACTCGCCCGGCAGCCGCTCGCCGACCAGCTTGCGCAGGCTGCGCCGGATGACCTGGGCGTCGATGAGGATGATCACGACCAGCACCAGGACCAGCGGCGAGATGTACTGCTGCTCGGTCTTGTTGCGCAGGAACACGGCGGCGAGCAGGACCACCAGGATGTACATGTAGTACTCGCTGATCCGGCGCTTGGAGTCGATGTAGTCACGGGCCAGCGCCTTGGCCGGGCCGCGGTCGCGCGGGTTGAGCGCCCACGACTCGCCCTGCTTCATCGCCTCGTACTTGCGCGCCCGGTCGCCGCGGGCCCTGGTCTTCTCCTCGGGGGTGCGCGGCGTGGCCGGCGCCGGATCCCGGGATCCGGAGATCGGCTGGCGGCGATTGCGCTCGGCCTCACTGCGCTTGGGCGTGGGCCGCCCCTTGGCCGCCTCGGCGGGGGAACGAGGCTGTTTGGCTTCTGCCGGGCCGTCCGGGCTCTGCGCGCCCGGGGAATCCTGGGCCGTGCCGTCCGTCGCCCCGGCGCTACGGCGTCGGAACACGCGCATAGCTTAGTCCTGTATTACCCCCGACGATTACCCGCCGACCGCGACGTGGTAGCTCGCATGCCGGCGACCGCGTAGGGTGGAATCCGACTAGTCGCACGGGCTCGTCCGCCGTCTAGCCGGGTGCCAGGCCACCCTCGGCCCGGTCGCGCGGCCACGTCGGCGGCGTGGATGTAAATGAAGGGGACGGCCGCGCGTATGGGCGTGATGAAGCGAGTCTCACTTGTCTTCAAGGCCAAGGCCAATAGGGCCCTGGACAAAATGGAAGACCCGCGTGAGACCCTGGACTACTCCTACCAGCGGCAGCTCGAACTGCTGACGAAGGTCCGCCGCGGGGTAGCGGACGTCGCCACGTCGCGCAAGCGCGTCGAGCTGCAGATGAACCAGCTACAGCAGCAGTCGAACAAGCTCCAGGACCAGGCGCGCAAGGCGCTCTCGATGGGCCGGGAGGACCTCGCCCGGGAGGCGCTCGGGCGCAAGTCGTCGGCGCAGAGCCAGCTGGACGAACTGCAGACGCAGTACGCCCAGCTGCAGGGCGAAGAAGAGAAGCTGACCCTCGCCTCCCAGCGCCTGCAGGCCAAGGTGGACGCCTTCCGCACCAGGAAGGAGACCATCAAGGCCACCTACACCGCGGCCGAGGCGCAGACCAGGATCAACGAGGCGTTCTCCGGCATCTCCGAGGAGATGGGCGACGTCGGCATGGCGATCCAGCGCGCCGAGGACAAGACTGCCCAGATGCAGGCCCGGGCGGGCGCGATCGACGAGCTGATGGCCTCCGGCGCGCTCGACGACGCCGTGGGCGGCCGGCGCGACGACATCCAGTCCGAGCTGGACATGATGAGCGCCAGCAGCGACGTCGAGCGGGAGCTGGCCATGCTCAAGGGCGAGATCACCGCGAGCCGCCCCCAAGCAGCTCGAGGGCGGCGCGCAGAACGGCGCCGGCCAGGGAACCCAGGCGAACCAGGGATACCAGGCACCCCAGCAGTCGCAGCAGGAGCAAGGACCGTACGCGCCGCCGGCGCCTCCCCAGTACGCCCCGCCGCAGCAGCCCCAGCAGGATGAGCAGACCCAGCAGCCTCAGCAGGCCCAGCAGCCTCAGCAGGCCCAGCCCGCCGGGTTGCCCGTCTCCGACCTGCCCGGTCTGCAGGACGAGCCGCAGGATGGTGACAGATCGTGATTGTCAGGATCCTCGGCGAGGGCCAGTTCCGGGTCGACGACGCGGCCACCGCCGAGCTCAACCAGCTTGACGCCGCCCTCGAGACCGCGGTCGAGCACCGCGACGAAGCCGCCTTCACCGACGCGCTGACCAACCTTTTGGCCCAGGTTCGGGCGCATGGATCACCGTTGCCCCCGGATATCCTTGAATCGTCGGAGCTGATCCTTCCTCACGAGGACTCGAGCATGGACGAGGTACGCAAGCTGCTCACGGACGAAGGCCTGATCCCAGGCTGAAACCCTGGCTGATCCGAGGACGTACGGGGATCCTCACCAGCCGGAATAGCCCAGAGCAGACTTGCGGACATCGTTCAGCTAAAGCTCAGCATCCGTCGGATACATTTCAGCTAGGTAATGCTGGTGGCACCCGGAGGGCAACAACCCGACCGGGGCCGAACGGAGGTGGCGCCATGGCGGCGCGTACCAGGTATGCGCCTGACCGGGGGCTGACGGCGCGGATGACCGCGACGATGTTCCTGCTCGGGCTGGTGTTTGTCGGATTCATCGCTGCGATCATCGGCATCGGGGCGGCGACCCACGCGTCCGACGCCGTGATCGTGCTGTTCGCGGTCGTTCTCGCTGGCGGCTTCGCCATCGGGTCACTGTTCTACTCCGACAAGATCGCGCTCAGCACGGCGCGCGCGGTCGTGGTCGGTCCGAACGACGGGAAAGAGGCCGCGTACCTGCACGGCATCGTGGACCGGGTGTGCGCGCTGGCCGACATGCCCAAGCCGCGGATCGCCATCGCCCCATCCCGCTTGCCGAACGCCTTCGCGACCGGGCGCAACGCCGACAAGGCCGTCCTCTGCGTGACCACCGAGATGATGAGCCCCAGGTTCACGCCCGAGGAACTCGAGGCCGTCATCGCCCACGAGATGTCGCACGTGGCGCACAAGGATGTCCAGGTCATGACGATCGCGTCGTTCCTGGGTGTCGTCGCCGCGCTGCTGATCAGGTTCTCCTTCTACGGCGAGCTGTTCGGCGGCGGCGGCCGTGGCCGCAGCAACAACAACGGCGGCGCGGGCTACATCTTGTTCATCATCATGGGCGTGAGCATCGCCGTGTACGCGATCAGCTTCCTGCTCATCCGGATGCTGTCCCGGTACCGTGAGCTGGCCGCGGACCGCAGCGGCGCGCTGCTCACCGGTCAGCCCAGCGCACTGAAGAGCGCGCTGGTCAAGGTCAGCGAGGGCATCAACAGGATCCCGACCAAGGACCTGCGCAGCGCCGAGCCGCTGAACGCGTTCTTCTTCGCGCCGGCCGCGCACCTGACGACCGGCGGCGGGAAGAAGAACCTGTCCACCATCTTCTCCACCCACCCGAGCCTCGAGCGCAGGCTGGCCGAGCTGGACAAGGTCCAGCAACAGCTCAACCAGCGCCAGTAAGGACGTAGCGAGTGGGCTTCCTGGACACCCTGCTGGGCCGGACCAAGCCGGTCCCGCCCAAGCTGGATGACCTGTTCGCGCTGCCGTCGGCGGCGATCACGCTCGAGGCCGGAACCGGGTTCAAGCCCACCGGTTCCGGCTCGGTGTGCTTCCGCCCGGTCGAGGGCCGGTCCTTCTCCGACGTGCAGAAGGAAGTGCAGGAGCTGCTCGACATGGACTCCGGGAAGGAAGGCGGCCTGCCGGTCGAGGTGACCAAGGACTCCTACGGCTTCACCTGGCTGGTCAGCTCGCACATGTCCGACCAGCTCGACGCCCTGGTCACCGACCTGCACGCGGTCAACTCCTCGCTGGTCGACGCCGGCTTCGGCCCGCAGCTGCTGTGCACGCTGGTCGCCTTCCGCGACGACTCCGGAGCGCCGGCTGGGCCTGATCTACCTGTACAAGCGGGGCACGTTCTACCCGTTCGCGCCGCTGGACGGCGAGCGCCGGGACAACGCGCTGGAGCTGCAGGTCAAGGGGGTCATCGGTCGACGACCTGAAGTTCGAGCCGGACCTGGCCCGCTGGTTCCCCGTCTGGGGCGCCCCCGGGCTATAGAAGGACTCCGGTGCGAGTGGCTGGAATGCGCCCGCACCGCTTATCGTTGGGATTGCACGTGGGGTCCCCCACGCCGCAGCCATGCGGCACACGAACCAGGCGGGAGCTAAGGTGACTGTTCAGCAAGAGGCCACAGAGGGCATCGTCCTGACCGAGGGCGCGGCCGCCAAGGTGAGTGGCTTGCTCGCGCAGGAGGGCCGGGACGACCTGAGGCTGCGCATCGCGGTCCAGCCGGGTGGCTGCTCGGGGCTTCGCTACCAGCTCTACTTCGACGAACGCGAGATCGACGGCGACATCGTCGCCGACTTCGGCGGCGTGCAGGTCGTGACGGACAAGATGAGCGCCCCGTACCTGATGGGCGCGACGATCGACTTCGTCGACACGATCGAGAAGCAGGGTTTCACCATCGACAACCCGAACGCCACGGGTTCTTGCGCCTGCGGCGACTCCTTCCACTGACGCCCGCCGGATTATCCGCCGTGCGCATCGCCGTCACGGGGTCGATCGCAACCGACCACCTGATGACGTTCCCAGGCAAATTCACCGACCAGCTCATCGCGGACAAGCTGGACAAGGTCTCGCTCTCGTTCCTCGTTGACGACCTGGCCATCCGCCGCGGCGGCGTGGCGGCCAACATCGCCTTCGGTCTGGGCGTGCTCGGCCTGCAACCGCTGCTGGTCGGCGCGGTCGGGGCCGACTTCGACGGACTACCGGCACTGGCTGGAAGAGCACGGGGTGCGCACCGCGGGGGTCCGCGAGTCGCTGCTCAGGCACACCGCGCGCTTCGTCTGCACCACCGACGCGGACGGGAACCAGATCGGCTCGTTCTATGCGGGTGCGATGGCCGAGGACGCGGAGATCAAGGTCGCGTCCCTGGCCGCCGAACACGGCGGCATCGACCTGGTCATCATCGGAGCCGGGGACCCGGCGGCCATGGTGGTGCACACCGCGGAGTGCCGCCAGGCCGGCCTGAAGTTCGCCGCCGACCCGTCCCAGCAGCTGGCCCGGATCCTCGACGACGAGCAGGTACGCGCGCTGGTCGACGGCGCCGAGTACCTGTTCGGCAACGAGTACGAGGAAGCGCTGATCGAGCGCAAGTCCGGCTGGACCAGCGCGGAGATCCTGGCCCGGGTCAAGGTCAGGATCACCACCCTGGGCCCGGGCGGCGCGCGGGTCGAGCAGTCTGGGCAGCCGCCGGTGCACGTGCCGGCCGTGCCGGATGCGCAGCCGGTCGACCCGACCGGCTCGGGCGACGCGTTCCGCTCCGGCTTCCTGGCCGGCGTCGCGTGGGGCCTGTCCCGGGAGCGCTGCGCTCAGCTCGGCAACCTGATGGCCGTGCACGCCCTGGAAGCGACCGGCCCGCAGGAGTACAACCTCAAGCCCGGCCCCCTGACCGACCGCTTCGCCGCGGCCTACGGCCCCGCCGCTGCGGCTGAGGTCGCCGCGCACCTGCCCGCCTGATTCATTTTCTTTTTCTGCCGAACGGGCCGTGGTGCCTGCCCCCGTCACCGAAACGTGATCGCGGCAGGCCGACCGCCAGCGTGACCTACAGCCCGGCTCCAACCGGCGTGCCCGCCGACCAGTCATAATTTGCGGGACGGCGCATGTGGCGCCACGAGATAGGAGGCACGGCAGTGTTTCCCAGGGTCGACGTTCAGGTAGCGGGATCCGAGGCACGGCCGCGGCGCTGATCGTCCTCGCCGCGGTGGCCGGTTGCTCGTCGTCGTCCAGCTCGCCATCCACGCCTGCGAGCTCGCCGAGCCGTCCAGCCCGGCCGCCCGGGCAGCAACACCGCACCGGCCACCGGCACCCGCCTCGTCGCTGTCCCCGGCCGCGACCGGTCCATCACCCTGCGCGACCAGCGGCCTGAACGTGAGCGCTGGGGCCCTCGAACGGGTTACGCGGGCGGCGTGGACCAGACCATCGTCTTCACCAACACCTCGGCGTGCACGTGCACCCTGTACGGCTACCCGGGCGTCTCGCTGGTGTCCGCCCCGCCGTACACCCAGATCGGCCTGGCCGCCCAGCGCAGCAGCACCACGCCGGTCAAGGTGATCACGCTGGCCTCCGGCGCGACCGCCAGCGCCGTGCTGCAGGTCGTCGACGCGCTGAACTTCGGGACCGCGACCTGCAGCCCGACCAAGGCGGCCTTCCTGCGCATTTACCCGCCGAACCAGACCGCCCCGGTGTACCTGGCCGACGCGTCGGAGGTGTGCGCCCAGCCGGTCCAGACCCTGTTCATCAGCGCGGTCCAGGCCGGCTCGGGCGGCACCTCGTAACTCGATCGTGTGGCCGGCGGTAACTGGGTGAAACCCAACTCGCGCGGGCGCCGTCTGATGATTAGCGGCGTCGTTACCCCGGGGCGAGGCTCCCGGGCCTGGCGCGGCGTGAGGCGTCGACGCTAGGGAGGGTACGGCCGTGAAGTCATGTGCTGTCAGTCCCGGGACGGGAAAGCCGGGCGCGGGAAGGCCGGCCGGCCCGCTGGCCGCCGTCGCGGCGCTCGTCTGCATCGCCGCGGCGGTCGGCTGCGCGTCGTCAAGCAGCTCGACGACCACCGCGCCGAGCTCCAAGGCCGTCACGGTCAGCTCCAGCCCCGCCCTGGCTGCCCCCGGCAGTACCCCGGCCGCGGCGCCTTCGCCGACCCTGACCCCGCCCCCGACCGCGCCGCCGGCCTGCCGGACCAGCACGCTGACGGTGAAGCTCGGGCTCTCGCAGGGTTACGCCGGCGGCGTGTACCAGGTGATCAGCTTCACCAACGCCTCGAACGCCGCGTGCACGCTGTACGGCTATCCCGGCGTGTCGCTGGTGACCAGCCCGCCGTACACCCAGGTCGGCCTGGCCGCCGAGCGTGATACCACCGCGCCGGTCAAGCTGGTCACGCTGGCCCCGGGCGCGGCGGCCACCGCCGTGCTGCAGGTGGTGGACGCGCTGAACTTCCCGGCCAGCACGTGCAGTCCGGTCCGGGCGACGAACCTGAGGGTCTACCCGCCGAACCAGACGGCCCCGGTCTACCTTCCCGACCCGGCCTATGGCTGCGCCAAGCCGGTGCAGACCCTGTTCATCAGCGCGGTGCAGGCCAACGGCGAGGCGCACCCGATGATCACCGCGGGGAGTGGCGGCTAGGCCGCCACTCCCCGCGGTTCGTCGTTACCGGGTCAGTGCCCGAAGAAGGACTGGATGTACCGGGCGGGCGAGCCGACGCCGGTGGCGTCGTCGTAGCCCTTCACGGCCGGCAGCGCGGCGGCGCCTTCGCCGTTGATGCCGAGCGTGCGCAGGTACGTGACCAGCGGGCCCTTCTTGGTGGACGGGTCGGTGTAGTTGTTGCGCACCTCGGCCAGGTGACCGGTGCCGAGCGGGTGGTCGGTCACGTCACGGAACGCGGACGTGCGGTACCGCTGGTAGATCGCCGGGTTGGCGAACCCGAGCGCGTGGCCCGCGGCCTGCTGCGCGTCGGCCTCGATGCCGGCGAAGACCGGGCAGGAGACGCTGGTGCCGCCGATCCGGCTGAGCGAGAACGCGAAGTCGTGCCGTCGGGCTGCAGCGTGGTCTGGCCCACCAGGATGCCGGTGCTCGGGTCGGCCAGCGCCGCCACGTCCGGCTCCACCCGCATCGGCGGTGGCGTGATGGTGCCGTTCGGCAGCGCTCGTGGCCAGGCTGTTCGGCACCACGCCCTTCTGGTAGGACGGCTGGGTGAAGTCGGAGCTCACGCCGCCGCCGCCCGAGCCGTCGTAGCCGTCGGGGTATACGCCGGGCGGCGTGTACTGCCAGGACTTGCCGTTGGCGGCCAGCGGGTCGAGCAGGGTGCCCCAGGAGGTCTCGAACTCGTAGTTGTTGTGCCGGCCGATGGCCAGGCTGGTCCCGCCCACCGAGGTGACGTACGGGCTCTCGGCCGGGAAGTCGGCCTGCGTCATGTCCGAGCCCGGGTCCTCGGACGGGTTCTCGTAGCCGGAGTCTCCGGAGGAGAAGAAGAAGCCGATGCCCTCGGCCGCGCCCGCCTGGAAGATCTCCTCGTAGACCGGAACCTCGCTGGTCGTGTCGGCAGGCTCACCCCACGAGTCGGAGACGATGCTGGCCAGGTGGTTGTCGACGATCAGCGCCAGCGCGTCGCCCAGGTCCTGGTCGGTGCAGCTCGCCGCGCCGACGTAGACCACGTTGGCGTCCGGCGCCATGCCGTGCACCGACTCCACGTCGAGCGTCTGCTCGCCGTACCAGCCGGCCGCGTCGCACTCGTTGGGCGCGGTGTCGGTGAAGTTGCTGGCCAGGTCCTGGGTGTACTGGCCGGGCGCGAACGGCTTGTCCCCGGTGACCTTGGCGTACTGGTTCGCGTCGCTCGGCATGGTCGGGGAGGCGTAGGCGTCGACGATCGCGACCGTCACGCCCTTGCCGGTCATCCCGGACTGGCTCACGCCGTAGGCGCCGCGGATCTGGCGCGGCGTGTAGCCGCAGTTCGTCCACGGCTGCTTGGCGCCGTAGGCGGACGGCTCCTTGACCGCGATCTTCTGGCCGTAGTACTGCGAGCACGGGGGAGCGACCCAGTAGTTCGGGCCAGGCGGCGGCAGCGTGTCGGCCGGGGTCATGTCGTGGGTGGCCGTGTCGAGCCCGCTGACGGTCAGCACGTCGCTGGCCACGCCCGCGGGCGCGCTCGCCGCCTGCCTCCGGCGCGCGGTCGGCCTGGCGGTCCGGTCCCCGGAAGGTCCCGAACGTCACGCCGAACGCCTGCGCCGCGGCCTGGACCGATCCGTGACCGCGACGTAGCCGCCCATCTCATCCTTGACCGTGGTCACGGTCAGGCCCGCCCCGGTCAGCCAGCTGCTCACCGCGCTGACCTGCGCCTGGTCGGCCCGTACGGGCCATCACCTGCGCCGGCGTCAGGTAGTGGCCGTACAGCGCGTTGCCCGGGGTCGATACGGCCATCGCGTAGGAGGCCAGGCCCGCCGGGTCCTGCCCGGCCAGGTACACCCGGGCGGTGACGGTCCCAGAGGTGACCGGCTGCGAGGACACGCGTGCGGACGCGGTGGCCCACGCGGGATGCGTTCCGGCGATCCCGGCCCGCGCGGTACTGGGCTGCGCCGCGGCTGGCGTAAGTCAGCGCGCCGACCGCGAGCGTGGCCGCGGCCGCCGCCGTGACGGCAGCGCGCAAACCTCTGGTTACGTGTGGCACTAGTTCCGCTCCTTCAGAACTAATGTCGTGTTCTGATCACCATAGACCAGAGTTGATCGGAAATGAGGGGAAGAGGACCCTCCGCGTCCCTGCTCACAAAGCTGTACGCCCAATCGGCGGATCACACGAGGTCGATTTCGGGGGCTTTTGGGGGAAAATATCCCAGAACGAAGAATATTTGGCCAGGATTTGTTGTCCGTCAGCAACACGTTACGCTCCGTCCGTCGTCCGGGCGGGCCGCCGAGCGATCACGCCGGGGACGGTAGCGTGGCAGCCATGAGAACCGCGCTGACGTCCGGACACCTGCTCCGTGCCGTCGCGTCCGGGTATCACGGTCCGCCCGAGTTGACGGTGGCCCGGGCGTTCACCGAGTGGACGTTCGACCCCTGGATGGTGGCGCTCATCGTGCTCCTCGGCGGCGCCTACCTCGTCGGCGTCCGTCGA
>CAWKIB010000007.1:0-302816 GCA_963849595.1 uncultured Actinomycetes bacterium
TGGGCCGTCCGCGCCCGGGCCGGGCATCGGCACCGCGAACATGCGGCGCGCCACGTGGGTGGCCAGCGCGGACACGTCGGCGTCGCTGACCGCCAGGTCGGCCAGGTAGCTGCGAGCGGTCACCGCTTCCGGGTCGTCGTACGCCGCGTCGAACCGGCCGAACACCTCAGGCAGGCTCTCCGCCAGTCGGGCGGTCGCGGCCTCGTCCAGGCCGCGGTGCTCGGCCGACCAGCGGGTCCACGCGGTCACCACGGGCTCCAGATGCTGGCGCTGCGCGGGGGAGAGGGTGAAGGTGTTCGGCACGTGGCCGAGCAGCAGGTGCGCGATCTTGCGCGGGCCGATCTGGCCGGGCGCCTCACCGGGCAGGCGGCTGCTGTAGCCCACGAGCACCTCGGCCCAGAACCGCGTGGCGTCCTCGTCGGCCGCTACCACGTCGGCGGCCAGCGGGCTCTTCAGGAAGTCGTCCACCGCCGCCGCGCGATCGGCGGCGGTGAAGACCGGCAGCGCCGCGGCGCCCTCGGCGGGCAGCCGCCGCACCCGGGACCGCGCCACCGGCAGGTACGCGACGGTGTCCACCGACACGGCCTGGCCGGCTTCCTCGTCACCGCGGGCCAGCGGCGCCTCCAGGCGACGCCGCGCCTCGGCCAGGCTGATCTCCTCGGTCCGATCGAACGGGTCGTCCTCGCGGTGCACGGCCTCGACCAGGCTGGCCGCGTTGGCGGCCACGCCGACCGCGATCGCGACCGGAATGCCGGTCAGGTCGATCTGCCCCACAATGCCGTGCTCCGCCTCGCCGTAGCGGAACGTCACCGCGATCGCCTCGTCGTCGCCGAACACGTCGTACCGCCGCCAGGCCCGGTCCGGAACCGCCTTCCCGACCCCGGTCACCCAGTCCGGCGGGTAGGTGCCGGCCTCGGTCAGCCGGGCCAGCCCCTGGCTGGCCGACCGCTTGGTGGCGGGCGAGCCCAGCGACATCAGCAGCCGGAGCACCGCGGCCCCGTCCGCCGAGGGCTGGCGGATCGCCTCCTCGACCAGCACCTTGTTGATAAAGGCCTGCGCGTCGTCGGGAGCCAGCCGCCCCACCCGCGGCAGCGCCATGCACGTCGCCGCCTCGAGTTCGGCGCGCAGCGGGTCGCCCGCGGCGACCGCCCGCCAGAGGCTCCCCATCATCCGCTCGACGAGCGTGCCGGGATCCTCACGCCCCGGGGCGCTGGCGGGGGCGGTCCGGCGGGGTGGCCTGGTCTTCTTGTTCACCCGCGCCATCCTACGGTGCGGCTACGACAATCCGACTGCGCGAACCTCCCCGACCACGGCGTCGCCGCCGGTGACCGGGACGGTGGCCAGGTCGTCCGGCACCACGGCGCCCAGCAGGCGCAGCGCCGCCACCGTGACCGGGGTCCGGGGCCGCTGCGCCCCGTCATCGATCTTGACCGCCCCGGCCCGGCCGTCACCGAACGCGAACGCGTCCACGCCCTCGGCACCGCTCTTGAGCAGCAGGCCCGGCACCGCGTTCATCAGCCGGCGCTCGTCCCGGTCCGTGCCGCTGGTCCATTCCGGGTACGCGCGCATGGCGTCGGCCACCCGGCGTTCGGGCGTGCCGGGCCCGGCCAGCACCAGCGCCCGGAACGCCCGGACCAGCCCGCCCAGCGTCAGCGCGAACAGCGGCGCTCCGCAGCCGTCCACCCCGGTGGCGGTCGACCGCTGCCCGGCCAGATCCTCGATCGCATCCCGGATCGCCTGCTGCAGCGGATGGCCGGGATCGGTGTAACTGGCCGTCGGCCAGCCGTTCGCAGCGCAGGTGGCCAGCATCGCGGCGTGCTTGCCCGAGCAGTTCATCCGGATCCGGGACATGGGTTCGCCGCGCGCGATCATCCGGTGCGCGGTCTGCGTCTCCAGCGGCCAGGAGGCCGGGCAGCGCAGGTCGTCCTCGCTCAGCCCAGCCCCGGACAAGATCTTCCGCACCCCGTCGACGTGGAAGTCCTCGCCGGAATGACTCGCCGCGGCCAGCGCGAGCAGTTCGGCGTCCAGGTTCAGGCCGCAGCGGAGCATCGCCGTCGCCTGCAGTGGCTTGTTCGCCGACCGCGGCAGGAACGGGACATCGGCCCGGCCGAGGCTGATGACCGGCCGCCCGTCGGCGGCCACCGCCGCTACCGCGCCGCGGTGCCGCGACTCGGCGAAACCGGACCGCACCACCTCGGCGACGACTGGGTTCACGTCATTGTGTTCCGGAATGATCGTCACGCTCGTAGTCTGCCCTGTTCCGGCGACCAAATGGCGCCGGGGTACCCTGCCGTCTTATGCGAGCGGTGGTGCAGCGGGTCAGCCGGGCCAGCGTGGCCGTGGACGGGAACGTGGTCGGGGAGATCGACGAGCCCGGCCTGCTGGTCCTGGTCGGCGTCACCCACGACGACACCCCCGAACTGGCCGCGAAGCTGGCCGCCAAGCTGTGGGGGCTGCGGATCCTGGACGGCGAGAAGTCCTGCTCCGACGTCGGCGCGCCGCTGCTGGTGATCAGCCAGTTCACCCTCTACGCCGACCTGGCCAAGGGCCGCCGCCCGTCCTGGTCGGCCGCCGCGCCCGGTCCGGTGGCCGAGCCCCTGGTCAGCGCCGTAATCCAGGCTTTGCGTGATGGTCGGGGCCCGCGTGCAGACCGGCGTCTTCGGCGCCGACATGAAGGTGTCGCTGGTCAACGACGGCCCCGTCACCATCATCATCGACCTGTGACGGCCTATCCCGGCGCCGAAGCGCTGGCCGACGGGGCCAGCCCGGCCAGCACGCACTGCGGCCGGGCCTGCAGCGAGATCTGATCCTGCGAGCGGAACGAGGTCTGGCAGAACGACCGCGCCGCCGCGCCGCAGTAGTGCAGGGTCGCCCCGCCGGTGGAGCTCGCCACGGTGACGTTCACGCAGCCGTGGCCGGAGCTGGAGTAGCTGTCCGAGGCCAGCGCCCCCCAGGCGCCCAGCCCGGCGAGACAAGGCGACGACCAGCACTCCGACGACCGCGAACACGCGCTTCTGCCGGGACGACAGGCGGCCCGCGCCGGGGTTCGTCTTGGCGTACATGAACGCCAAGTGTAGGAGGCCTGGCTGTCGGTGCCCTGTGTTAGCGTCGGCGGCAACGGGATCAACCATGGGGAGGTAACACAAGTGGTAACGCGCGATACGCGGTGGCCTGCCGGTACGCCCTGCTGGGTGGATGTCAGCGTGGACGACGTGCCGAAGGCGATCGCCTTCTACCAGGCCCTGTTCGGCTGGGACATCGAGCTCGGCGGACCGGAGGTCGGCGGCTACTCGATCGCCCACTCCGGCGGCCGGATCGTCGCGGCCGTCAGCCCCAAGATGGGCGCCCCCGACGCCCCGTCGGCCTGGACGACATACCTGGCCACCGACGACGTCGACGCCACCGCGGCCAAGATCAAGGGCGCGGGCGGCCAGGTGCTGGCCGGGCCGATGGACGTCATGGAAGAGGGCCGGATGGCGGTGGCCATGGACCCGGCCGGCGCCGTGTTCGGGCTCTGGCAGGGCGGGAACACCACCGGGCTCGGCGTGGCCAACGAGCCGGGCGCGCTGGTCTGGAGCGAGCACATGAGCCGCGACTTCGCCGGCAGCAAGGCCTTCTACCAGGCCGTGTTCGGCTACGGCTACCAGGACATGAGCGGCGACGGGTTCAAGTACGCGATGCTCATGGTCGACGGTCACGAGGTCGGCGGCATCGGCGAGTACCCGGAGGGCACCCCCGCGGAGACTGCCCGCCGCCTGGGCCACGTACTTCGCCGTGACCGACACCGACGCCGCGGCGGCCAAGGTCACCGAACTCGGCGGCCGCGTCGTCCAGCCGCCCAGCGACACCCCGTACGGCCGGATCGCCGTGGTCGCGGACAACGACGGCGCGGTCTTCTCCGTGATCACCCCGCCCGCCAGCTAGGGCCTGCGTCAGTACCGTCAAAGCCTTTTTCAGCCGAACGGACCGTGGTACCCGCGGTCCGTTCGGCCTGCCTTGCCGCGGGCCCGGCTACCCGACCGGCGGGGTGCCGTGGGTGTGGAAGGACTCGATGGTCTTCAGGCCCCACGCCTGGCCCTTGGCCCGCTCGGCCTCGGTCCAGGTGATGGTGCGCCAGTCCGGCGCGAGCACCAGCCGCGCGACCGGGTTGGCCAGCTCGATCCGGTTGCCGCCGGGCTCGTAGACGTACAGGAAGAACGTCTGCTGGATCGCGTGCTTGTGCGGCCCGGTCTCGATGAACACGCCGTGGTCCAGGCAGATGTCCGCGGCGCGCAGGATGTCGTCCCGGGTGTCGGGCGCGAACGCCACGTGGTGCAGCCGCCCGGTGCTGCCCGTCCAGTCCCGCGTGTACACCAGGTCGTAGCCCTTGTTGGTGAAGTGCAGCCACTGCGCGGAGATCGTCCCGTCGTCCAGCATGATCTGCTCGGTGACCCGCCCGCCGAGCACGTCCCGGACGAAGTCCCCGCTGGGCGGCACCTCCCGGGCCAGGTAGTTCACGTGGTCCAGCCGCCGCACGCAGACGCCGCGCCCCGGGTAGGCCTGCGCCTGGTTCTTCAGCGACGGCTTGAGCTCATCGGGCGGCGTGTACCACTCGCTCTCCCAGTACAGCTCCAGCTCGTGCCCGTCCGGGTCGCGGAACAGGTAGGTGGGCCCGATGCCCGGGTCGCCGTCCTTCCAGCCGACGCCGAGCCCGGCCGCCTCGATCGCCGCCACCCGGGCTTCGAGCGCGGCCTGGCTCGAGGCCCGCAACCCGACCCGCCGGATGCCCGAGGTCTCGTGCGCGGTGAGCTTGACCGTGTGGTGCTCGTAGTCGTCCCAGGTGCGCAGGTAGATCGAGTTGCCCTCGCGGCAGGTCTCGGTCAGGCCGAGCACCTCCACGAAGAACCACAGGCTCTCGCAGAGCCTGGGCGTCAGCAGCTCGATATGCCCGAGGTGCGCGATGTCGTGCAGCGGCGGCCGCGTCGCCGCCGGGTGCTGTGCCGCCGGGTGCTGTGCCGCCGGGTGCTGGGGGCTGGTCACCGGGACCTCCGGGGGAAGACGGTGCCGTCGAAGAGCTTGCGCGCGGTGCGCACCACTCCCGACCGGATCACCGTGGGCGGCTGGCTCGTCGTATCGACCTCGGCCTCGACCTCGAGATGACCGGTCGGATGCTCGATGTCGAACCGCGTCTGCCCCGGCTTGACCGCGGCCAGGTCAGCGCCGGCCGCCCCGTCCAGCAGCAGCGCGGTGGCCACGCTGATCGCGCCGAGCACCCCGATCGAATCGTGCACCCGGACCGGGATGAAGGTCCTGGTGCAGACCGTCCCGCCGTCGGCCGGCGGCGCGATCAGGGAGATCTTCGGCACCGAGGTCGCGGACACGTCGCCCAGGCCCATCAGCGGCCCGGCCGCCAGCCGCAGCGCCTGCACCCGCTGGCCCAGCTCGGGATCCGCCTCGAGCTCGGCCACGGTCTCGTACCCGGTCCGGCCGAGCGCGGCGGCGGCCACGACCACCACCGGCATGCCGTTGTCGATGCAGGTGACGGTGATCCCGTTCGAGGATGTCGGTGACGTGCCCGGTGGGCAGCAGCGCGCCGGTGGCCGAGCCCTCGGTTCCGGAGAAGTCCAGGACCACGGCCGCGGCCGTGCCCGGCACCCCCGCGATCGCGACGTCGCCGTCGTAGTCCACCACGCCGTCCGCCCCGGGGAACCTCGCCGTGGCCAGGCTGCCCGAGTTGACCATGTGGATCCGGACCGGCGCCGCGCTGATCAGGCCCCGCTCGACCGCGAACGGCCCCACGCCGGCCAGCAGGTTGCCGCAGTTCTGCCGGTCCGACACCATCGCCGCCTCGACGCCGACCTGGAGGAACAGGTAGTCGACGTCGGCGTCGGCGCGGGCCGAGGGGGAGATCACGGCCACCTTGGAGGTCAGCGGGTGAGCCCCGCCAATCCCGTCGATCTGCCTGGCGTCCGGGCTGCCCATGATGCGCAGCAGCAGGTCGTCGCGTTCGGCCGGGTCGGACGGCAGATCCTCGGCCAGGAAGTAGGCGCCCTTCGACGTGCCGCCCCGCATGAGCATGCACCGCACCCCGTCACCCATGGGTGTCTGCCTCATCCTCGGCGCTGACCCATTCGACACCCAGGGCGGCGAGCTTGGCCCGCAGGCCGTACAGGTCCAGGCCGAGCTGGCCGTCGGCCAGCGCCTTGCGGGTCTGCTCCTCCTTGGCCACCCGGGCCCGCGCGGCGGCGAGCGCCTGGCTCACCTCGCCCCGCGGCACGCACACCACGCCGTCGTCGTCGGCGATGATCGCGTCGCCGGGCCGGATGATCTGGCCGCCTACCGACACCGGCACGTTGACCGCGCCGGGGGTTTCCTTGACCGTGCCCTGCGCGCTGATCGCGGCCGACCAGGCCGGGAAGCCCATGGCCCGCAGCTCGGCCACGTCCCGCAGGCCCGCCTCGATCACGATGCCGCGCACGCCGCGGGCGGCCAGCGAGGTCGCCAGCAGCTCGCCGAACATCCCGTCGGTGCACGGCGAGGTGGTGGTCACCACCAGCAGGTCCCCGGCCTGGCACTGCTCGGCCGCGGCGTGGATCATCAGGTTGTCACCGGGCCAGCACAGCGCGGTGACCGCGGTCCCGCCGGCCCGCGTCCCGTCCTGGATCGGGCGCAGGCCCGGTCCCAGGTACCCGGCCCGGCCGATCGCCTCGTGCACGGTGGCTACGCCCAGGGC
The DNA here is from genome assembly GCA_963849595.1 of uncultured Actinomycetes bacterium. GTDB lineage: Bacteria > Actinomycetota > Actinomycetes > Streptosporangiales > Streptosporangiaceae > Palsa-504. The sequence continues at coordinate 6,713 of CAWKIB010000007.1, forward strand.
GGTGAGCTGGTCGACCAGGGCCAGGTCGGCCCGCGGCACGCCGGTGACGATCACGTTGCGCATCAGGCGAGCCTATCCGTGACCTGCGGGAACACCCGCATGTAGGCCTCGGCCAGGGTGGCTTGGGGCAGGCCGAGGTTCGGGCCCGCGTTGCGGCGCAGCTGCGTGCCGCGCCGCTTGGCCAGGTCCGTGTAGTACTCCCACAGGTGCCGCTGGGCCGCCATGGCCTCCATCGCCTTGCGCTTGGCCTCGAACACCGGCGTGATATCCAGCAGCACCTCGGGCTTGAACCCGCACATCTCCGGCTGGTGCGGCTCGAACAGGAATACCGGCGGCGCGCCGATCGGCTCGCCCGGGGCCGGGTACCCGATCGCCTGGGCCAGCACCCGGGCCCGCAGCGCCATCTGCGCCGCGGCCGGGTGATCCTGGTTGTACGGGTCGGCCAGCGGGTGGGTGAGCACCACCGACGGGTTGACCCGGCGGTACACCCCGACGATGCGGTCCACCAGCTCGTCGGTCTCGCGCAGCGGGTAGTCCCCGGCGTCGAGGAACTCGATCTCGGCGCCGAGCGCCGCCGCGGCGCTGCAGGCCTCGGCCCGGCGCAGCGCCTTGATCTCCTCCAGGGGATGGCCCGCCCGCCAGGCGCTCGCCGATTCGCCGCGCTCCCCGTAGGTCAGGCACAGCACCGTGACCCGGTCGCCCCGCGCCGCGGCCAGCGCGATCGCGCCGCCCGCCCGCCACACGAAGTCGGCGGCGTGGGCGCTCACCACCAGCGTGGACTCACCGGTACTCACCATGACCTCCGCGGCCTACCGGTGCCGGGCATATCCCCACCAGGTGCAGCTCCCGCACGGGCCGATCCTAAGAAATGTCAAACAAAATTGTCAACAATTGCGCCACGGTCTCCTGCAGGGCCTGCCAGTCGTGCTCGGCGTACCGGCACGACTCCTGGCCGGTCTGGTCGGCTTGTCCCTCACGGATGGCTGACCTGGCCCAGGAACAGCGGCAGGCCAGCCGGAGCGGACCAGATCGCGAACAGGAACGGCCGGTCCACGGTCATCGTCACCGGCTGCGGAGCGCGGAACGCCGCCGTCGGCCGGAAGGTGACCGCGGTGGCCGCGGCCGCCTCGGTGCCCTGCTCGTCGACGTCGACGTACGCCTTGTGCGCGATCGCGTTGATCAGCAGCCGGGTGGCCTCGGTGATGCCGCTGAAGTCGGCGTGGTCGGTGAAGGCCTGCCGCACGCCGAGCCGGCGCAGGACCGGGATGAGGTCGAACCCGGTCTCCAGCCGGAACCTCGGCAGGGCCAGCGTGACCTCGAACCTGGCCGTCCCGCTCAGCAGGCCGCGCATCCCGCCGGCCGCGATGGCGGGGGTCAGCGCCGCCAGCGGGCCGTCGGGCAGCACCACGGCCATGGCCAGGTTCCCGCCGCGGTAGGGCAGCAGGACCGCCTGGTATCCGTCGCCCCGCACGTACATCCGGGGCGCCGTGCTGTGCATCATGCGCACGGTCCGGCTCGGGCGGTCGGGGCCGTCCGGGTAGAACGGCTCCTCCGCGGTCGCGTGCGCCGGGAAGGTCTGGGCCCAGCCGGCCTTGAGGTAGATGGCGCTGGTCAGCACCAGCCGGGTCTGGTCGTCGATCGCGCGGCCCGGCAGCAGCCCGGTGATCTTCTGCTCGGTTTGCTCCGCGACCACCCGGTTGATCTGCGCCCGGGCCTGCTGCGGCGCGCCGGCGAAGTCGGTCTCGGCCACGGCCTCCCCGAGCCGGGCGGTGAAGTCGGGGCGCAACGGCAGGCCGGCTTGGACCCAGACCGCGGCGGGCGCCCGGAACGTGACCGTCCCGTCCGCCGTGACGGTGGCGACCAGCGCCGACAGGGTGCGCAGGGCCGCGGCCGCGGTATCAGGGGACCCGTCCAGGTGCAGGGCGCCGGCCAGTTCCGCCGCCGTCTGGCCGCGTGCTCCGCACAACGCCATCTGCAGCACGCTGGCCACGCTCACCGGGGAGAACACCACATTGGGGGCCTGCTCGGACAGCAGCCGGTACAGGTCCGCGCCGAACGCGTCATCGGCCGCCGGGGCTGGTTGGTCAGGCACGTCTTGGTCAGGCATCGTCACTTCGCACCTCCGCGCACCATCCGATCACACCGCCGCGGCGCCGGGCCCAGCGGGAAGAGTTAGGCTGACGCGGTGAGCGGACTTGAAGAGTTCGCCCGGCTGGTCGACGGCGATCACGGCCTGGTCGTGGTGTCGGCGCTGCGGGCGGACGGGACGATCCAGTCGTCGGTGGTGAACGGGGGCGTGCTGCCCCATCCGGTCACCGGAGCCCAGGTGGTCGGACTGGTCAGCCGCGGCGACGCACACCGGCTGACCTACCTCCGGGCCCGGCCGCGAGCCACGGTCGTGATCCGGGCCGGCTGGCAGTGGGCATCGGCCGAAGGCCCGGTCGAACTCGCCGGGCCCGACGACCCGCTGCCCGGGGTGGACGCCGAGCGGCTGCGGCTGCTGCTGCGGGAGATCTTCACCGCGGCGGGCGGGACGCACGATGACTGGCCCACCTACGACCGGGTCATGGCCGAGGAGCGCCGGGTCGCGGTGCTGGTCACGCCGGAGCGGACCCAACCCAGCTGAACCGGCCTAACTAAGCACAGCTCGGCCGCCCCGGCCTCCAGGATGCAGACACCCAGGGCCCGCGCCCACCGGCGGACCTGCCCGGCCACCGCGCGCCCCTGGTCCGGATCCCCCGTGTCCCGAGCCAGCCCGGCCAGCAGCAGCTGCTGGGACAGCGCATACGGCACCGCGCCGGCCCGCTCGCGCAACTCGGCTGACCGCTCCCACATCTGCCGGGCCTGCTCGGTATCGCCGGCCTCGCCGTGGTGATACCCCAGGTGTCGCAGTGCCTCGGACACGGTCAGGTCATCGCCGGCCTCCTGCGCCGAGGACAGCGCCGCGGCGAACGCCGTCCTGGCCGCCGCGCCGTCACCGCGCAGGTTGTCCGCGATCAGCCCGGCATAGAACGTGGCCGCCGCGCCGCGCGCCCGATCCGGCGCGGTGGCGCGCAGTCCCTCGGCCCGCGCGGCCAGGGCGTCGATGACCGCCGCCTCCCGCCCGTCCGGGCCGAACCTCGGAACGCCGCCCGGTCCGAAAAGCTCCGCCGCGTAGTCGTGCCTGAGCCGGAGGAACTCCAGGTCGTAGGCCAGCACCGGATCCTCCGGCGCGCTGGCCAGGGCCGCCGACGCACGGGGCAAGACGGACGAACCGCGGTCCGTTCGGCACCAGGAATCGATGATCCACCGCGACCTCAGCTTCGGCCACGGCCAGAACCACCCGCTCTGCGGCAGTCCCCCGGCAGCTCGCGACCGCCCTCGGACAGGCGGACGACGACGGCTTCTTCGACCAGCTGGCCGCGCTGCTCGACGGCCCAGGACTGCAAGCCGCAACTGACCAGGCACGACGGCACGGCGCACCTGCACTACGCGCGCGACGGCGTCGCCGCTGGTCCGGTGGCTGTCCACGATGGCGGTCTCCGGCCTGGCCCTCTGACGCCTGCCGCCACGGCCGGTCCCGGCTCCGGCGCTGCGCGGCACGGCCTGCTGCGGCCGCTGGCTGGTCGACACCTCGCGGAACCAGTCCCGCCGGTACTGCGAGCACGCCTGCGCTAGCCGCGATCCACGGTCGCCGCCTACCGCGCCCGGCTGCAGGCCCACGCCCGGGCCTAGCTGCCCGGTGCCGCTGGCGCAACCGCGCGTTTCCGGTACCGGATCTTGAACAGGCCGTAAGCGATCGGCCCGGCGAGCAACGGCACCCAGTACGAGGCGATCCGGTAGGTGAGCGTGGCCAGCACGGCCTGACTGGAGTTCACCTCAGCCAGCACCAGGAGCCCGGTCAGGCTCGCCTCCACCAGCCCGAGACCACCGGGGGTGGCCGGGATCATCCCGACGATGCCAGCCACCGCGTAGGCCACCAGGATCAGCGAGGGACGCGGGTGGCTCCCGGTGGCCCGCAGCGCGAACAGCAGGCACAGGTAGTCGAACGCCAGGCGGCCGGCGGAGAGCAGCAGCGCCTGCCACCACTGCTTGCCGAGTACCGCCCGGATCTCATCGCGCTGGGCGAGGAGGGTCTGGTCCAGCCCTTCCAGCGGGGGGCGTTTCCGCAAGACCCAGTTCCTGACCCGTTGCGCCGTCCGGCCGGCCCAGCGCAGCGGCGCGTCGTAGGCCAGCACCACCGCGCCGAAGGCGGCGAAGGCCACGAATCCCACCGCGCCGAGGAACGCCGCGTTCTCAAGTCCGCGGTTGACCGGCGCGCCGATCAGGATCACGGGAAGCGCGAAGAGCGGGAGGGCGAGCAGGCCGCCGACGCCGAGCAGGGAGAACGCCGCCAGCCCGCCCACCGTCGAGCTGGTGTCCATGCCGCTGGTCGCCAGCATCCGGAACTGCGTCGCGGCGCCGACCGCCGCACCTCCCGGCATGATGAGACTGATCGCGTTGCCGGCCAGCGTGGACGTGATCACCGGGAACCACGGCTTGGTCCGCAACGCCAGGCGCTGCAGCGCGAACGTGCAGGTGAAGTGGGCGATCTCGGCGGCGATCGCCGCGGTGAGCCACCATGGGTTCAGGGTGGACAGACGCGGCCAGGACGCGAACACCTCGGTGATCGCCGGGAATACGAGGTAGATGGCGAGGCCGGCGACAGCGACTACCGCGGCGCGCTTGGCCACCGTTTTCCAGGCCAGCGGCTGCGACTTCTCCTGATCGATCCTGGCGGCCAGATCTGGCTTGCCCGGCGCCGCCGGCTTGTCGTTGATGGTCACGAACCAGGCCTCCGCCTTAGGGAAAGCGCCTACACCCCGGTCAGGGCGGTCAGCCGCCCCGAGTCGACGGCGGCGGCGAACGCGGCGTAGTCCCGCTCGTTCTGGTCCGCGTAGGCCGCGGAGAAGTCCGCTATGGCGCGGTCGAATGCATCCCCGTTGCCCAGGTAGGAGGCGATGGCGATCCGGTCTCCCCACCGGGCGTGCGCCCGGGCCAGGGTCGCTCGCGCAGATCCGCGCGTACAGCGTGGCTCCCGGTACCAGGAGCGTGTCCACATCCGCGCTGCCCTTCCAGTCCTGGAACTGGCGCACGTAGTAATCGCGGGTTACGCCGTCCATGCCCCTGATGCGCTGCCAGCCCAGGAAGATGTCCGTCGCCGCCTGCATCAGCCGCTGCCCCGCGACCACGCGCTCGCCGTGGTGCCGATAGGTGCTCGCCGGGAGAAAACGCTCGAGCACCGACGGCTGCGCCTCCTTGACCTGGAGGAACAGCGGGTCGTTATTGTCGCGGCCGAGCATCAGCATGATGTAGCAGCGGGTCCCGACGCTGCCCACGCCCACCATCTTGTACGCCGAGTGGACGTAGCGGTACTCCTCGAGGGGGTGATGCTGACGCCCGAGCGTGCGCCGGTACGAGCTGAGCAGCTTCTTGATGAGCGGGACCGGGTTCTCCCATTCAGAACCCGGCTGGATCAGGTCCTCGATCGGGATGATGACCGGCGGGTCGGCGACGATGCGCAGCTCGCCCTCAACCTCGTCTGCCCGCCTGGCGAACACCCGGGTGCTGTCGCGGGTCCTCGCCTTGGCCACCATCTTCTCGATCTCCTCGGCCTCCGTCCGGCCGACCCGCCTGACCCGGACCTCCTTGCGAACCATCTTGAGCAGCATCCCGGCCTCGAAATGCTCGTACCACACGTCCAGGCCCCTCATCCCGGCGGCCCGGCGCATCCGGCTCCGGTATTCCTGGACCCCGGCCATGACCACGGCGCGGCGGTCGTCCGGGGAGAAGCCGCGGTCACGTCCCATGATCTCGAAGCTCGCCGCCAGGCGCTTCACGTCCCACTCCCACGGTCCCGGGAGGGTCTCGTCGAAATCGTTGATGTCGAACAGCATCCGCCGCTCGGGCGAGCCGAACAGGCCGAAATTCGACAGGTGGGCGTCACCGCACAACTGCACGGTGACCCCGGTCACCGGGGTGGCCGCCAGGTCGGCCGCCATGATCAGCGCCGCACCCCGGTAGAACGTGAACGGCGAGGCCAGCATCCTCCCGTAGCGGATCGGGACCAGTTCGGGTACCCGGGTCGCCGCCTGCTCTTCCAGCAGCGAGATCGGATCGGGGCGATCGGGGGCAGGCTGCCACCGTCCGTGACTCGACCGCGGCGCCTCCTGGCGCGCGGCCCGGCCCCGGGCGACTCGCTCGTCCACGGACAGGTGCCGGCGCCGCCACGAGGACGCGAACGGCCCTGCCGCTTCGATCGGCACGCCGCCGCCCGGGCCCGAGTCCTCCGCCATGGCGCCTCCCGCTTTCACAGGTACTCTCTCCTTCGCATCCAGACCAGGGTGATCCAGCCCCAGATGGGTGGCAGGTACGACGTGAACAGGCGCTGGATGAAGACCGCGGCGGTCGCGTCGGCCTCCGAGACCCCGGCCGCGGTGAGGCCGAGGATCATGCCCGCCTCCACCACCCCCAGGCCGCCGGGTGACGGCGAGATGCCCCCGATGATCCCGGCCAGGAAGACGACCACGTACAAGGTGGGCAGGTTGACATGGTCGCCGAACGCCCGCAGCGACACCGACAGGGCCATGACCACCAGCAGTTCCTGGGCGAACGAGCCGCCCACCAGCAGCGCCAGCTTGTGCGGAGAGCTGGCGACCTGCTTGAGGTTGCCCCAGATGTCGCGCGCCTTGGGGCGCAGCTTGTCGGCGGCCAGCCTGCGCAGCCGGGGCACGGCCAGGAGCAGGCCGACCGCCACGGCGACCAGCACCACCACGGCCAGGATGATCCAGACCAGCTTCGAATCCCCGCCGGACTCGGGGGTGACCTCGAAGTGGATGTTCCCCCAGGCGAACGGCAGCGAGACCAGGAACAACACGGCGATGGCGATCCAGCTGGACGTGGCCATGATGGCCCCCGAACTCAGCGCCACCGTGGCGTCGTAGCCCTGCCGCTGGAAGAAGCGCACCCGGGTGGCGAACACGGCCGCCGTGCCGCCGGCCAGGGCGCTGAACGCGTTGGCGAACTCGACCGCCACCGCCCGGCCGAACGGGAGCGGCCCGGACACGCTGCCGACGCCTTCCAGGCCGCTGGCCACGTAGGCCAGCTGGGCCAGGACCAGCGCCATGATGACCCACAGCCACTCGGCCCCGATCACGGTGTCGAAGGACTTGGAGACGTCGATGAGCACGCCGATCAGGGCCCAGCCGCCGATCAGCGTGCCGATGATCATGATCAGCGTCGGCCAGCTCACCCGGCGGGGCTCCACCAGCTTCGGCAGCTCGATCGAGGCGGCCTGGGCGGCGCGCTGACGGACCTCCTGGAGCAGCCCGCGCCTGCCCCGCAGGCTCCGGCCGACCAGCGGGTCCAGGGCCGGCTTCTGCAGGTACCTGAGGGCCCCGCCCAGCAGTTCCGGCTCCAGGCACCGGGCCGCGGAATCGGCCGCTCGTTCGGTGCCGACCGCCACGGCCGTGGCCGCCAGCGCGCCGGCCATGTCGCGGTCGAGCTGATCCGGCGAGGCGCCCGCCGAGGCGTTGCGGAAGTCCGCCAGCGCCACGGCCTGGGCCGCCGGGTCGGCCAGCACCGCGTCACCGCTGATCGCGCCGTGCGCGATGCGGGCCCGCCGCAGGATCAGCAACTGGCGGTACAGGTCATCGAGCATGACGTCGCTGATCTCGGCGGCGTCCGCGTCCGCCAGCGCCGTCCCGGGCGGCAGCCGGCAGACCAGCAGCGCGTCACGGGCCGGCCCGGCCGTTCCGGCTTCGGCGACCTCGGGCACGGTGACACCCGCCCGGCCCGCCCGCAGGGTGAGGTAGGCCTCGTGCTCGACCTGCTGGAGCCGGGTGAGGGTGAGGCTCGGCCCGGAGTCACGGTAGAGCAGGAACCGGCCCGCCTTGGTGAGCAGCCTGGCGTCGGCCGCGTCCCGCCCGTAGACCGCGACGCCCAGGCGGCCGGGCGGAACCGCCTCGGTGGCCTCGAACTTGGCCACCCCCCAGACCTGCCGTGCCGCCGGATGCACGTTGCCCGCCCGGATGCCGAACTCCTCGAGCAGCAGCCGCACGTCATCGGCGGAAGGCAGGCCGAGCGGCGAGCCGAAGACGAGCCGGACCACCGCCGTCACCCCCCAGCCGATGGCCAGGCTCCCCAGGACGTTGAGCGGCAGCCCGTGACCTCCGACGGCCGAGGCCAGGGCCACCAGCGCGATGAAGATCTCGACGAGGCGCTGCACGCCCCGCGCCAGATACGGCAGCGAGGCCGTGGCCACCGCCATGAATACGGCGATCTGAACGACGGGGAAGACCATGTAGAAGTCGTCGATCACGATCCCGGCCGGCCGGCCGCCGCGGCTGCCGAGCAGGACGATCAGGATCCCGCACGCCGCCGCCGTCCCGGCCGCGCTCAGCCCGATGTCGCGCGCGACCTCCCACCGGCGTGCGACCAGGGCCAGCGCCACCAGGACGGCCACGACGCCGACCGAGCCCGCCTGGTACACCACGGTCACCAGCCAGGTGATGCTCCAGGGCGGCGGATGGATCACCTGGGTGATGGCCCGGTCGATCCGGGAGTCGTACCGGATGACGAGCAGGCAGCACGCCAGGGCGAGGGCGGCAGCGGCCAGGCGCACGCCGTCGCTTCCGCGCCGGCGGCGCTGGCCGCTGCCCACCGGGGCGAAGATGACCGAGCGCCAGTCACGCAGGAGATTCCGCTCCGTAGCGGTGCTCTCCCTCGCGGCGAGGTTCTCGGTCATGCCAGCCCCGCCGCCAGTCAGGCGGCCAGGACCTTGGCCTTCTCGCGCTCGAACTCGTCGGCCGTGATAACGCCCCGGTCGCGCAGGTCGGCCAGCTTGGCCAGCTGGTCGGCCGAATTCGGCGCCCCGGCGGCCTCCTGGATGTAGCGGCGGGCCTCCTGGTCCTGCTGCTGGGCCTGCTGCTGGGCGCGCTGTTGCATCTCGCCGCCCCGGGCGATCAGGTAGACCAGGACACCGATCAGCGGGATGAACAGCACGAACACGAACCACAGCGCCTTCGCCCAGCCCGACAGGTCGTGGCTGCGGAAGATGTCGATGAAGACGTAGATCAGGATCCAGATCCAGATAATCCAGAGGAAGATCTCGAAGATCGTCCAGAATGCTCCGAGCAGCGGATAGGAGTAGGAACTTGCAAGCGGCATGGTGGCTCCATGAGTGGGAACGGCGCTTGTCGGGCGCCACGGCGTGATGCTGGAAGGACCGGCCGCCGGGCCACCGCCATGGCCGGCCGAGACGACGGTTTGTCCATGGCCGACATGGTGACCTGCGGGCGGCTCCCGGCGCCTCGCCCGCTCCGGGTGATTCAGCGCAGCCTGAAGCTCGCGGCCTAGCCCGAGACCGGACGCTGACGCCGCGCCGTCCCGGCCCGCTGGCACAATTGCTCTGGTGACTGCGAATCAGACCCGGTCGGTGGATCAGCGGATCGCCGACGAGCTCGGCGTGGCGGTCCGGCAGGTCAGCGCCGCGGTCGAACTGCTCGACGGCGGCGCGACCGTGCCGTTCATCGCCCGGTACCGCAAGGAGGCCACCGGCACCCTGGACGACGCACAGCTGCGCACGCTCGAGGAGCGGCTGCGCTACCTGCGCGAGCTCGACGAGCGCCGGGAGGCGATCCTCAAGGAGATCACCGCCCAGGGCAAGCTGACCGGCGAGCTCGACGCGCAGATCCGGGCCGCGGACTCCAAGGCCCGGCTCGAGGACCTGTACCTGCCGTACAAGCCCAAGCGGCGGACCAAGGCCCAGATCGCCCGCGAGGCGGGCCTGGAGCCGCTGGCCGACCTGCTGCTCGGGGACCCCAGCCACGACCCGCAGCAGGCCGCGCAGGGCTTCCTCAACGAGAACGTCCCGGACGTGAGCGCGGCCCTGGAGGGCGCCCGCGCCATCCTGGTCGAGCGGTTCGCCGAGGACGCCGACCTGATCGGGCAGCTGCGCGAGGCGATGGCCGCCCGCGGCACGCTGATCTCCAAGGTGCGCGCGGGGGCCGGCGACACGGCAAAAGGCGCGAAGTTCGCCGACTACTTCGAGTTCAGCGAGCCCTTCGCCCGGCTGCCCGCGCACCGCATCCTGGCCCTGTTCCGCGGCGAGAAGGAGGAGGTCCTCGACCTCACGCTCGATCCGGGGGCCGACGACGCGGCCGTCGAGGCCACCATCGCGGACCGCTTCGGCCTGCGCGACGAAGGCCGGCCCGCCGACCCGTGGCTGGGCGCCACCGTGCACTGGGCCTGGCGCACCCGCATCCTGACCCACCTGAGCGTCGACGTCCGGGTCCGGCTGTGGCAGCTGGCCGAGGACGAGGCGGTCCGGGTGTTCGCGGCCAACGTGCGCGACCTGCTGCTGGCCGCCCCGGCGGGCGCGCGGACCACGATCGGCCTGGACCCGGGCTTCCGGACCGGGGTCAAGGTCGCCGTCACCGACGGGACCGGCAAGGTGACCGCGACCGCGACCATCTACCCGCACGAGCCGCAGCGGCGCTGGGACGAGGCCCTCGATACCGTCGCGAGACTGGCCAAGGCCAACCACGCCGAGCTCATCGCCATCGGCAACGGCACCGCCTCGCGGGAGACCGACCGGCTGGCCGCGGACCTGATCAAGCGGCACCCGGAGCTCAAGCTGACCAAGGTCGTGGTGTCCGAGGCGGGCGCGTCGGTCTACTCCGCCTCGGCCTACGCCTCGCACGAGCTTCCGGAGCTGGACGTCTCGCTGCGCGGCGCGGTCTCGATCGCGCGGCGGCTCCAGGACCCCCTGGCCGAGCTGGTCAAGATCGACCCGAAGTCCATCGGCGTCGGCCAGTACCAGCACGACGTCACCGAGGGCAAGCTGTCGCACTCGCTGGACGCCGTGGTCGAGGACTGCGTCAACGCGGTCGGCGTCGACCTGAACACCGCCTCCCAGCCGCTGCTGGCCCGGGTCTCCGGCATCACCCCCGGCCTGGCCACCGCGATCGTGAGCCGCCGGGACGCCGAGGGACCGTTCCGGACCCGCCAGCAGCTGATGCAGGTGCCCCGGCTCGGCCCGAAGGCCTTCGAGCAGTGCGCCGGGTTCCTGCGCATCCGCGGCGGCGACGACCCGCTCGACGCGTCCGGCGTGCACCCCGAGGCCTACCCGGTGGTCCGCCGCATCCTGGCCGCCACCGGCTCCACGGCGGGCCAGCTGATCGGCAGCACCGCCACCCTCCGCACGCTGAAGCCCGGGCCGTTCACCGACGACCGGTTCGGCGTGCCGACCGTGACCGACATCCTGCGCGAGCTGGAAAAGCCCGGCCGCGACCCGCGGCCCGCGTTCACCACGGCCACGTTCGCCGAGGGCGTCGAGACCCTGGGGGACCTGCGGCCCGGCATGATCTTGGAGGGCGTGGTGACCAACGTGGCCGCGTTCGGCGCGTTCGTCGACGTCGGCGTGCACCAGGACGGCCTGGTGCACGTGTCCGCCATGTCGAAGAACTTCGTCTCCGACCCGCACTCGGTGGTCAAGTCCGGCGACGTGGTGCGGGTCAAGGTGCTGTCGGTGGACGTGCCCCGGCACCGGATCTCGCTCACGCTGCGGCTGGACGACGAAGACCCGGCTCCGGCGGGCGGCCGTGACCGGGCGCCGGACCGCTCCTCAGGTAATTTTGGCCGAACGGAGCGTGGTGCCCGCCCCCGCCCTCGGGCCAGCGGTTCCGGCGCATCGCCGCCGCCCGAGGCCGAAGGCGCGCTGGCCGACGCCCTGCGCCGCGCGGGGCTGGTCACCCAAGCGCCCGCCCACCGGTAGCATCGGGTAACCAGCCCCGTCCGACCATCAAGGAGTCAGCCGTGTCCAGCCAGCAGCTTCGCATCACCCTCGCCGGAAGCGAGCAGGTGGTCAGGCGGGTACGACGGCGGGCGCGGCCCTGACCCCCGGCCCGGGCATCATCGCCGCGCGAGTCAACGGCGAGCTGCGCGACCTGGCCTGCCCGCTCGCCGACGGGGACGTCGTGGAGCCGGTGGACATGGCCAGCGACGACGGGCACTACATCGTGCGGCACTCCGCCGCGCACGTCATGGCCCAGGCCGTGCAGGAGCTGTTCCCGCAGGCCAAGCTCGGCATCGGCCCGCCCGTGGACAACGGCTTCTACTACGACTTCGACGTGCCCGAGCCGTTCACCCCCGAGAACCTCAAGGCCATCGAGGGCCGGATGCGCCAGATCGTCAAGCAGGGCCAGCGGTTCTCCCGGCGGGTCGTGACCGACGAGCAGGCCCGGGCCGAGCTCGCCGCCGAGCCCTACAAGCTGGAGCTGATCGGGCTCAAGGGGCACGGGTCCGGCTCGCTGGACTTCGAGCTGAGCGAGGGCGTCGAGGTCGGCGGGGACGTGCTGAGCATCTACGACAACCTGGACGCGGGCACCGGCGAGCTGCGCTGGAAGGACCTGTGCCGCGGCCCGCACGTGCCCACCACCAGGCAGATCCCGGCGTTCAAGCTGATGCGCAGCGGCGGCGCCTACTGGCGGGGCAGCGAGAAGAACCCGCAGCTGCAGCGGATCTACGGCACCGCCTGGGAGTCCCGCGAGCGCCAGGACGAGTACCTGGAGTTCCTGGTCGAAGCCGAGAAGCGCGACCACCGCAAGCTCGGCGCCGAGCTGGACCTGTTCTCCTTCCCGCCCGAGATCGGCAGCGGCCTGCCCGTCTTCCACCCCAAGGGCGGCCTGGTCCGCAAGATCCTGGAGGACTACTCGCGGCGCCGGCACGAAGAAGCCGGCTACGAGTTCGTGAACACCCCGCACATCACCAAGTCGGAGCTGTTCGAGATCTCCGGGCACCTGAGCTGGTTCGGGGAGAACATCTTCCCGCCCATGGAGGTCGAGGGCGCCAAGTACTACCTCAAGCCCATGAACTGCCCGATGCACATCCTGATCTACCGCTCGCGCGGCCGGTCCTACCGGGACCTGCCGCTGCCGCTGTTCGAGTTCGGCACCGTCTACCGGTACGAGAAGTCCGGGGTGGTCCACGGCCTGACCCGGGTCCGCGGCCTGACCATGGACGACGCGCACATCTTCTGCACTCCGGAGCAGGCCGGCGCCGAGCTGCGGCGGCTGCTGGCCTTCGTGCTTGACCTGCTGCGCGACTACGGCCTGAACGACTTCTACCTGGAGCTGTCCACCCGGGACGACGAGAAGGAGAAGTGGGTCGGCAGCCGGGAGGACTGGGAGCACGCCACCCGGGAACTGAACGACGCCGCCGAGGAGTCCGGCCTGGAGCTGGTGGCCGACCCGGGCGGCGCGGCGTTCTACGGGCCGAAGATCTCCGTGCAGGCCCGGGACGCGATCGGCCGGACCTGGCAGCTGTCCACCATCCAGGTCGACTACAACCTGCCCAAGCGGTTCGGCCTGGAGTACCAGGCCGCCGACGGCACCCGGCAGCAGCCCATCATGATCCACCGGGCGCTGTTCGGATCGATCGAGCGGTTCTTCGGCATCCTGGTCGAGCACTACGCGGGCGCGTTCCCGCCCTGGCTGGCCCCGGTCCAGGTGGTCGGCATCCCGATCGCCGACGCGCACGTCCCTTACCTGTCGCAGGTCGCGGACCAGCTGCGCGAGCACGGCATCCGGATCGAAGTCGACGCCAGCGACGACCGGATGCAGAAGAAGATCAGGACCGCCCAGCGGCAGAAGGTCCCGTACATGCTGATCGCGGGCGACGACGACGTGGCTAAGGGGGCGGTGTCGTTCCGCTACCGCGACGGGTCGCAGAAGAACGGCGTCCCGGTCGCCGAGGCGATCGCGGAGATCGTCGCCGCCGTGCGCGACCGCGTTCAGGTGTAGCCCGGTGCCGGCCGACCCCGCCGACCCCGCCGGCCCTGCTGACGGAGCCTTCACGGGCGTCCCCGACTCGTTCGGGCGGCTGTGGACGCCGCACCGGATGGCCTACATCAAGGGGGCGGGCAAGCCCTCCGGGCCCCGGTGAGGACGAGGGCTGCCCGTTCGACCGCGCGCCCACGCTGAGCGACGAGGACGGCCTGATCGTCGCGCGCGGCTCGCTGGTCTACGTGGTGCTCAACCTGTACCCCTACAACGCCGGGCACCTGCTCGTCGTCCCGTACCGGCACGTGGCCGACTACACCGACCTGACCGTGGCGGAGACCGCCGAGTTCGCCGAGTACACCCAGCACGCCATCCGCGCCCTGCGCCAGGCCTCGGGGCCGCACGGCTTCAACATCGGGATCAACCTCGGCTCGGTGGCCGGCGCCGGGATCGCCGCGCACCTGCACCAGCACGTGGTGCCCCGGTGGGGCGGCGACACCAACTTCATGCCCGTGATCGGCCGTACCCGCGTGCTGCCCCAACTCCTGGCCGACACCCGCAAGCTCCTAGCCGACGCGTGGTAGCTGTGCTAGCCCGGGGGGACGGTGCTGGCCCAGGGGGACGACCCCCCTGGAACCCCCCGCAAGCCCGCTGCGGTCCCCGCCGTACCATCACGCGGCTGGGGGGCCGTCGGCCCCCGCAGGCCGCGCGATCGCGGCTACGCCGCGCCACTCACCGTATTCCCGCCTTCATTGCGCCCGTTAGTGTTTATCGTCCTTGGCTTCCGCGGCGACCTTGGCCGCCAGGTGCGACGGCAGCGGCTCGTGACGGACGTACTGCCTGGTGAACGAGCCCGTGCCCTGCGAGATCGACCGCAGGTCGATGGAGTACCGGGTGATCTCCAGCTCCGGGATCTCCGCCTTGACCAGGGTCCGGCCCACGCCGACCGGCTCGGTGCCGAGCACCCGGCCGCGCCGCGAGGACAGGTCGGACATCACGGCTCCGACGTAGTCGTCGGGCACCAGCACGTGCACCTCGTCGACCGGCTCGAGCAGCAGCGGCTGGGCCTTGTCCACCGCGTCCTTCAGGGCCAGCCGCCCGGCCTTCTGGAACGCCATGTCGGAGGAGTCCACCGAGTGCGCCTTGCCGTCGTACAGGGTGACCCGGACGCCGGTCATCGGGTAGCCGGCCGTCACGCCCTGCTCCATCTGCCAGCGGACGCCCTTCTCCACCGAGGGGATGAACTGGCGCGGCACCACGCCGCCGACGATCTTGTCCACGAACTCGAAGCCGGCCGAGTCCGCCAGCGGCTCCACCTCGATGTGGCAGATGCCGTACTCGCCGTGACCGCCGCTCTGCTTCACGTTGCGGCCCAGGCCCTGGCCCTTGCCCCCGATGGTCTCGCGCAGCGGGACGCGCAGGTCGGTGGTCTCTACCGCGACGCCTTGCCGGTGCGTGAGCCGGTCGAGCAACAGGTCGGTGTGGGCCTCGCCCATGCACCACAGCACCAGCTGGTGGGTCTCCGGGTTGTTCTCCAGGCGCAGCGTCGGGTCCTCGGCCACCAGCCGGCTCAGGGCCTGGGACAGCTTGTCCTCGTCCGCCTTGGACTTGGCCACGATCGCCACCGGCAGCAGCGGCTCCGGTATCGACCACGACTCCATCAGCAGCGGGTGTTCCTTCTCCGACAGCGTGTCGCCGGTCTCGGCCGTGCTGAGCTTGGCCACGGCGCAGATGTCGCCGGCCGCGCACTGGGTGACGGGCCGCTGCTGCTTGCCCAGCGGCGAGGTCAGCGCGCCGATCCGCTCGTCGTTGTCGTGGTCGTCATGCCCGCGGGTCGAACGCCCGTGGCCGGACACGTGCACGGAGGCGTCGGGGCGCAGCGTGCCGGAGAAGACGCGGACCAGGCTGATCCGGCCGACGTACGGGTCCGAGGTGGTCTTGACCACCTCGGCCAGCAGCGGCCCCTTGGGGTCGGAGGACAGCCCGCTGACCGGCTTGCCGTCCGGGGTGGTCACCGCGGGCAGCGGGTGCTCGGCGGGGGAGGGGAAGGCCTCGGTCATCACTTCGAGCAGCTCGAGCATGCCGATCCGCTGCGGCGCGGACACCACGAGCACCGGGTAGAAGCTGCCGCGCGCGACGGCCTTCTCCAGGTCCTCGATGAGCACCTTGGGGTCGATCTCTTCCCCGGACAGGTACCTGTCCATCAGGCTCTCGTCTTCGCTCTCGGTGATGATGCCCTCGATCAGCTCACCGCGCAGTTCTTCCATCCGGTCCTGGTCCGCGGCCGACGCCGTGTCCTCGGTCCGGGTCCCGCCCGAGTAGCGGTACAGCTTCTGCGACAGCAGCCCGATCAGCCCGTCCACCGGGGCCCCGACCGGCAGGTACAGGGGCGCGACCGCGTCGCCGAAGGCCTCACGGCAGGCGTCCAGGCAGGCGTCGAAGTCGGCGCGCTGATGGTCGATCTTGGTGATGACCACCGCGCGCGGCATGCCCACCGCGGCGCACTCCTCCCACAGCATCCGGGTCAGGCCGTCGATCCCCTCGGCGGCGGAGACGGCGAACAGCGCCGAGTCCGCGGCCCGGAGCCCGGCCCGAAGGTCCCCCGTGAAGTCGGCGTAGCCGGGCGTGTCGAGCAGATTGACCTTGATGCCGTTGTGCACGAGGGGCGCGAGGGTCAGGTTGACCGAGCGCTGCTGCCTGATCTCGACCTCGTCGAAGTCACTGACCGTGGTGCCCTCTTCGATGCTGCCCTGCCGCTGGATGGTCCCCGTCGCGGCGAGCAGCGCCTCGACCAGGCTGGTCTTCCCGGACCCGGAATGGCCGACCAGTACCACGTTCCGTACCTGGTCGGCCGCCGGTGCCCTGCCAGCGGCTCCTCCCGCCCCACTGCCTGTTGTTGCCAATTGCCTTCGCCTCCTTGCGATTTGACTGCTGCGCACGACCAGCCTTAACCCGCGAGTACCGTGACCACAACCCCCACGTAGAGAATCTTCCCGGTGACCGGAAAGTGAAGCCGACGTCCCACTAGGCCCAGCGCAAAACCTCCCGGGCCGACGCCGTATTATCGGACGGCCATGCTGAACCCGCTACGGCCCGTCATGACGCGCGTTTTCACTCCGGTCGGCGCGGTCCTGGCGCGTACTCCGGTCACGGCGAACGCGATCACGATCGTCGGCACGGTGGGCGTGGCGGGCGGGGCGCTCGGCCTGTTCCCGATCGGCGAGCTGTTCCCTGGCGCCTTGACCTGCACGATCTTCGTACTCCTGGACATGCTGGACGGCGTGCTGGCCCGGATCAAGGGCACCAGCGGGACCTGGGGAGCGTTCCTCGACTCGACCATGGACCGGATCGCCGACGCCGGCATCTTCAGCGGCCTGGTGATCTGGTTCTTCCGCGGCGGTCACGACCCGCTGCTCGGCGGGGTGTCGCTGTTCTGCCTGGTCGCGGGCATATTGGTGTCCTATACCAAGGCCCGGGCCGAGGGCCTCGGGCTGCGCTGCGACGTGGGCCTGATCGAACGGCCCGAGCGCATGCTCATCTCGCTGATCGCGGTCGGCGTTTCCGGCCTCGGCGTGCCGTACATTCTCAACGTGGGGCTCTGGGCGCTCGCGGCGGGAAGCGCCTTTACGTTCGGGCAGCGGGTACACGCGGTCTACCGGGCCGCCCGGACTCCGGTGGCCCCCGGCGAACGGGAGGAAAGGCCGGGTGAGTGAGAAGAGCTAGACGTGGCGGGTTCAACCGGGCTCAGCGAGCGGCTGACCGGGTTCGCGTACCGGCTGGGCTGGAAGCTCATCTGCCGCATCCCGGAGTCGTGGGCCAAATGGGTCTTCACCACGGTGGCCGACATCGCCTGGCGACGGCAGGGCCCGAAGGTCCAGGTGCTGGAGGGCAACCTGCGCCGCGTGCTCGCCTTTTCTGGCGGCAGCCCGGACGTGGACGGCAAGGAACTGCGGACCCTGTCCCGCGCCGCGCTGCGCTCCTACGCGCGGTACTGGCTCGAGGTGTTCCGGCTGCCGGCCATCCCGGTCGAGCGGATCGTGTCCGGGATGCACATCGACCCCGCGGGGGAGCAGGCCCTGTTCGCCAACCTGAAGGCCGGCCGGGGCGTGGTCATCGCGCTGCCCCACATGGGCAACTTCGAGCAGGCCGGGGCCTGGGTCGTGGCGCGCGGGGCCGGCTCGTTCACCACCGTCGCCGAGCGGCTGCGGCCGGAATCGGTGTACGAGGCATTCGTCCGGTTCCGCGAGAGCCTGGGGATGGAGGTCCTGCCGCTGACCGGCGGCCGCAGCCCGTTCGGGACCCTCGCCCAGCGGCTGCGCGCCGGCGGCCTGGTCTGCCTGGTCAGCGACCGTGACCTGAAGGACACCGGCATCGAGGTCGAGATGTTCGGGGAGAAGGCGCGGATCGCCTCGACCGCCGCCCTGGCCGTGCACACCGGCGCCGCGCTGATGCCGGTCGCGACCTGGTTCGAGGGGGAGGACTGGGGCGCGCACATCTACGAGGAGATCCCGGTGCCCGAGTCGGGCACCCGGGCGGAGAAGATCGCGGCCATGAGCCAGGACCTGGCCCGGGTCTTCGAGGCCGGCATCGCCGAACACCCGGCCGACTGGCACATGCTCCAGCGCGTCTTCACCGCCGACCTTTCTCCCCGGGGCGATCCATGAAGATCGGGATGGTCTGCCCGTACTCCTGGGACGTGCCCGGCGGCGTCCAGTCGCACATCAGGGACCTGGCCGAGGCCCTGATCGACGAGGGGCACGAGGTCTCGGTCATCTCCCCGGCCGACGACGACACCCCGCTGCCGCCCTACGTGGTGGGAGCCGGCCGCGCGGTGCCCGTGCCCTATAACGGGTCGGTGGCCCGGCTGTCGTTCGGCTTCCTGTCGGTGAGCCGGGTCCGGCGCTGGCTCCACCAGGGCGGGTTCGACGTGCTGCACGTCCACGAACCCGGCATCCCCAGCCTGTCCCTGCTGGCCTGCTGGGTGGCCTCGGGTCCGATCGTGGCCACCGTGCACACCGCGATCCCGCGCTCGCGGGTGCTCGTGGTCACCTATCCGGTGCTGCGCACCGCGCTGGAGAAGATCAACGGCCGGATCGCGGTCTCCGAGGCGGCCCGCACCACGCTGGTCGAGCACATCGGCGGCGACGCGGTCGTCATTCCCAACGGCGTGGCCACCCGCCGCTACCGCAAGGCCGAGCCGCTGCCCGGCTGGCCCGGCCCGGGCGGCGCCATCGGCTTCCTGGGCCGGCTGGACGAGCCGCGCAAGGGCCTGGCCGTCCTGCTCAAGGCGTTCGAGATCCTCGGCCCGGAGCGACCCGGGCTGCGCCTCCTGGTGGCCGGCCCGGCCGCGGACGCCGAGGAGGTGCGGCACCGGGTGCCCGCCGGCCTGCGGGACCGGGTCGCGCTGCTCGGGCAGGTCAGCGAGGACGACAAGGTCCGCGTGCTGCACTCGGTCGACGTGTTCTGCTCGCCGAACACCGGCGGCGAGTCGTTCGGCATCGTCACCGCCGAGGCGATGGCGGCCGGGCTGCCCGTCGTGGCCAGCGACATCGACGCGTTCCGCCAGGTGCTGGACGGCGGCGAGGCGGGGGAGCTGTTCACCGTCGGCGACGCCGCCGACCTGGCCCGCGCGGCCGGGCGCCTGCTGGACGACCCGGCGCGCCGCGCCGAGCTGTCGGCCGCCGCGCTGGCCGCCGTCGCCCAGTACGACTGGTCGGTGGTGGCCCGCGACGTGATCCGCGTCTACGAGATGGTCATGCTCGGCCGGACCCGCGTGGCCGTGGCCCAGGACACCGGAGACTTCCCGTGATCGCCGACATCATCCTGGTCATCGCGGGCGCGCTGTTCGTCGGGGTCTACGTGTCCTGGCGTGCCGGGCGGATCGACCGGCTGCACGCGCGGGTGGACATGGCGCGCATCGCGCTGGACGTGACCTTGCTGCGACGTAGCTCGGTGGCCCAGGAACTGGCCACCTCCGGGCTGCTCGACCCGGCCACCAGCCTGCTGCTGGCCGGCGCCGTGGACGGCATCCCGGTGCGGGCGGCGGGACAGGCCGCGCGACCTGGCCGAGAGCGACCTGACCCGGGCCCTGCAGGCCGCGTTCAGCCAGCCGGACTTCCGCGCCTCGCTGAGCGGCAAGGAGGGCGCCGACGAGCTGCTGGCCGAGGTCGAGGAGGCCGCGTACCAGGTGTTCGTGGCCCGCAAGTTCTACAACGACCTGGTCGCGGTGACCCGGGACGCCCGGAACCGGCCGCTGGCCCGCGTGCTGCACCTGTCCGGCCACGCGGAAGCCCCGGTGTTCTTCGAGATGGACGACTCCCTCATCGCGGACAAGCCCGGCGCCTGGATGGGCCCGGCTGGCCATACGATGGTCTGAAGCAGTCCTGATTGATCAAGCGAGGTTCGAGTGTCCACTGTCAACGCTGACAGCGCTATCCCGGGGGGACACCCCACCCCCCCGCAGGCCACCGAGTCGGCCACCGGGACCGCACGGGTGAAGCGCGGCATGGCGGAGATGCTCAAGGGCGGCGTGATCATGGACGTGGTCACGCCCGACCAGGCCAAGATCGCCGAGGATGCCGGCGCGGTCGCGGTGATGGCGCTTGAGCGCGTGCCCGCCGACATCCGCGCCCAGGGCGGCGTGGCCCGGATGAGTGACCCCGACATGATCGACGGCATCATCGCCGCGGTGTCCATCCCGGTCATGGCCAAGTGCCGGATCGGGCACTTCGCCGAGGCGCAGGTCCTGCAGGCCATCGGGGTCGACTACATCGACGAGTCCGAGGTGCTCACCCCGGCCGACGAGGCCCATCACGTCGACAAGTGGAAGTTCACCGTGCCGTTCGTGTGCGGCGCCACCAACCTGGGCGAGGCGCTGCGGCGGCTCGCCGAGGGCGCGGCCATGATCCGCTCCAAGGGCGAGGCCGGGACGGGCAACGTGGTCGAGGCGACCCGGCACATGCGGTCCATCCGGTCCGAGATCGCGCGGCTGTCCGGCTTGCCCAGCGAGGAGCTGTTCACCGCGGCCAAGGAGCTCGGCGCGCCGTACGAGCTGGTGGCCGAGGTGGCCCGGGCGGGGCGGCTGCCGGTCGTGCTGTTCACCGCGGGCGGCATCGCGACCCCGGCGGACGCCGCGCTGATGATGCAGCTCGGCGCGGAGGGCGTGTTCGTGGGCTCGGGCATCTTCAAGTCCGGCGACCCGGCCAAGCGCGCCGCCGCGATCGTGAAGGCCACCACGTTCCACGACGACCCGGACGTGATAGCCAAGGTCTCCCGCGGCCTGGGCGAGGCCATGGTCGGCATCAACCTGGACACCCTCCCCGCCGACCAGCACTACGCCGCCCGCGGCTGGTAACCCGCCCCCTAACCAGCGCCTGGTGACCCGCCCCCTAACCAGGTGAACCCGGGTTTCACCACGCGGGCAGGCCGCGGTCGCGGGAAGAAGAGCAGCGGTTTCGGTGTTTTAACGGGGTTACGTCTGGAGGGGTGATGACGGCACGGGTTATCGGAGTGCTCGCCTTGCAGGGTGACGTGCCCGAGCACCTGCGCGCGCTCGAGGACGTCGGCGCCCGGGCGGTGCCGGTGCGCCGGCCCGAGGAGCTCCATCAGCTCGACGGCCTGGTGATCCCGGGCGGCGAGTCGACCACGCTGTGGCGGCTGTCCGTCGCGTTCGACATGCTCGAGCCGCTGCGCAAGCTGATCGCGTCCGGCCTGCCCGCGTTCGGGTCCTGCGCCGGGATGATCATGCTGGCCGACCGGCTCGCCGACGGCGTGGCCGGGCAGCTGACCTACGGCGGGATCGACATGACCGTGCGCCGGAACGCGTTCGGCCGTCAGGTCGACTCGTTCGAGAGCGACATCACGCTGTCCGGCCTGGACGGAAGCGACGCCATGCCGCTTCGGGCGGTCTTTATCCGGGCCCCCTGGGTGGAGCAGAATGGCGAGAACGTCGCCGTCCTGGGCACCGAGCAGCGCACCGGTAGGATCGTCGCGGTGCGGCAGGGGCAACTGCTGGCCACGGCCTTCCACCCCGAGCTGACCCCGGACCGGCGTATCCATGAGCTATTCGTAGACATTGTGAAGGACAACACATGAGCGGCCACTCCAAGTGGGCCACCACCAAGCACAAGAAGGCGGTGGTCGACGCCAAGCGCGGCAAGCTGTTCGCCAAGCTGATCAAGAACGTCGAGGTCGCCGCGCGTACCGGCGGCGGAGATCCGGCGGGGAACCCGACACTGTACGACGCCATCCAGAAGGCGAAGAAGAGCTCGGTCCCGAACGACAACATCGACCGCGCCGTACGCCGGGGCAGCGGCGCTGAGGCGGGCGGTGCGCAGTACGAGAACATCACCTACGAGGGCTACGCCCCCGGTGGCGTCGCGGTGCTGGTGGAGTGCCTGACCGACAACCGGAACCGGGCCGCCTCGGACGTGCGCACCGCGTTCAGTCGCAACGGCGGCTCGATGGCCGACCCCGGGTCGGTGTCTTACCTGTTCCACCGCAAGGGCGTCGTCGTCGTCGAGAAGAACGGGGTGACCGAGGACGACGTGCTCACGGCCGTGCTCGACGCGGGCGCCGAGGAGGTCAACGACCTCGGCGAGTCGTTCGAGGTCGTGTCCGAGCCGGCCGACCTGGTGGCGACCCGCACGGCGCTGCAGGACGCCGGGATCGACTACGACTCGGCGGACGTGGCCTTCCTGCCCAGCGTCGAGATCGACGTGGACGAGGAGCACGCCAAGCGGGTGTTCCGGCTGATCGATGCGCTCGAAGACTCCGACGACGTGCAGGACGTGTACGCCAACTACTCGGTCTCCGACGAGATCATGGAGAAGCTCGAAGGCTGACGCCGGGCGGTAGCCAGCCCGCCCGGCTCCTGCCGTACGGTGGGTGGTCGTGCCCGACCAACCCGACGCGACCCCCGTCCTGATCCGTGCCGTCCGTCCCGACGACGACCTGGACGCGCAGCTCGACCTGGCCGAACGGTCCTTCGGGCCGACCAGCCCGGCCGGGCGTGACCAGCGCCGGCGGGCGGTCGCGGACCCGATCGCCGAGGGCCGGTCCCTCGGCGCCTTCGACGGCGACCGTCCGGTCGGCGCGGCCATCTTCCACGACATGCGGCAGTGGTGGTGCGGCCGGGCGGTGCCGATGGCCGGCGTGGCCGCCGTCAAGGTGGCGCCCGAGGACCGGGGCCGGGGCGTCGCCCGGCGGCTGATGACCGCCCTGCTCGACGAGGTGGCGGCGCGCGGTTACCCGTTGTCGGCGCTGTACCCGGCGACGATGCCGCTGTACCGGTCGCTGGGCTGGGAACTGGCCGGCGTGCGGGAGACCGCCGTGATCCCGGCGCGGTCCCTGCGCGACCCGGCGCCGCCCGATCCTGTGATCCCGGCCGCGGGCCCGGACGTCGCGGCCGGGTCGGCGCGCCTGCGGCGGGCCGCGCCCGGCGACGCCGAGGCGGTGGTCGCGGTCATCGGCCGGGTGCACCAGGCGGCCCGCGACTGCGGCCCGATCACCTGGGACGTGGCGTCGGTGGCCCGCTCGCTGGCCGACCCGGACCTGTACGCCTACCTGTGCGACGACGGCTTCCTCATCTACCGGTGGCACAGCGGGACCACGACGCCCTGCTTGTCGAGGGCGCCGAGGCGACCTCCGCGTCGGCCCAGCGCGCGTTCTGGGCCCACGTCGGCTCGCATGCCTCGATCGCGGACCAGGTGTTCGCGCGGGTCGGCCCGGCCGGCGTGTTCTGGCGGCTGACCCGCGAGCGCGACGCGGACGTGCGCCACCGCTCGATGTGGATGCTCCGGGTGGTCGACGCCCCGGCCGCCATCGCCGCGCGCGGCTTCCCCGCCGCCGTGTCCCTCACCGTGCCGCTGGCCATCAACGACGACGCCCGGCCGGCCAACTCCGGGCGCTGGGCGCTCACCGTCACCGACGGCCGGGGCGTGTTGGACCCGCTAACCTCGCCGGCCGCCCGCGCGGACCCGCCGCTCACCCTGGGGGCGCGCGGCCTGGCCGCGCTGTACGCGGGAACTCCGGTCAGCACGCTGCGCCAGGCGGGCCTGGCCGCCGGCGGCTCGCCCGCGGACGACGCCGCCCTGGACACGGCGTTCGCCGGAACCGCCTACATGCTCGATGCCTTCTGAAAGGCAATTCACGCAACACGCCGCCCCGGTGCGCGACCGGGCCGCCGCGGGCCGGTAGGTTCGTGGCGAACAGATGTTCGTGGACCTCGCGCGCCGAATGGAGCACCTCGTGGGCCTGACCTATGCGCGGCACCCGGTCCGGGTGCTCGGCGTCGACCCCGGGCTGACCAGGTGCGGCGTCGGCGTGGTGGACGGGGCGCCGGGCCGGGCGCTGAGCCTGGTCCGGGTCGGGGTGATCAGGACCTCGGCCGCCGACGACATCGCGACGCGGCTGCTGGCCATCGAGACCGAGCTCGAGCAGTGGCTGGACGCGTGCCAGCCCGACGCGGTGGCCGTCGAGCGGGTGTTCAGCCAGCAGAACGTGCGGACGGTGATGGGCACGGCTCAGGCCGGCGCGGTCGCGATCGTCTGCGCCGCCCGGCGCGGGCTGCCGGTCGCCACCCACACCCCCAGCGAGGTCAAGGCCGCCGTGACCGGAAACGGGCGGGCCGACAAGGACCAGGTGACGACCATGGTGACCAAGCTGCTGCGGATCTCGGACCCGCCCCGTCCCCCGGACGCGGCCGACGCGCTGGCGCTGGCCATCTGTCACATCTGGCGCGGCGGGTCTCCGATGAGCACCGGGGTGCCGCTCGCGGCCAGCAAATGAAGGGGGTTGAGGAGGTGGGTGGGGCGTGATCGCTCATCTGCACGGCACGGTCGCCGCGGTGGCGCCCGACGGCGCCGTCATCCAGGTCGGGGGCGTCGGGATGCGGGTCCAGTGCACGCCGGGCACCCTGGCCACGCTCACGCCGGGCGAGCCGGCCCAGGTCGCCACCTCCCTGGTGGTCAGGGAGGACTCGCTGACCCTGTACGGCTTCGGCTCCGACGACGAGCGGAACGTCTTCGAGCTGCTGCAGACCGCCAGCGGCGTCGGTCCCCGGCTGGCGCTGGCCATGCTGGCCGTGCATACGCCCGACGCGCTGCGCCGGGCCGTCGCGACCGAGGATCTCGGCGCGCTGACCATGGTCCCGGGCATCGGCAAGAAGGGGGCGGAGCGGATCGTGCTCGAGTTGCGGGACCGGCTCGGCCCGCCCGGCGAAAGCGGCGTGGCAGGCGGCCTGCCCGGCGCCCGGCCGCAGCGAGCCGCCCAGTGGCGGGACCAGGTGCAATCCGGCCTGGTCAACCTGGGCTGGGCCGCCCGTGACGCCGACCAGGCGATCGCGGCCCTGGAGGAGGACGGCACGATCGGCGCCGCCAACGGCGAGACCGTGGACGTCGCCGCGGTCCTGCGGGCCGCGCTGCGCAGGCTCAGCAAGCAATGACCATGAACGGGGATGGGGAGAGGGGCGGGGACTCCCTGGCCAGGGCCGAGGACGCCGAGCTGGCCGCCCGCCGCGGGCGGATGGACCGCGAAACCGACGCGATGGTGTCCGCGCTGGCGGACGCGGACGAGCGCGTCATCGAGAGCGCGCTGCGGCCCAAGCGGCTCACCGAGTTCACCGGCCAGGCCCGGGTGCGCGAGCAGCTGTCGCTGATCTTGCAGAGCGCGCTGCGCCGGGGTCGGCCGCCGGACCACGTGCTGCTGGCCGGCCCGCCCGGCCTGGGCAAGACCACGATCGCGATGATCGTGGCCGCCGAGCTCGGCGCGCCGATGCGCATCACCAGCGGCCCGGCGATCGAGCGGTCCGGTGACCTGGCCGCGATCTTGTCCACCCTCAGCGAGGGTGAGGTGGTCTTCATCGACGAGATCCACCGCCTGGCCCGGCCCGCCGAGGAAATGCTCTACCTGGCCATGGAGGACTTCCGGGTCGACGTGGTGATCGGGAAGGGACCCGGCGCGACCGCGATCCCGCTGGAGATCGCGCCGTTCACGCTGGTCGGGGCGACCACCCGGGCCGGGTTGCTGCCCGCGCCGCTGCGGGACAGGTTCGGGTTCACCGCGCACCTGGATTTCTACGCTCCCCACGAGCTCGAGCACATTATCCGCAGGTCCGCCGGGCTGCTCGGGGTGACGCTCACCGACGAGGGCGCGACCGAGCTCTCCACCCGGTCGCGGGGCACGCCGCGGATCGCGAACCGGCTGCTGCGGCGGGTGCGGGACTACGCCGAGGTCCGGGCCGACGGGGTGGTGACGCGGGACATCGCCCGCACCGCGCTCGAGCTCTACGAGGTGGACTCCCACGGCCTGGACCGGCTCGACCGGGGCGTGCTGGAGGCGCTGGTCCGCCGGTTCGGCGGCGGGCCGGTCGGCCTGTCCACGCTCGCGGTGGCGCTGGGGGAGGAGGCGGAGACGGTAGAGGTGGTGGCGGAGCCGTTCCTGGTCCGGTGCGGGCTGCTGGCGCGGACCCCGCGGGGCCGGGTGGCCACCGCGGCCGGCTGGGCCCATCTCGGCCTCACACCCCCGCCGTCGCTGGCCGAATTGCCCACGCTGTTTGATTAGTCCTGGCCGGCAAGATCGCGCCGAGGTCACGATCACCCGTAAAACCTCGTAGCCTGTTGGTGCGCGGTCAAAGCGCGGCTAAACTTCGGCAGTTGGTCGTTGGCCTTCGCCGCGACCATGCATGCAGAATCAACTGGAAGGATGCCCCGGTCATGGGGAGTTTCACAGATGTCGTCGCGGCGACCTCGACCAAGTCAGGCAGCAGCTCCTATACGTTCCTGCTCTTGATCGTGCTGGTCTTTGTCGGCTTTTACTTCCTGATGATCCGGCCGCAGCGGCGCCGCCAGCAGCAGGCTCAGCAGCAGCAGCGTACCCTCAACCCGGGGGCCCGGGTCCGGACCACGGCCGGGATGTACGCCACCGTCTCCGCGGTGGACGGTGACGACGTCATCCTCGAGGTCGCGCCCGGCGTGGACGTCCGCTACATGCGGCGCTCCGTCATGGAGGTCATCTCCCCCGGGGAGGACGAGGAGACCGAGACGGTCGAGGACGATCAGCCCGAAGACGCCGACGACTACGTCGACGACGACGCGCACGAGGACCACGACGACGCCGATGTCCACGACAGCGCCGGGTCCGCGGAGGAAGGCCTCGCCGATTCGCACGACGGCAACCTGGCCAAGTCCGACAAGGACAACGTGTTCTGACCCGGCCGCTGGCACCAGGGTCTAACGGGGAACGACCGATCTAGGGACAGGCGGAGAAGTGGCAGCCCCTACGAAGACCGTCCCGCATCCGGGACGGGCGCTTGCGGCGCTCATCGCGCTCATCGTGATCATGCTTCTGGCCCTCGTCGGCGGGAACCTGTTCAGCCCGTGGCCAGTGGCACAAGGACTTCCGGATCGGCCTCGGGCTCGACCTGTCCAGCGGCACCGAGCTGAGCATGCAGGCGACCACGTTGACCGGGGGCACCCCGACAGCCGCCGACTTGAACGAGGCCAAGACGATCATCCTGTCCCGGGTGAACGCCAGCGGTAACACCGGCGCCGAGGTCCAGACCCAGGGCAACAACATCCTCAACGTGTCGGTCCCGGGCAAGACCACCGAGCAGACCGAGAAACTGGTCAGCGAGACCGCCCTGCTGAACTTCCGGCAGACGCTGCTCTACTTGCCCTACGGCGCACACCGAGCAGCCCGACGTCGACGTCCGCCACGCCAAGCGCGTCGGCCAGCGCGAGCCCCTCGGCCAGCTCGAGCTCCACCGCGAAGGCGACGCCGTCCCCGTCGGCCAGCGCCACGAGCACGGCCAAGACCTCCGCCAAGATCGTCCCGGCCGCGAGCACCAGCGCCAGCCCGAAGGCCACGGCCTCGCCTCGCCCTCCGCCTCTGCGTCGGCCAGCCCGAGCGCGACCTCGACCGCGAGCGCTCCCACGTATTTCGGCGACGCGAGCCTGGTCAACAAGGAGACGCTCGCACCTGTTCAACAAGGTGACAGTGCACGCCGGGTGACACGACGAAGTGGAAGCAGGAGGCGGGGTACACCACTCCCGCAGGACTACGACAACCCGAACGTGCAGATCGTCTCGTGCGACAGCAGCGGCGGCAAGTACGCCCTGGACGTGGCCAAGGTGCAGGGCCAGCAGATCGCCACCGCCACCGCCGAGCTGTCCACGACCAGCAACCAGTGGGAAGTCCTGCTGACGCTCAAGGGCGCGGGCGCCACCGCCTTCGCCACCCTGACCGCGGAGCAGGCCGCCAAGTACTATCCCACCGCCTCGGCCAGCGAGGATGACTACTGGCTGGCCACCATCGCGGTCGTCCTGGACGGGAACGTGATCACCGCGCCGGAGACCACCTCGGCGCATCCCCGACGGCACCTTCCAGATCACCGGTAACTTCACCCAGGCGGAGGCCACGCAGCTGGCGAACGTGCTGCAGTACGGGTCGCTGCCGCTGAACTTCAAGATCCTCACCGCGGATACGGTGTCGGCGTCCCTCGGCCGGGCCCAGCTGGTCGGCGGCCTGATCGCGGCCGCGATCGGGCTGGGCCTGGTGGTGATCTACTCGTTCCTGTACTACCGGGGCCTCGGCCTGGTGTCGGTGTTCAGCCTGGTGATCGCCGGCGGGCTGGCCGTGCTGGCGGTGATGCTGCTCACCAAGTACCAGAACTTCGCTCTCGAGCTGTCCGGGATCGCGGGCCTGATCGTGGCCATCGGCATCACCGCCGACTCGTTCGTCGTGTTCTTCGAGCGATTGCGCGACGAAGTCCGCGAAGGCAAGGCGCTGCGACCAGCGGTGGAGGCGGGCTGGAAACGGGCCCGACGCACGATCCTGGTGTCCGACACGGTGTCGTTCATCGCCGCGGTCCTGCTGTACTACTTCTCCATCGGGGAGGTCAAGGGCTTCGCGTACACCCTCGGCCTGACCACGCTCATCGACGTCATCGTCGTCTTCCTGTTCACCAAGCCGATGGTGACCCTGCTGGCCCGGACCAAGTTCTACGGCAACGGCGAATCGCTGGTCGGGCCTGGACCCGGCCCGGCTGGGCGCCCGCACCCCGTGGCGATCCTCGGTCCGGCGCACCCAGGTCAAGCGCAGCCCCGGTGCCGCGCCCCGCAGCACAGTGTCCCGCAACTCCGGGGAGGCATGATGTCGCGGCTCGGCCAGATCGGCGGCAGGCTCTACCGCGGCGAGGTCTCCTACGACTTCGTCGGCCGCAAGCGCCGGTGGTACGCGATCTCCGGGGCCATCCTGCTCATCAGCATCGTGGCGCTGTTCGCCCGGGGCCTGGACTTCAGCGTGGACTTCAAGGGCGGCGCGGTCTTCCAGTTCTCCGCTCCCGCGGCGACGCAGACCCAGGTCCAGGACACGGTCAGCCACACGGGCGTCAACGGTGCGGTCGTCCAGCAGCTGACCGGCAAGCTCGGCAACAAGCTCCTGGCAGGTGCAGACCAACACGCTGACCAGCCCAGCAGACCTTCACGGTCGAGAACGCGCTGACCAGCCAGCTGGACGCCAAGGACATGAGCACCTGCGTTCGTGGGGGCGAGCTGGGGCGGCCAGATCACCACCAAGGCGATCGAGGCGCTGATCACGTTCCTGATCGTGATCGTGCTGTACCTGTCCATCGCCTTCGAATGGAAGATGGCGGTGGCGGCCTTCGTGGCGCTCATCCATGACCTGGTCATCGCCACCGGCGTGTACGCGCTGACCGGACTCCAGGTCAGCCCGGCGACCGTCATCGGCCTGCTGACCATCCTCGGCTATTCCCTGTACGACACCGTGGTCGTCTTCGACAAGGTCCGGGAGAATACCGCCGGCCTGCTCGGCGGGGCCAGGAGCACCTACAGCGAGGCGGCGAACCTGGCCCTGAACCAGACCCTGGTCAGGTCGATCAACACCTCCATAATCGCGCTGCTGCCGGTGGCCGCGATCTTGTTCGTCGGCGGCGGCCTGCTCGGCGCCGGCGAGCTGAAGGACCTGGCGCTGGTGCTGTTCGTCGGCATGCTGTCCGGTACCTACTCCTCGATCTTCATCGCCACCCCGGTCCTGGCCGACCTGAAGGAGCGGGAGCCGCAGTACAAGGCGCTGGCCAAGCGGGTCAGCGTGCGCGCGGCCGGTGGCCGGGCGGCCAAGCGCACCGCCGCCAAGGCGGGCAGCCGCTCCGGGACCGCGGCCGCGCAAGCGCCGCTGGCGGAGGACGACGCGGATGACGTCGAGGTCGACACGGACTACGACGACGCCGCGCCGCCCGCGAGCGCGCTGACCACCAGCGCGTCGCGGGTCCCGGCCGCCCGGGGCACGCCGGGCACGGCCCGCCCCGGCCCGCGGCAGCAGCCGCGCCGGAGCGGCGGCTCGGCCCGGCATCGCCCCGCGGGCAAGAAGAAGCGGCGCTGAGCATGGCCGACCAGGCGGAGGCCCCCGCCGGGGAACGCGAGCTGACCCGCCTCATCGCGGCCCGGATACGTGACGTACCGGACTACCCGCAGCCCGGCGTGGTGTTCAAGGACATCACCCCCCTGCTGGCCGACGGCGAGGCGTTCCGCGCGGTGATCGGCGTCCTGGCCGAGACCTACGGGCCCGTGGACAAGGTGGCGGGCATCGAGGCGCGCGGCTTCATCCTGGCCGCTCCGGTCGCGGCCCGGCTCGGCGCGGGATTCATCCCGATCAGGAAGAAGGGCAAGCTGCCCGGGGTCACGTTCGCGGAGGATTACCACCTCGAGTACGGCACCGCCACGATCGAGGTGCTGACCGACGCCTTCGACCCCGGCGATCGCGTCCTGGTCATCGACGATGTCCTGGCCACCGGCGGCACCGCCCGCGCCACGGCCAACCTGGTGCAGCGCGCGGGGGCCCGGTAGCGGGCATCGCCGTGCTGCTGGAACTGTCCTTCCTGAACGGCCGGGCCAAGCTCGCCGACCTCCCGGTCACCGCGCTGATCACCGTCTAGGGGTGCGCGCCGATGTCACGCCCGGGGCATGCCTACAGCGATCCGGTCGCGCAGCCGGCCCCGCCGGTCCCCGCGGCCGCTGACGGGGGCGGCATCAGCCCGCGATTTCCGCTGGCCCTGGCCGGGGTCGCGATCTTCGCGAGCATCCGGCTCCTGGCCCTGGGCGTCTCGGCGTTCCTGCTGCCGCGCGGGAAGTTCCACACCCTGCACTATTCGCTGTGGCACCTGATCGCGTCCTGGGATAGCGGCCGCTACCTGCACATCGCGGCCCACGGCTACTCCTACGTGCCGGGCAACCTGCGCCTGGACGTCATCTTCGCCTGGTTCCCCGGGTACCCGGCGGCCATCGACACGCTGTCCTGGATACCCGGAGTCGGTGCCGACGGGCTGCGCTCACCGTCACGATTGCCGCCGGGCTGGCGGCGGCGTGGGGACTGACCCGGCTGGGCCTGGCGCTTACCGGTGACCCGCGGATCAGCCTGCTCATGGTGGCGCTGTGGGCGGTCGCGCCCGGCTCGCTCGTGTGGACCATGCTCTACTCCGAGGCCCTGTTCTGCGCCCTGGCCGTCTGGTCCCTGGTCGCCCTGGTGGAGCGGCGCTGGCTGACCGCCGCGGGCCTGACCATCCTGGCCGGGACGGTCCGCAGCACGGCCATGGCCTTGATCGCGGCGGTCGCGGTCGCCGCGCTGCCCCCGGTGATCCGGGCCGTGCGAGCGCGCGAGCCCATCGGCGCGTGGTGGCGTCCCGCGGCGGCCATGGTGACCGCCCCGCTCGGCCTGGTCGGCTACTGGGCCTACTCGGCCTGGGCCACGCACCACCTCGCCGGATTTGTCTGGGTCGAGAAGAACGCGCACAACAGCTTCGACTGGGGCAAGGGCATCATCCTGGCCGCCAAGCAAGCGATCATCTACGGGCCGAACGCCTCGGTCGCGCTGACTCTGCTGGTGATCGCGGCCGCCGTCATCCTCACCGCCTGGAGCCTGGCCGAGCGCATTCCCGTCTATCTGCACGCCTACACGCTGGTGGTCCTCGTGCTGGCCCTCGCCCCGGGGCCGTACTACCTGGGCTCCAAACCCCGCTTCTTGCTGCCCGCCATGCTGCTCGGCCTGCCGCTGGCCCGTCTGCTGGCCCGGGCGCGGATCTGGGTCCTGATTCCGCTGATCGCCGTCCTGGCCGCCGCGTCCACCTGGTTCGGCATCTACCTCATGACCACCGGCTGGGCCCCGTAACGACCGGGAATCACACGCATGTGATCAGGTGTTTAACCCAACTAAGTAGAATGATGACTTGGCAGATGTGAGGAGCACTGTGGCCGGTGATGTCATCACGACCGGCACGAGGGCTGCCGATCCTGCCCGGGTGGACGCGCCGCGGGGTTCCGATCCCGTAACCGATGCGGAACAGGCCGAGGCAGGGGCACCCGACGTGCCCGGTGACCGCACGGCCGACGACGCCGCGCAGGCACCCGCGAGCCCCGAGGGCCCGGAGAGCCCCGAGACCCCCAAGGCCCCCGATGCCCCCGAGGACCCGGCCGACGATACCGCCCCGCCCCGCAAGCCCCAGGCCGCAAGCACCGGAAGCACCCAGGCCCGGACGAGCCGGGCCCGGGCCGCGGTCGCGGCGGTACAGGGCCAGGCGGCCGACGTCGCCGCGTCCGGTGTCGGAGTCCGGCGGCGGCTGGCCCGGCTGGGAGCCCAGCGTGGCAACACGCTCAACCCGGTGCTCGACCCGCTGATCAAGACCGTGCGCGCCACGCACCCCAAGGCCGACGTGCGGCTGATCGAGCGCGCCTACGACAAGGCCGCCTACTGGCACCGGGAGCAGAAGCGGCTGAGCGGCGACCCGTACATCACCCATCCGCTGGCCGTGGCGACGATCCTGGCCGAGCTCGGCATGAACACCGACACCATCTGTGCCGCGCTGCTGCACGACACGGTGGAAGACACCCCGTACACGCTGACCGAACTGCGCGGCGAGTTCGGCGAGGACATCGCCGCGCTGGTGGACGGCGTCACCAAGCTGGACAAGGTCAAGTACGGCGAGTCGGCCGAGGCGGAGACCGTCCGCAAGATGGTGGTCGCGATGTCCCGCGACATCCGCGTGCTGGTCATCAAGCTCGCGGACCGGCTGCACAACATGCGGACGCTGCGCTACCTGAAGCGGGAGAAACAGGAGCGCAAAGCCCGGGAGGTCCTGGAGATCTACGCCCCGCTCGCCCACCGGCTCGGCATGAACACGGTGAAGTGGGAGCTGGAGGATCTGGCCTTCCAGACGCTCTACTCGAAGCGGTTCGACGAGATCGCGCGCCTGGTGTCCAGCCGGGCGCCGCGCCGCGAGGCCTTCCTGCAGGAAGTTATCCAGGACGTCCGTGACGACCTGCACGAGGCCAAGATCAAGAACACGGTGACCGGCCGGCCTAAGCACTACTACTCGATCTACCAGAAGATGATCGCCAGGAACGTCGGCTTCGACGACATCTACGACCTGGTTGGCATCCGCGTCCTGGTCGATACCGTCCGCGACTGCTACGCGGCCCTCGGCACCATCCACGCGCGGTGGAATCCCGTCCCCGGACGGTTCAAGGACTACATCGCGATGCCGAAGTTCAACATGTACCAGTCGCTGCACACCACGGTCATCGGGCCTGGCGGCAAGCCGGTGGAACTTCAGATCCGGACCTGGCGCATGCACCAGCGGTCGGAGTACGGGGTCGCCGCGCACTGGAAGTACAAGGAAGAGGCGGTATTCAGCGGCCGGTCCTCCGGCGCCAAGGACGACACGCAGGAGATGGCCTGGCTCCGCCAACTGGTCGACTGGCAGCGGGAGACCGAGGACCCGGCCGAGTTCCTCGAGTCGCTCCGCTTCGACCTGGCCACCGCCGAGGTCTACGTGTTTACGCCCCGCGGCGACGTGATCCCGTTGCCGCAGGGCTCGACCCCGGTGGACTTCGCCTACGCCATCCACACCGAGGTCGGGCACCGGACCATCGGCGCGCGGGTCAACGGCCGGCTGGTGGCGCTGGAATCCACCCTGGACAACGGCGACACGGTGGAGATCTTCACCGCCAAGACGGCCGAAGCGGGGCCGAGCCGGGACTGGCTCAAGTTCGTGCAGAGCCCCCGGGCACGGAACAAGATCCGGCAGTGGTTCTCCAAGGAGCGCCGGGAAGCCGCGGTGGAGTCCGGCAAGGACCAGATCGCCCGGGCCATGCGCAAGCAGGGGCTGCCGCTGCAGCGGCTGGCCGCCGCCGACACGCTGATCACCCTGGCCCGTGACCTGCGCTACCCCGATGTGTCCGGGCTGTACGCAGCGGTCGGCGAGGGCCGGGTCAGCGCCCAGTCGGTGGTCGAGAAGCTGGTCAGGTCGGTCGGCGGGCTGGCTGGCGCGCAGGAGGACCTGGCCGAGACCACGCTGCCGACCAAGGCGCCCAAGCCCCGGGCCCCGACCGACTCCGGCGTCGAGGTCACCGGCGCGCCAGACGTCTGGGTCCGGCTGTCCCGGTGCTGCACCCCGGTGCCCGGCGACCAGATCAGCGGCTTCGTCACCCACGGCCACGGCGTGTCCGTGCACCGGACGGACTGCGTCAACCTGGCCCACCTGAGCGGCACCCAGCGGGACCGGATGGTCGAGGTCCACTGGGCCCCGACCGAAGGCTCGGTGTTCCTGGTCGCGATCCAGGTGGAGGCGCTCGACCGGACCAGGCTGCTCTCCGACGTGACCCGGGTGCTGTCCGACCAGCACGTCAATATCTTGTCCGCCACGGTCACGACCAGCCGGGACCGGGTGGCGGTCAGCCGCTTCACGTTCGAGATGGGCGATCCCAAGCACCTGGGCCACGTGCTCCGCGCCGTCCGCGCCATCGACGGCGTATACGACGTCTACCGCATCACGAGCTGATCGCGCCGCCCGCGGGCCGACGGCCCCCGGCGGCGCGATACTACGGCGAGACCCGCGGGAATCGGGGTCCAGGGGTCGTCCCCCCGCATCGCTAGCTGGAGAATTCAGCCAGCGTGTGCTCGGCTTCTTCCAGCCAGGCGCGGCGGGCGGTGAGGGCTTCCTCGGCGTTGCTCTCGGCCCGGGCGTCGCCCCGGTCGCGCGCCTTGGCCAGCTGGTCCTCCAGCTGGGCGATGGTCGAGCGCAGCTGCGCCACCGTGCCCTCGGCCCGGGCCAGTGCCTCGGGATTGGAGCGGCGCCACTGAGCCTCCTCGGCCTTGCGTACCGCCTCCTCGACGCGGCGCAGCCCGGACTCCAGATGCTCGCGTGAATCCCGCGGCACGGCACCGATCTGCTCCCAGCGCTCCTGGACGCCGCGCAGCGCGGACCGGGCGGCGCGTATGTCGGTCACCGGCAGCAGCGCCTGAGCCTGGTCCAGCAGCTGCTGCTTGGCCTCGCCGTGCTCGCGCAGCGCGGCGTCCTTGGCCGAGAACACCTCGGACCGCGCGGTAAAGAACTTGTCCTGGGCGGCCCGGAAGCGCTTCCACAGCTCGGTCTCGGCCTCCCGGTCGGCCCGCCCGGCAGCCTTCCACCTGCGCATCAGCTCGCGGAACGCGCTGGTGGTCGGGCCCCAGTCGGTCGATCCGGACAGGGCCTCGGCCTCGCCGCACAGCTGCTCCTTGCGGGCCTTGACGTCCTCCCGCTCGGCTTCGAGGGTGGCGAAGAAGGCCTTGCGCCGCTTGGTGAACGCGTTGCGGGCCGCGGACAGCCGCTTCCACAGCACCGCCTCGGCGGCCCGGTCGGCGTGCGGGGCCGCCTTCCACTCCTCGAGCAGCTCGCGCATCCGCTCGCCGCTGCTCTTCCAGTGGGTGGCCTCGGCGGCGATCTGCTCGGCCTCGGCGACGATCCGCTCCTTGATCTGCTTGGCCTGCACCCGCGCCTGCTCGCGGGCCACCTTGGCCTCCTCGCGGCGGTGGCCGACATCCTCGGTCAGCCGCTCCAGGCGGGCCCGCAGGCCGTCCAGGTCACCGAGCGCGTTGGCGTCGCTGACGCTGCCGATCAGACGCTGGACGGTCGCCGCGGCCTGGGCGGGCGCCATGTCAGTGGCGCTGATCCGCTGTTCGAGCAGAACCACCTCGGTCTCCAGCGCCTCGTACTTACGCTGGTAGAAGGCCACGGCCTCCTCCGGGCTGCCCGCCTGCCAGGATCCGATCACCCGCTCGCCATCGGCGGTACGGACATAGACCGTCCCGTCGGCGTCTACCCGGCCCCACGGATGGTCGGCGGTGCTCACGGCGAACCTCCTGCGTGTCTTCCTCGTCAGGTTTTCTTGATCGTCACGCTGTCAATGATGACCTTCTTCTTCGGAACGCCGCCGCCGCCCTGGCCTGCGGGATATGTACACGAGTATCCATCCTTCGCCACATTCTGGACGATATCCAGTCCGGATGAAACCGCGGCGAAGGGCGTATAGGAGGTTCCCAGCCCGGAACTGCTGTCCTGGTACACGATGAAGAACTGGCTGCCGTTGCTGGTCGCGGTGCCTCCGTTCGCCATCGCGACCGTTCCCGCCGGGTATTTGGCGTTGGTGAGATTCTCGCTGGCGTATTCGTAGCCCGGCGTCCCGGTGCCAACGTTGCTGGTGGTACTGCAGTCAAGCTTGGTGGTGGACGTAGCGTAAGCGTCGCCGCACTGCAGCACGTAGAGGCCACTGGTCAGCATCCGGTGGCACTGGGTGTTGTTGAAGAAGCCCGCCTGCGCCAGGTGGACGAAGGAATTGACCGTGCAGGTCGCCTTGTCGTTGAGCAGGTTGACCGTGATCGGGCCCAGGTTGGTCTTGATCGTCGCCTGGTAGCTGCCGGTGTAGTCCGGGGTCGTCGGCGGAAGGCTGACCTGCTTCGACGACCGGGGTGGCCTTGGTGTAGGTGCAGTGGTGCGCGGGCTCGGCCACGGTGGCGGCCGACGTCGTCGCCGATGCGGAGGCAGAGGCGGAGGCGGATGGCGACTTGCTGGCCGAGGCGGACGGCTTCTTGGCGCCGCCGCCCGGGAGGAACACCACGAGCAGCGCGGCGATCAGTCCCGCCGCCACCACCGCGCTGAACCCGGTCAGCCAGCGCTTGCGGATCTGGCGCTGTCTGGCGGACCGCAGCTCCTGCTGACGGCGGTGCTTTTCCCTGGCTTGCCTACGCTGGCGTTCGTTCTTACCCGCCACCGGTCGTATCCTCCTTGGCCTGTTGCGTTATCTGACTACCGCTGGTATTCACGGGAGGCAGGCCAACGAACCCGTATACCGCTGATCCCGGAACATGGCTGACGCGGCTCGGGGGACGACCCCCCGAACCTCCGCATAATTCGCGATCGCTCGCGAATCGTACCTTCCAGATGCCGGGACCGGTACCCTTCGTTATCGGTTCGCCGCCATGCGGGTCACCTCGGTAGCCTGAGACACCGTACCGTGAGAAAGGACGGTTGTGCTCGTCGCAGGGTTCCCAGCAGGGGCGTTCGCCGCGAACTGTTATATCGTCGCGACCGCTCCCGGCGAGCAGTGCGTGATCATCGACCCGGGCCAGGACGCCGAGCGCGGGATCGAGGAGATCCTCGCCGAGCACCGGCTCAGCCCGGCCGCGGTCCTGCTCACGCACGGTCATATCGACCATGTGTGGTCGGTCGCGCCGGTATGCGGCGCTCGGGGCATCCCCGCCTATATCCATCCCGCCGACCGCGCATTGCTCAGTGATCCGGGCCGCGGTTTCCCGCTCGGGATAGGACAGGAACTGTTCGGCGGGCTGGAATTCACCGAGCCGGATGACGTGAAAGAACTCGCCGACGGGATGACAGTGAGCCTCGTGGGACTCGAGATCGTCGTCAATCACGCGCCCGGTCATACCGAAGGCTCGGTGACATTCCGGTTGCCACTCGACGCCGCGCCCGAAGAACCGATTACGGCAGGCGGCAAAAGCAAAATAGAGCGTCCCGGGGATGTCCTGTTTTCCGGAGACCTGTTGTTCGCCGGGTCGATCGGACGGACCGACCTGCCCGGCGGGGACTACCCGACGATCCTGCGCAGCCTGGCCCGGGTCTGCCTGACCCTGCCGGACGAGACCCTGGTCCTGTCCGGTCACGGGCCGCGGACCACCATCGGCGCCGAGCGCCGCACCAATCCGTTCCTGGCCGGGCTCGCACCCGCGTCGGGCCCGGCGCGGGGGATATGACCGGCCGGGGCAGCACGCAGTCTGGTTCGTTCGGATAAAAAAGACCATGAGCAGAGGGGAAGTGCGCGATGATCCGCACCCATGAGGCGGGGACGCTGCGGGCGTCGCACGCGGGCGAGCACGTGGTGCTGGCCGGCTGGGTGGCCCGGCGCCGCGACCACGGCGGCGTGGTGTTCATCGACCTGCGGGACGCGAGCGGCCTAGTCCAGGTCGTGTGGCGCGGCGAAGAAGCCGTCCGGCACGAGCTGCGGGCCGAGTTCTGCGTGCTGGTGACCGGTACGGTGCGGCAGCGCCCGGCCGGCAACGAGAACCCCGACCTGCCCACCGGGCAGGTCGAGGTGGTCGCGGACGAGGTGGAGGTGCTCAGCAAGGCCGACCCGCTGCCGTTCCCCGTTGAGGATTCCGCCGAGGTCAGCGAGGACCTCCGGCTCAAGTACCGGTACCTGGACATCAGGCGGTCCGAAACCGCGCAGGCCCTGCAGCGTCCGGTCGCAGGCCGCCTACCTGCTGTCCGACGTGATGCGCGAGCACCGGTTCGTGAACGTCGAGACCCCGTACCTGACCCGGTCGACGCCGGAGGGCGCGCGCGACTTCCTGGTTCCGGTCCGGCTGCGCCCGGGCAACTGGTACGCGCTGCCACAGTCGCCCCAGCTGTTCAAGCAGCTGCTCATGGTCGGCGGGCTGGAGCGCTACTACCAGCTGGCCCGGTGCTTCCGGGACGAGGACTTCCGCAAGGACCGGCAGCCCGAGTTCACCCAGATCGACATCGAGATGTCGTTCGTCACCCGGCAGGACGTCGTCGACATCGCCGAGGACATCGTCGCGCTGCTGTGGTCCGAGCTGGCCGATTACCAGGTGCCCCGGCCGCTGCCCCGGATGACCTACGCGGACGCGATGGCACGGTACGGCTCGGACAAGCCCGACCTGCGCTTCGGCTGCGAGCTCACCGACCTGACCGAGTACTTTGCCGACACACAGTTCCGGGTCTTCCAGGCCCCGTACGTCGGGGCCGTGGTCATGCCCGGCGGCGCGTCGCAGTCCCGGCGCGAGCTGGACCAGTGGCAGGAGTGGGCCCGATCCCGGGGCGCCCGGGGCCTGGCCTACGCCCTGATCAGCCCAGACGGCGAGATCACCGGCCCGGTGGCCAAGAATCTGTCCGAGGCCGAACGGTCCGGGCTGTCCGCCGCCACCGGCGCCGGACCGGGTGACTGCGTGTTCTTCGCGGCGGGCCCGGCCTCTACCGCCCGGGAACTGCTCGGCGCGGCGCGGCTGGAGATCGGGCGCACCTGCGGCCTGATCGACGAGTCGGCGTGGTCGTTCCTGTGGGTGGTGGACGCGCCGATGTTCGAGGAGGACGGCGAGGGCGGCTGGACCTCGGTGCACCACCCGTTCACGGCGCCGCTGCCCGAATGGGCGGACAAGTTCGTCGCCGAGCCCGGCGGCGCGCTGGCCGACGCTTACGACATCGTGTGCAACGGGTACGAGATCGGCGGCGGGTCCATCCGGATTCACCAGTCTGCGATGCAGCAGGCCGTGTTCGACGTGATCGGCCTCTCGCCCGCCGAGGCGCGCTCCCAGTTCGGGTTCCTGCTCGACGCGTTCAAGTACGGGCCCCCGCCGCATGGCGGCATCGCGTTCGGCTGGGACCGGGTGTGCATGCTGCTGGCGGGCGCCCCCACCATCCGCGACGTGATCGCGTTCCCCAAGGCCGCCTCCGGCCTCGACCCCCTGACCGGCGCCCCCACCCCCATCACCCCCGCCCAGCGCCGCGAAGCCGGCATCGACGCCCAACCCACCCCGCCCCCCGCCCCCCCCCACCGCCGTTTCATGATCGTGAACAGTTC
The DNA here is from genome assembly GCA_963849595.1 of uncultured Actinomycetes bacterium. Classification (GTDB taxonomy): domain Bacteria; phylum Actinomycetota; class Actinomycetes; order Streptosporangiales; family Streptosporangiaceae; genus Palsa-504. The sequence goes on from CAWKIB010000007.1 coordinate 46,452, forward strand.
GGGACAACTATTGCCCAATACTGTTCACGATCATGGAATAGCGGCCCGCACCGCGCAGGCTGGGCGGGGACAGGGGTAGGGAGAGCCGGTCCAGCCGTGGCGGCGCAGCAGGGTGGCGACTCCCATCGCGGTCTCGCATCGGCGATCGCCTAGGTCCAGCAGCCCGAACCTGAGCGTCACGAGACCGCTGATGGTATTGACGTTGTCGCGCCGCTTGTCGCGCCACTGCTCGTCTGCCGGGTGCGCCGCTGTCCCGTCGAGTTCCACGCACACCCCGTACTCCTCGTAGAGGTTGTCGAGATACCGGTTGCCCGTACCATGCCTGACGCGCGCCTGGCGGCGGGCTGACGGGCAGCCCGTGCGGGCGTTCCACCCGGTGGACGTAGCGGTACTCCAGCATCAGACAAGCGCACCATCGGCGGCGTCGCCGAGTGCGAGCGCGATCTCCTGGCGCCAGCGCATCTTCTTGCGGGCGGCCATGGCGAGCACGGATCCGGTCTGCAGTGGTGCGCCTGACGGCCGATGGCTCGGCAGATCCACGTGTATCGCGTCGTCGAAGGTAGGCGCGACCTGGATCAGGTCGAGCACCGTATCCTCCACCCGGGTACAGGGCGGGAGCATGGCTGGGTGCCTGGTCCGCACGATCGCATCTGACCGGTGAATGACGACGCCAGGGATCCTCGTCCGCCGCCGGGACTGTCTTGACGCCGGGACGGTTATGACTGATGACCGAGCTCGGCTCGTCGATCAGGCCGTGGCGTTCGGCCGCCGTCTGATGACTCAGGACTGCACCAGGACCGGCGCGGAGCAGAGCGGCCCAGAGCACTGTCTCCCGGAGAGGGCTCCCCGGAGAAGGTGGCGTACACGCCACGCTGTAGCCGTCTGCCAGCTGACCATTACGTACTCCGATTGCGCATTGTGCGCGGCTCGACGCCAGCAGCTCGAGCCCTGGCTGCCGGGCGATGGCGTTAGCCTTGGGCCCCGAGCAACTCCCGGGACCGTGCAGGCGGTTCGGCAGACACGGAGCCCATCCTGCCGACCGCCCAAGCGCAACCAGGAGCCCGGAGCCCGTAGACCTGTGGATAACCCAGGCGTGCGGCCCGCCGCCTGTGGATAACCGCGTCCCATTGTCGCTGGCGTGGTATAAGAGCGAGCCAAGATAAGGTCGGAAGATGGCCGGATCCGTGAGGGGGATGGGGAGGCGGGTGGGCAATCCGCGAGCCTGTTCGACGAGGCGGAAGAGACGGCGGCCCAAGCGGCCGCGCCGCTCGCCGTCCGGATGCGCCCGCGCACCCTGGACGAGGTGATCGGGCAACGCCACCTGACCGGCGCCGGCACGCCGTTCCGCAAGCTGATCGAGAACGATGCACCCATGTCGCTGCTGTTGTGGGGGCCCGCCCGGCACCGGCAAGACCACCCTGGCCTACGTCGTCAGCCAGGTGACCAAGCGCCGCTTCGTCGAACTCTCGGCGGTCAGCGCCGGGGTCAAGGACGTGCGCGCGGCGGTTGACGCGGCCCGTCGCACCCTGGGTATGAGCGGCACGCAGACCGTGCTGTTCATCGACGAGGTGCACCGGTTCTCGAAGACCCAGCAGGACGCGCTGCTCCCGGCGGTGGAGAACCGCTGGGTCTCGTTCATCGGCGCCACCACCGAGAACCCGTTCTTCTCGGTGGTCTCACCGCTGCTGTCCCGGTCGCTGCTGCTGACTCTGCAGCCGCTGTCCGACGACGACATCCGCGAGGTCATCGACCGGGCGCTCGCAGAAGCCACGCCGCGCGGCCTCGGCGGCACGGTCACGCTCGACGAAGACGCCGCCGAGCATCTCGTCCGGCTGGCAGGCGGCGACGCCCGCCGTGCGCTCACCTACCTCGAGGCGGCCGCCCTGGGGCTGCCGAGAGGCGGCAGCATCACTACCGAAACGCTGGAACGCGCGGTGGACCGGGCCGCGGTCCGCTACGACCGCGACGGCGACCAGCACTACGACGTGATCAGCGCGTTCATCAAGTCCATGCGGGGCAGCGACGTCGACGCGGCGCTGCACTACCTGGCCCGGATGATCGAGGCGGGGGAGGACCCGCGGTTCATCGCCCGGCGGCTCATCGTGCACGCCAGCGAGGACGTGGGCATGGCCGACCCGACCGCGCTGCTGACCGCGGTCGCCGCCGCGCAGGCGGTCGAGTTCGTCGGGCTGCCCGAGGCCCGGATCAACCTGGCCCAGGCGGTCATCCACATCTCGCTCGCGCCCAAGTCCAACGCCGTGATCAAGGCGATCAGCGCGGCCGGCGCCGACGTCAGAAACGGGCTCATAGGCGCGGTGCCGGCGCACCTGCGTGACAGCCACTATCCTGGGGCGGGCAAGGTCGGTCACGGTGAGGGCTACCTCTACCCGCACGACTTCGACGACGGCATCGTCGCGCAGCGCTACGCTCCCGATCCGGTGGCGGACCGCATCTACTACGAGCCGTCGGGACATGGCCAGGAGGCCCGCGTCGCCGAGCGCGCCGGGCGGATCCGGGCCATCCTCCGCAAGCCAAACCACAACGACAAGCCACACCACAACGACAAGCCACACGACAAGGAGCAGCCATGACGCGGACGGGCCCGTCGTGAACGCGGCTCAAGCGGCCGCGCTGATCGCCGCCGTCTTCTGGGCGCTGCTGGTCAGCGTGGGCGTCTTCGTCCTGTTCCGGCTGGGCCGGCTGCTGTCCGAGTCGAGTCGGCTGGTCGCCGAGTTGCGCGAGCGCAGTGACACGCTGCTGCAACGGGCGCAGGTAGCCGTGGACGGGGCCCAGGCCGCCGTGGACCGGGCGGGCCGGCAGCTGGACCGCACCGAGTCCGTCGCCGCCAGCATGGACGAGCTCGACACCGGGATGGCCGAGCTTGCCGGGCAGGTAACCGCGCTGGCGGGCCTGGGCCGCACCATCGCCGGCGGTCCGGTGGGCCGCGTGGGCGCCCTGGCCTACGGGGTGCGCCACGCCGTCAGCCTGCGTCGCGGCGGGCCCAAGAACCCGCTGCCGGGGCGCGTCGTGGAACGCGGCGAGCTCACGCACAGCAGGGCCGCCAAGTGATCCGCCGCGGCTTCTGGCTGGCCGCCGGCGCGGCGACCGGCATCTACGGCTACCGGCGTGTCTCCGCCGTCGGCCGCCGCCTGTCTGCCAGCCTTAACCCCGCAGAACCCGCCGCCGCGCTGACCCCAGGGCGCACGGAGCGCTCAGAGCGCACGGAAGCGCACGGAGCGCACGGAGCGCACGGCTGGCTCGCCGCGGGGGCCGCGGCGCCATCGGCCTGGCCCGGGAGACGTACCGGTTCACCCGCGACGTGCGAGAAGGCATGGACCTGTATATGGCTCGGCATTCGGCGCCCGCAGGCTCTACCCTCGACACGAGACGCCCTGGGAACGACAAAGGCGAGACCCCGGACCTCCCCGGCGGCCCAGACCAACCACGCAGCCAGACCAACCACGACCCTCGACCCAAGGATGGCCACTGATGGAGTCGGCAGAGATCGCCCGCCGCTTCCTTGCCTATTTCAAGCAGCAAGGACACACCATCGTGCCCTCGGCCTCCCTGGTCGCAGACGATCCCACGGTGCTGTTCGTCATCGCGGGCATGCAGCCGTTCAAGCCGTACCTGCTCGGCCAGCAGACGCCGCCGCACCGGCGGGTGGCCGACGTGCAGAAGTGCGTGCGCACGCTGGACATCGAGGAGGTCGGCAAGACCACCCGGCACGCCACGTTCTTCCAGATGCTCGGCAACTGGTCGTTCGGCGACTACTTCAAGGAAGGCGCGATCCGCTACGCCTGGGAACTGCTGACCAAGTCCGAGGCCGACGGCGGCTTCGGGTTCCCGGAGAGCAAGCTGTGGGCCACGGTCCTGCACGGCGACGACGAGGCGTTCGCGATCTGGCGGGACCAGATCGGCCTGCCCGAAGACCGGATCCAGGCCCGCGGCCTGGCCGACAACTACTGGCACATGGGCGTGCCCGGCCCGGGCGGGCCGTGCTCGGAGATCTACTACGACCGCGGGCCCGACTACGGCCGCGACGGCGGCCCGGAGGCCGACGAGGACCGCTTCCTGGAGGTCTGGAACCTGGTCTTCATGCAGGACCAGCTGAGCAAGGTTCGGGCCAAGGACGACTTCGACATCGAGGGCCCGCTGCCGTCCAAGAACGTCGACACCGGGATGGGCCTGGAGCGGATGGCGTCCATCCTGCAGGGCGTGGACAACCTGTACGAGATCGACACCACGTGGAAGATCCTCGACCGGGCCGCCGAGCTCACCGAGCAGAGCTACGGCCGGGACCACAAGGCCGACGTGGCCCTGCGCGTGATCGCCGACCACGTGCGCAGCGCGGTGATGCTGATCGAGGACGGCGTGCTGCCCGGCAACGAGGGCCGCGGCTACGTGCTGCGGCGCATCATGCGGCGCAGCATCAGGAACCTCCGCCTGCTGGCCGGCGCCCAGCGCGGCGGCGGCGGACACCAAGAGCACTTCATCCACGACCTCACCTCGGTCGCGATCGAGGCCATGGCGCCGCAGTACCCCGAGCTGCGACGTGACGCGGCGAACATCCACACGGTCATGGACGCTGAGGAAGCGGCGTTCGGCAGCACGCTGCGCACCGGTACCGCGATCTTCGAGGCCGCGGTCGAGGAGAACCGGCGCAAGAGCCTGGACAGCATCTCCGGAGCTCAGGCCTTCCAACTGCACGACACCTACGGCTTCCCGATCGACCTGACCCTGGAGATGGCGACGGAGCAGGGCCTGTCCGTGGACGAGGACGGGTTCCGGCGGCTGATGGCCGAGCAGAAGGACCGCGCCCGGCGCGACGCGGCGGAGAAGAAGACCGGCAACGTCGACATCTCGGTGTTCGCGGACCTGCTCGAGCGGTCCGGCTCGGTCGCCTTCACCGGCTACGACCAGATCTCGGGCGAGGCCACCGTCCTCGGCCTGCTGGTCGACGGCGTACCCGTAAACGCAGCGGGCGCGGGCACCGAACTGGACGTGGTCCTGGACCGCACCCCGTTCTACGCCGAGGGCGGCGGTCAGCTCGCCGACGCCGGCGTCATCACGGTGGACAGCGGCGTGGTCGACGTCTCCGACGTGCAGACCCCGCTGACCGGGCTCGTCGTGCACCGCGGCAAGGTCCGCTCCGGCGAGATCATCACCGGCGCGCCCGCGCACGCGGAGATCGACATCGAGCGGCGCCGGGCCCTGTCCCGGTCGCACACCGCGACCCACCTCGTGCACCGCGCGCTGCGCAACGCGCTGGGGGAGACGGCGGCGCAGGCGGGCTCGGAGAACTCGCCCGGCCGGCTCCGGTTCGACTTCACCGCCTCCGGGGCGGTCCCGCTGAGCGTCCTGCGGGACAGCGAGGACGAGGTCAACGCGGTCCTGGTCAACGACCTGGACGTGCACGCCTACTACACCACCCAGGAGGAAGCCCGCGAGATGGGGGCGCTGGCCCTGTTCGGGGAGAAGTACGGCGACCGGGTCCGGGTGGTCGAGGTCGGCGACTACTCCCGGGAGCTGTGCGGCGGCACGCACGTGGTCCGCTCCGGCCAGCTCGGCCTGGTCAAGGTGCTCGGCGAGGCGTCGATAGGGTCGGGAGTAAGAAGGATCGAGGCCCTCGTGGGCCTGGACGCGTTCCGCTTCCTGGCCCGGGAGAGCGTGCTGGTCAACCAGCTCAGCGAGCAGCTCAAGGCGCCCCGCGAGCAGCTGCCAGAGCGCATCTCCGGCGTGCTGACCCGGCTCCGGGACGCCGAGCGTGAGCTCCAGCGGCTGCGGGCCGCCCGGCTGCTCGAGTCGGCCGAGCAGATCGCGGCCACCGCGGAGCACATCAGCGGCATGGCCCTGGTCGCGCACCGCGTGCCCGACGGGACCGAGGCGGACGACATCCGCAAGCTCGCCCTGGACGTACGCGGCCGGATGCCGCGCAGCCAGCCCGCGGTGGTCATGATGGTCGGCGTGCCCGCGGACCGGCCGGTGGTGGTCATCGCGGTCAACGAGGCGGGCCGCGGCTTCGGGCTGTCGGCCGGCACCCTGGTCGGGATCGCCGCCCGGGCGCTGGGCGGCGGTGGCGGCGGGCGGCCCGACGTGGCCCAGGGCGGCGGCGCTCCGCTGGCGCCGGACTCGAGCGTGGTCGATGAGGCGTTTGGTGCTGTTCGTGCCGCTTTGCGGGACATACACGGGTCCGCTAGGTAACGTATTGCCATGCTGCTGCGCCCCAGCGGGGCCTCACCACGCCCTGCCCGGGCGCGCCACCCTGCGACTAGGCCCCCCGTCCCGGAGACAGCGCCGGTGAGGGAAGGCGTGCGCTTGGCCGTGGACGTGGGCTCGGTCCGGGTCGGGGTCGCCCGCAGCGATCCGGGCGGCATCCTGGCCAGCCCGCTGACCGTGGTCCGCTCCGGCCCCGGTGAGCTGGACGAGCTGGCCACCCTGGTGGCCGGCGCCGACGCGATCGAGGTCATCGTGGGCCTGCCCACCTCGCTGTCCGGCCGGGAAGGCATCGCCGCGGCCGGCGCGCGGAGCTTCGCCGCCGAGCTGGCCGACCGGCTCGCCCCCATCCCGGTGCGGCTGGTCGATGAGCGCTTCACCACCACCCAGGCGCACGACGCGCTGCGCCGCGGCGGCCAGGACTCCCGCGCCCGCCGCGGCACGGTGGACGCCGCGGCCGCCGCCGTGCTCCTGCAAGCCGCCCTGGACACCGAACGCGCCACCGGGAACCCCCCGGGCCAGCTGGTCACGCTCTCCGGGGGAGCCGACGCGTGAGCGAGAGCGGAAACACCTGGCCGCCGAACCAGGACCCCCGGCTGTTCCAGCCGCCCCAGGGGCTCCGGCCGCCCCCCGGGCTCCAGCCGCCCCCCGGTCTGCAGCCGCCCCCCGGCCTGCAGCCGCCCCTCGGCCTGCAGCCGCTGCCCGGGACGCAGCCGCCACCGTTGCACCACGACCCCCGCGACCGTGATCCGCGGCTGGCCGATCCGCGGCGCGCAGCGGACTCGCCGTGGCGCCGGATCCAGCGGCACTCGCGCCCCGAGGCCACCGGATGGCACCCCGCGCCCGCCAGCCATGCCGCAGGCCCGGGCAGCGAGCCTGACGACCAGTACGGCGACCAGGAGCCCCACCGCCAGGACGGCGGCGAAGACGACGACGAGCGCTACGACACCGGGGACCGGTTCGTCCCCGGGTTCGGCGACTACGGCGACGAGGACGACGAACCCGATCGCCCCGCCCGTGGCCGGTCCGCCCGCCGCGAGCGCGAGCGCACCCGGGGCCCGAACGGACCCAGACCGCCACGCCGCCGCCGGCTGCGCTGGATCGCGCCGCTGGCCGCCCTGCTGGTCATCTTGATCCCGCTCGGCATCGGCGGCTCGTACGTCTACAGCCTGTACCAGAACAAGTACCACCCGGCCGACTACTCGGGCGCGGGCACCGGCCACATCGTGGTCCAGGTCACCTCGAGCGAGACGCCGACCGGCCTCGGCCCGCAGCTGGCCAGGCTCGGCGTGGTAGCCAGCTCCCGCGCCTTCGTCCTGGCCGCCGAGCACAGCTCGAACCCGAACGGCCTGCTGCCCGGCTTCTACGGCATGCACCTGCACATGAAGGCGTCGCTGGCCTACACGCTGCTGCTCAACCAGAAGAACCTGGTGCAGGTCACGGTCACGATCCCGGAGGGCTGGCGGCTCAGCCAGATCGTGGCCTACCTGGGGGCCAAGTCCGGCATCCCGGCCAGCGCGTACCAGGCGATCCTGAAGAACCCGGCCCAGCTGCACCTGCCCGCCTACGCGAACGGGAAGCCAGAGGGCTACCTGTTCCCGGCGACCTACGAGGTGGTGCCGCACGAGAGCGCGCTGGGCGTCCTGTCCGGCATGGTCCAGCGGTTCAATCAGGAGGCGGCGCAGCTCAACCTGGCCACCGCGGCCAAGCAGGCACACCTGACCGAAAGCCAGGTCATCACCATGGCCAGCCTGGTGGAGGCCGAGGGGGGCCGGACCTCGGACTACCCGAAGATCGCCCGGGTGATCTACAACCGGCTCGCGCAGGGCATCCCGCTGGAGCTGGACAGCACCGTGCTCTACGGGCTGAACACGTACGGCATCATCGCGAACGACCAGCAGCTCAACAGCTCCTCGCCGTACAACACCTACAAGCACAAGGGCCTCACGCCCGGCCCCATCGACAGCCCCGGCGCCGCCGCGATCCAGGCCGTGCTGAACCCGGCCGCCGGGAACTGGATCTACTTCGTGACCGTGAACCCCAAGACCGGCGAGACCCTGTTCACCGCGAGCCAGACCCAGTTCGAGCAGTACCGGGCCGAACTCGAGCACAACCTCGGCCAGGGTCAGGGCTGAGCAGTGCCCGCCCCGTGCCGGGCCGCGGTCCTCGGCTCGCCGATCGCGCACTCCCTGTCGCCGGTGCTGCACCGGGCCGCGTACGCCGCGCTCGGCCTGGACGACTGGACCTATACCGCGATCGAGTGCGACGAGGCCGGGCTGCCCGCCCTGCTCGCCTCGCGCGACCGCCAGTGGGCGGGCCTGTCCCTGACCATGCCGCTCAAGCGCGCGGTGCTGCCGCTGCTGGACCGCACCGAGCCGCTCGCCGTCGAGGTCGGCGGGGCCAACACGGTCGTGTTCGCCGACGGGCAGCGGCACGGTTACAACACCGACGTCCCCGGCATGGTGGCGGCCCTGGCCGAGGCCGGCGTGACCGCTCCGTCCGGCGCCACCATCCTCGGCGCGGGCGCGACCGCCTGCGCCGCGCTCGCCGCCCTGCGCGCGGCCGGCCTGCCCGCCGCCGTGGTCCAGGTCCGCGACCCGGCTCGGGCCGGTGACCTGCTGGCTGCCGCGCGCCGCCTGGGCCTGGCCGTCGAACTGCGCCCGTTCGGCTCCCAGGTCCGCGACGGCGACCTGCTGATCTCCACCGTCCCGGCCGGTGCCGCCGATTTTTATGCCGAACGGGCCATTGATCCTCGCGCCCGCCCCAGCGCCGTGCTCGACGTGGTGTACGACCCGTGGCCCACCGCGCTGGCCAGCGCCGCCGCCCATGCCGGCATCGTCGTGGTCAGCGGCTTCGACCTGCTCCTGCACCAAGCCGCCCGCCAAGTCGAGCTGATGACCGGCCGCGAGCCCGCCCCCCTAGAACCCATGCGCGCCGCCGGCCACTCCGAACTAGCCCGCCGCGCCGCCCTCCCCGCCCCCTAATCGCCGCTCCTCGGCGCTCCGCAGCCGATTCTGGACGCCGTTCACCCGCCCCACGCCACTCCCGCCCCACGCCACTCCCGCCCCACGCCACGCTGGCGCCAAGTCGCCACGCCGCGACGCCAACTCGACCGACAAGAAAAATTTTCTTGACAAGAAAACTTGTCGGATGTCAGACTGGGTCCATGATCGACGTGGCAGTGATCGATAACGCGGCGGCGGCGGAAGCCGCGCTGGAACCAGCGCGAGCGCGGCTGCTGGCCCAGCTGACCGAGCCGCGATCGGCGGCCATGCTGGCCGCCGTGGTCGGCCTTCCCCGGCAGAAGGTCAACTATCACCTGCGCACGCTGGAGCAGCACGGGCTGGTGGAGCTGGTCGAGGAGCGGCGCAAGGGCAACGTGACCGAGCGGCTGCTCCAGGCGGCCGCGGCCTCCTACGTGATCTCGCCGTCCGCGCTGGCGGCCGTCGCGCCCGACCCGGCCCGCGCGCCGGACCGCCTGTCCGCCCGCTGGCTGCTCGCGCTGGCCGCGCAGCTTGTCCGCGACGTCGGTGACCTGATCACCGGTGCGACCCGGGCGCAGCGCAAGCTCGCGACGTTCGCCATGGACGGCACGGTGCGATTCGCTTCCGCCGCCGACCGGGCCGCCTTCACCGCCGAGCTGATGCAGGCGGTGACCTCGCTGGTCGCGAAGTACCACGACGAGCGGGCCGAGGGGGGACGCGAGCACCATCTCGTCGTCGCCGTCCACCCGAGCCTCACCGCCACGCCGGACGCCGATGTCACGCGGGAGGGTTCCTGATGGGTCACCAGTTCGCGCAGCACCACGAGGCCGAGGTCCCGGCCAGCCCGGACGAGGTTTGGGCCGCGATCGCGACCGGGCCGGGGATCGACTCCTGGTTCATGGGCCGCAACGAGGTGACGGCAGGCACCGTCCGCACCGTGTTCGGCGAGTACGCGCCGGAGCTGGAGATCACCGAGTCCGACCCGGCGCACCGGTTCGCCTACCGCAGCGGCCAGGCCCCGGACGGCCGGTTCATCGCCTATGAGTTCCTGATCGAGGGTCGTGCCGGCGGCAGCACGGTGCTGCGCACCGTCACCAGCGGGTTCCTGCCCGGCGAGGACTGGGCCGACGAGTTCGAGGCGATGACCCTGGGCGGCGAGCTCTACTTCCGCACCCTGGTCGAGTACCTCACCTACTTCGCCGGCCGGTTCGCCGCGCCGGTCACCGCGTTCGGCCCGTCGGGCCCGCCCGGCCCTCCCGGACCGAGCTGGACCCGGGACCGGTCGCTGCTCTGCCGCGAGCTCGGGCTGGCCGAGGCGCCCCAGCCCGGCGACCCGGTGCGGTTCACCGGTGAGATCGGGTCGGCGGACGGCGTGGTCTACTTCGCCAACGCGCATGCGATCGGCGTGCGCACCCCGGATGGGCTGTACCGGTTCATGCGCGGCTTCGGCAAGCCGGTGATCGCGGCCCACCACCTGTTCGCGGCCGACGCCGAACCCGACCAAGCTCGCCAGGCCTGGGAAGCCTGGCTCAGCCGGACGCTTACGTGACCGTCCGAGCACTTACCACCAACGGGAGGACCAGAGATGAACACCGTCCGCTCCGCCGACGGCACGACCATCGCGTACACCCGAGCCGGGCAGGGTCCGCCGCTGATCCTGGTCGACGGCGCCCTGTGCAGCCGGTCGTTCGGGCCGATGCCCAAGCTCGCCGAGCAGCTGACCCCGCACTTCACCGTGTACACCTACGACCGCCGTGGCCGCGGCGACAGCGGCGACACCAAGCCCTACTCGCCGGGCCGCGAGGTCGAGGACCTCGAGGCGCTGGTCGCCCTGGCCGGCGACACCGTGTACCTGCACGGCACGTCCTCCGGCGCCGCCCTGGTCCTGGAGGCGGCCAAGCACATCCGCTCGGTCGCGAAGCTGGCCGTCTACGAACCGCCGTTCATCGTCGACGACACCCGGACGCCGATGCCCGATGACTGGCTGCCCCGGCTCAACGCCCTGGTGGCCGGCCAGCGAAACGGCGACGCGGTCAAGATGTTCATGCGGTTCGTGGGCACGCCCGTCATCTTCACCGCGATCATGCCGCTCACCCCGGTCTGGGGCAAGCTCAAGGCGGTGGCGCCCACCCTCCCGTACGACATCACGATCATGCACGAGCACCAGAAGGGGAGACCGCTCACCACGGCGGAGTGGGCCGCGATCAAGGTCCCGGCGCTGGTCGCGGCGGGCGGCAAGAGCCCGGCCTGGATGACCAACGGCACCCGCGCGCTCGCCGGCGCCCTGCCGGACGCGACGTACCGCACGCTCCCCGGCCAGAACCACATGGTCAAGGCCCAGGCCATCGCCCCCGTGCTGATCGAGTTCTTCACCACCCGCGACTAGGAAGGAAAACACCGATGCGACAGATAGCCGCCGGCCTGTTCATCTCGCTCGATGGCGTGGTGGAGGCACCGGAAAACTGGACCGGACCGTACTTCAACGACCAGGTGGGGCAGGCCGTCGGAGCCCTGATGGCGACCAACGACGCCATGCTGCTCGGCCGGGTCACCTACGAGGGCTTCGCCGCCGCCTTCGGCGGCCAGTCCGGCGGGATGGCCGACCAGATGAACAACACGCCGAAGTACGTGGTGTCCAGCACGCTCGCCTCGGCCGACTGGCAGAACTCGACGTTGATCAACGGTGACATCGCCGCCCAGATCGGCGAGCTCAAGCAGCAGCCGGGCCAGCAGCATCGGGATGAGCGGCAGCTCCGCCCTGGTCAGCTGGCTGCTGCGGCAGGGCCTGCTCGACCGGTTGGACCTGCTGGTCTTCCCGGTCGTGCTGGGCAGCGGCAAGCGCTTGTTCAGCGAGCCGGACGGGCAGGTGCCGCTCACGCTGACCAACTCAGAAGCGTTCGGCACCGGCGTGGTGCACCTGACCTACGAGCCAGCCCACTGATCCGGCCGGGCACCCGTTCTGCCTGGTGGTCCGCTAGCGCGTGTCCCTAACTGGCCGCTTCCCGACCCCGGGGACCGGGCGGCCGTCCTCCAGGTAGACCAGGCCCTTGCGGCCCGAACCGGTGGCGGCGCGGACCCGCCGCCGGATCGGGCCGCGGAGCAGGCCGAGGGCGTCGGGCAGGGCCGCGAGCCGGTACTCGGAGACCTCCTCGGGCTGCACCACGATCCCGGCCATCACCTGGTCGTCGATCCGGCCGCAGTCGAACAAGAACCGGATGCCGCCCGCCCGGCCGGGCTTCGGACGGCGGAAGTCCATGCAGGCCAGCCGGGCACGGCGTACCTCGAGGCCGCATTCTTCGCGCACCTCGCGCCGGCACGCCTCCCAGGGCGTCTCGCCGTCCGCCTCCATGACGCCACCAGGGATCGTCCAGCCGCTCTTGTAGGTCGGCTTGAGGATCAGCAGCCGGTCGGCCCGGTCGAAGATCAGCGCCCCGGCCGAGGCCGGGATGGCCGGGAGATACTCCTCGCCATTACCTGTCACGGTAACCATTATAAAATGGCTGCCGCTTAATTCACGCAAGTAAACCCAGAATGGCTCAGGCCGGGCGGTCTTTTTTGGGCAGCTTGGCGACGATGGCCGCGTACGAGGCGTCGATGGCCTCGGTGAGCTCGTCGTCCGGTATGGCGCCGCCGATCCGCAGCGTGTTCCATCCGGAGCGGCCGATGTAGGCCATGACCGAAGCGTCGTCCGGGTACCGCAGCAGCCATTCATCGGCCGCCTCCCGGGACGCGCCGCACTTGAGGCCCACCGACGTCCCGGAGCCGAGGAACGCGAAGATCTTGGCCCCGACCTTGACCACGACGTCGTCTTCCCAGGGCTCGTCCTGCCAGGCGCCCGGCTTGGCCAGGCAGTACGCGAGCAACTCTTCCCATGTCATGGCGGTTCTCCAGACGGTCGCGATCTCGGGAAGCACAGTTACGCGTCGAACGTGACGGTGAGCGCGGCGACGGCTCCGTCGCGCCAGGTCACCTGCAGCGTGCCGCCCCCGCCGGCGTCCCAGGCGAAGCGCACCACGTCCTGATCGCCGTCCCGCGTGTCGGACACGCAGCTCATCGTGTCCGACGGCGGCTGCTCGGCATACGCGCGCGCGATCTGGTCCAGCCCCTCATAAGGTCCGGCCGGGACCCCCTCGAACTCCATCACCGCGTCCGGCGTCAAGGTCGCGAGGAACGCGGCCCAGTCCCGGGTGCGGACGGCCTCGTTGAACAACCGGAAGTGCTCTTCGACGCGATCGGTCACGTCCGCCATCCTAAGCACGAGCCGCGGCCCGGCCTGCAGACCACGGCCCGTTCGGCCGATCATCTCTTACCGGCACACCGAGGCGAGCCGGCGCACACGCCGCGCCCGGCGCAGAGCCCAGCATTAATTAATTAATAAATGTCGCAGCGCCAAAAAGGCGAAATAACCATGATTAAACAGATAGGGTAAAGTGCGGGGAATGGCGCCGCTGACAATCCAGCATTACGTTCAGGTCGCCCGCCGGCCGGCATTCCGCCGGTTCTGGCTCGGCATGATGATCTCCCGGGCCGGCGACGCGTTCACCACCGTGGCGCTGTCCTGGGTCGTCCTGGATATCGCCGGGCCGCTCCAGCTGGGCGTGGTTCTCATGTGCTTCGGCCTGCCGCGGGTGGTGAGCGGCCCCATCGCCGGACGCGTGCTGGACCGGCCCGACCCGCGGCTGCTGCTGGCCGCCGACAACGCGGCCCGCGGGCTGCTCATCTCCGTCGTCCCGGTCCTGCTGTGGCTGCATCACCTGGTCGTCGCCGACCTGTACGCGATCGCGGTCGCTAGCGCGCTGTGCTCCGCGGTGACCGAGGTCGCCGAGGCGGCCCTGGTGCCGCAGATGGTCGACGACGAACACCTGGAGGGCGCGAACTCCATGCTGGCGGCCAACTGGGAACTGGCCGCCATCGCCGGGCCCGTGGTATCCGGGGTGATCGTCGCCACTATCGGCGCGGGGCTCGCGCTACTCCTGGACGCGGGCAGCTTCGCGGTCATGTCCGCGCTCTGCCTCACCCTGCCCGCATTCCGCGCCGCGAGGACGGTGACCCCAGCGCGTCCCGCCCCGCGCGCCGCGGACCGTAACTGGCTGGGCCTGGGCATCCTGCTCAGGTTTCCCGCCGTCCTGCTGCTGACCGCGTGCAGTGTGGGGATGCTCTGCCTCGATGGCATCGCCACGGTGCTGTACCCCGTCTACTGCCGGACCTTCCTGCACGTCACCGCGGCCGGTTACGGCGTTCTGGTCTCGGCGGCGGGCGCCGGCGCCCTGCTCGGCGTGGTCGCGGGGCCGATGCTGTTCGGCCTCCTGCCGCCGCGGTGGCGGATCAGCGGCGCGATCGCCGCTGGTGCCCCGCTGTTCGCGCTGCTCCGGTGGGCGCCTGACCTGCCCGTCGCGGCCATCCTGCTCGGCCTGGCCACCTTCGGCTGGGGGCCCTACTTCGCCTTCGACCGCACCATGATGCAGCGACTCGTGCCCGATGACGTGCGCAGCAGGCTGGCAGGCGCGCGCATGACCATCTCCTCGCTCGGCTTCCCGCTGGGCAGCGCGATCGGCGGCGCGCTGATCGGCGCGGCGGGCGTCCCGGCTATGATCCTCGCGGTCGCCGGAGCCTACCTCGCTCTGGGAACACTGCCCCTGCTCGCAAATCCCGGTGCCCGGGCCGGGCAGAATGCTGAGTGATCCCAGACGCGGGAGCACAGGACGGGGGCAGGATGGGCCCGGTCGGCTTTGACCTGGACATGACGCTGATCGACTCACGGCCGGCCATCCTGGCCTCCTTCGCGGGACTGGCCCGGGACACCGCCACCGTGATCGACCTGTCGGCGGTGGACCGCCGGCTCGGGATCAAGCTGGAAGACGAGCTGGTGTTCTGGTACCCGCCGGAGCAGCGGGCTGCGGCGGCGCAGACCTACCGGCGGCATTACGTACGGCTCGCGGAGCGGATGACGACCGCGCTGCCGGGCGCGCACGAGGCGCTGGCCGCGGTCCGGGCCGCGGGGCAGCGCGTGGTCATCATCACCGCCAAGCACCCGATCTCGGTGGCGCCGAGCCTGCGGGCCGTCGGGCTGGACGCCGACGAGGTGTTCACCTTCGTGCACGGACCGGAGAAGGCGGCCGTCCTGAGCCGGATCCACGCGGCCGCCTACGTCGGCGACAGCCCGCCCGACATGGCCGCCGCGGTGCAGGCCGGCGTGCGCGCGGTCGGCGTCGCGACCGGCTCGTTCTCCGGCGAGGACCTGGCCCGCGCGGGCGCCGAGGTGGTCCTGAACTCACTGGAGGGCTTCCCCGCCTGGTACCGGTCCGCCCGCTAGGAACCGTCGGCGACCGCCGCCACCACCGGGTACGGGAGGTACCGCGGATACACCAGCAGCGCCCGGGCCACCCGGCGGATCCGCAGCCGCAGCGGGGTCAGCGTCTGCTCGCAGTACCGCCAGGCCGCGACCTCGTCGCCGCCGAAGCGCGCCCGCATCTCCTGCCGGAACCGCCGGGCGTCACCGCCGTCGTCGCGCCAGGTGGGCAGCCAGGCGCGCAGCCGGTCGTCCCCGGTCAGCATGGACCAGTCGCGCAGCCGTTCGGCCATCTGGCCCGCCGCGTCGATCACGAACGCCTCCTGGCCTCCGCCCGCCACACCGTGCACGCGGCCCTGGCTGGTTCCGCCGTGCCGGATGCTGGCCGAGCTGAACCGCGCCCCGACGTGCAGCGCGGCGACGACGTGCCCGGCTTCGTGCCAGGCCGTCCGCACCGCGGCCGTCCGCGCGGGCGCGTAGCTCGCCGCGGCGCCGAGGTCGTACCGCTGCCTGATCCAGTGCTCGTGCACGATCGACTCGTCGTCGTAGCGGACGAGCCGGTCCAGCTCGGCCCGCACCGTGGCCAGGGTGCGGGCCGAAGCGGGCGTCATAGCGGCCACCCGCCGAGCGCCGCCCGGACCGCCGCCACCGCCGCGGCGGCCGCGCCCGGCCGCCCGGTGTCCACCTCGATCAGCGGGCCGTCCAGCCGCAGCGGGGTCACGTCGCCCGCCAGCGACGCGATGTGGGCCGCGGACCCAACCCCGTCCGGGTTGATCATGTCGCGGTGAATCCGGTGCCGTCCGCCCTCGCGCCGGGCCAGTGACCGGGCGGCGGCCAGGTCCGGGTCGCTACGGCAGAAGACCTCGACCGCCCCGGCGAACTCCGCCATCGCCCGGTCCCGCCGCGCGCCCCGCCACCAGCCTTCCGCCACCGCGTCGGGAAAGTCCGCCGCCAGCCGGAACACCACTTCGGCCGCCGCGTCCCCGACCCGGTTCGACCAGTTCTCGTCGCCGAGCCCCAAGACGTCGGCCAGCGCCTCCTTGATTGGATCGAGCGACAGCACAGGCAGCCGCAGGGCCGCCCCCAGCTCGCGGGCGATCGTGGACTTCCCGGTGCCCGGGGCGCCCGAGACCACGATGAGGCTCAAGCCTCAGCGCGCCGCGATCTCGTACGGCCGCGGCTGCCTGGTCAGCCACTGCCAGAACGTCCGGTACTTCGGGCGCGCGACGAAGTGGCCGCTGCCGACCTTGCCCGAGACCTCGATCCGCAGCACCTCGGGCACGTCGGGACCCCACGGGGCGCGGACCCGCACGTGGCCGCTGCGGACCACCACGTCATCGGTGTCCACCACGATGCCGGGCTTGGTGATGAGGATGACGTGACCGCTGCGCACTTCGGCGTCGAGGTGCAGCGACGGCTGGGTGATGACCGCCTGGGAGAAGTCCAGCATCAGGTGGCCGCTGCGGACCCGCGCCTCGATCCGCTGCGGCACCACCCACGCGCCTTCCTTCTTGGTGTGCCCGCTGCCGCAGTCGATGCGCACGACGTCCTTGGCCCGCGGGGCCCGCAGGGCCGGCGCGCTGGCCACCGACCCGTCGGCGGGCAGGTCGGCGACCAGCTTGGCCAGCTCGCCGTAGGTCCGCGCCGTCATGGCCAGCTCCAGGCGCTCGTCGAGTTCGTCCGCGGTCAGCCGCCCGTCTCCCGCGGAGACCCGCAGCAGCTCGACCACCCGGTCCCGGTCCTCGTGCGACGCGCGCAGCTCACTGCGGGCCACCTCGCGGCCCGGTTCGGAATCCGCCATGGCAAAACCTTAAACCCGGCGCCGGTCCGCACCCAGCCGCGCTGACCCGCCGCACGCTTTGGCCCAGCGCGTCTGCCCGCCCCCGGCCGCCCGGATGGAACCGCCGGCTGGGCTGTCTCGGGGGTTAGTGCATCGCTGCTCAATCCATATAATCCCGGTAATGACTGACACGCGCGTCATAGATGAGCGAACCGCGCCAGCGACCGATAGCCTCGCGGCCCAGGTTCGCGGCCTGCGGATGAGCTACGGCTCGACCGAGGTGCTGCGCGGCGTGGACTTCGACGTCCGCTACGGCGAGGTGTTCTGCCTGCTCGGCCCGAACGGCGCGGGCAAGACCACCACGCTGGAGATCCTGGAGGGCTTCCGGCCGCCGACCGGCGGTACGGCCCGCGTCCTCGGCCTCAACCCGGTGACTCAGGCGGCCCGGCTGCGCGAGCGGGTCGGCATGGTCCTGCAGGAGTGCGGCTTCCCCCGGCAGGCCCGGGTGGCCGAGCTGATCGACATCTGGCGCGGCTACTACCCGAACCCGCGCCCGCTCGGTGAGCTGCTCGACGTCGTGGAACTCGCCGAGGTGCGGAACACCCAGGTCCGCAAGCTGTCAGGCGGCCAGCGGCGCCGCCTGGACTTCGCCCTGGCCCTGGCGGGCGACCCGGATCTGGTGTTTCTCGACGAGCCGACCACCGGCTTCGACCCGGAGGCGCGCCGGCGCTGCTGGGCGGCGATCGAGAACCTGCGCCGGCTGGGCACCACGATCGTGCTCACCACCCACTACCTGGACGAGGCCGAATGCCTGGCCGACCGGATCGCGATCTTGCGGGCGGGCCGGATCGAGCTTGTCGGGACCACCCGTGAGGTGGCCGCCCGCGCGGGCCTGGCCACCCGGATCTCCTTCACCACGCCGTCGGCCCTGCGCCGGGGCCAGGTCGCCCTGCCCGACGGGGTCGGCCTGGCCGTCCGCGGGCCGGTGTCGGTCTGCCACACCGACAACGCCGCGGTGACGCTGCGGCGACTGCTCGACTGGGCGGTGGAGAACCGCCTCGGCGACCTGGACGGGCTGGCCGTCGCCGCCCCCAGCCTCGAAGACACCTACCTGCAGCTCACTGGCGCGGACCCGGAGATCACGTGACGAGATCGGTTCGCCTCGCCGCCCGCCAGGCGCTGCTCGAGCAGCGCAGCTTCTGGCGCAGCGCGGAGTACGCGCTGTTCACCTTCGCCTTTCCGCTGATGATCCTGTTGCTCATCGGGGCGGCCAACGTCGGCTCCTACCTGCCCGGCACGCACGTCAAGAACACCACGGTGTTCGTGCCCAGCATCCTGGCCTTCGGGGTCATCGTGGCCGCCTACGTCAACCTCGGCTCCAAGGTCGCGGTGCTGCGCCACGACGGCGTGCTCAAGCGGATCAAGACCACCCCGCTGCCGTCGGGCGCCTACCTCGGCGGCCTGCTGGCCAGCACCGTGGCGACCGTCGTCCTCATCACCGCGTGCACGGGCCTGATCGGCTGGCTGGCCTTCGGCGCCGGCCCGCGCCCCGGCGGCCTGCCGGCGCTGAGCATCGGGCTGATCCTGGGCATCGTGTGCTTCGCCACCCTGGGCCTGGCCATCAGCTCGGTCATCACCAGCGCGGAGTCCGCCGGCCCGGTCGCCTACGCCAGCTTCCTGCCCATCGCGATCATCTCCGGCGTCTTCGACCCGACGTTCAGCGGCCTGCCGCAGTGGCTGGACCGCCTGGTGACCGCCTTCCCGGTCAAGGCCCTGGCCCAGGTCATGCAGGGTGCCTACACGGTCCGCCCGTTCCCGGCCTGGGACCTGGCCAACCTCGCCCTGTGGACCGCTCTCGGCGTCGGCTTCGTCGCCTGGCGCTTCCGCTGGCACACGTAGCGGCTCAGCCCCGCCGCCCGGCTCAGCCCCGCCACCGCCAGCAGTCGGCCGCCTGGCCCGCCCCCCGGCCCTTGGTCGCGATTCCCCTGAGCAGGGTGACCACCAGGACCAGCAGGCCGAACAGGAACGCCAACCAGGCAGCGGGCAGCGCGAAGCCGATCACCACGAGCGTGACGCCGGCACCCAGGGACACGGGTTCCCAGCGGGTCCGCGCGGTCCGGGCCAGACGCACCATCCCGATGAGCGCCAGCAGCGTGCCGGTCCGGAGCCACCACCGGATCCGCCGCGGGCGGGCGGGACGCCAGGCCCAGGATCCGCCGTCCGGGACGCCGGACGAGCTCCAGATGACGAGGTTCCCGCGACGTGGCCGCAGTCTCATGCAACTTCCTATGATCCAGACGGCGCCGCCCGAGTCGTTCGGGCGCGCCTTCTCACGATAAGCGCTCGCCCGGTGACGTCAAATGGCGGGACGTCACGCGATCCGCGTCGCGATGGGCGTGCCGAGTTCTACCGTCCGGGTCACCGTGCACAGCCGGTCGTGGGACTTGCGCACCGCGTCCGGCAGCAGTTCGCGCGCCTTGTCGCCCTGCTCGCCGTCCGGGAAGGTGATGCGGAACGTCACCTGCAGGTCGGTGAGGCGATTGCCGGCCGTGTCGCGGATCTTCCCCGCCTCCACGACGATCTCGAACGAATCCGGCTCGGCCCGCCGCGAGGTGAGCAGGTCCACGTCGACCGCCGTGCAGCCGCCGATCGAGACCAGCAGCAGCTCGACCGGGGTGAAGTCGGTCCCGTCCCCGGTCCCGACGCTGATCTTCCCGCCGCGCTCGTTGATCGCGGTGTACCTGCTGTTCTCGATGCGTTCCAGCCGCACGCTGCGATGTGCGGGATCTGTTGTCATGTACCCAAACTGCCACACACCGCGGCGCGGGCCGCGGCCGCCTGTCGGGGGCGCGTGCCAGAATGGCCCGGTGACGCAGGGATCTGACCTGGCTAACGGCGGCCCGTCGATCACCGCCCGGCGCGTGGCCGCGTACCGCCTCGGATTCACCAGGGTCCCGGCCCCGTACGGCGATGCCGCCGCCGACGAGAGGCTGGCCGCGGACGTGGCGGCCGGCCAGGAGCTCGCCGCGGGCCGGATGCGCGAGTACCTCGAGGCCCGCACCAGGTTTTTCGACCGGGTGGTGGTCGGAGCCATCGGCCGGGGCGTCCGCCAGATCGTGGTCGGCGCGGCCGGCTACGACGGGCGGGCCCTCCGGTACGCCAGGTCCGGCGTCCGCTGGTTCGAGGTGGACCATCCCGCGACCCAGCGCGACAAGCGAGACCGGCTGGCGCGGCTCGGCCTCGACGCCGGCCAGGTGCAGTTCGTCGAGGCCGACTTCACCCGCGACCCGATCGCGGAACGGCTCACCGCCGCCGGGCTGAACCCGGGCCAGTTCAGCCTCTTCCTGCTCGAAGGGGTCGCGGTCTACCTGGAGCCAGCCGTCCTGGATCGGGTCCTCACCGAGTTCCGCCAGGTCGCGCGGGCCGGCAGCCGCCTGGCGATCAGCGTGTCGACCTCCGGCGCCCGGGGCGAGGCCAGATCCCGCTTCCAGGCCACGGTCGCCGCCTTGGGCGAACCGGCCAGGTCCACCCTGGAGGCCGGCCAGGCCACCGAGGTGCTCGCCCGCACCGGCTGGCAGGTCATCGCCGGCGACGACGCCGACGGTCCCGATGCCGCCGCCCGGCGCGAACGGCTCCGCTCGGCCGGCCTGCTCACCGCCACCGCCGCTCCCGCCGCCACCACCACCAAGAGACCCCGCAAACCCCAGCAGGCCGAACCACCCCAAGGCCCCCTGTCCCTGTCCGCCCTGCTGTCCCAGGCCCTCGTCGCGTTCACCATCGAGCTCGACAACGAGGCCGAACACCGTCTCCCGCACCGCACCACCAACCTCGGCGCCGCCGGCCAGGGCGACGGGGCCTGGCTGACGTCGCTGGCCATGTTCGAGAACTGCCTGCGGTTCGTCACCGACCAGCCCATCACGGTCGGCGAGCTCGAGACCCTGGCCCGGACCGGGACCAACCTGGACGGCATGCGCCGCTGGGGCTACATCACCATCGACGGCACCGCCAAGAAGATCCACCACGGACGCCCCGGCCCCGGCGCCGTCCTGCGGGCCACCGCCCGCGGCCTGCGGGCCCGGCAGGTCTGGCTGCCGATGCCCGCCGTCGTCGAGCAGCGCTGGACCGAGCGCTTCGGCGCCAGTCAGATCGGCGACCTGCGGCAGGCCCTGGTCGCGGTGGCCGGGCAGCTCGACCCCGGCCTGCCCGACACCCTCCCGATCCTGGCCCAGGTCCTGTTCAGCCGCGGACCCGACCCGGCCCTGCCGCCCCGGCCCGAACCACCCGACGTCGCCTCGCTGCCGCTCTCGGCGCTGCTGTCCCGCGTCCTGCTCGCCTTCGCCCTGGACTACGAGGCCTCCTCCGAGGTATCCCTCGCGGTCGGCGCCAACCTGCTCCGCGTCCTCGGCGAGGACGGCACGCGGCTCCGCGACCTCCCGCTCCTGACCGGCATCTCCAAGGAAGCCGTGGCCTGGGCCATGGGCGTGCTGATCCGCGCCCGCCTAGCGGTCGAGGAGCCGGACCCCGCCGCGAGCCGCGGCAAGGTCCCCTCACCCCCCCCCCCCCCCCTCCCCCCCCCCCCCCCCCCCCCCCCCCCCCCCCCCCCCCCCCCCCCCCCCCCCCCCCCCCCCCCCCCCCCCCCCCCCCCCCCCCCCCCCCCCCCCCCCCCCCCCCCCCCCCCCCCCCCCCCCCCCCCCCCCCCCCCCCCCCCCCCCCCCCCCCCCCCCCCCCCCCCCCCCCCCCCCCCCGGTGCCATCCCACATCTCCGGCGGCGACAGGCACGTGTCGCAGTTGCCGCACGGGCCGGTATCCGTCTCGCCGAAGTAGGCCAGCAGCTGCGCCCGGCGGCACCCGGCCGTCTCGCACAGCGCGAGCATCGCGTCCAGGTGCGCGACCAGCCGCCGCCGGTGCGCGAAGTCGCCCTCGGAATCGTCGATGAGACGCCGCTGCTGCACCACGTCGGCCAGCCCGTAGGCCAGCCACGCCGTGGCCGGCGCGCCGTCGCGCCCGGCCCGCCCGGTCTCCTGGTAGTAGCCCTCGACCGACCGGGGCAGGTCCAGGTGGGCCACGAACCGGACGTCCGGCTTGTCGATGCCCATGCCGAACGCGATCGTGGCCACCATGATCAGCCCGTCCTCGCGCAGGAACCGCGACTGGTTCACGGCCCGGGTCCGCGCGTCGAGCCCGGCGTGGTACGGCAGCGCCGTGAGCCCCTCGGCGCACAGGAAGTCCGCCGTCTTCTCCACCGATGCCCGGGACAGGCAGTAGACGATGCCCGCGTGTCCTGCGTGCTCGGTGCGCAGCAGCCGCAGCAACTGGCGGCGCGGCTCGTTCTTCGGCTCGATCCGGTACTGGATGTTCGGCCGGTCAAAGCTGGCCACGAAGTGCCGGGCCTCGCCGAGCCCGAGCCGCGTGACGATCTCGCCCAGCGTCTGCCGGGTCGCGGTGGCCGTCACCGCGATCCGCGGCACCGAAGGCCACCGCTCGTGCAGCACGGACAGCCCCAGGTAGTCGGGCCGGAAGTCGTGCCCCCACTGGGCCACGCAGTGCGCCTCGTCGATCGCGAACAGCGCCACCGTGCCCCGGTCGAGCAGCCGCAGCGTCGCGTCGGTCCGCAGCCGCTCCGGGGCCAGGTAGAGCAGGTCGAGCTTGCCGTCCAGGAAGGCGTACTCCACGCCGCGCCGCTCATCGGGATCCTGGGTCGAGTTCAGGAACCCGGCCCGCACGCCCAGCACGGTCAGCGCGTCGACCTGGTCCTGCATGAGCGCGATCAGCGGCGAGATGACCACCCCGGTGCCGTCCCGGACCAGCGCGGGGATCTGGTAGCACAGCGACTTGCCGCTGCCGGTCGGCATCAGCGCGACCGCGTCCCCGCCGCCGCACAGGTGCTCGATGATCTCCTGCTGCTGTCCGCGGAACGAGCTGTACCCGAACACGCGGTGCAGCATCTCGGTGATTCCAGCATCGGGCACGCCCACGCGGGCGATTCTATGGCCCGCCACCGTCAGTTCAGCCGGGGAACAGGTGCCGGAAATACGACTGCGGGTCGCGCATGAAATGCCGCCACGCGACGACCAGGCCCAGGTCCTCCCAGGCCGTGGGCCGCATGCCCCACGGCCCCAGCTCGAGCAGGTGCGCCCCGGGGATCGCCGCGATGACGGGGGAGTGGGTGGCCACGACCATCTGGGACCCGCCCGCGGCCAGGTCGTGCAGCAGCGCGGCCAGCCCCAGCGACGCGACGAAGGACAGCGGCGCGTCCGGCTCGTCCATCAGGTAGAAGCCTTCCTGGTTCACCCGGGTGCGCAGGATCTCCAGGAACGACTCTCCGTGGCTCAGCTCGTGCAGCCGCTCGGTCCGCAGGCCCGGGTTCTGCTCCAGGTAGGTGTACAGCTGGCTCATCGTGTCGGCCCGCAGGAAATACGACCAAGGCGCCCGCAGGCCCCGCACCACGGTCAGCACACCTCCGATGCCCGGCTCGCTGTCCCTGACCTGGAACAGCCGGCCCTGGACCGAGCCGCCCTGCGGGTTCAGCCCGTACGCCTCGGCCAGGCACTCCACCACCGTCGACTTCCCCGACCCGTTCTCGCCCACCAGCACCGTCAGCCCCGCAGGCAGATCCAGCCCCTCCCGGAGCAACTGCGCCACGGCCGGGACGCTCGCGGGCCACACCGCCTCATCGACCTGCACGTCCGGACCAGGCCGGAAGGCCCGGACCGGACGGGCGTCGAACTCCTCGCTGACCGGCATGCTTCATGAAATCATTTTTGGGCCGAACGGAGCGTGGTGCCTCCCGCCCGTCATGCACTACCGTGCCCAGAGTGGACGCTGCGCTTGCTGACCGCCTGGCCATCAGGGATGTCGTCGAGACCTGGGCGAACGCCAGGGACTCCCGGGACTGGGAGGCGTTCCGGGCCTGCTGGCACGAGGACGGCTACATGATGGCGACCTGGTTCCAGGGCCCGAAGGAAGACTTCATCCGGGTCAGCCAGGAGGGCGCCGCCCGCGGCGTCAACATCCTGCACTTCACCGGCGGCGTCCGGATCACCCTGGCCGGAACCCGCGCCATCGCCCAGACCCGGATGACGATCATGCAGCGCGGCTTGGTGGACGGCGTGCTCTGCGACGTGGCCTGCACCGGCCGGTTCTACGACTTCTTCGAACAGCGCGATGGCCGCTGGGGGATCGTGCTGCGCCAGCCCATCTACGAGAAGGACCGCCTGGACCCGGTCGACCCGGCCGCTTCGCTCACCCTGGACCCCGACGTGCTGGCCCGCTTCCCCGAGGGTTACCGATACCTGGCCTACCTGCAGTCCCAGGCCGGATACCCGGTCAAGCCCGACATGCCGTGCCTGACCGGTCCCGAGGCAAAGGGGTCGAGCGCCTGTACGAGCGCGGCGCCGCCTGGCTGGCCGGGCAGCCTGTCGCTCCCTAGCCTGCGACTTCAGTCCGCGACGATCACGATGTCGAGGGTCCGCGGCCCGTGCACGCCCTCGACCCGGCTGAGCTCGATGTCGCTGGTCGCGCTGGGCCCGCTGATCCAGGTCAGCGGGCGCGCCGGGTCCAGCGCCGCAACCGCGTCGGGCACCGCGGCGACGATCTGCCCGGTGCGCACCACGGCCAGGTGGTAGTCCGGCACCAGGCTGAACGCCCGGCTGCCCTGCCCGGGCCCGGTGTCCAGCACGATCGTCCCGGTCTCGGCGATCGCCACCGCGACACGTCGTCACCACCCCGTCCAGGCCGTCCAGCGCCGCGACGTCCAGCGGCGGGTCGTCGACCGCCCCGGGGAGCAACGCCGACCACTCGGCCGGGAACCCGTCCGGCACGCCGATCCGCTCCGCCCCGCGGGCGGCCACGGCGTCCGCGATGACCTGGGCGACCTCGCCGGCCGCGCAGCGGCGCACCGTAGCCCGGTAGTCGCTGGCCCGCTCCTCGAACAAGCCGACCAGCGCCTCGTCGGCCGAGTCCCGGGCCCCGGCTGGCCGGGCTGGTACCGCCGCGGCACGTCCGGCAGCCCGCTGATGTCCGCCGTGGCCGCCCGGATCCGCGCCAGCATCTCCTCCCGGCTGCTCACCGTGACCGCTCCGCTCGCCACCAGTCGCGGAACGTCTGCCGGGGCGGCCGGGGCAGGTCGCGGGAGGAGGTCCAGGCGGCCAGCGGGCCTGGCAGGTGCCGGATCCGGTCGTAGCGCCGCCCGAGCAGCCGCCCGGCGCGCCCGGCCCGCAGCGCCCAGGACCAGCGGCGCGAGTCGCTCATCGTCCAGGCCAGCGTGCGCATCGCCGCGGCTTCCGGCGTCGGGCCGTGATGGTGGGCGAGCTTGTCGTCGACCACCCGGGAGCGTAGGTGCACGAGCATCGAAGGAATGTCGATCGCTACCGGGCACACGTCGTAGCAGGCGCCGCACAGGGACGACGCGAACGGCAGGTCCGGGTTGTCGGCGACCCCGGTGAGCTGCGGCGACAGCACGGCTCCGATCGGCCCGGGGTAGACCGAGCCGTAGGCGTGCCCGCCGGTGCGCTCGTAGACCGGGCACACGTTCAGGCAGGCCGAGCACCTGATGCAGCGCAGCGCGGCCCGGCCGCGCGGGTCGGCCAGCGTCGCGGTCCGGCCGTTGTCCAGCAGGACCAGGTGGAACTCCTGGCCCTCCACCGCGCCGGCCCACATCGAGGTGTACGGGTTCATCCGTTCCGCGGTGGACGAGCGCGGCAGCAGCTGGAGGAACACCTCCAGGTCGCGCCAGGCCGGGAGGATCTTCTCGATGCCCATCACGGTGATCAGGGTCCGCGGCAGGGTCAGGCACATCCGGCCGTTGCCCTCGGATTCGACCACGGCCAGCGTGCCGGTCTCCGCGATCGCGAAGTTCGCGCCGGAGATCGCGACCTGCGCGGCCAGGAACTTGCGGCGCAGGTGGGCGCGGGCCGCCGCGGCCAGCTCGGTCGGCTCGTCGGACAGCTGAGCCGGCGCGTCCGGCATCTCGCGCAGGAAGATGTCGCGGATCTGGTTGCGGTTGAGGTGGATGGCGGGGACCAGGATGTGGCTGGGCCGGTCGTGGCCGAGCTGGACGATCAGCTCGGCCAGGTCGGTCTCGGTCGCCTCGATGCCGGCTGCGGCCAGCGCCTCGTTCAGCCCGATCTCCTGGGTGGCCATCGACTTGACCTTCACCACGCGCCTTTGGCCGGTCGCGCGGATCAGGCCGGTGACGATCCGGTTCGCCTCGTTCGCGTCCCCCGCCCAGTGCACCGTGCCACCGCGCGCGGTGACCTGCTCTTCCAACTGGAGGAGGTAACGGTCCAGGTGCGCCAGGACGTCGTCCTTGATCGCCGCGCCGGCCGCCCGCAGTTCCTGCCAGTCCGGCACCTCGGCCACCGCGGCCGCGCGCTTGGCCCGGATCGTCGAGGTGGCGTGACCGAGGTTGCGCCGCAGCTGGCTGTCCTCCAGCGCGCTGGCCGCCGCGACCGGGAACGGGACCTCCTGGCGGAGCTGTCCCACCCCCCGCGGGGCAGTCGGCATCCCGAGGTAGGTCAAGGCGCCTCCCTGGTCGTGGCGAGGATCTCGGCCAGGTGCCGGGTGCCGATGCCGGTGCTCAGCCGGGCCAGGCCACCGCCGATGTGCAGCAGGCAGGACGCGTCGCCCGCGGCGGTGTACTCCGCGCCGGTGCGTCGCACCGCCGCGATCTTGTCGGCCAGCATGGCCGAGGACACCGCCGGGTTCTTCAGCGCGAACGTACCGCCGAACCCGCAGCACTGCTCGGCGTCCGGCAGCTCGACCAGGTCGATGCCCTCGACCGCGCGCAGCAGCTGCAGCGGCCGCTGGCCCACCCGCAGCAGGCGCAGCGAATGGCAGGTCGGGTGGTAGGTCACCCGGTGCGGAAAGTAGGCCCCGACGTCGGTCACGCCCAGCACGTCGACCAGGAACTCCGACAGCTCCCAGGTCCGGGCCGCGATCGCCTCGGCCGCTGCGGCCAGCGCGTCGTCCCCGGCCAGCCGCGCCACGTCGGCGTGCTGGTGCCGGATCGCGGCCGTGCACGACCCGCTCGGCACCACGATCGCCTCATACCCCTCGAACGCCGCGACGTGGTTGCGGACCAGCGGGATCGCCTCCCGCGGGTAGCCGGTGTTGACGTGCATCTGCCCGCAGCAGGTCTGCGCCCAGGGCATCTCCACGGTCACGCCCGCCCGTTCCAGCACCCGCACCGTGGCCTTCGCGACCTGGGGCACGACGCCGTCCACAAGGCAGGTGACGAACAGCGCGGCCCTCACGTTGGTCAATGATGCTGCCTTGGCCGGGCCGGCCACAAGCGGCGGGTTGCCACCAGGAGGGACTTGCACTCGCTCATGTATCTTGACAGTTACGTAACAACATCGGTACGTTCACGCCATGGAAGCTGCTCTGCGGGCACTGGCGGACGAAAGCCGGCGGACCATGCTGGAAGCGCTGTGCCGCGGCCCGGCCACCGCCGGCGAGCTGGCCGGACTGCTGCCGATTGCCCGCCCGGGGGTATCGCGGCACCTGCGGGTGCTGCGGGAGGCGGGGCTGGTCGAGGTCCGCCAGGAGGCGCAGCGGCGGGTCTACAGCCTCCGCCCCCAGCCGCTCGCCGAGATCGATGAATGGCTGGACCGGTACCGGGCTTTGTGGGAGCAGCGGCTGGACGCCCTACACACCGAGGTGGCCCGGGGAAAACACGAACGAAGGAGCACCAGATGACCAGCAACGCACGCCCGGGCGCCCGCATCCTGGGCAGCCTGCGATCAGCGGACGGCAAGGGCGTCGTGCGCATGCAGGACCGCTTCGACACCGATATCGACGACCTGTGGTCGGCACTGACCGATCCCGGCCGTCTGGCCCGCTGGCTCGGCGAGGTAGCGGGCGACCTCCGCCTGGGCGGTGAGTTCCGCGCGCGCTTTTTTGACGGATGGGACGGCACCGGGCGGGTGGAAGCGTGCGACCCTCCGCGGCGGCTGCTGTTGCTGACTATGCAACCGGGCCAGGCGTACGACCATTTCATCGAGGCCACGCTGGCCGTCGACGGCGACCAGACCATCCTGGTCTGGGAGGAACGGGGCATGCCCCTGGACCATCTCGCCCCCTACGGGGCGGGGATCCAAGTCCATGTCGAAGATCTCGCCGCCTACCTGGCCGGGCGTGAGCGCTGCGACATCGAGGCGCGCTGGAACGAGCTCCTGCCCGCCTATCAAGACCTGGCGGCCAGCGCCAGCTAGTACCGCTGCTGCCGTACTAGTCGTCGAACCGCTGTGTCAGATCATCGGAATCGGTCGACGACACTCTCGATCGCGTGTCGTTTCGAGGAAATGTCAGAATGGCCTGATATGCTCGAACACAAGATCAAAGACCTTTCTTGCCTAACGACCCTGGGTGACTCTTCCCTGGGATAGGCCCGCGCACCTCAGCAGAGCGCCATTCGTTTCACCCGCGACCCGTCGAGGGAGGTGACGGCTCAGGTGAGCACCGTCCCGGCTCCGGCCAGCACCACCGAGGCAATAAAGATGGTCCTGACCGGGCTGAGTCACCTGGCCGCCGCCGACCCCACCGCGATGGCCGTCCAGGCTCAGGCCGAGTGCCTGCTGGCCCTGGAGCAGGGTGACGCGATCTCCGCCGCCGCGCGGGCCAGGATCCTGGCCGCGTTCACCGCCGGCCGGGGCTACTCCGCGGACGCGGACTATAGCCCGGCCTCCTGGCTGATCCACCGCACGAAGGTGACCAAGGGCGCGGCCCGGGGCCACCTGGCCTGGGCCCGCCGCGCAGACCACCACCCGCAGGTGGTGGCGGCGCTGGCCGAGGGGACCGTGCTGACCGAGTCGATGGCCGGCACGATCTGCGGCTGGACGGACAAGCTCCCGGCCGGCTGCCGGGCGACCGCCGATGACATCTTGATCGCCGCCGCCCGCGCCGGGGCGCGCAAGGAGGACCTGGCCGCGCTGGCTGCCGAGATCTACGCCCGCTCCCTCTCCGAGGACGACGACAATCAGGAGCCGGCCTTCGAGGATCGCCGGCTTCGGATGGAGACCACGTTCGCCGGCGCCGGCGTCATCAGTGGTGACCTGACCCCCGAGTGCGCCGCCGTCGTCACCGCCGTCTTGGAGGCGCTGTCCGCGCCGATCGGGGCGGACGACACCCGGACTCGTGAGCAGCGTTACCACGATGCACTTGAAGACGCGATGCGCCGCCTGGTCGCCAGCGGGCTGCTGCCCGAGCGGGCCGGCCAGCCGGTGAAGCTGTGGGGACACGTTTCCCTGGCCGAGCTGCGCGCCCTGGATGACGGGTCGGTCCTGCAAGATCAGTGGATCGGCGAGATGGTCGTACGGTGGGCCGCCCACCGCGCCGCCGCCTCCCAGACCGGCAGTGACGGCGCCGCCTGGCTGAACGGCACCTCCGCTGGGGCCGTGGCCTGCGACGCCACCATCATCCCGGTCGTCACCGGCCAGATCGACCCCGCCGCTCTCGATGACCTGGTGGGCCTGTGCCTGCAGTTCGCCGGCCACGGCCCGCACTGCGGATCACCACAGCACCCGGACTCGGCCACCCAGCCCGGCCCGACGGCCACCCAGCCCGGCGCGGCAGCCCCGGCCAGCGGCCCAGACCCGGCCGGCGACGCCGCCCGGGTCGGCCCGCGGTCGCCCACGCCGCAGGCCCTGGAGATGCTCCGTCACGCCATCATCGGCAAGGCCGTCGACCTGGTCTCCGGCCCCGGCGGCCTGGCCAGCTTCCTGCGGACCCGGCTGCTCGGTCCCCGGCTGGCCGGGCCCAGCCTGCCGCTGGACGTCGGCCGCAGCACCGAGATCCCCGCCGCGATCCGCCGCGCGGTGATCCTGCGGGACCAGCACTGCCGCTGGGCCGGCGGCTGCGACCAGCCCGCCTCAGCCTGCGAAGTGCACCACGTGACCCACCTGGCCGACGGCGGCAAGACCAGCGTCGACGGCTGTGCCTTGTACTGCTTCTTTCACCACCACGTGGCCATCCACCAGCAGGTTATCTCGAGCCTCAGCTGACGTGTCTTTAACGTCCATCACGAGCGTTCTCGCGTGCCCGGATGAGGGTTCATCCGTGGTTATCTCCTGCCTTGTCCATGACGTTGTTCAAGGAGGAGATGATGCTCGTGCATCCGGTGGCGGTCCCCGGTTCGGGGACGCGATCTTGGACGGTTCTCGGAGACGACGATGTGCCGGTCATCCCGGTCGACCGGTTCCTGGCGTATCTCACTGACATCGGCCGGTCGCCGAACACGGTGAAGGCGTACTGCCCACGATCTTAAGGATTACTGGGAGTTCCTCGGCTTTCGTGGCCTGGACTGGCGCGAGGCCCGGCTGGAGGACATCGGCGAGTTCATCGCCTGGCTGCGGCTTCCCCCGCAGGCCGGTCGGGCGCGGTCGCGGTGCTGCCGTCCGCAACGGCCGAGGTCAGTGCCGCGACGGTGAACCGCAAGCTCGCGGCCGTCAGCGCGTTCTACGCGCACCAGGCCCGCAACGGCGCCGTGGCCGGCGATCTGCTGGCCGCGTGGAGGGCCGGCGGGCGGGGCGGCTGGAAACCGTTCCTGCACCACATCAGCAAGGGCGAAGCCGTATCGCGGCCGGGCTATCTCGCTCAAGGTGCCGGAGAAGCTGCCGCGGGTCCTGACCGCTGCCGAGATGCAGGCGATCCTGAATGCCTGCACGAGGCTGCGGGACCGCTTCTTCTTCGCCGTTCTTCACGAGACGGGCTGCCGGGCCGGCGAAGTGCTCGGGCCTCCGTCATGAGGACATCGCCGCGGCGGAGCAGGAGATCAGCATCGTGGCGCGGGAGAACGCGAACGGGGCGAGGGCCAAGTCGGGCGGCCGGAGGGTTCCCGCCGGGCCGGACTTGATCCGGCTTTATGCGGACTACCTGCACGAGGAGTACGGCGGCATCGACAGCGACTACGTGTTATCCGGACGTCGGCATAACACGTATTGTCCCGAACCCGGCATTATCCCGAGGAAGTCCGCTTCGTCGCTGGTTACGAGCGTGGCGGGCTTTCAACGATCCGGATAATTGCTGATGTCAGGTCACAGGCTTTCGAGGAAGGCGAGGAGCTTATCCGGCGGCTGGAAGCGCCCGGGCGGAACATCTGGCGGGGTGACGCGGTCCAGTGCCTTCTCCTTCAGCTTGAGGTCGGCGTGGATGTAGACCTGAGTGGACCGGATGTCCTGATGGCCCATCCACAGGGCGATGACGGCGCTGTCGACGCCGGAGTGCCGGAGGTGCATGGCCGTGGAATGCCGCAGGGTATGCGGAGTGAGATTCTTCCCGGCCAGCGAGGGGCAGGACTTCGCGGCTGCCCGCTGGTATTTGGTGATGCGGGCGTGGACCGCGTCGCGGGACATCGCGGTGCCGCGGCGCGTGACGAACAGCGGGTCCGCGCCGCTGCCCGGGTTCCGGCCGAGCCAGGCGCGCAGCGCCGCGACGGCCTGGGCGTCGAGCGGGGTGCACCGTTCCCGTCTGCCTTTGCCGGTGCAGCGGACGTGCGCTCCGGTGCCCAGCCGGATATCGGCCCGGGTGAGCCGGGTGAGCTCGGACACGCGCAGCCCGGTGCGGATCGCGGTGAGCAGGAGGGCGTAGTCGCGGCACCCGGTCCAGGTCTTGGTGTCGGGGACGGCGAGCAGGGCGTCGCTTTCGTCGTCGGTGAGCCAGCTGACGATCGTGGTGTCGGTCCGGCTGGCCTCGATGGCCAGGACGCGCTGGATGACGGCGGCATTGTCCGGTGCCCGCAGCGACGCGTACCGGAACAGCGAGCGGATCGCGGACAGCCGGGCGTTGCGGGTGCCCGGGCTGCAGCCGCGGCTTGTTTCCAGCCAGTGCAGGAACGAGGTGATCAGGCTGGCGTCGAGCTGCCCGATGTCCAGTTTCCACGGCGGGGTGCCGGTGGCGTCCTGGGCGAAGGCCAGCAGCAGCCGCCAGGTGTCCCGGTAGGAGCGGATCGTGTGCTCGCTGGCGTGCTTCTGGGTGATCATCCGGTCGGTGAAGAAGCCCTGCAGGACGGGAGCGAGATCGCTCATGACGGGTTCTCCCGGTCGTCGTGGTATTCGGCGGCTCGCCGGGCGGCGAGGGCGAGGAGTTCCGGGCTGGTTTGCAAATACCAGTACGTGGCCTGGGGGTCGACGTGACCCATCCACGTGGACAGGGCCGGCAGCCGGGCCTCGACGTCGGCGCCGGACCGGTACCAGCTGATCAGCGTGCTGACCGCGAAAGTGTGTCTCAGGTTCTTCATTGTCGGGCGGGTCCGGTCCGACAGCGGCACGATCCCCGCGGCGCGGGTCAGGCGGGCGAAGACGCGCTCGGTGGGGATGATGTCCATCCGGGTGCCCTGCATCGAGACCAGCAGGCTGGGCTCGGCCGGGTGCGGGTGCAGCCGGTCGCGGTGGCGGCCGTATTCCTCCAGGGCCGTCACCGTGGTCGGGTCCAGGAGCAGCTGGCGTGACTTCCCGTACTTGCTGCGGACGATCGTGAGGGTCCGGTCGCGAGGGCTGAAGTGCTCCCGGTCCAGGCGGCAGGCTTCCCCGGCCGGCAGCCTGTTACCGCGAGCAGCCCGATGAGGGTCTGGTAGGTCGCCGTGACGGCGGGCCCGTGGCGCATCCGCCCGGCGGCCCGGATCAGCGCGGCGATCTCGTCGTCGCCGAACAGGTACGGTGCCGGGCGCGTGTACTGGCGCGGCAGCATGTCCGACGGCGGGACCTGGTGCCGGGGATCGAGGGAGTGCAGGTAGACGGCGAAGCCGCGGACGGCGGACATCCGCAGCCAGTGCCAGTACGGCTCGGCGTTCCGCGGGGCGGTCGCCCATTCCGCGGCCGCGTCGGCTGTCACGTGCGTGATGCCCAGCGCGTCGAGATGGCCGGCGAAGGCCATGACGAGCCTGCCCGGAACTTCCAGCTTGTATCCGAGGGAGCGTCGCAGCCGCAGGTACTGCTGCGCGGCCTCGGTCATCGTGCTCATCGGGCGCCCGCCGTTCCGGCAGCCGGCACGGGCGGACGAGCCGGGCCAGGGCGGCCCGGTCGGCCTTGGCGTATATCGAGGTTACGAAGGGGCTGCGGTGCCCGAGGACGAGGCCGATCTCCGGAAGCGAGGCGCCGGCCGCGAGCAGGTCGCTGGCCAGCGTATGACGCAGCAGGTGCGCCCGGCCCGGGGTTCCGCTGTCGTGCAGTGGCTCTTGACCAGCAGGGTTACCGAGCTCCTGGTCACTGGCCGCCAGGGTGCGTACGCGGAGATGAACACCGCCCGGGTGCCCCTCGCAGCAGGGCGGACGGTGAGGTAATCCGCGACGGCCTGCCCTGCGTCCGCCGGAAGCGGGAGTTCCTCGCTGCGGCCGCCCTTGCGCCGCACCACGATCGTTCCCGACCGCCAGCGGATGTCTTCCAGCTCCAGGCCGGCGGCTCGTGAGCCCGCAGTCCCAGCCGGGCCAGGAGCAGGAGTATCGCGTAGTCGCGGCGGCCGGTGACCGTGGCCTGGTCACACGACCGCAGGACCGCGGACACCGCTTCGGCGTCCATCCTGGCCGGCAGGCCAGCCAGCTTCCAGCCCGCGGCCGGCGGCACCGCCCCGTCAAGCTGGCGGGGAGTGGCTCCGGTAAGGAAGAGGTACCGCAGGAACGACCGCAGCCCGCCGGCGATGCTCTTGGCCCCGGAGCCCCTGCTGAGCACGAACCCGTGCACCTGCCCGGCCGACAGCCCGGCCAGCGCATCGTCAGCAGGGTCCGGCAGCCTGCCCATGAACGCCCCGGCGATGCGCGAGTACTTGGCGATCGTGGACTGGCCCAGGCTCCGCTCGCCCGACAGGTAATGTTCATACGCCAGCAGCAGGACCTGCCGGGGCGAGCTGCCGCACGGCGGCGGCTCCGGCGGGACCGCCGCGGTGCTTCGCAGGTACTCCAGGACGGGCATGACCCGCGAATGCTCAGCTGCGTCCGCCCGAAGACCGGACAGAGCAGGTGAAACGCTGGGCAGCATCCTCATCCAGGGCATCCAGCGGAATGCGCTCGCCCGCGAGCCACCGCCCAGCTGGCCGATCAGCGTGAGCTGCTTGCCGACCGTCGATGGCGCGTATCCCCGGGCCGAGAGCCATGCGGTGAACCCGTCGGCATACGGATCCAGGACACCCGGGTCCCGTGCGTTCCCCGTCATCCTTGCCTCCCGTTGACGCAGACAAGGTGATGATGACCTATCGGACTCAATTAATCACTATCCGATACAGCCAGGATATTATCCTGACTTCGCCAGCAAAGAATGGCTGGTCAGAAGCACATTCCGGGCATAAGGTCCAGATAATGCCGGGTTCGGGACAATACGTGTTCATCAACATCTGGGCGGAGCCGAAAGGGCAGGCGTGGTCATACCAGGCGGCTTATGACCTCGTCCTGCGGCTCCGGGCCAGGACCGGGATCGCTTTCGATCCGCACTGGTGCCGGCACCCGCAGCGACCAGGTGGCTGCGCGACGGCGTCCCGATCGAGGTCGTCTCGGCATTGCTCGGTCATTCATCGGTAGCAGTCACGTCCTCGGTCTACGGCCATCTGACGGCGGAGGACGCGCGGGCGGCGCTGGAGAAGGCCGGCTGGCTCACCGGGAAAGAGGTGTCGTGGTGACCGGCGGCTGGATCACGCAGGCCGACCGGTCCCGGTGGCAGCAACGGGCCGCCGCCGAGCTGGCCGCCATCTTGGAAGCGCACCGGGACCTCCCGGTGATCGCGTGGACCGTCACCGCGTCCGCCGGTGCCCTGTCCGGCCAGGTCCTCGCTCCTGCCGCGGGAAGGCGCGGGCTGTTCGGGGAGTGGCGGCAGGCGCTGGAGCTGGACGAGGCCACCGAGACCCGGTCGCGGGCGGGACGGTTGTTTACCTGCACGCCCGGGGCGTCCGCGGCGGTGTCGCGGTCAGCGTCACCGCGACTGTGTTCCCCGGCAGCGAGGTGACCGCGTGAGCATGCAAGGCGAG
Organism: uncultured Actinomycetes bacterium; assembly: GCA_963849595.1. Classification (GTDB taxonomy): domain Bacteria; phylum Actinomycetota; class Actinomycetes; order Streptosporangiales; family Streptosporangiaceae; genus Palsa-504. The sequence continues at coordinate 81,667 of CAWKIB010000007.1, forward strand.
CCGGCCAGCAGCGCCGCGCGGTATCCGGGGCTGCTGGAGAAGCTGATGACAGCCGTCAGGCCGGAGTTCCGCGCTGATGTCCTGGTCTTCGATCCCGCCGACCCGGTGTTCGGGGGCACAGTATGCCGTATCGGCGAGTGCGGCAGGGTCCGGCTCGCGGGGGAGCTGTGCGCGGTGCATTACCGTCAGTGGCTCAGGGACGGCAAGCCCGCCCCGGGCGAGTTCGCCGGGTCCCGGCGCGGGACCCGGCCGCTGAGTACGTGCCGGGTTCCGGGCTGCGGGTACGGCATTGACCGCCGCGGGCTGTGCCCGCGGCACATCCGGGCCTGGCGCGGGCCGGGATGCCTGGCATCAGGGCCTGGACAGCGGCGGCGGAGCCGGATGCCGGATCGGCGGACGCGGCATCTTGCCAGGTCAGTTTCTGCGGCCTGCTCGCGCATTCTGGTCTGGGGCTGTGCTATCGGCATAACCGGGCCTGGAAGAAGCAAGGCTGCCCGGACCTGGCTGGCTGGCTCGCCGGCATCGAGCACGTGCCCGCCTGGGAAGGCGAGCGGGCGGACCTGGCAGCGCTGGGACGCCAGCTGCGCCTGGAGATGGCATACGTGATCCAGTGCCGCCATGACGAGCAGCCGATGAAAACCAGCCCGCAGAACATCCGGGCAGTCATCCGGTGGCTGGAGCGCAGCGGCGTGTCCTCGGTGCTTGACCGCGGCGAGCAGCAGTGGCGCCAGGACGCCGGCCGGCCCGCTTCCCCGACGGCGGCTGCCCTGCTGATCTGGGCGCACCGCAAGATCACCGCGCTGGCGGAAGGGGAAGGCTGGGACAGCGAGTACCCGCGCGACACCTGGCAGATGAACCGCCTGGTCGCCGGCTGCCCGGCTGGCCCGGCTGCAGTTCGGCAAGATCCCCCAGCCGTGGCTGAAAGACCTGGTCAAACGGTGGACCCGGTGGCGGCTCAGCACCGGCCTGACTCCTGACGCCTGTGACCGCGGGATCAAGGCGGTCACCAGGCTCGCGATCTTCCTGGACACGGCCGGGATCACCGCACCCGGCCAGATCACCCGCGGCGACCTCGAGCGCTTCCTGGCCGTCTTGCACGCCGACCTGGCCGGGCGGCCGGTCCACGGCGACTACATCAGCCAGCTCAGCGTGTTCTTCCGGGAGATCCGCCGCCACCACTGGGACACCACGCTGCAGCCCGGCGTCATGATCTTCCCCGAGGACTACCCGCGTCCCGGATCGCAGCTACCCCGCCACCTGGCCGAGCACATCATGGCCCAGGTCGAAGACACCGCCAGCCTGGACCGCTGGGATAACCCTGCCTTCCGGCTGATCACATGCATCCTGATCCGCTGCGGGCTGCGGGTCTCCGACGCCGCCGGCGTCCCGGCCGGCTGCCTGGCCCGTGACAGCAACGGCGCCCCCTACCTGCGGTACTGGAACCGGAAGATGAAACGCGAAGCGCTCGTCCCCATCGACGAGGACCTCCTCCGCCAGATCCAGGACCAGCAGCAGCGCAATCTCAGCCAGTGGCCGGACGGGACGCCGGTGCTCTTCCCCCGCCAGCATGCCAACATCAGCGGACAGCGCCCAGTCAGCAGCAGCACCTACCGCGGTGCCCTCTACCGGTGGCTGGAAGACTGCGACATCCGCGACGAGCACGGCCAGCCGGTCCGCCTCACCCCCCACCAGTGGAGGCACACGCTGGGAACCAGGCTCATCAACCGGGACGTCCCCCAGCATGTGGTGCAGAAGATCCTCGACCATGACTCAGCGGCAATGACCGCGCATTACGCCCGGCTCTCCGACACCACCGTGCGCGAGCACTGGGAGAAAGCCCGCAAGGTCAGCGCCACCGGGCAGCCCGTGCAGATCAGCCCGGACGGACCGCTCAGCGACGCCGCCTGGGCCACGCACCAGCTGTCACGGACGACCCAGGCGCTGCCCAACGGGTACTGCCAGCTCCCGCTGGTCCGGACCTGCCCGCACGCAAACTCGTGCCTGACCTGCCCGATGTTCGTCACCACAGCTGAGTTCCTGCCGCAGCACCACGCCCAGCGGCAGGCGACCCTGCAGATCATCACTGCTGCCGAAGCTGCCGGCCATACCCGCGTCGCCGAGATGAACAAACACGTCGCGGGGAACCTGGACAAGATCATCACCGTGCTCGAAGCCGGCGAGGACGGGCAGCAGGAAGCAGCAGCCGATGCGTCCTGACCACGCCCCCCTCGCCGTCGCCGCCGCGCGACGGCATGAGCTGACCCGCGCCAAGGCGATCCAGGCGCTGCGCGAACTCGACCGCGCCGGAACCACCGTGACCTTCGCCGCCGTCGCCGCCGCGGCAGGGATCTCCCGGTCCTGGCTCTACACCCAGCCCGGCATCCGCAGCCAGATCCAGCAGATGCGCGACGCCACGACCAGCACGTCCTCAGCCGCGGTCCCCGCTCGCCAGCGAGCCAGCGACCCTTCGGTACGCACCCGCCTGGTCGCCGCCCTCCAGCGCAACCAGGCACTGGCCGAGGAAAACGCCCGGCTCAAGCGCCAGCTCGCCCGCGCGCTCGGCGACCAGCGATCATCCATGACCCGATCAGGTAACGATCCCGACGGCTGAAACGGCCCGAATCAGGCCGCGAGCGTCCCGTCGGCGACACTGTCCACGACGGGACGCCGCAGGTCACAGCCCCGGCTGACACGAAAGCTCAAGATAAGGTGGGGCTGGACCGTCACCCTCAACCCCGACGGCACCACCACCGCCCGCAGCCCCGACGGCACCAAAATCCTCCACAGCCATGGCCCCCCGCCCCGCGCCGGGTAAGCCGGGACCGTCAGTCCTGAATTCACCTAGCCGGACCTACCTGCCCTGCGGCGACCGGTGCTGCAGCTCGACGAGGTTGCCCTCCGGGTCGGCGACGAACGCCATCCGCACTCCGGGTTCCGGCGACGCGCAAGGCGGCCTGACCTACGCCCCTGGTCTTCGGCCGCCTGGCCGGCCAGCGCGCCGCTCAGGGAATCGTGTAGGCCACCAACTGCGGGCTACCGCCCCCGCCCGAACTCGACGTCTTGGGGCCCGCCCGCCGGGACCAGCACCGTGTTGCCGAACACGGCGATCGGCGCGTTCGTCGACGTAGGCAGCTGGTGCTGGTAGACGATCGCGCCGGTGTCGCGGTTGAAGGCGACTAGGACCGGCCGAGTAGGCGCTGGTGAAGCCGTGGTCGAGCAGGATCTTCGCGTTCCGCCTGGCGATCGCCAGATGCTCGTCCGGCGTCGGCATGTGGCGGAAGAAGCTCACGTCGAGCGGCGGGTTGAACGACGGGTCGATGTGCCCGACCGCGGACGGGAACGTCTGGTGCGAGTGCGATTCGACCAGGCCCGGCATCGCCGTGGCCCAGGCGCAGTCCACCGACAACCTCGCCGAGGTCCGGCGCGGCTGGATCACCCGCGCGGCCAGCCCCGCCGGGCTCGCCGGACGCCTGGGCCTGGACCCGGCCGTGCTCACCGCGACGCTGACCGAATTCAACGCGGCCGCCGGCGCCGGCCGTGACGACCGGTTCGGGCGCCGCGCGCAGTACATGGCCCCTCTCGACCTGACCGACCTGTACGCCATCGAGCTGTGGCCGGCCGTCGCCACCACGTCGGCGGCCCGAGGCGCGACGCCCGCTCCCGGGTCGTCCGCCCCGACGGCACCCCGGTCCCGGGCCTGTACGCCGCGGGCGGCGCCGGCACCGTATGGGGCCCGTTCACCCACTCCGGCGGCGGCCTGACCGACGCCCTGGTCTTCGGCCGCCTAGCCGGCCAGAACGCCATCAGGTTCCGCAGGTAAGGATCGCCGTCCCGTCGCGGCCGACGCTCACATCGCCGGCCGCTAGCAGCGAGAGGCCGCGCCGGCGTTGCGCGGCTCGTCCCGGGCCTGTGATTAGCCCGATTCCCGGAGGGCGGCGAGGGCGGCGGCGGCGCCCGGGGACCGGTGCAAGGCGAGCCCGCGCTCGACGGCCCCGCGGAGCCCCTCGCCGCCGCGACGGTGCGCCTCGGTCAGGGGCCCAATGCTGGCGGGATCCCCGATCGCGCCGAGCAGGACCGCCGCGGCCTGTGCGGCCGGCGTGTGCAGGGCGGCGGTGAGCGCGGGCACCGCCTCACGCGGATGACCCAGCAGCCACGCCTCGGCCGCGCGGATCTCCTCCGGATTGGTGCTCAGCAGCAGGTCGACCGCGTAGTCGGTGGTGCCTTTCCCGGCCGGGGTCCAGCGGCCTAGGTCCGCGGGCTGGTCGCCGGTCATCGGCCCGCCCGTCACAAGTGGAGCCCGATGGTGGCGAAGGCGCGGTGCGCGTCCGGGTCCTTGGCGTCCGCCGCCTTCAGGTAGTCGTAGACCAGGCCGAGCTCGAACGGCCCGAGGTCGTAGGAGACCCCGGCGCCGGCGGTGAGTCCGCTGGAGGCGTCCCCGCTGACGCCGTACATGTAGCCGCCGCGCAGTTCGCCGTACAGCGATCCGAACAGACGGGCATGCAGCTTGCTCTCCACGCCGAGCCGGACGAACGCGGACTTGTCCGTCGCCGCCTCGAACCGCAGGCCCGCCGACAGCGCGACGTTTGACCAGCGCAGGGCCGCATCCGCCTCGATTGTGGTGTAGGCGAGGGTGCGCGGGCCGGCCCGCTCGACGCCGACCCCGGCGCCCAGGTCGAGCCCGATGGCGGGACCGCGCTGCGGCGCGCCCTTGAGCACGCCGGGGAAGTATGTTGCCGCTGTGCTCTCGAACAGGGCCAGCGCGTCCTGGGAAATCCGCGGGTCAATCCGGTACCGCTCGTACAGGCCCTGCAGTACGGCCTCGGCGATACCCGGCGCGTACTGGGACTTGATCAGGCCGATCTTGTTGTCGATGTTCTTCTCCGGGGGGATTCCCCACGTCAGTCCTCGCCTGGCGTCCTCGGAACTCATCGAGCGCGCGTACGGGACCTCGCGCAGGGCCGCGTAGATCTCGGTGCCGATATACCCGTAGGTATCCTTGTCCGGCTTTTCGGTTACCGGTCCGCCCAGCTCTGGATTCTTCCGCTGCGCCTCGTCGTAGATCCGCGCTTCGTAACTACCGAAGCGATTCCCGAAGTCCGGGTGGCCGCGGGCCTCGTGCACGACGGTCCTGACTACGTACGCGGGATCGGCCTCGGCGGCCTCGATGAAGGCGGTCCCGAAGACGAGCGGGTTCCCGGAGAGCGCGAAGACGTGGCGGCCATGGCCCAGTACCTGATTGGGGTCCCAGCGCAGGTTCGCCGCTGTGATCCCGAGCTCGGGCGCCTCCCGCTGGCAGGCCTCCACCACCTTGGCGATCACCTTGGTGGCCCGGGCGGTCCACTTCGCCATCTCCTCGTCTGTCATGTCCACTTTCGCGGTGGCGCCGAGCGAGCTGGCGCGCTCGGCTTCCTGCTTGTGCACGCGGCTGATGTCGGCCGGGGTCACCGGCTTGGGCGGCTGGCCGGTCTTGGCTGCCTCGGCGGTGGCTTCCTTCTCGGCGAGCTGCGTCTCGCCCTGCCGCATGAACGCGGCCTGCGCCGCCCCCAGCTTTTCGAGGTTCTTGCCGGTCTGGCCCTCGACGGTGAGCCGTTGGACGCGTTCGGCTATGTCCGAGACGAGCACCCGGCGCCGCTCCATTTCCCCTGCGTCGAGGGCCGCCAGCCAGCGGGACAGATCGCTGTTGCCGACGACGCCGGGAAGATGGAACGCCTGGACGATCGCGTCACGCCCGGGTTCGGGCAGCGTCTCGTAGTAATCGAGCATGGCCTTGGCCTGGGCCGCGGTCACCTTCTTCTGCGGCGCGCGCAGCGCGTCGAACGGGTCCGCGACCGCCTGGCGCGCCAGCGCGGGTGCGCTCGCTGCGCCGATCCGCGCGGTCCGGCCGGCCAGCGCGGTCTCGGCGGCCTGGTCAGCGTCGCGTTCGAGGGCCTCCGAGGTGGCCGTTCGCTCGGCGCCCTGGTGGACCGCGCCCTGCTGGACCACGTGGGCTAGCTCGTGGGCGAGCAGTCGTTGCCAGGTGGCGGTGCCGGGCCTGAAGCGCGGGCCGGCCACGATGTGGCTGCCCACGGTATAGGCGGCGGCGCCTTCTCGCACCACGGAGGCCGCGGCGGCCGGATCGGTGTGCACCCGGACCATGCTGAAATCGGCACCGAACCGGCGGCCGAACGTCTCGCGCAGACCCGGTTCCAGCTCGGTGCCGGGCTGGCGGACCGCCGCGTCGGCGTCCGTCCCCGCTGGCCAGCCGAAGGACTCGCGCCGAGCCGGCGGGACAGCCACGTCCGGCTGGCTTACGCGGGCCAGGCCCATCTTGCTCATCCCGCCTAATCTGCCCGGCCGCCGTCACGGCGGCGTCACCTGCGGACCGGTCCTAGGTGCCGTACTTGAGGATCGCCGTCACCGGCCCCAGGCGGATCACCCGGGCCGGTGCAGCAGTTCGACGAGGTTGCCCTCCGGGTCGGCCACGAACGCCATCCGCACCCCGGCTTCCGGCGACGGGCACGGCGGCATGACCGGCCGCGCGCCGCAGGCGACAGGCCCGCTCGTACGCGGCGTCCAGGTCGGCTGACGTCGAACGCCACGTGCCCGTACCCGTCCCGCAACGCGGCCTCGCCGGGAGTACCGGGTTTGCGGCCCGGCGCCGAACCAGGCCGGTGCAGCAGCTCGAGCCGGTAGCCGTGCCCGGGGTGGATGAGCATCTCGATGCTGAGGTCCAGCGACTCGACCCGGACCCCGAGCTCGCGCACGAGCCCGAACACGTCGCAGAACCACGAGGCTGCCGCCGCCAGGTCGGTGACCGCCAGCCCGACGTGGTCCAGCCGGGCGGGCGGCCTGGTCAGCCATGCACGTTCAGCCCTTCCGGGTCACAGGTCAGGTACGACGCGAACCGGCCGGACGGGTCGCGCTGCGGCGCGGACCGCGGCCAGCCGCCGGTAGGCGTCGTCGGACAGGAACCGGTCCTGCCGCCGGGTGAAGTCGGTGTCGCCCAGGTAGACGCCGGTGCCGTGGACGGCCAGCGCGGCCGTCCGGCGGTGCACCCACTCGGTGTACCGCGCGTCATCGGCTGGGTCGGTGTAGATCACGTACGTCGCCACGTAGACGTCCGCCTCCACCGAGAAGGCCATGTCGGGCCGGGCGCCGCGCGGCGCCCACCCGTACCAGATGGAGAACGAGTGCTCGGTCTCCAGCTCACTCCACAGCGCCTGCAGCATCGGGGCCAGCACCGCGGCCGGCGCGTCGGTCCACGTGCAGTCCACGGCGTACCGGTAGCCCTCGGGATTCTGCACCGTCTGGGCCAGGTTCTCCTCGGCCACGCTCGTCGGGCCCTGCACGTGTCCCAGCGACCGGGCGGCCAGGCGGACCGTTCTGCAGCGGCGCGAGCAGGCTCGCAGCGTGCTCGTCGGAGTCGGCCGCCACCGTGGTGTGCAGGAGCAGCACCGTGCCGTCCGGGCGCGCCGTGCCGTCGTGCAGCGGGACGCCCGGCAGCCGGGTCGCCGCGACCACCGGTTCCACCCGCCGGTCCAGCCCGGGCAGCACGTCGTGCAGCCAGGTCAGCAGCCCGACCGTGTCGTCGAGGCGGAACGTCCACGTATCGTGCCACATCACCCGCGGCGCCTGGTAGGTCTGCAAATAGAACCGCGTGACCACCCCCGGAAAGCCAGGCCCGGCGCCGCGCGCCGCCCACAGCAGGTCAGAGTTCTCCGAAGCGTCCGCGCGGACCAGCGTGCCGTCGGCCGTCACCACGTCCAGGCCGACCACGCTCTGGCAGGCCCAGCCGCGCGCCCGCCCGTCCCAGCCCTGGCCGCCCTGCAGCAGGTAGCCGCCCAGGCCGACCGACGCGCAGTGACCCCCGGGGAAGGCGCGGCCCCGCTCGGCCAGGAACGGCGCGAGCTCCAGCCCGCCCTGGACGGCCGGCCGCGCCGAGGCCACCCCGGTGGCCGGGTCGTACGCCAGGTCGCGCAGGCCGCCCAGGTCGATCAGCAGGGCCTCGTCGCGCAGGCTCCACGCCGCCCACGAGTGCCCGCCGGAGCGCACGCTGACCGGCCAGCCGCGCTCGGTGGCCAGCCGGACCCCAGCGACCACGTCGGCCTCGTCCGCCGCCAGCAGCACCGCGGCGGGGAACCGGTCCGGCCGGCGCGCGTTGAAGATGCGGCCGGTGCGGGCCTGCTCGTACCCCGGCTCGTCGCGCAGGAGCAGGCGGCCGCCCAATTGGTCGCAGAGCGTGGCCGTCACCCCACCACCGCCGCTCCGCCGTCCACCGGGATGTTCGCGCCGCTCACGTGGCGCGCCTCGTCCGAGCTCAGGAACACGATCGCGTGGGCGACGTCCTCCGGCTGCCCCCACCGGCCCAGCGGCACGCGGGCGGCGATGCTCGCCGCCGGGCCGTCAGGGTCGGCCAGCAGCGGGGCCGTGTGCGGCGTCTCGGTCATCGCCGGGCTGACCGCGTTGACCCGGATGCCGTGCGGGCCGCCCTCCACGACCAGCTGGTAGGTCAGCGCCAGAACGCCGCCCTTGGCCGCGCCGTGCGCGTTCTGCGGCATGAAGAACGCGCCACGCGAGGCCGTGATCGAGGCGACGTTGACGATCGACCCGCCGCCGCCCGCCACCAGGTGCGGCCAGGCGGCCCGGGTGACCAGGAAGACGATGTCCAGCTCGTGCCGGATGGTGAACGACCAGTCGGCGAACGAGAGCGCGTCGATGGGGCCGAACCGGATCGCCGACGCGTTGTTGACCAGGACGTCGATCCCGCCCGTCAGGGTCACGGCCTCCCGCACCCAGCGCCCGGCCCCCTCCTCGGTGGCCAGGTCGACCGGGGCGATGGCGTCCATCCGCCCGCCCTCGGCCCGGACCAGCTCGACGGTCTCGGCGGAGGTCTCCGGGTTCAGGTCGCAACCCACCACGTGGGCGCCCTCCCGCGCGCACGCCAACGCGGCCGCCCGTCCGATCCCGCCGCCGGTGCCCGAGATGAGCGCCCGCTTGCCGTCCAGCCGACCCATACCCGGCTCCTTCAATCCCGGTAAGATATCTTCACTCTATGGAAGTTACTCTCTCACAGTGAGAGGATGGTTCACAAGCCACCGAGAGGAGCACCGCGATGACGACGAGTGGCACGGGCCGCCGGATGCTCGGGCTAGGCTGCGGCCAGCCGCACGGCAGCGCGGAGATCCTGCTCAAGGCGGCGCTGCGGGCCGCCGAGGACCAGGGCGCCGAGGTCGAGCTCGTCCGGCTCGACGAGCTCCGCCTGCCCAGCGGCGCCGCGGAAACCGCCGAACCGGACGATGGCTGGTGGCTGTGGGAGCGGCTGGTCGAGTGCGACGGGCTGATCGTGAGCACCCCGATCATCAGCCGGACGGTGGCCGCGCGGCTCAAGCTGTTCATCGACCGGCTGCTCGGCCCGAACGCCGACGCCGCCATCATCGACGGGCTGCTCGCGCTGCGCAGGCAGGGCCGGGAGCCGGCCGTCCCGTTCCGCGTCGACGAGCGGGTGCTCAAGCCCCGGGTGGCCGGCTTCCTCGCCGTGGGCGGCTCGCTGACCTCGCAATGGAAGACGCTGGCGCTGCCGATCATGCATACCGCCACGTTCTCGATGCACATCGCCGTCGTCGACCAGGTGCAGTTCGAGGGCGCCGGCACGCCGCGCTCGGTGGTCCTGGACACCGCGGCGCTCGACCGGGCCGCCGTGCTCGGGCGCAACGTCGCCAGCCAGCTCGGGGTGCCCTTCGATCAGGCGCGTTACCTGGGGCCGCCCGGGTTGTGCCCGATGTGCCACCTCGACGTCGTGGTCCTGCGCGGCGCGGACGTCGAATGCGCCACCTGCGGCGCGCGCGGCCAGCTGACCCCGGACCTCCAGGTGACCTGGACGGACCTTTCCAGCTCGGTCATCTCCATGGACGAGAAGCGGGCCCACGCCGCCGAGATCCAGGACACCGCCGCGCGCCACCACCCGCTACGCGACCAGATCGACGAGCGCGCCCGCGCCTTCGAGGCGTACGACCCGACCGTGCGGCCAGCAGGGGCCGTCAGCCGGTAGGCGCGGCCCCCGTCCAGCGGTGCCGGCCCGGCCCGACGTCATGCGGGTCCGCGCCAGGCATGACCACCGTAGCCGTCGTACCCCCCGGCACCAGCACGTCCAGCTCCATCGATCCGCCGTCAACACGCCAGGTCACGTCAATTTGGCCGAACGGGCCATCGTGACGAGCGCTCGCCCAGGTGATCCCGCCACCCGGCCGCGGGCGTACCTCGAAGGCACGGTAGCCCGGCTCAGCCGGGCGCAGCCCGGCGACGTAGCGGTGCAGGAACGTGGCCACCGTGCCCTTGCTGTAGTGGTTCAGCGACCCATGAGGGATGCCCTGGGAGTCCACCCCGTCCCAGTCCTCCCACATCGTCGTCGCGCCCCGGTCCACCATCGTGAGCCAGGACGGCGCCGTGTCCTGCTGCAGCAGCTCGTACGCCAGGTCCATGTGCCCGGTGTCGGCCAGCACGGGCAGCAGGTAGCCCGTGGACAGGAAGCCGGTCGCGAGGTGGCCGCCGGCCTCTTCGATCAGCTCGGCCAGCCGCCCGGCGACCGCCGCCCCGAGCTCGGCTGGCACCAGCCCGAACGCCAGCGCCCGCACGTGCGAGGCCTGAGTCGCCGCGGCGAGCGTCCCGTCCTCCCGGACGAACTCCCGCCGCCACGCCTCCAGTGCCCCCTCCGCGATGGCCCGGTAGGGGCGTCGCTGCTCCTTGGGCAGCCCCAGCACCTCCGCCACCCGGGCCACGGTCGCGGCCGAGCGGTGCAGGTAGGCCGTGGCCACCTCGGACTTGTCCGCCCGCGTGAACGCGGGGAAGTCGGTGATCACCACCCCTGGCTCCAGCCACTCGCCCCAGTGGAAGCCGGTGTCCCACAGATACTGCTCGTGCGGGGCGGGCTCCGGCCGCGCCGCGGCGCGGCCGGGATGCCGGCCGCTCGCGGCCGCGGCCGCCGCGAACCGGACCCAGGCCGTCATCGCGTCCCACATCTCCCGCAGCAACGACGTGTCGCCGTACGCCTGGTACAGGTCCCAGGGCGCGGAGACCACGACGTCGCCCCAGCCCGCGGAGCCGTGCAGCCCGCCGAGTGGCCCGTCGAAGCCCTCGGCGGGCGGGCACGGCGACATGTTGGCCACGCAGCCGTCGGCCCGCTGGTCCAGCACCACGTCACCCAGCCACTTGCGGGTGAAGGCCAGGACGTCGTACAGGTACGCGGCCGTCGGCGCGAACACCTGCCAGTCTCCGGTCCAGCCCGCGCGCTCGCGTTGCGGGCAGTCGGTCGGGACGTCGCAGATGTTCGACCGCAGCGACCACACCACCGCCTCGTGCAGCCGGTTGACCCGGTCGTCGCTGCAGCTGAACCAGCCGATCCGGCGCAGGTCCGAGTGCACGACCACCCCCGTGACGTCGCCGGTGCCCAGCGGCCCGGGATGGCCCTCGACCCGCACGTACCGGAAGCCGTGCGTGGTAAACCGCGGCTCGAACACCTCCCCGCCCGAACCTGGTATAACCTCGTCGACCTGGCCCAGCGGCAGCGGCTCGGGGACGACCGGCAGGTCGACGTCGAGATGCGCCGTGGTCAGGTCCCCGTCGCGGTCCAGCCACTCGCCGTGCGACAGCGTGATCCGGCGGCCTGCGGGCCCGGGGCGGCCAGCCGCACCCACCCGCTGAAGTTCTGCCCGAAGTCCACCACGAAGGCGCGCCCATCGCGCACCGGCCGCACGGCCACCGGCCGGATTTCCTGGACCCGCCGGACCGGCGGCGCGACCGAGCGGACGATGACGACGTCGACGTCCCGCGCGACGGCGCCGTCCCACGCCCGGTCGTCGCACATGGTCGTCGCGCCCCGGTCCACCATCCCGAGCCAGCTGCCCGCCACCACCTGCCAGCCGGGCCCGGTCCGCACCTCGAGTTGCGCCCGCAGCGCCAGGTCCTGGCCGTACTGGTCCGCGGCCCGCGGCAGCCCGACCTGGCCGCGGTACCACCCGTCGGCGAGCAGCACCGCGAGCACGTGCCGCCCCGGCGGCACCAGCGGCGTGACGTCGTAGGCCTGGTACTGGACCCGCGCTCGGTACTGGGTGTAGCCGGGGGCGAGCTCGACGTCGCCGACGCGCTGCCCGTCCAGGAACGCCTCGTACAGGCCGAGGGCCGTGATGTACAGCCGGGCCTGGCTGGCCGGGGGAGTGGCGAAGGTCGTCCTGAGCCAGTACGCGGGCCGGAACCCTACCGCGGGCCGCTGGCCCTCCGCCACGCCGATCCACCGCGCCGACCAGTCCGCGTCGGACAGCAGGCCGGCCTCGAGCGCGACCGGATCGCTCCACTCGCTCTCGCCCTGGTCGGTCCACACCTTGACGCGCGCCGCGGCCGAGCGCCGGGACCGGTCGAAGACGGGCAGCCGGACGAACAACTGGGTCTCGCCGTCCACCCGGCCGGTGTCGAAGCCGTCGTCGGTGCGCAGCCGGTAGGCGTGCTGGACCGACGCCCCGTCCGGCAGCCACCAGCACAGGGCCGGCTCCTGCCCGCGGCCCACGGCGTCCCCTCCGATGATCTCCGCCCGCACCACGGGCATCATGAGCATCGTTCCCAGGCCGATCCAGAACGCTGTGCTGCCATAGCGACACCGATGTCACGGTGCGGCTGCGAAGTCACTGGCCAGGCGCTTATGCAGGCGGTGGTCTGGTTCTCGGTGACTCGGCGCCATCGCGTTGGTGGCGGAGCTGTCCGCGCCCTGCACCGCTGCGCTGGCACCCGCGCCCCGCGAACCGCTTGGCGTACTCCCCGGCGGCCCGGGCGCGGAGCTTGGCCAGCGCCACCGCCGGGCCCTTGCCGGTCGCGGTGCCCGTGATGCCGTCCGGGTTCTGGACGGCGGTCAGCACCAGCGCCACGCCGGCCACGATGGCCTGGTACTTGCCCACGTTGAGGTGCAGGTTGAGGAACGTCACGAACAGGCCCGCGGCGGAGAACATGATGCCGGCCACCACCGCCCCGGCGATGCGCCCGACGCCGGCCACGAACACGATGGCCAGCAGGCCGATCGAGGTGAACGCGGCGAAGCTGTCGGGGGTCAGCTCCCCCTGCATGTAGCCGGTCAGCGCGCCGCCGATGCCGGCGATGAACGCGGCCAGGCCGAACGCCATCAGCTTGCCCTGGGCCACGTTGATGCCGACCGAGCCGGCCGCGCGCTCGTTGGACCGGATGGCCAGCAGCATCCGGCCGGCCGGGCCCCGCCGCAGCCGGGCCACCAGCAGCCCCAGCAGGATCACCACGACCAGCACGACCACGCCGAAGATCACGGTGGGATAGTTCTTGCCCTGGCTGATGGCCAGGTTCAGCCCGGGCAGTCGCGGTTCCGGGATCGGCAGGCCGGCCGTGCCGCCGGTGAACGACTGGCTGTTGAACACGGTGGCGTCCATCGCCGCGGCGAATCCGAGCGTCACCACGGCCAGGTTCACCCCGCGCAGCCGCAGGGCCGGCAGGCCGATGATCAGCCCGACGGGCACCGCGCACAGGCCGGCCAGGATCAGCGACCACGGGAAGCCGATGTGCCATGCGCCGGAGATGTGCCCGAGCGTGAAGCCGCCGATGCCGGCCAGCGACATCTGGGCCAGCGAGACCTGGCCGACGTAGCCGGTCAGCACCACGACCGACAGGGCGATGCACGTGACGGTCAGCGAGGAGATGAAGGCGAAGCGCAGGACGTCGCTGAGGAACAGGAGCAGGATCAGGCCGGCCACGAAGCAGGCGGCCGCCGTGCGCAGCGGGGCGGCCGGGCGGCCGACCGAGGGGTTGCGCTCGGCCATCTCCCCGCCGCGGGCCAGCACGGACCGCGACCGGAGCGCCATCACCACGATGATGACGACGAACGGGAGCGCGTCGGGCAGCCCCTGCTGGGGCAGCCAGGTCCAGACCGTGATGAGCTTGTCGATCTCGGACTGGGCGCAGCCGATCAGCAGGCCGGCCAGCGCGGTGACCCAGAACGACTGGAACCGGCCGACCAGCGCGGCGGCCAGGGCCGGCACGATGAACAGGGTGTAGGAGGTCGGATCGAGGCTGGCCACCGGGGCGATCAGGATGCCGGCCACGCCCGCCAGGACCGTGGCGATGACCCAGTTCTGCCCCGCGATGCGGTTGGCCGAGATGCCGGTCAGCGCCGCCCCCCGGTCGTTCTCGGCGCCGGCCCGGGTGGCCAGGCCGAACCGGGAGAAGCGGTAGGTGAGCGCGAGCGCGACCGAGATGACGACGACCACGCCGGTGAAGAAGAGGCGGTCCTCCGGGAACGTGGTCTTGGAGATCGACAGCGGGGAACTGGGGAAGATCGGGTTGGTGGCGACGGGCTCGGTGCTGTAGTTCAGGACCGCGATCGCCTGCAGGGCGAGCATGACGCCGACCGACGCGCAGACCCGGGTGAGCTGCGAGGCGCCCCGCAGCGGCCGGTAGATCAGGACGTACAGCACCAGCCCGAAGATCGCCGCGTACACCAGCGAGATGACGATCGCGAGCCCGGTGTTGAGCCCGGCGCCGCCGTTCAGCGAGATCTGGTGCGGGATCAGCACCACGGGCAGCTCGAGCTCCCCGAAGCTGCGCAGGTTGACGAAGACGTACGCGATGAACATGGCCACGGCGCCGTGCGCGAAGTCGACCACGCCCGCGCTGCGGTACTTCAGGACGAGTCCCTGGCCGAGGATGGCGTAGGTGGCGCCCGCGCCCAGGCCGAGGATCAGGAACAGGATGTAGCTGGACATGGTGTCTCGTTTACGTCTCGTCGGTATACCGGCGACGCGGTGGGTCCGCCCGTAGCGCGGGCGGACCCACCGCGGGCGTCAGCCGTTGATGCCCGCGAAGTAGCCCTTCGAGGTCACCCAGGTCGGATCGGGCTGGGTGATCGTCTCGTTCTGAACCTGGTTCATGAGGTAGTAGTCGCTGCAGATCGCGGGAGCGCCCTTCAGCGCCTGCCCGTTGCACGTGTACGGGTGCGACAGGAAGTTCTGGTGCGTGCCCGCCTTGAAGGCGGCCAGGATGCTCGCCGTGGTCGGCGTGCCCGAGATGGTGCTCAGCACCTGCTGGACGTTCATCACGGTGGCGAAGCCCGCCGTGGAGATCGAGTCGATCAGCGTGCCGGGCGCGGCCCACTTCTTCATCGCCGCCTGGAACAGCTGCGCCTGCTGGCTGGTCCCGCTCTGCAGCAGGAACGGCGAGGCGATGTACATGCCGTTGGCTCCGCCGGCTGCGGCGGCGATCACCGGCGGCGCGCCGCACGGGTCGATGCCCATGATCTTGCCGCTGAAGCCGACGGTCTTCAGCGCCTTCAGCATGTTGCCGCAGCCGTTCGGGACGTCGACGTAGGCGAGCTGGGCGCCGCTGCTCTCCACCAGGGCCGCCTGCGGGCTCGGGTCCGGTGACGTCGGCGACAGCGGGACGTACTTGATCGTGGTCACCCCGGCCGCCTTGAACACCGGCGTTATCTGGGGGATGATCGACTCGCCCTGGGCGTTGCTGAAGTACACCAGCGCGACGCTCTTGACGCCCAGTGTCTTGCCCGCGTACACGGCGGCCGCCGCGTTGTCGCCGACGCTGACCGACCAGAACTGGATGGAGTTCGGCGCGGTCATAGGGACCGGGGTGAACGGGATGCCGCCCAGGTAGGCCAGGTTGGCGTGCGCGTAGATCGGGATCGAGGCGGGCGCGCCGACATCGGCCGCGCCCAGGATCGCGAGCGGGTGCGCGGCCACCAGCTGGTTGGCGCACCGGGCCGCGGTGGCCGGGGTGCCGTCGCCGGTGCACTCGTCGATCACGATCGGGTGCCCGTTGATGCCGTCGAGGTAGTTGTTGACGTAGTTGACGGCGGCGATCGACCCCTGGCGGGCCTCGGGGAAGGTGACCGCGCCGGTCTCGTCGTTGATCATCCCGAAGACGTACGGCGAGCCGGTCGCCTTCTTGGGGGTGCCGAACACCGAACTGCTGGCCGCGGCCGTCGTGCTGCCCGACGACGGCGTGCTGGAGCTGCTCGACTGCTGAACTGCTCGAACTGCTCGAACTGCAACCCGCCGCGGTCAGCGCGAGCACGGCGGCGGCCGTCACGCTGAGCCATCTAAGACGTTTCATCCTGTGCTTCTTTCGGTGATGGTATGGATCTGTCGTGCGGATGGGCCCAAAAAGTCACCCCTGCTCAGGCGGCCGTCTCCCCGAGGTAACTGGCGGCGAGCAGGTCACGCCGTTCGCGGAGCTCGGCGGCGGGGCCCTCGAGCCTGATCCGGCCGTGCGTCAGGACGTAGGCGCGGTCGGAGATCTCCAGCGCCAGCGCGACGTGCTGCTCGACGAACAGCACGCTGCTGCCCAGTTCGTCGGCCGCCCGGCGCAGGATCGGGAGCAGCCGCTCGACGATCACCGGCGCCAGCCCGAGGCTCATCTCGTCGACCAGCAGCAGCCGCGGCCGGGTCACCAGGGCCCGGCCGACGGCCAGCATCTGCTGCTCACCGCCGGACAGCAGGCCGGCCTTGCGGCCCAGGCACTTGCGCAGCTCGGGAAGCATCTCCAGCAGCTCCTCCTCGTGGCCGGCCCGCTGGGAATGGGCCCGGAAATGGGCCCGGGAATGGGCAGAGCCCCGGCCGCCCGCCAGCCGCAGGTGCTCGCG
The DNA here is from genome assembly GCA_963849595.1 of uncultured Actinomycetes bacterium. Taxonomy (GTDB): domain Bacteria; phylum Actinomycetota; class Actinomycetes; order Streptosporangiales; family Streptosporangiaceae; genus Palsa-504. The sequence goes on from CAWKIB010000007.1 coordinate 98,303, forward strand.
GACGGTGAGCCCGGGGAACAGGGCGCGGCCCTCGGGCACGAGCGCGAGGCTCCGGCGGGCCAGCACGTAGGCCGGCTTGCCGCCAATGTTCTCGCCGGACAGCTCGACCGTGCCCGAGATCGGGCGGTGGAGCCCGGCGATGGTCTCCAGGGTGGTGGTCTTCCCGGCGCCGTTCGGGCCGAGCAGGGCCACCACCTCTCCCGGCCGGACCTCCAGGCTGAGCTCGCGGACCACCGGGACTCCCCGGTAGCCGGCGAACAGGTCCCGCACCGCGAGGGCATGGCCGGACGCGCTCGCGCTACTGGCTGGTGCCTGCATGGTGTCCTCCCAGGTAGGCCTCGATCACGCGCGGGTCGTCGCGGATCTGCGCCGGGGATCCGGCCGCGATCTGACGTCCGAAGTCCAGGACCATGAGGTGGTCGCACACGCTCAGGACCAGGCCCATGTCGTGGTCGATGAGGAGCACGGTCACGCCGTGCTCTTCGGGCAGGGTCCGCAGCCGGCGTCCCAGCTCGCTGCTCTCGTCGGTGTCGAGGCCCGCCGCGGGCTCGTCGAGCAGGACCAGCCGGGGCTGGCGGGCCAGCGCCCGGCCGATGCCCACCAGCTTGCGCTTGCCCAGGGAGATCTGCGACGGGTAGCGGTCGACGACGTCCTCCAGTCCGCAGACCGAGACGGCCCAGTCGACGCCGGCCCGGTCCGGCGGCCGGTGCGGCAGGAACAGGTCGCGCAGGGCTGAGCCGACCGTCACGTGCTCGCTGGCCACGAGCAGGTTCTCGTCCACGGTGAGGTCGTCGAACAGCTCCACCGACTGGAACGTGCGGGCCAGGCCGAGGCGCGCCCGCCGGTAGGGGCGCAAGGCTCCGATGTCCCGGCCGTCGAACACGATCCGTCCGGCGGCGGGCCTGGTGTACCCGGTCAGGGCGTCGACCATCGAGGTCTTGCCCGCGCCGTTGGGACCGATCAGCCCGTAGATGGTGCCCTCGGTGACCTGCAGGTCAACATCGGAGACGGCCACGACCCCGCCGTAGGTGACGCGCAGCCCGGCGACATCAAGCAGCGGCTGCCGGGTGGTCGGTGCGCCCATGGCCCTCCCTAACTTTCATACAGTGAAAGTTATTTTCATTTCGATTACGTTACGGGATGAGAGGGCGGTTGTCCACCCTTGCGAGGTCACGAATTGGCGGCGCCGCCCGGGTCTCGCCAGGGCCCGTCGCGGCTACTCCGACCAGGACTTCTCCAGGCCCTTGACCAGGGCCACCATGCAGTCGTGCCGCGGCGTGGGGACGCCGGCCCGGCGCCCCTCGGCGGCGATGCCGCCGTTCAGGACGTCGATCTCGGTCGCCCGGCGCGCCAGGACGTCCTGCAGCATGCTCGGCTTGTGGTCGTACGCCTCCGCGATGGCCTCCTCCACCGCGTCGGCCGGGGCGGGCGGGCCAGCACGATCCCGGCCCGCTCGCACACCGCCAGCGCCTCCGCGACCAGCTCATCGACCTGCTGGCGCAAGGCCGGCGTCGGTGCAGACGCGGCCCACCGAGAGCCCGGTCAGCGCGGCGAGCGGGCTCGTCGCGGAGTTGAAAATGACTTTTGTCCACTGCGGTCCCCGGGCGTCCTGCAGCGCGTGCGTGCGCAGCCCGCCCGCACCGAGCAGCCGGGCCAGCTGCTCGACCGCGCGCATCGGCGCCGGCCGGGGCTCGAACGGCCCGAACCACGAGTCTCCCTGGGCGTCGTACCGGACGACGCCGGGCGCCACGACCGCGCCGGCCGTGATGATGCTCCCGCGGATGACCCGCGGCACGAACTCGGCGATGACCTCTTCGTTGCCCAGCCCGTTCTGCAGGCTGACCACCGAGGCGTCGGCCAGCGCCGCCCGCGCGCCCTCGACGGCCGCCCGGGTCTGCTGCGACTTTGGTCGCGACCAGGCCGAAGTCGCAGGTCGGCAGGTCACGGCCGTCGGTCCTGGCGTTGACCGGCGCCACGAAGTCAGCCAGCCCGGTGACCCGCAGGCCCCGCGACTGCATCGCGGCCACGTGCTCGGCCCAGGGGTCGACCGCCCACACCTCGACGCCGGGCACCCGGGCCAGGTGCGCCGCGTACAGGCTGCCGATCGCGCCGCAGCCGATGACCGCGACGCGGACCGGCCCCGTCCCCGCCGGTCACGAGGCCGCCAGCGCGGTTCGCGCGATGTCCGCGCAGACCGCGGGGTCGTCGCCGCCGACGCCCAGGCCGGCCACCACGTGCCCGGCGTCGCGGACCGGCAGGCCGCCGGGAACGCCCAGCACCGGCGGCACCACGAGCGCTGCGAGCGCCGCGACGGCCTCAGCCGAGCCGAACCGGGCCCCGAGATCGCCGCTGTCGCAGCCGAACAGCGCCGCGGCGCCCGCCACCGCCTGCGCCACGGCCACCCCGCCGGCCGCGGCGCCGTCCATCAGGTCCTGCTGGATCGGGTCACCGCCGCGGTCCACCACGGCCACCGCCACCCGCACCCCGCGACGCGCGGCCGCGTCCATCGCCGCGTCGCAGAGCGCCCTGGCCCAGTCCAGCTCGGCCTGGCGGCGGCCGGGGGAGCGGGGGCCATGCCCCGGCTGTCGGCCGGGTCGACGTCCAGGTCGCCGAAGCGCTGCTCCCAGCGCTTCCGTCATCCCCGTGCTGCCCGGTGTAGGGCAGCCCGAGCGCGTAGGCGATCAGCAGGTCCTCGGGGTTGGCGGGCCTGCCGTCGACGCTCAGCGCGCGCGGGTCGACGTCGGCCGGGAAGAACGGGCTCACGGTCGCGCCCGAGGCCGCCAGGCCGGCCACGACCACACCGCCGGCGCTGACCGGCATCCCGCCCGCACCGGGGAACAGCGCCTCCGGCGACGCCTGGGCGAACCCGGCGGCGACCGGCGGGGCGATCATCGTCATCCGGTGCAGGTGCTCGGCGCTGGGGATCTGCTGGGTGGCGGAGATCCAGGCCTTTGACCGGGCCCGGGCCATCCCGCCCGGCCCGCCGGCGTCCATCCGGGACGCCGTGATCAGCGTCCCGCTCGCCCCGACCACCGCGACCGCCCCGCGCAGCCCCAGCTGCTCGGCCTTGTCCACCGCGCGCTGCACCAGCGCGCGGGCCTCGGCCAACCCCAGATCACGAGGGTGCGCGCCGGCCATGTCAGGCTCCGACCATGTTGTAGCCGCCGTCCGCCACCATGTACCCGCCGGTCATGTGCGAGGCGTCGTCGGTCGCCAGGAACAGCGCCGTGCCCGCGAGCTCGGCCGGCCCCGGGATGCGGCCCATCGGGGTCAGCGAGCGCAGCTGGTCGCCCCGGCCGGACTGCCAGTCCTTGCGGCCCAGGGTGGCCTCGGTCTCGATGAACCCCGGGGCGAACACGTTGACCCGGACCGTCGGCGCGAACGCGTGCGCGTACGACTTCGTGACGCCCAGGATCCCGTACTTCGCCGCGGCGTACTGCGGCGCCCGCGCGCTGCCGCGGACGATGACGGTCGAGCCGATGTTCACGATGCTGCCGTGACCCTGGTCCAGCATCCGCGCGCCGAACTCATGGACGCACAGCATCGTGCCCTTGATGTCGACGGCCAGGACGTGGTCGATGGACTCCTCGGTGATGTCCCGCCAGGACATCTGCTCACGCGCCACGTCTCCGACGTTGTTCACCAGCACGTCCACGCCGTCCAGCCGGTCGAAGGCGGCGTCGGCCATGGCCTTGATCTGCTCCCAGTCCACGATGTCGGCCTGGAGCAGTACCGGCGTGCTGCCCGCCGCCGTGACCCGGTCGGCCGTCCGCTTGGCCCCTTCGACGGAGCTGCGGTAGTGGACGCCGACCGCGCGGGCCCCCTCCTGGGCGGCACGGACCGCGATCTCGGCGCCGAAGCCGGTGCCGGCGCCGGTGACGACCACCGACCGGCCCTGCAAGCGCTGCGGTACGGGAACGGGAGCGAGAGGCACGACGTGTCCTTTCGGAGTTGGGTATAAACAGCGCGATCAGACCAGGACCCGGCCGCCGTCCACGTACAGGACCTGGCCGGTGATGAAGCGGGCCCGGTCCGAGGCCAGGAACGTGACCGCGTCGGCCACCTCCTCCGGGTGGCCGAGCCGCTCCGCCGGGACGAGCGATTCCAGGTTCTCCCGGTGGTTGTCCTTGTCGAGGTAGGCCTTGGTCAGGTCGGTCTCGATGTAGCCGGGCGCGACGGCGTTGACCGTGACGCCGTGCCGCGCCCACTCGCGCGCCATGACCCGGAGCATCTGGTTCATCCCGCCCTTGGTCGCCGCGTAGGGCGCGTGGTGCGGATGAGCGAGCAGCCCCGAGACCGACGACACGAACACCATGCGGCCGTACCGCTGCTCGACCATCAGCCGCCCGACCGCCTGGCCGAGCCAGAACGCCGAGGACAGGTTGAGGCTGAGGGTTTCCTGCCAGTCGCCGTCGGCCAGGTCCAGGACCGGCTTGCGCACGTTGCGCCCGACCGCGTGCAGGAAGACCTGCGGCGTGCCCACCAGGCCGACCGCCTCGCGGACGGCCGCCCGGCAGGCCTCCGCCGTCCGCAGGTCGGCGACCAGCGGCTTGACCTCGCGGCCGGCCTCCTTCGCGGCGCGCACAACCGTGTCCAGGTTCTCGGCGTTCACGTCGACCAGCGCCACCTGCGCGCCCTGCGCGGCCAGGCTCAGCGCGCTGGCTCCGCCGAGCCCGCCGGCTCCGAAAACCAGCGTCGGCCGTCGGTCGAGCGTGAGCCAGTCCTGCATGGGGCTATCCTTCGCCTTGGAATTCTCGTATTATGAAAGTCGCTTTCTGAATACCGTAGCCGACCTGCTGTCCGGCTGTCCAGGGCCGGGAATGTACACCGCCCCCCGTAGGCTGAGGGGCGGATCCCACCATCAGGGGAGGAAGGCCATCTATGCCTCGCCGCACCGCCAGCTCCTCATCCACGGCGCTCCGTCCCGCCTCCGCGGCGACGGCGGCGACGGCGGCGACGGCGACGGCGACGGCGCCTCCGGAACGCCCGGAGTACCGCGTCGAGGCCCTGGCTAAGGGCCTGCGCATCTTGTCGCTGTTCGACGAGCAGCGTCCGACCTGGCGGGTCAGCGACCTGGCCACCGCCGCGGGGCTGCCCATGCCGACCGTCTACCGGGTGGTGATGACGCTGGCCTCCGAGGGCTACCTGGACCACCTGCCCAACGGCGACTACCGGCCGGGCGTGCGCACGCTGACCCTGGGCACGGCCGCGCTGCGCAGCCTGGACCTGGTCGCCATCGCCACGCCCAGGCTGACCGAGCTCGGCGAGCGCACCGGGGAGACGGTGAACCTGGCCGTGCTCAGCGGCAACCGCGTCCTGTACCTCATCCGGCTGCGCAATTCCGACCTGGTGACCGCGAACATCCAGGTCGGCTCCACGCTGCCCGCCGTGCACACCTCGATCGGCAAGCTGCTGCTCGCCTACCTCGACGAGGCCGACCTGGCCGCGCGCATCACCGACGCCTCGTTCTCGGCCAACTCCGGGCCCAACGCCAAGGTCTCGCTGGCCGAGCTGCGCCAGGAGCTCCGCACCATCCGCGACCAGGGCTGGGCCATGCAGGACGAGGAGCTGGCCTACGGGCTCCGGTCGGTCGCAGGCCCGATCACCAGCCCGGACGGCCGGGTGGTGGCCGGCGTCAACGTCGCCGTCCAGGCCCGGGACTGGTCCACCCAGCGGATCATCCGCGAGCTGCGGCCCGACGTGCTGGCCACCTGCGCCGAGATCTCCGGCCTGCTGTCCGACACCAGCGCCGGGGCCCTGTGACCGCCGGCCCGCGCATCCCCAGGCTCGAGCCCTCGGCGCTGGACGACGACCAGCGTTCGCTCTACGACGCGATCGCCGGGGGCCGCCGCGCCCAGGGCCCGCAGCTGTTCCGGCTGGCCGACTCCGAGGGGCGGCTCGAGGGCCCGTTCAACGCCTTCCTGCTGCAGCCGCGGCTGGGGTCGGCGCTGCAGGCGCTCGGCTCCTCGGTGCGCTACGACACCGGGCTCGACGACCGGTGCCGGGAGATCGCGATCCTGGTGGTCGCCGCGCACTGGCGGTCCGCCTTCGAGTGGTACGCCCACGAGGCGGTCGGCCGCTCGGTCGGCCTGGACGAGGCCGAGCTGGCCGCCGTCCGGGAGGGCCGTTACGCCGCGCTGGCCGGGCGCGAGGCCGTGGTCGCGCGCACCGTCGCCGCGCTGGTGCCCGCGGCGACCTCGACGACGCCGAGTACCGCGAGGCGGTCGGCCAGGTCGGCGCGGCCGGGATGTTCGAGCTGCTCACCCTGGTCGGCTACTACTCCACCCTGGCCCTCCAGCTCCGTGTCTTCCGGGTCCCGGCCCCGGACGGCACAGCCCCGGACGGCAGCCGACGGCACAGCCCGGACGGCACACCGCCCCGGCTTGACACCGCGCCCGCCAGCCCTCAATGATGGACGAAAGCTACTTTCGTATAACGAGAGCGAGTCAACCTCATGAAACTGGTCACCTTCGACGCCGGGCCGGGTGGGCCGCCTGGAGGACGAGGTGGTGGTCGAGCTCGACTGCGCCTCGACGCGCGAGTGGTTCGAGCGGGGCGGCCAGGTCGGCGAGACCGGGGAGCGCCTGCCGCTGAGCCGACGTCCGGCTGCGGGCGCCGATCGTGCCGAAGAAGTTCTTCCACACCGCCGGCAACTTCGCCGACCATCACGAGGAGCTGCAGGCCGTCGACTGGTCGCACCCGGTGCACAAGGGGATCGTGTTCTTCCAGAACGTCGACGCGATCATCGGCCCGGACGACGCCATCGTCTACCCGGAGGGGCTGACCAAAGAGCTCGACTACGAGCTCGAGCTCGCGATCATCATCGGCAAGGCCGGCAAGTTCTTCGGGCCCGACGAGGCCGGGGACTACGTCGCCGGGTACACCGTCTTCAACGACATCACGGCCCGCGACATCCAGCGCCGCGAGATGCAGTCCGGCGTGTTCTCCTTCTCCAAGGCGATCGACACCTTCTGCCCGATCGGCCCGTGGATCGTGACCAAGGACGAGGTGCCGGACGCCCAGGCGCTGGCCATGGAGCTGCGGGTCAACGGCCAGGTCCGCCAGCGCGGCAACACCGCCCAGATGCTCATCTCCATCCCGCACCTGGTCGCGTACCACTCGGCGCAGGGCTACTCGGCCGGGGACATCCTCACCACCGGGACCATCTCGGGCGTCGCGGCGGTCCAGCCCAACCCGTTCGAGTTCTACCTGCAGCCCGGGGACAACATCGAGGCCGAGATCCAGGGCATCGGCATCCTCCGCAACCACGTCGTGCCGTGGGCGCCGCGCACAGACACCCCGCCGTACTCGACCGACCTGTACTCCGCGACCAGCTGAAGAGCCTGCGCCATGATCGTGCACACTTTTGGACAAATGCTGTCCCGAACTGTTCACGATCATGAACGGAGGCCGGGAACCCTCATGGAGGGCACATGACCACGGAACGGCTGCACGTCCTCATCGCCGGGGGCGGCCTGTCCGGCCTGGCCCTGGCCCAGGGCCTGCGCAAGGACGGGCACACCTGCGAGGTCTTCGAGCGCGACGCCGACGATAGCCGCAAGATCGGCTACTACCTGCACATGAACGCCGACGGCGGCGAGGCGCTGCGACGCTGCCTGCCCGCGCGACCTGTTCGAGCTGTACGCGCAGACCTCCCGCCGGACCTACGACCGGCGCGAGTCGGTCGTCCTGGACGACCAGCTCCGCGAGCTCAGCTCCCAGCCGCACCTGGGTCCGCCGAACGAGGGCGACCGGCCGCATACCGGCGTGCACCGACAGGACGCTGCGCTCGATCCTGCGGGCCCGGCTGGGCGACTCGTTCCATCCCGGGAAACCCGTCACCGGCTACCAGGAAACAAAGGACCAAGTAACGGCGACCCTCGCCGACGGCACCACGGCCAGGGCGACGTCCTGGTCGGCGCCGACGGCATCCGCTCGGCGGTCCGCACCCGGAAGCTCCCCGGCACCACGGTCATCGACACGGGCGTACAAGGCCTCGGGGTCTTCGGCCGCACGCCGCTCACCCCGGAACTGGCCGCCCAGCTGCCACCCCACCTGTTCGAAGGCGTCATCATCGCCGCTGACCACAAGGGCTCGCGGCTGCTGATCGCCGTCTACCGGCCCCGCCAGCGCCCGCAGGACGCGGCGGCCGCGATCGCCCCGGACCTGACCCTGGAGCCGGTCGACGACTACGTCATGATCAGCTGCAGCGTGCCGCCCGGCACCGTGATCCCGCCCGCGTCCGAGTGGACCACAAGTACCCCGGCCATGCTGCGCGACGCCATGCTCAAAGCGATCGAGGGCTGGCACCCCGCGGCGCGCGCCCTGGTCGCGGGCGTCGACCTGGCCTCCATCTTCGTGATCCCGTTCGGGTTCCTCGAGCCCGCCCCGCCCTGGGAGCCGTCCCGGGTCACGCTGGTCGGCGACGCCGCCCACGCCATGCTCCCCACGCTCGGCCTGGGCGCGAACCTCGCGCTGCGCGACGCCGCGCACCTGCTCGACCAGCTGTCGGCCGTCGGCGACAAACCCCTCATCGAGGCCATCGGTGCCTACGAGCAGGGCATGCGCGACTACGTCTACCCGTTCATGCGCATGACCATGGACCACGACCGGCAGTTCGGCGGCGGCGCGCTCCAGGGCCGCGACCAGGCACGATGACGAGCCTGCACCACATCGGCTACTGGGTCGACGACCTGGACTCCGCGATGAAGCAGTGGCGCCGCGACCTCGGCGTCGGCCCGTTCCACGTCATCGAGCACGTCACCTTCTCCGAATTCGTGCTGACCGTCGGCGATCAGGCCTACGACGACGTGGTGTTCGACCACGCGGCCGCCTTCGCCGCCTGGGGGCCGGCCGTCGTCGAACTCAACCAGGTCCACGCCATCGACGACCGCCTGGCGGCCGCGCTCAACCCAACCCCGGCGCGGTCAGCCACGTGTCCTGGGTGGTGCCCGACGTGAAAGAAGAAAGCGCCCGCCTGGCCCGGCTGGGCTGCCGCCTGATCAACACCGCCCGCTCGGGCCCCATCGACGTCGCCTGGCACGACGGCGGGCCGCTGTTCGGTCACCCGGTCGAGCTGCACCAGCACAACGACGTCATCGACGGCATGCACGCCCGCCTCGCCGCCCTGCGAGGCTGAATGCCCAGGCTCAGCGCCGCCGCGCAGGTCCAGCGCCGCCTGTGGGGCACCGACCCGCGGGCCTGGGCGGAGCTGGCCGAGGCGCACAACCAGCCGCTGTTCGAGGCGGTCCTGCACGCCGCGGGCGTCGGCCCGGGCACCCGCCTGCTCGACGTGGGCTGCGGCTCCGGTCTCGCCCTGGTGCTGGCCAAAGATCTCGGCGCCATCCCCAGCGGCCTGGACATCAGCCCCGGCCTCCTCCAGATCGCCCGCGACCGGCTCGCCGGACGCCGACCTGCGCGAAGGCGACATGGAATACCTGCCGTTCGGCGACGCCACGTTCGACGCGGTGACCGGCGTCAACGCGTTCCAGTTCGCCGGGCAATCCGCAAAAAGCGCTGCGCGAGGCGGCCCGTGTCACCCGTCCGGGCGGGCGCGTGGTGGCCAGCCTGTTCGCCGCGCCCGAACGCTCCCAGGGCACCGTCGTGCACGAGGCCATGAACGCCCTCATCCCGCCCGACCAAGCCGCCGACCACGCCCCGTACTCCCTGTCGGCCCCGGGCCACCTCGAAGCCGCCCTGGCCGACGCCGGTCTCGACATAACCGGCCACGGCGAGGTGCTGTGCCACTGGCGCTACCAAACCATGGACGACGCCGTAAAAGCCCTGCTCTGCTCCGCAGGCGGCGCCCGGGCCATCGAAGCGGCCGGCCAGGACGCGGTCCGCGACGTCCTTCAGCGCGCCCTCGCGAAGTTCACCGACCCGCGGACCGGCGTGGTCACGCTGGCCAACACGTTCCGCTGGGTGGCCGCCCGCCGCGCGTCATGACCGGCTGGCCAGCACGATCTCGTCCGCCCGCTCCCACGCCCGATCGGGACCGGAAGGCTGGTAGCTGGCCAGCCGGACGGCGTGCCGGACCAGGGACCGCAGCTCCGGCAGCGACCCGCCGGCCGCGCCGAGGGTCCGGGCCTGGATCAAGGTATTGCCCCAGCACGCCGCCTCGACCGGGCCGGCCACCACCGGCAGCTGGCAGGCGTCCGCGACCAGCTGGCAGAACAGCGGGTTGGCCACGCCGCCCCCCACGACGTGGACGGTCCGCACCGGCCGGGCGGTCAGCCGGACCGCGTCGCGCACCGCGTGCCTGATCGCCACGGCCATGCTGTCCAGGATGCAGCGCAGGATCTCCGCCTCGCCCGACAGAACCACCCCGGTACTGCGCAGGCAGGCCCGGATGATCCGCTGGGTCATCCCGCCGGGCGGCAGGAACGCGGGGTCCTGGACATCAACGAGGGCCCGCAGTCCGTGCACCCGCCCGGCCGCGCGGGTCAGCTAATCCAGGTCGACACGCCCCCATTCCCGGACGCACTCCTGCAGCAGCCAGAATCCGGTCACGTTGCGCAGGAACCGGGTGGTCCCGTCGACGCCGGCCTCGTTGCTGAAACCGGCCATCAGGGCCGCCTCGGTGATGACCGGCGCCGGGAGCTCGACCCCCACCAGCGCCCACGTCCCGGTGCAGACGAACGCGAAGCCCTCCTCGGCGGCGGGCACGCCGGCCACCGCGGCGGCGGTGTCGTGCGACGGCCCGACGATCACCTGCGGCGGGCGCGCCAGACCGGTCTCAGAAACAAGGTCGGGGACGGCGGGCCCGGCCACTTCGCCGGCCGCCCGTAGCGGGGGAAACATTTTTATCCGAACGGCCAGCGCCTCAGCGACCTGGTCGGCCCATTTCATGACCCGGGTGTCGAGCAGTCCCGTGGTGGAGGCGTTGGTCAGCTCGGTGCCCAGCTGCCCGGACAGCCAGTAGGTCATCAGGTCCGGGACCAGGACCGCGTGCCGGGCCCGGTCCAGGTCGCGCTCGGCCATCAGCTGGAACACCGTGTTGATCGGCTGCGGGGCGATCCCGGTGGCCTGGTACAGGCGCCTCGCGTCGACCCCGCTCACGCCGCCCCCGGCTCCGGTGACCGCGGCGAACGGCGGCCCGCTCCGCGGGTCCCGGTAGCTGGCCGGGTCGGCGACCAGACCGCCGTCGCCGTCCAGCAGCGCGTAGTCCACGGCCCACCCGTCGACGGACACCGCGTCGAGGTGGCCGTCCGCGGCCGCGGCCCGCAGCCCGTCGCAGATCCCGGCGAACAGCGCGCGGGCATCCCAGCGCAGCACGCCGCCGACCAGTCTCGGCTGGTTGGGGAAACGGTGCACCTCCCGGAGGCTGAAACCCCGGTCCGTTCCGTCTCCCATGACGATCCGTCCGCTGGAGGCGCCCAGATCGATGGCCGCGACCCGGACCATCCCTCAGCCCGTCACCGCAGGAACCCGGCGGCGACCCCGGAGTCGACCGGGACGTGCAGCCCGGTGGTCACGGACAGGTCCCCGGCGGTCAGGGCGAAGACCGCGGCGGCGACGTGCTCGGGCAGCACCTCCTTCTTCAGCAGCGTGCGCTGGGCGTAGTAGGCGCCCAGATCCTCCTCGGCCACGCCGTAGACCGCGGCCCGCTGGGCGCCCCAGCCGCCGGCGAAGATGCCTGAGCCGCGGACCACGCCGTCCGGGTTGATGCCGTTGACCCGGATCCCGTCCCCGCCCAGCTCGGCGGCCAGCAGCCGGACCTGATGCGCCTGGTCGGCCTTGGCCGCGCCGTAGGCCACGTTGGCCGGCCCGGCGACCACGCTGTTCTTGCTGCAGATGTAGACGATGTCCCCGCCCAGGCCCTGGGCCTGCATGGCCCGGGCCGCCTCCCGGGAGACCAGGAACGACCCGCGCGCCATCACGTCGTGCTGGATGTCCCAGTCCGCCACGGTCGTCTCGGTCAGCGGCTTGGAGATGGACAGCCCGGCGTTGTTCACCACCAGGTCCACCCCGCCGAAGGCCAGCCCGGCCGCGGCCACCGCCGCCGCCACCTGCTCCTCGTCGGTCACATCGGCGGTGAACGGCACCGCGACGTCGGCGTTCCCGAGCTCGGCCGCCACCGCTTCCGCGCGGTCGGCGTCCCGGTCGGCCACCACCACGCAGGCGCCCTCGGCGGCCAGCCGGCGGGCGATGGCCCGGCCGATCCCGGACCCGGCCCCGGTGACCAGGGCGATCCGGGTCGCCAGCGGCTTGGGCGGGGGCATGCGCCGGAGCTTGGCCTCCTCCAGCGCCCAGTACTCGATCCGGAACTTCTCCGCCTCGTCGATGGGGGAGTAGCTGGACACGGCCTCGGCGCCGCGCATCACGTTGATCGCGTTGACGTAGAACTCCCCGGCCACCCGGGCGGTCTGCTTGGTCGCCCCGTAGCTGAACATGCCGATGCCGGGCACCAGCACGATGGCCGGGTCCGCGCCCCGCATCGGCGGCGAGTCCGGCCCGGCGTAGCGCTGGTAGTAGGCGGCATAGTCGGCGCGGTACGCCGCGTGCAGCTCACGGAGCCGGGTCACGACGTCCTCCAGCGGGGCGTCGGGCGGCAGGTCCAGCACCATCGGGCGCACCTTGGTCCGCAGGAAGTGATCCGGGCAGGAGGTGCCCAGCGCGGCCAGCCGCGGATGCTCCGCCCGGGACAGGAAGTCCAGGACTACGCCGGCGTCGGTGTAGTGGCCGACCTGCGGCCGGTCGGTGCAGGCCAGGCCGCGGATGAACGGGGCCAGTTCCGCGGCGCGGGCCAGCCGCTCGGCCTCGGGCAGTGGCTCGTACCCGGCGATGACCGGGCCGAACGGCTCCGGACGGCCGTGCGCCGCGATGAACTCCGCGGCGGTCCGGATGATCTCCAGCGACCGGGCCTCGCACTCCTGGCTGGTCTGCCCCCACGCGGTGATGCCGTGCCCGCCCAGCACCACCCCGATCGCCTGCGGGTTGGCCGCGGCGATGGCCGCGATGTCCAGCCCGAGCTGGAAACCCGGCCGCCGCCAGGGCACCCACGCCACCCGGTCCCCGAAGCACTCGGCGGTCAGCTTCTCCCCGTCTGCCGCGGTGGCCAGCGCGATCCCGGAGTCGGGGTGCAGATGGTCCACGTGCGGCGCGTTGACCAGCCCGTGCATCGCGGTGTCGATCGACGGCGCGGCGCCTCCTTTACCGTGCAGGCAGAAGTCGAACGCCGCGACCATCTCGTCCTCCCGGTCCACCCCGGGATAGACGTCGACCAGAGACCGCAGCCGGTCAAGGCGCAGCACCGCCAGGCCCGCGGGCCGCAGCGTGCCCAGGTCACCACCCGAGCCCTTGACCCACACCAGCTCGACGTCCTGGCCGGTCACCGGGTCGGTCGCGGTGCCCTTGGCCGAGGTGTTGCCCCCGGCGTAGTTCGTGTTCCGCGGGTCCGAGCCCAGCCGGTTCGACCGTGCGATCAGCTCATCGACAACCGTCACCGCTCACGCTCCCCACCCCGCAGGTGCTCCTCCGGTCCGTTCCGCCACTATTTTCTCCGCGTACCCGGACCGCTGATACGCCGCCACCGGATCCGGCTCCAGCCCTGCTTCCTGGCGCAGTTCGGCCAGTAGCGGGCGCACGTCGGTGTTGTACGCGTCCATCAGGGCGGCGTTCGCGCCCAGCACGTCCCCGCGCTGCTGGGCCCCGGCGAGCGCCGCCGCGTCGACGAGCAGGGCCTTGGCCGTCGCCTCCTGCACGTTCATCACCGAGCGGATCTGGGCCGGGATCTTCGGCTCGATGTTGTGGCACTGGTCGAGCATGAACGCCACCCCGGCGGCCGGGGCCAGCGCGCCGGCCTTGACCACCTCGTGCATGATGCGGAACAGCTGGAACGGGTCGGCCGCCCCGACCATCAGGTCGTCGTCGGCGTAGAACCGGCTGTTGAAGTCGAACCCGCCCAGCCGTCCGGCCCGCAGCAGCAGGGCCACGATGAACTCGATGTTCGTACCCGGCGCGTGGTGCCCGGTGTCGACCACGACCTGAGCCTGGGGACCCAGGGTCACGCAATGCAGCAGCGAGGTGCCCCAGTCGGGCACGTCGGTGGTGTAGAACGACGGCTCGAACAGCTTGTACTCAAGCAGCATCCGCTGGTCCGGACCCAGCCGTTCGTACACGGCCCGGAGCGCTTCGGCCAGCCGGTCCTGGCGGGCCGCGATGTCGTCCTGGCCGGGGTAGTTGGTGCCGTCGGCAAACCACAGCTTGAGGTCCCGTGACCCGGTGGCATCCATGATGTCCACGCACTCGAGCAGGTGGGCCAGGGCTTTCTTGCGGATCCTGCGGGTCCGGGTTGCAGACGCTGCCCAGCCTGTAGTCGTCGTCCTGGAACACGTTCGCGTTGACCGTGCCGATCCGGATCCCGCGCTCGCCGCGTACCCGGCCAGCGCCGCGTAGTCGTCGACCTTGTCCCAGGGGATGTGCACCGCCATGCTGGGGGCCACGCCGGTGAAGCGGTGGACCTGGGCCGCGTCGTCGGCCTTCTCCCAGGGCGTGCGGGGCACCCCGGGCTGGCCGAATACCTTGAACCGCGTCCCGGTATTCCCGAACGCCCAGGAGGGCAGCTCGATCTCGTGCTGTCGCAGGGCTGCCTTGACGGCGGCCAGGTCACGCATTCCGTTCATCTCCAGTTCCAGGTCAGTCCGTCTTGGCCAGCCGGGCCAGCGCGGTCTGATCGTCGTCGGTTTCCAGGTAGCCGATCAGCAGCCCGTCCTCGATGCCGGGCCCGGTACTGCGTCCCGGGCATCACTTTGATGTGCGAGATTCGATGAATGGAACGTTTCAATTAGTTTCGTAGTGTTGTCTCGGCCCGGAGGCATGTCAATGCCCCCACTCCGCCTCGCCGCCCAATCGTTATCAGGACCCAAGCGCCACGTTTCTCATGATCGTGGATCGTTACTGGTGCTATGACGCCAGTAACGATCCACGATCATAGCTAATGTCCGGAATGCCTGAATGTTAAGTTCGGGCATATCGGACAGAAGCACCCGGCTGCGCGACAGGGACGGGCAGCGGACGGGCAGCGGACGGGCAGCGGACGGGCAGCGGACGGGCAGCGGACGGGCAGCGGACGGGCACGACCGAGCGGCTATCAGGCGTATCGGGCGCAGGCGTCTACGATGGAACGCCGAGGGCGTGTTGAGCTGGGACACCAGCGCTGAGGGGTCCGGAGGGCTGATGGCTGCGGGCATGAAGGACGTGGCGAGCCTGGCCGGGGTCGCGGTCGGCACCGTGTCGAACGTGCTGAACCATCCGGACCTGGTGCGGCCGCTGACCCGTGCTCGCGTCGAGGCCGCCATGGAGGAGCTCGGCTTCATCCCGAACGGCTCGGCGCGCCAGCTCCGCGCAGGCCGGAGCCGCTGCCTGGGGCTGGTCGTCCTGGACGTGACGAACCCGTTCTTCACCGAGGTGGCCCGGGGCGTCGAGGACTACGCCCAGGCCGCGGGCTACGCGGTGATCTTGTGCAACTCGGACGAGGCGCACGACAAGGAGCGCCGGTACCTGCGCGTGCTCGAAGAGCAGCGGGTGCGCGGCATCCTCATCACCCCGGTGCACGGCCGCTCGCCCGAGCTGCGGCGGATCCGTGACCGCGGCACCCCGGTGGTCCTGCTCGACCGGCCGGGCTCGGCCGCGCAGTGCTCGGTCGCCGTCGATGACCGGCGCGGCGGCGAGATCGCGCTCGCCTACCTGCTCGGCCTCGGGCACCGGAGCATCGCCCTGGTCAACGGCCCGACCGCGATCCGGCAGTGCGCCGACCGCCGCTGGGGCGCCTACCGGGCCGTGGAGCAGGCCGGGCTGGACCCGAGCAAGGTCCTCAGCGAGGTGCCAGTCCCCGCCATGAACCCCCGTGGTGGTGCCGCCGCCGCCGCCGACCTCCTGCACGGCGAGCAATGCGCACGCACCAAGCCGACCGCGGTGTTCTGCGCCAACGACATGCTCGCCCTTGGCCTGCTGCGCGGGCTAAGCCAGGCGGGCGTGAGCGTCCCCGGAGATCTCGCGGTGGTCGGCTACGACGACATCGAGTTCGCCGCGGACGCCGCCGTGCCGCTGACCTCGGTACGCCAGCCCAAACACCAGCTCGGACGCGCGGCGGCCGAACTCCTGCTCGACGAGGCCGACCGGCCGGCCGAGCACGAGCACCGCCGTATCGTCTTCACCCCCGAGCTCGTGGTCCGGGCCAGCAGCGGCCCGGGCCCGGGAGCCCTGAGCATCACCGAGGGTCGCGTAGCAGAAACGTGAGCGCGCAGGCTGAGGCTACCTCCGGGTGGTCCGCAGCACGGCCGTGACCATCGGGAAGACGAACTCGCCCGCGCCGGTCTCGGGGCGGGCGAGCAGGAAGTCGCGCACCTCGGCCAGCAGCCGGGCACGTCCGGGCTCCTCCATGACCAGGAGATTCGAGTGTGTCGCGATGGAGGCCAGCAGGGAGTCCGCGGTCCGCCGCTGCCCGTTCTCGAACTCTGCAGCGTCGGCAGGCTCGAAGCGACCAGACCCCGCCGCGGCCAGCCGCTCCTGGCGGGCCCGCGCTGCCCTGTCCCGCCACCGCAGCAGCGTGACGTTCGACTGGCCCTTGCTGATCTGGGCCAGCGTCGCGACCCAGCCCACCCGGTCGTCATCGACATTCCACAGCGCGGCGAGCACGCCACCCGGAGTGAGCACCCGGGCGATCTCGGGGATGGCCCGGTCCAGGTCGAACCAGTGCATGGCCTGCCCGACCAGGACCGCGTCGACGCTTGTGTCGGGGAGCGGGATGTCCTCCGCGCGGCCGGGTAGCGATCGCACCGATCCAAGCTCGCGCCGAAGCTCGGCGAGCATGGCCGGATCGGGCTCCACGGCGGTGACCTCGGTGCCGAGGCGGACCAGCGTCGCGGTCAGCTTGCCGGTTCCCGCCGCCAGGTCCAGGACTCGCAGCGGCGCGCGGGTGCTCACCGGCTCGAGCCCCCAGCGAACGGCGGCCTCGGCATACCCGGGACGGTGCTCCGCGTAGGCAGCCGCGGCGGCGCCGAAGGACGAGCCGTGAAGCGCCCGGTACTCCCGTTCGGCCTGGTTCTCTTCCCCGGTCAGCTCCACTCCGCCTAGCCTATTCGGCCGGGTGCCTGGCGTCGTAGGCGGCCTGAGCGGCGCTGATCTCGGGCAGGTGACTGTCGGCCCAGCTCACCAGCTGGCCGATGGTGTCGAGCAGGGTCAGGCCCATAGGGGTCAGGTCGTACTCGACCCGGGGCGGGATGACCGGATGGATGGTGCGGGTCACGATGCCGTCGCGCTCCAGCCCGCGCAGCGTGACGGTCAGCATCCTGGCCGTGATGCCGTCGACCGAGCGGTGCAGTTCGCTGAATCGCTTGGTGCCGTGGCCGAGCATGTCGATCACGTACATCGACCACTTGTCACCGACCCGCTGCAGGACCTCGCGGGCGCGGCAAGCCGACGGTTCGCCCGCAGCCGCTGCAGACGGGCAAACCGGGTCGACGTGCCCGGAATCCACGAAAATCCCTCCTCCGTATCCCACCAGGGTACTTCGCGCGGCCCGGCCGGCGAAGAACTTGACGCTTCAACATGAAGTGCTTGACGCTTCAAGTATAGCGGGTTACTATAAGGAAGCAAGGCACGCAAGCGAACTTGCGCACAAGAGAGTACTACTAGGAGGATCAATGACTACCGCCGCCGTGAAGATTCCCGGCTACGTCGCTGGGACCTGGACCATCGACGCCGTGCACTCTGAGGTGTCCTTCGTCGTCCGGCACATGATGGTGAGCAAGGTCCGTGGCCGTTTCGACAAGTTCGAGGGCACCGTCACGACCGCCCCGGACCCGCTGCAGTCGACCGTTACCGCCACCGTCGACCTCAGCTCGGTGAACACCGGGAACGAGACCAGGGACAACCACATCCGCAGTGAGGACTTCTTCCACATCGAGAAGCACCCCACGATGACCTTCCGTTCCACCGGCATGCGCCCCGAGGGCGAGAACTTCCTGCTCGACGGTGATCTGACCCTCCACGGCGTGACCAAGCCGGTGACGTTCTTCCTGGAGCTGAACGGCTTCGGCCCCGACCCGTACGGCGGCACCCGCGCCGGTTTCTCGGCCACCACCGAGATCAACCGCAACGACTGGGAGATCAGCTACAACGGCGCGATCCCCGGCGTCAGCAACGCCGTGGTCCTCAGCGACAAGGTCACGATCAACCTGGAGATCGAGGCCGTCCTCAGCCAGGGCGAGTAAGCCAGCATCTCCCGCAATTCGCGCGGGGCCGAGGGAACCGTCAGCACGGACCCCTCGGCTCCGCGCGTTTTATTTTCGGCCGAACGGATCGTGGTGCCCGCTCAGCTGCCTACGCCGTGCTTCTCCAGGTAGTCGAGGTAGAGCGGGCGCAGCGCCTCGGCCACGTCGCCCTTCCCCGAGTCGATCGCGTCGGCGAGCAGGGCGGTCACCTTGCGTGATGTCCCGGCCGGCCTCGATGTCGTGTCCCTCGGAGGCCTCGGCCGCCGGGATGGCCCGCAGCAGCTCCCAGAGGAACTCCACGTCGACGTGATGCAAGGCCCGCCGCACGGCCATGTCGTGCAGCTCGCGGGAGGGTAGCGCTTCCAGTTCATCGCGGGTCACGCGTGGACTCTATCTCCTCCGCCGGCCAGGCCACCGCCCAGCCGCCGGAGACAGCCTCGGCGACGGCCCGGACGCCCTCGTGCGCGGGCAGGTCCTCGAGCAGGACCGGCGCTCCCGCGCCGTCGGCGAGCGGGATCCGCCAGTTCGGGTACTCGTTCACCGTCCCCGGCAGGTTCTGCGGCCGGCGTTCGCCCACCGCCTCGGCCAGCGACACGCCGATCAGCATGGCCGGCGTCCGCGCCAGGAAGCCGTACAGGGCGACCGTGAACTCCTCCGGCGTCACCGCGGCGCCGCCCGCAGGCGTGCCGAGCAGGCCCTCGCGGGCCAGCATCGCGAGCCATCCGTCCATCTCGGCCCGGGCGGCGGCCCGCTCGTCGGCCTCCGGCTCGGTGAGCAGGCCGAGCTCGGCCCTGATGGTGACCTGCTCCCCGGTGAGGAACGTGGCGGCCGGCGGCATGTCATGCGTGCCGACCGTGGCCAGGCAGCCCCGGCGCCACCCGCCCGGCCGGCGCGGCGTGCCGTCCTGACGGCGTTCGAACCAGAGCATGGACGTGCCGAGCACCCGGCGGTGGGCCAGGAAGTCGCGCAGCCACGGCTCGACCGTGCCGAGATCCTCCCCGATGGCCAGCGCCCGCGCGCGGGCCGCCTCGCCGCACAGCACGTCCCCGATCAGCTCGTGGTCATAGCGCACGTAGGTGCCCTGGCCGGGGGCCATCCCGGCGGGTATCCACCACAGCCGGGCCAGGCCCATGACGTGGTCGATGCGCAAGCCCCCGGCGTTCCGCGTGGTGGCCGCGATGAGCTCGGCCAGCGGCAGGCCGGCCTGCGCGGCCAGCCAGCCGGGGTGCCACGGGGGCAGCGTCCAGTCCTGGCCGCGCTGGTTGAACTCGTCCGGCGGCGCGCCGACGCTCATGCCGGTGACGATCACGTCCTGCCCGGCCCAGGCGTCGGCGCCGCCCGGATGCGCGCCGACGGCCAGGTCGCTGATCACGCCGATGCTCATGCCGGCCTGCCGGGCCGCGCGCTGCGCGGCGGCGGCCTGCTCCGCGGTCAGCCACTGCAGCCAGGCGTGGAACTCCACCCGGTCGGCCCGCGCCTGGCGCAGCGCCGCCACCTCCGGCGAACGCGGATCGGCGAACGCGGCCGGCCAGGTCCGCCAGTCCGGGCCGTGCACCTCCGCGATCGCGCACCAGGTCGCCCAGTCCCGCACCGCGTCGGCGTCGCGGGCCAGGAACGCGTCGAGCTCCGCCTGGCGTTCGGGGCTGAGCCCCGCCGCGCGGATGATCTCCAGCGCCGCGCGTTTGGCCGCCCAGACCGCGTCCCGGTCGATCAGGGCCGCTGTCTGGCTGGCCGCGCGCAGCGGCGCGCCGAGCGCGTCGACCCGTGCCCGGTCACCCGCGCCGAGCCTGGCGTACTCGGGAACGTCCTCGATGCGCAGGTAGAGCGGGGACAGGTGGCGCCTGGTCATGGCCAGGTACGGGGACGGGCTGATCGGAGCGGTCGGCTCGGCCGCGTGCAACGGGTTGACCAGCACGAAGTCCGCGCCTAGCGCGGTGCCGCTCCACGCGGCGAGGTCGGCCAGGTCGCGCAGGTCGCCATGCCCCCAGGAGCCGCGGGAGCGCACCGAGTACAGCTGCACGGCGAAGCCCCAGGATCTGCGGCGCGGAAACGGCGCCACCGCCCCGGCCGTCGGCGCCTTGGCCGCCGCCGGGCATCGCTCGTCGTCCAGCGCCTCGAGGACGGCGGCCAGCGTCTCGTCGGTGACCTCCACCACCCGGCCCCGCCAGTTCTGGTACGAGACCGCCACGCCATGAGCCTGAGCCCGGCGGATGAGCTCTGCCCGTCCTGTCACCGCACCATTGTGCCGAACGGACTGGCGAAAAGCTCGTGATGGCCACTGCCACCACCGTTCGTTCGGCAAAAAAAGAAACAACCGAGAACCGTGCATCTCCGTCTTAAAGGGCGGAAGGACCCATAAACAGCGGATCCCACGTACTAAAAGGATGATTGTCATGACGTACTTTTCCACCACCGCCCGGCGGGTGGTCGCGGTCGCCGCCGCGGCCGTGGCCGGGCTGGCCATCTCCACCGCCGCCTACGCTGCTACCTCGTCTGGCACGGCGTCCACGGCGGCGGCCTCCATCCCCAGGTGTACCGCCAGTGACCTCGGCGTCTGGCTCGCGGTCGGCCAGGGCAACGGTGCGGCCGGCACGATCTACTACCCGCTTGAGTTCACCAACCTGAGCCACCACACGTGCTACCTGTATGGCTACCCGGGTGTCTCCGCACTGGGCCGCAACGGGAACCAGCTGGGCAGCCCGGCGAGCTGGGGCAGCCTGCGCGGCGCGCACATCGTGAACCTCGCGCCCGGCGCGACCGCGCACACGCTGCTGGCCTACCACGACGCCGTGGTCACCACCGAGCCCGGATGCGACCCGGTTAACTCGGCGGCGAACCTGCGCGTCTACCCGCCCGGCCAGCGCAGCGCCACGTTCGCCGCCTTCTCCTTCCAGGCGTGCTCGCACGCCGGACCGATCTGGATGAGCATCCAGAAGCCGATCATGCCCGGCGTGGGCACGATCAACGGCTGAGCCGTCACGCCCTCCTGACGCCGCCTCGCCGGGCCTACGCGGGGCGGCGTCAGCTTTCGCCGACCGGCTCCAGGACGAACACCGGGATCTGCCGCGTGGTCTTCTGCTGGTACTCCGCGTAAGGCGGGTATGCGGCGACCGCCCGCACCCACCATGCGCGCGCTCCTCGCCGCTGACCTCGCGGGCCACCATGTCCTGCTTGTGCGCCCCGTCCTGCAGCTCGACCAGGGGATTCGCGCGCAGGTTGTAGTACCACACCGGATGCTCCGGGGCGCCGCCCTTGGACGCCACCATGGCGTACCGGCCGTCGTGCTCGACCCGCATGACCGGCGTCTTGCGCACCTTGCCGCTGCTGGCGCCGAGATTGGTCACGATCACCACCGGCAGCCCGGTCTCGCGCAGCGTCGTGCCCTGCGTCCCGCCGGAGCCCTCGTACAGCTCGACCTGATCGCGCACCCAGGCCTGGGTGCTCGGCTCGTATTCTCCTTCAACAGGCATGGCGCTATTCAATACCAGACGCCGCGCAACCCCGGCGCCTCGGGACACGTCTCACGGTTATGACTGCCCCAGGACGACTCGCGACGGCGCTCGCGGTGGTGGCCGTTTCGGTCGCGTTGCCCTTCGCCCGCACCCCGGCCGAACCCGCGCATCCGGTGCCCACCGTCAGCTTCAGCGCCATGGGCCTGTCGTTCCGCTACCCGGCCACCTGGCAGGCCAGAACCTGGAACGACGTGTCGCGCATCACATCACGCCAGTTCGTGGCCGTCGCGACAGCATCTTTCAGCTGGGCATCAGACCAGCTGCGTTCCGATATGGAAAGTTGACCCATACCAGAACGCTAACCGGTAGCAGTGACATTTCTGTTACTGAATTCGAACTGCAGGTTGTCGGGACGAGGAGATTTGAACTCCTGCTCTCCTGACCCCCAGTCAGGCGCCTTAACCAAGCTGGGCCACGTCCCGCCGCGCCGCCGTTCCGCTTATGGTGGCGCGCCCGCCGTACTCTGGCGGGCTCCGCCAGCTTAGCGCAACCGCGCGCCTCCCGGAAACGAAGCCCGCACCCGCCGCGCCCGGCCGGGAGGTGTACGTGCTTGGAGCCGGGTAGAAAGTTACGATGTGCCGGGCATGGCGAGGCTGGCCCGCTCGTTGAAGCCAGAGGAAGCGGCGTGCGGACGGACGGAGGACTGGGCAGTTGAGGGTACTTGGCGCTCACCGCTCGGCTTCCGGCGAAGGCGGCGAAGACGTCGACTACGAGCCAACGCGCCCGCTCCCCAGGCGGAACAGGCAGAACAGGCAGAACAGGCAGAACAGGCGGAGCCGGCGCAGCTGGCAGTTCCGGCTGGCCCTCGGGATCGTCAAGGTGGCGGCCGTCGTGATCGCCGTGTTCCTGGCTTGCGTTGTCCTGTTGTACGCGTTCACTCCCTCGGCCGGCCAGGCCAGCTCCCTGGCCGAAGCCCAGGCGGCCGAGCACCACATCGCCTACCCCGGCCCGCCGGTGCCGCAGTACTTCGCCGAAGCCCTGGTGGCGACCGAAGACCACCGGTTCTACGCCGACCCGGGCGTGGACCCGCTCGCGCTGTTCCGGGTCGCGGCCTCCTGGATGACCGGGCACACCGACGGCGGCGGCAGCACCCTGGACCAGCAGCTCGCCAAGAACCTGTACACCTCGGGCCATAGCAGCTTCCCGCAGATCGTCGAGCAGGTCGTCCTGGCGGTGAAGCTCAACCGGGGCTACAGCCGGGCCGAGATCCTGCGCCTGTACGCGGAGATCGCGTACTACGGCCACGGCTACTACGGCCTGCAGGCGGCCAGCTGCGGCTACTTCGGGCGGCAGCCCGGCCAGCTGACCGTGGTGCAGGCGGCCATGCTGGCCGGCGCGGTGAACGCGCCGACCTACGACGACCCGCTGGTCTACCCGTCCCGGGCCCGGGCGCGCCTGGTGCACGTCATCGACCGGATGGCCGCCGTCGGGTACCTGACCAAGGCCCAGCAGGACGCGGCGCTCGCCGCGCCCCTGGGCCTGTCCGCCGTCCGCGGCTGCCAGTAAGCCAGCGTCAGGAACTCGAGGTCTCCGGCTCCAGCCGCTCCGCGGCGGGCGCCTCACCCTCGGCGTAGAGGAAGACCCAGCGGCGGTAGCAGTACAGCCGGAACAGCGTGGCCAGGCCGATGCCGATGATGTTGGCCACGTTGTAGGAGAAGTTGTCGGTGAGCCCGAACCCGGTAGTGCACCAGCCAGACGACCCCGTCGGTGATCAGGATCCCGATGCCGTTGAAGAAGAAGAACAACAGGGTCTCGCGGCGCCAGTGGCTGCCCTTGCGGTGCCGGAACGCCCAGAACTTGTTGCCGACGAAGGCGAACACCGTGGCGAACACGTTGGCCAGCGTGGTGGCGGCGATCTCGCCCAGTCCGGCGCCGGAGTGGAAGGCGTTGACCAGGACCAGGGTGAGCACGAACGCGAGGCTGCCGACGATGCCGAACTTGGCGACCTCGTGGATCAGCACCTGGAAGCGCGCATAGAGGTCACGAATCAGAGTCACCGTGGCGTCGTCCCTCTGCTCGGTCCATCCCGTATAGACCGACACTATCGTGTCGCCTGCTGTGGTAAGGGACCGGCGGCATAAACCGTTCGAGGAATGTCATAACCCCCGGCTAGCCTGGATCAGGTGCTGGAACGCTCCGAAACCGAGGTGCTCGTCCGGGCCCGCGGCCTGACCAAGAGGTTCGGCAGCTTCACCGCGGTCGACGGGATCGACTTCGACCTGTACCGCGGCGAGGCCTTCGGGTTCCTGGGGCCGAACGGCGCGGGTAAGTCCTCCACGATGCGGATGATCGGCTGCGTGTCGCCGCCGACCGGCGGGGAACTGAGCATCCTCGGCCGCGATCCGGTCCGGGACGGCTCGGCGATCCGCGCCCGGCTCGGCGTGGTGCCGCAGGAGGACACCCTCGACATGGAGCTGACCGTCCGGGAGAACCTGCTCGTCTACGGCCGGTACTTCGGGTTGCCCCGGCGCGTCATCCGGGACCGGACCGCCGCGCTGCTGGATTTCGTGCAGCTCGCGGACCGCGCCAAGGACAAGGTCGAGCCGCTGTCCGGCGGCCTGAAGCGCCGCCTGACCATCGCTCGCTCGCTGATCAACGAACCGGAGATCTTGATCCTCGACGAGCCCACCACCGGCCTGGACCCGCAGGCCAGGCACGTGGTGTGGGACCGGCTGTTCCGGCTCAAGCAGCGTGGCGTCACGCTGATCTTGACCACGCACTACATGGACGAGGCCGAGCAGCTGTGCGACCGGCTGGTGGTGATGGACCACGGCCGCTTCGCCGCGGTGGGCTCACCCCGGGACCTGATCGCCCGCTACTGCTCGCCGGAGGTCCTCGAGGTGCGCTTCGACCCCGAGGTGCACGACGTGGCCGCCGACAAACTCAAAGACTTTTCCGCCGAACGGACCGAGGTGCTTGCCGACCGGATCCTGTTCTACGTCGCCGATGGCGACGCGGCCCTGGCCGCGGTGCGCGCCAGCGGCCTGGAGCCGCTCACCTCGCTGGTCCGCCGGGGCACGCTCGAGGACGTCTTCCTGCGGCTGACCGGGCGGAGGCTGGAGGATTAGTGGCGCCCAAGCGCAGCCTGGCCCTTCCGTCCGGCTGCGCCGTTCTGGTCGCTCTCGTTCCGCGCGTTCCAGTGCTGGCTGACCGTGTACCGGCGGATCTGGCGCTCCAGCATCTGGTCCAGCGTGCTCGGCCCCATCTGCTATATCGGCGCGCTGGGCTTCGGGCTCGGCACGCTGGTCGACAAGCACAGCACGGCCAGCCTGGGCGGGGTCAGCTACCTGGCCTTCGTGGCGCCGGCCATCCTGGCCTCGGGCGCGATGAACACCGCGGTGGGCGAGGCGAGCTACCCGGTGTTCGGCTCCCTGAAGTGGAACCGGATCTACATCGGCGCGCAGGCCTCCCCGCTGCGGCCCGCCGACATCTTCCGCGGCCACCTCATGTTCATGATCATGCGGCTCGCGATGAACTGCGCGGTCGTCATGGTGGTCATGTGGGCGTTCGGCGCGATCAGGTCCGCCTGGGTCGTGCTGGCCTACCCGGCCGCGGTGCTCACCGGGCTGGCCTTCGCCGCTCCGATCGCGGCCTGGGCGGTCACGGTGAAGGTGGAGACCTCGTTCAACTACATCTTCCGGTTCGTCATGATGCCGCTGATGCTGTTCTCCGGCACGTTCTTCCCGCTGTCCCAGCTGCCCGCCGGGCTGCGCGCGCTGGCCTACGCCACGCCGCTGTGGCACGGCGTGGCGCTGTGCCGGGCGTTCAGCCTCGGCACCGCGGCCGGCGATCCGGTCGGGATGCTCGGCCACGTCGCCTACCTGGTCGTGCTGGCCGCCGCGGGGATCTGGGCCGGGGCCCGCACCTACCGCAGGCGCCTGTATGTCTGAAAGCGTCGCGTTGCGGATGCTCCCGCCGGCCGGGCTGCTGGCCCGCCTGAAGCGGGCGGGCACCGACACCGGCAGCCTGCGCCTGATCGAGCGGCACGCCCGCGCCTACCGGCGCGCCTGGCTGGTGTTCATCTCCGGGGTCTTCGAGCCGCTGTTCTACCTGCTGTCCGTGGGCCTGGGGCTGGGCGTGCTGGTCGGCAAGGTGCCGGGTCCCGGCGGCCAGCTCATCCCGTACCGGGAGTTCGTCGCGCCCGGCCTGCTCGCGGTGTCCTCGATGAACGGCGCGATGTACGACTCGACGTTCAACGTCTTCTTCCGGCTCAAGTACGCCAAGCTGTACGACGCCGTGCTGGCCACCCCGATGCGCCCGGCCCAGGTCGCGCTGGGCGAGATCGGCTGGGCCCTGATCCGCGGCACCATCTACGCGATCGCGTTCATCGCTGGTCATGCTGGCGCTGGACCTGGTGCACTCGCCGTGGGCGGTGCTGGACGTCCCGGTCGGCGGTGCTGATCGGCTTCGCCTTCGCCGCCATCGGCATGTTCGGCACCACCTACATGAAGAGCTGGCAGGACTTCGACTACGTGATCCTGGCCAGCATGCCGCTGTTCCTGTTCTCCGCCACGTTCTACCCGCTCAGCGTCTACCCGCGGGCGGTCCAGGTGGTGATCGAGTGGACGCCCCTGTACCAGGGGGTCGTGCTGCTGCGCGACCTCACCGTCGGGGTGGTCGGTCCCGGCCTGCTGTGGCGGGCCGCGTACCTGGCCGTGCTGGGCGTCGCGGGCCTGTACGCCTCCGGCCGCCGGATCGGAAAACTCCTGCTCGTCTGACCCATTTCCGGTAGCCGCCGGAACAGGTATCCTGCGCGCGATGGGGGAGCAACAACCGCGCTCCGGCGCCGAATCGGCCTTGCCGAAGGCCGAGGCGGTCCGCCAAGGCGGCGGCAGCACCGTCGGCCGTGGTGCCGCCGCGGCGGTCCCGCGGCCCTTCGCGCTGCGTCCCTTGTCGTGCGGCCCTTGAGCCGCGTCCCTTGATCTGCGGCCCTCCGTCCCGCGGCCAGGGGTGCCGCCGGCCGAACCGTCCCGGTCCGGCGCCTACACCGACCCGGTCACCTGGGCGACCGCGGTCGCCGCGTTCGGCGCGTACGCCGCTATCTCGCTGTTCCGGCTCATGCAGCTCAACCCGTCCTCCTGGGATCTGGGCATCTACACCGAGTACGTCAAGCGGTACGCGGATCTCAGCGCGCCGATCGTGGACATCAGGGCTCCCGGCTTCAACCTGCTCGGGGATCACTTCCAGCCGATCGTCGCGGTCCTGGCGCCCTTCTTCCGGGTCTTTCCCTCCTCGGCGACGCTGGTCGTCGGGCAGGCGCTGCTCGCCGCGGCGTCGATCTTCCCGGTCAGCCAGCTGGCCCGCGAGAAGCTGGGCGTCGGCCCGGGCCGGGCGATCGCGGTCGCGTACGGGTTCTCCTGGGGCCTGCAGCAGCTGGCCCAGTTCGACTTCCACGAGATCGCGTTCGCCGTGCCGCTGCTCGCCTTCTCGCTGTCCGCGCTGGCCCGCGGGCACACCAAGGCCGCCGTGGGCTGGGCGCTGCCCCTGGTCTTCGTCAAGGAGGACCAGGGCTTCACCGTGGCCGCCATCGGGATCTACCTGATCGTGGCCGGCCTGCGCGCGCAGATCCCGGACCCCGGGAACCCGGCGGACCCGGAACGGCCGTGGCCGGATGAAGGCCGGGCAGCTCCTGCTGATCTGGGGCTTCGCCTGGTCGTTCGTGGCCATCGGCGTGATCATCCCGCACTTCAACCCGGTTCACCTGTACCAGTACTGGAGCGACGGCGGCGTCCTGGCCCCCGGCGGGCACCCGTCGGTCCTCGGCGTGATCCGCCAGCTCGCTGCACGCCTGGCCGGACAAGCTGCAGACCCTGGTCATGCTGCTGCTGCCGACCGCGTTCATCGCGCTGCGCTCGCCGCTGGTGCTGATCGCCGTCCCGAGCCTGCTGCTGCGCTTCATCGCCACCGACAGCAGCTTCTGGGGGACGTACTGGCACTACAACGCCACCGTGATGCCGATCATCTTCGTCGCCGCCATCGACGCGCTGGCCCGGATCGACGCCGCGATGGACGCCGATGCCGCCGCCGGGCCGGGTGCCTGGGCCAGCGGGCGGCGCGGGCTATGGCGGGCGGCGCTGGCCGGAGCCCGCCGCTACGGCGCGGCCATGATGGTCGCGATCGCGATCCCGCTGGCCTTCCAGTTCCCGCTCAACCAGCTGTGGAACGCCCAGACCTACCGGATCAGCCCGCACGTAGCGGCGGCCGACGCGGCCATGGCCCAGGTGCCCGACGGCGCCAGCGTCCTGACCACGCTGGACCTGCTGGCCCCGCTCGCCGCCCGGACCGATACCTACTGGATCGGCAACAGCGGCAATCCGCGGACCCAGTACATCGTCTTCGACGGCCTCGACAGCGACTACAGCCCCGCGATCAAGAACGTCCCCGCCTTCATCGCGAGCCTGTACCCGCCCGGCACCTATACCGAGATCTACTCCTCCGGCGACGTCTACGTCTTCCGCCTCACCCGCTGACTCCACGCGGTTCACCTTGTTCGGCAGGCCGCGGGGGAGCCGCCACGGAAGACGTACTGGTCGGTAGGTAGGCTGGTGCGCGACCCTACGGGAGGTTGTGCTCCATGGATTTCGCTTACGACGACCGGACGCAAGACCTCCGTGAACGCCTGCTCGCGTTCATGGACGAGCAGGTGTACCCGGCCGAGCCGGCCTTCAGGGAGCAGGCCGAGGCGGCCGAGGCCGCGGGCCGCCGCTGGGAGCGGCTGCCCGTCACCGCCGAACTCAAGGCCGAGGCCCGCCGCCGCGGGCTGTGGAACCTCTTCCTGACCGGCAAGGCCGCCAAGGCGGTCAGCTCGCTGGACCCGGCGCTCCTGCCGGACCCGCCGCTGACCAACCTGCAGTACGCGCCGCTGGCCGAGATCACCGGCTGGAGTCCCGCGCTGGCGCCCGAAGCGCTGAACTGCGCCGCGCCGGACACCGGCAACATGGAAGTGCTGGCCGAGTTCGGCTCGCCGGAACAGCAGGAACGCTGGCTCCGCCCGCTGCTCGAGGGGACGATCAGGTCGGCGTTCTGCATGACCGAGCCCGCCGTCGCCTCCAGCGACGCGTCCAACATCGCCACCACGATCACCGGGAAGAGCGACGGCTACGTGATCAACGGCCGCAAGTGGTGGTCCTCGGGCGCGATGAGCTCGGACTGCAAGATCTTCATCGTGATGGGCGTGACCGGCGAGGCCGACGCCGGAAATGGACACGGTCACGGACGGCACTCCATGATCCTGGTGCCCCGCGATACGCCGGGGGTCGACATCAAGCGCGGGCTGCGGGTGTTCGGCTACACCGACGGGACGCACGGCGGCCACGCCGAGGTCGAGTTCACCGACGTGCAGGTCCCCCAGGAGAACCTCATCGCGGGCGAGGGCGAGGGGTTCGCGATCGCGCAGGCGCGGCTGGGACCCGGCCGCATCCACCACTGCATGCGGCAGATCGGCGCGGCCGAGCACGCCCTGGAGCTCATGTGCCAGCGCGCACCTCCCGGACCGCGTTCGGCAAGCCGCTGGCCGAGCAGGGCGTCGTCCAGGACTGGATCGCCGAGTCCCGGGTCCGGATCGAGCAGGCCCGGCTGCTCGTGCTCAAGACCGCGTGGCTGATGGACACCGTGGGCAACAAGGGCGCGCACACCGAGATCCAGGCGATCAAGATCGTGACCCCGGCCATGGCCGAGTGGGTGATCGACAAGGCGATCCAGGCCCACGGCGGGGGAGGGGTAAGCCAGGACTTCCCGCTGGCCCATCTGTGGGCCAGCGCGCGCACGCTCAGGTTCGCCGACGGCCCTGACGAAGTACACAAGAGGTCGCTCGCCCGCCGCGAGCTAAGGAAGACGGCAGCACGCACCACGGCCCGTTCGGAACAAAAGGAGAAACTCAGTGACACAGACAGTCGCGATCGTGACCGGCGCGGCCCGTGGCATCGGCGCCGCGACGGCGCGCAGGCTGGCCGCGGACGGGATGGCCGTCGGGGTCCTCGACCTGGACGAGGCCGGCTGTGCCGGGACCGTGAAGGAGATCGCCGACGCTGGCGGGCGCGCGGTCGCGGTGGGTGCCGACGTCAGCCAGCGGGACCAGGTCGAGGCCGCGGTCGAGCGGGTGGCCAGCGAGCTGGGCGCGCCCACGGTGCTGGTCAACAACGCCGGCGTGATCCGCGACAACCTGCTGTTCAGGATGACCGACGACGACTGGGACATGGTGCTCGGGGTGCACCTGCGCGGGGCGTTCCTGATGAGCCGCGCGGTGCAGAAGTACATGGTTGATCAACGTTACGGACGGATCGTCAACCTGTCCTCGTCGTCCGCGCTGGGCAACCGCGGCCAGGTCAACTACTCCGCGGCCAAGGCCGGCATGCAGGGCTTCACCAAGACGCTCGCGATCGAGCTCGGGCCGTTCGGGGTCACGGCGAACGCGGTCGCGCCGGGCTTCATCGCCACCGACATGACCGCGGCCACCGCCGCCCGGGTGGGCGTGGCGTTCGAGGACTTCGCCAAGGCCGCCGCCGAGCGGATCCCGGTGCGCCGGGTGGGGCAGCCCGCCGACGTGGCGAACGTGATCTCCTTCCTGGTCAGCGAGGGCGCGGGCTTCGTCTCCGGCCAGGTCATCTACGTCGCCGGCGGGCCCCTCTGCTAATGGACAGGAAACTGTGCTAAGGAAGACATTGTGCTGACCCCTGAAGAGCTCCGCGAGCGGACCCGCGCGTTCCTCGCGGAGCATGACCCGCACGAGATGCCCAGGCAAGACTTCCTGAACGCGCGGTTCGACGCGGGCCTGGCCTGGGTGCACTACCCGGAGGGGCTCGGCGGGCTCGGCCTGTCCCGCTCGCTGCAGCAGATCGTCGACGCCGAGTTCGCCGCGGCCGGTTCCCCGGGCAACGACGCGGAACACAACGCCATCGGCCTGGGCATGGCCGCGCCCACCATCCTGGCCTACGGCACCGACGAGCAGCAGAAGCGCTGGCTGCGCGAGCTCTGGACGGGCCGCGAGATCTGGTGCCAGCTGTTCAGCGAGCCCGGCGCGGGCAGCGACCTGGCCGCGCTGGCCACCCGGGCCGTCCGCGACGGTGACGGGTGGGTGGTCTCCGGGCAGAAGGTGTGGACCTCGCTGGCGCAGCTGGCCAAGCGCGCGCTGCTGCTCGCGCGCTCCGATCCCGATGTGCCCAAGCACCAAGGTCTCACCTACTTCTCGGTGGACATGACGGCCCCCGGCGTGGAGGTCCGCCCGCTGCGGCAGATCACCGGCGAGGCCGAGTTCAACGAGGTGTTCCTGACCGACGTGCGGATCCCGGACCAGGACCGGATCGGCCCGGTCGGCGAGGGCTGGAAGGTAGCCAACGCCACGCTGATGAGCGAGCGGGTCAATATTGGCGCCTCGCGCGCCGGGCCCCGCGAATCCGGCATGATCGGCCCGGTCGCCGCCACCTGGCGGAACCGCCCCGAGCTGCGCACCCCCGGCCTGCACGACCGGCTGCTCCGGCTCTGGACCGAGGCCGAGGTGGCCCGGCTGGCGGGGGAGCGGATGCGCCAGCAGCTGGCCGCGGGCAAGCCCGGGCCCGAGGGTTCGGCCGCCAAGCTGGTCTTCGCCCGGCT
Source organism: uncultured Actinomycetes bacterium (assembly GCA_963849595.1). Classification (GTDB taxonomy): domain Bacteria; phylum Actinomycetota; class Actinomycetes; order Streptosporangiales; family Streptosporangiaceae; genus Palsa-504. Next base: position 129,618 of record CAWKIB010000007.1, read on the forward strand.
GAATCAGGAGATTTCCGGCTTCGACGTCGAGCTGTCCGCCGGTGACGGCCTGCGCTACGACGACTGGACCATGCGCCGGCCCGAACACTCCAACTTCTACGGCCGCGGCCCCGGCTACCGCTACCTGCGCGCTCGCGGCAACTCCATCGAGGGCGGCACCTCGGAGATCCTGCGCAACATCATCGCGGAGCGGGTGCTGGGCCTGCCGCCCGAGCCCCGCGCCGACAAGGACATCCCATGGAAGGACCTGCCGCGGTGAGCGACCGGGCGGACCTCCCCGATCTCCTTTACTCAGATACCGAACGGGCCCTGGCGGACAGCCTCGGCGCCCTGCTCGCCGACCGGGGCAGCCTGGACAAGGTGCTGGCCCGCACCGAGTCCACCGAGACCTACGACGACGGCCTGTGGCAGGCCGTCGCCGGCGACCTGGGCTGTGCCGGGCTGCTCATCCCGGAGCGTGACGGCGGTGCCGGCGCCTCGTACCGCGAGGTGTGCTCGGCCGCCGAGGCGCTGGGCAGCGCGGTCGCCCCGGTTCCGTTTCTCGGCAGCGCCGTCGTCGCCACCACCGCCCTGCTGAGCGTGGCGTCGGGTGTCCCGGTCGACGCGGCCACGGGGGTTCCGCGCAGCGCCGCCGCCGTCTCCTCCGGCACGCCCTTCACCCCCGCGCGGGCCGCGGCCGACCTGCTGCACCGGATGGCGGACGGCAGCGTGACCGTGACCCTGGCCGTACCGTTCGCCAGCGCGCCGGGCGGCCCGTTCCCGGTCTCGGTCCGGGTGGCCGGGCTCAAGCCCGGCGACGCCCAGACCGGGGTCGCGCGGCTGCGCGGGACGGTCAGCGGAGTCGCCGACGCCCTGCCCGCCACCGTGCTGCTGGTCCCGGCCGACGGGGTGCCGCACGCCCTGTACCTGGTCGACATGTCGGACCCCGGCGTGGCCAAGGCGCCGGTCGTGTCGCTGGACATGACCAGGCAGCTGTGCGACCTATCCTTCGACGACGCCCCCGGGCGGCTGATCGCGTCCGGCGCGGCGGCCTCGCAGGCGCTCGACGCGGCGCTGACCGCGGGCGCGGCCGTCCTGGCCGCCGAGCAGGTCGGGCTGGCCCAGCGCTGCCTGGACATGACGCTGGCCTACGTGAAGGAACGCCGTCAGTTCGCCCGGCCGGTCGGGTCGTTCCAGGCGCTCAAGCACCGGCTGGCCGACGTGTGGGTCGCGGTCAGCCAGGCTCGCGCGGCGTCCCGGTACGCCGCGGCCTGCCTGGCCTCCGGCGACCCCGACGCCAAGGTCGCGGTGGCGATCGCCAAGGCGTACTGCTCGGAGGCCGCCGTGCACGCCGCGCAGGAGTGCGTGCAGTTGCACGGTGGCATCGGCTTCACCTGGGAGCATCCCGCGCACCTGTACCTCAAGCGGGCCAAGGCGGATTCCGTCGCCTTCGGCACCCCTGACGCGCACCGCGCCGCGCTCGGCCCCCTGGTCAACCTCCCCGCGCCCTGAACCCATGGAACCGGTGGACACCGTGACCGGGGTCATCCCCGACGAGGCCGAACTGCGCCGCCGGGTCGGCCGGCTGTCGCTGGAACAGAAGATCCGCCTGCTGACCGGTGAGGACTTCTGGGCGCTGCATGAGGAGCCGGAGGCGGGACTGCGCCGGCTCGTGCTGTCTGACGGGCCGGCCGGGGTCCGCGGCGAGTCCTGGGACGAGCGGGACAGCTCCGCGAACGTGCCGTCGGCGACGGCGCTGGCCGCCACCTGGGACACCGGACGGGTCGAGGCGATCGGCATGCTGCTCGCCCGCGAGGCACGGCGCAAGGGCGTCGACGTCCTGCTCGCCCCGACCGTGAACCTGCACCGGACCCCGTACGCGGGCCGGTGTTTCGAGTGCTTCTCCGAGGACCCGGTGCTGACCGCGCGGATCGGCGCCTCCTACGTGCGCGGGCTGCAGCGTTCCGGCGTGGGTGCGACGGTCAAGCACTTCGTCGGCAACGACTCCGAGACGCAGCGGATGACCGTCGACGTCCGCATCGACGACCGGACCCTGCGGGAGCTGTACCTGGCGCCGTTCGAGGCGATCGTCCGGGACGCGGGCGCCTGGGCGGTGATGGCCGCCTACAACGGGGTCAACGGGTCGCCGATGACGCAGAGCCCGCTGCTGCGCGACATCCTGCACGGCGAATGGGGCTACGACGGACTGGTCATGTCCGACTGGACCGCCGCCCGCGACACCGAGGCCGCCGCCGAGGCCGCCCTCGACCTGGCCATGCCCGGGCCCGCCAGCGTGTACGGCCCCTGGGGCGAGGCCTTGCTCGACGCGGTCGGGAAGGGCGCGGTGGATGAGGCGCTCATCGACGACAAGGTGGTCCGCATCCTCCGCCTGGCGGCGCGGGTCGGCGCGCTGGCTCATACTCTTCCCCCGCCCGGGCTACCTCCGGCACCCCACCCCCACCTCCACCCTCGCCCCGCCTGAGCTGGCCGTCGAGGCTGCGGATTCGGTGGCGGTCGCGCAGGAACTGCGGGCCGCCGCGGCGGCCGGCTTCGTGCTGGCCCGCAACGACGGCCTCCTGCCGCTGCCGCGATACGGGCCCGCGGACCGGCCAGGGCTCGGCCGGCGGCTGCGCCTGGCCGTCATCGGGCCGAACGCCGAGGTCGCACGGACCATGGGCGGCGGCAGCGCTACCGTGTTCCCGCCCTACACGATCTCGCCGCTGGAGGGCCTGCGTAACGCCGGGCTGCACGTGACGTACGCGCCGGGCGTGACCTCGCACCTGCGCGGCGGGGCGGCCCGGGCGCCCTGGCTGCTGCGGCCGGACCGGGTGGCCGACGCCGGGACCGGCGCGGAGATCCGGTTCCTGTCCCAGACCGGCGAGCTCGCCGGATCGGAGCTGCGCGACGGGGCCACGTTCATGTGGCTGAGCGGCTTCGCGACCTCGGGGGTCACCGAACCGGTGGCCCGGCTGGAGGTCCGCTGCGTGATCCGGGCTACCGTCGGCGGCGAATACCAGCTGGGCGTCTCCGGCCTCGGCCGTTACCGCCTGCTGGTCGACGGCGCGGAGGCCTTCGATACCACCTTGACGCTGCCCGAAGACTCCGACATCGCCGAGGCCCTGATGCGCCCGCCGCAGCAGTTGGCCCCGGTCCAGCTGGCCGCGGGCCAGTCGGTCGACGTCGTGGTCGAGCACGACGTGGAATCCTCGCCGTTCGCCGGGCTCGGCACGCTCGTGCAGCTCAACCTGGTGCCGCCGCACGGCACCGACGACGAGGAGATCGCGGCGGCCGCCGCCCTGGCCGCCGCCAGCGACGCGGCGGTGGTCGTGGTCGGCACCACCGCCGAGGTGGAGAGCGAGGGCTTCGACCGCACCACGCTGGCGCTGCCGGGCCGTCAGGACGAGCTGGTCCGCCAGGTCCTGGCGGCCAACCCGCGGACCGTGGTGGTGGTGAACTCGGGCGCCCCGGTCCTGCTGCCCTGGGCCCAGGACGCGGCGGCGGTGCTGCTGTCCTGGTTCGGCGGCCAGGAATACGGCGACGCGCTGGCCGACGTGCTGCTCGGTGACGTCGAGCCGGGCGGCCGGCTGCCCATGACGTGGCCCGCCTCGGAGGAGGGCCTGCCGTCCACCCAGCCGGTCAACGGCGTGCTGACCTACCACGAGGGCCTGTTCATCGGCTACCGCGCCTACGACCGCGACGGCCGGGAGCCGCTGTTCCCGTTCGGGCACGGCACCGGCTACACCACCTGGGCCCATGAGTCCGTCACGCTGGACCAGCCCCCGGCGGGCGCTTCCGGCGTCGCGGTCTGCGTCCAGCTGCGGAACACCGGCTCGCGCCGCGGCCGCGAAGTCGTCCAGGTCTACGCCTCCCGGCCGGACTCGGCGGTCGAGCGCCCAGCCAAGTGGCTGGCCGGCTTCGCCACCGTGGACGCGGACCCCGGCGAATCGGTCACGGTCGGAATCCTCATCCCCGAGCGCGCCTTCCAGCACTGGACCGGCGACGGCTGGTCCACCGAACCAGGCACGTTCGTCCTGGTCGCTGGCCCCTCCTCCGCCTCCCTCCCGCTCACCACCACGATCGAGCTCGGCTAAGGGGCCGACTCCCGCGGCCGGGCCGCTGTTGTGGAGAGCCGCTCATCCGCCGCACCGCGTTGTGACGGGACTATTTCCCCTCCAATCTCATCATAACCATCTATAACACAGTAAATAATAATAAAGATCCTTTTCAGCAAACCTGCCGCCGGTTCGACCCGGATCGCTACTATGGCCCCTAATCGGTCGTCCCCGCGGTGAGCTGCGGGGACGACCGTGAGGTGTCCACGTACGGTCGTCATGCCCGGGGGGGAAGATGAATACCTGGAACTTCCGTTCTCCGCCGCTAATTGCGGCGGCGATCATATTCCTGGCCGCCGGCTGCGGTACGGCGGGAAACCACGCGGCGCTGAGCTCAGCGTCCGAGCCCGATATCACGCTCGCGGCCCTGCCGACCGCCGACCTGGCTGGCCTGTACATCGCGCAGGATGACGGGCTGTTCGCTCAGCAGGGCCTGCGCGTGACAATCGAGAAGATACCCAGCAGCGCCGCGATAGTTGCCGACCAGCTGAAGGGCGAGGTCGACATCAGTGCCGGAAGCTACATCCCCTATATCGTGGCGCAGGCGGCGGGCGCCAGGTTCCGCATCCTCGCCGAGGCCTCCACCCTCCGTCCGGACACGCGCGTGCTGGTCACCGCCGCGGGTTCGCACATCACGACCGTCGCCGACCTGGCGGGCAAGAAGATCGGGGTCAACGGGACTAATAGCATCGGTACCCTGCTGATCAGCGCGCTGCTTTCCGGGCACGGAATCTCGCCGGACAAGGTCCATTTCATAACCGACTCCGGCGGCTTCCCCGTGATGCCCGGCCAGCTTCGAGACGGGGCCTGGGATGCGGCGTTTCTCGCCGAACCCTACGTTTCCCTCGCGGGAGAAGAATACGGCGAACGGGTGTTCGCCGATCTCGACCAGGGCGCGACCATGAATTTCCCGATCGACGGGTACGTCGCCACCCAAGCGTGGGCAAAGAAGTACCCGAAGACGGCGGCCGCGTTCGTCCGGGCGATCGAGGAGGGACAGGCGCTAGCCGACACCGACCGCGCCGCCGTCGAGGCGGCTATGGGAGCGTCGGACATACTGGCGCCCGAAGTGACGGCCGTCATGGCGCTGCCCGATTTCCCGACGGGCCAAGTGGATGAAACGGCCATTCAGCGCGAGGCCGAGGCCATGCTTCAGTTCGGCATGCTGGGCAGCGAATACACCACTGAAGTCCAGCAGGGAGCCCTGGTCCGATCGATGGTCAGCCCGGCTCTTGACCCGGACGGACAGACGCAGGTCCGCGGACGAGCGGCCGACGCGGACGGCGAACTCGCCGGGCGGCCAGACCCAGGCGCCGGCCATTTCGTCGTAGCGGGCGAAGGCCCGGGCCGGCACGGTCAGCCGGACCGCAGTGGACTGGCCGGGCTCGGCGGTCGCGGCGGCGAAGGCGGCCAGGGTGCGCACCGGCCGCCCCGCCTCGGCCGTGACCGGCTCCACGTAGGCCTGGACGACCTCCCGGCCCGGCCGCGTTCCGGCGTTGCGGACCGTGACGGTCAGCTCCAGGTCAGCGCCCGGGCCGACCGCTACCGACTCGGCGACGGCCGACTGGTACTCCCAGGTGGTGTAGCCCAGCCCGTGGCCGAAGGCGAAGCGCGGCGCTATCCCGGCCTGGTCGTAGCCCCGGTAGCCGATCAGCAGCCCTTCGGTGTAGTCGAGCCGGCCCTGGTCGGGGACCGAGTGCAGAACCGGGCAGTCGACCTCGGCGACCGGGATCGTGACCGGCAGGCGGCCGCCCGGTTCTGCGTGCCCGAGCAGCACGTCGGCCAGGGCGTCGCCCATGGCCTGCCCGGGCAGCCAGCAGCAGCCGATCGCCGCCACCTGGTCCGCCCACGGCATGAGCACCGGCATGCCGGCGTTCACCACCACGATGGTCCGGTCGTTCACCGCCGCGACCCGCCGCACCAGCTCGTCCTGATCGCCGGGCAGGGCGAGCCCGGGCCGGTCGAAGCCCTCGCTCTCCGTGGCCGGCCCGGACCCCACCACGACGACGGCCGCGTCGGCGGTCCGCGCCGCCTCCACGGCCTCGCGGAGCAGCGCGTCCCCGTCCGGCGCGGGCACGATGCCGAGCCGGATGGCCACCGGGCCCTGCGGCCAGTCCTCGGGCCGCAGCGAGAGCCGGACCTCGGCTTCCTGGCCTTCGGCCAGGTCGACGGTGGCCCTGATCTCGCCGGGCCGGACCATGACCTCCACCGGGTCGGCGGGCACGCCGGAGTGGCCGGCCACGACCTGCGTCCCGTCGACCTCGAGCGTGAGCCAGCCGACCCCGCCCGCGCCGATGACGTGCGGGCCGGACTGGCGAGCCCGGTAGCGGGCGCGGAGCACGATCGTGCCGCGGCCGCCCCAGCCGATGCCCTCGGGCAGCCCGTCCCACCACGTGAACATGGTCGCGGTGCGGTGCTCCGTGCCCGCCAGCTGGCCGTCTTCGGCACGGAATTCCAGCCGGATGCCCGGCTCGCCGGTGTCCGGGTCGCGCAGCGCCGCGGGTTCGGGCTCGGGCACGCTGCTCCACGTCACGCAGCCCGGCCGCACGATCACCTGGGCCTGGCCGGCCAGGGCCTGCGTCAGCGCGCCAGCCGGGGTCGACACGCTGACCGGGGGCACGGTGGCGCTGCCGCCGCCCTGGGTGATCGGGCTGACCGCGTTGGGCCCGATCAGCGCGACGCTGCGGAGCGCGCCCGCGTCGAGCGGCAGCACGCTCGCCTTATTAGCAGCAGCGTGAACGCCGCCGCGGCGCAGCGGCGCAGCAGCGACGGGTCGGCCAGCACCGGCCCCCCGTTGGCAGCGGCGCCGTTGTGGCCGAAGGCCCCCACCCGGCGGGCCAGCCGCAGGACGCGCAGGACCTTGGCGTCCACCTCGTCCTCGCTGACCTGGCCGTCCCGGACCGCGGCGGTGAGCTGGCCCCCCCATGGCCCAGAAGGCCCGGGCATGGCCAGGTCGAGCCCGGCGGTCGCGGTCGCCACCGTGCTGCGCGCGGCGTGCCAGTCGGACAGGGCCACGCCCTGGAAGCCCCATTCGTCTTTGAGGATGGCCGACAGCAGCCAGGCGTGTTCGGTCATGGTGACGCCGTTGACCATGTTGTAGCCGGTCATCACCAGGTCCAGGTCGGCCTCGCGCACGCACGCCTCGAACGGGACCAGGTACAGCTCGCGCAGCACGTGCTCGGCGATCCGCGCGTCGTACGTCCAGCGCTGCGTCTCGGAGTCGTTGCCCACGTAGTGCTTGGCCGCGGCGGCCACCCCGGCCCGGCGCAGCCCGCCCACGTAGGCCACGGCCATCCGCGCGATGAGCACCGGGTCTTCGCCGAACGACTCGAAGCCGCGCCCGCCGAGCGGCGTGCGCATGACGTTGATGGTCGGCGCGAGCAGCACGTCGACCCCCTTGCTCTTCGCCTCCGTGCCGAGCGCGAACGCGAGCTCGCCGACCAGGCCGGGATCCCAGGTGGCGCCGAGGGCCGACGGGCAGGGCAGGCTCGCCGACGGGTGGCGCTCGTCCATGGTCTGGCCGCGGACCCCGGCCGGGCCGTCGGACATGACCATCGGGCGCAGCCCGATGGCCGGCAGCGGGCAGGTGCTCCAGTTGTCGGCGCCGGTCAGCAGCCGCACCTTGTCCTCGAGGCCCAGCGCGGCTAGTAGTTCCTGGTTAAGGGGCCCGTGGTTATGGGCCCCGTGGTTAAGGGCAGGGCGGGGCTGCGCCCGGCCGCTGGTGCGGCCGGGCGCCCCGTGGGCGTTGTTCATACGGTGTCGTACAGCTCAGGACGCCGGGGTGAGGTGCAAGAGCGTGTACTCCATGTAGGGGGCGTTCGGAACCGGATCGATGTACTGGTTGGTCGCGGTCGGCCAGCCGGTGTAGTCCTTGGTGGAGTACTCGTACCAGGCCGCTCCGTACAGCAGCGGGATCACCGGTGCCTGCGTGGAGACGATGGTTTCCAGCGTGTTCAGCGCCTGCTGCTGCGTCGCGGTGTCGTTGGTGCCGGCGTACTGCGCCAGGGCCGCCTGGACCTGCGGGTTGTTGTACCGGCCGTAGTCACTGCCGGCCGGCTTGCCGATCGGCGCGGACAGGTTGTTGTCCATCCAGTAGTCGAAGTAGTCGTACGGGGTGGGCCCCTGGTTACTCCAGTGGATGATCGCGTCGAAGTTCCCGACCGGGTAGTCGTTGTACCACTGGGTGGCCTGGACTCCGTCGAAGGAGACCTCGAAGCCCTCGGCGTTGAGCTGGTTGGCGATCAGCTGCGCGTCGGTGGCGTAGTCGGTGTACGACGACGGGTCCTCGATGGAGAACTTGATCGGCTGCCCGTTCTTCATCCACTTGCCGCCGGTCTTGGTGTAGCCGTCACTGGTCAGCAGCTGGCTCATCTTGGCGTTGTTGGTGGTGGGGGAGATGTCGTTGTTGTAGGAGGGGTCGAGCAGGGCGCTCTGGGTCGGCAGCAGCAGCCCGCTCGACGACGTGGCCGGCGGCTCGTAGTTGGTCTCGCCCTGGTCCGAGAGCTGCTGCCGGTCGATCCCGGCGCTGATCGCCAGCCGCACCTTCGTGTCGTTCAGCGGCGCCTTGGTGGTGTTCAGCCACAGCGTCACCACGTTGTTGTCGGCGAACCACGGCTGGTTGGACGTCCAGGTGTGGTTGTTCGAGTTCGCGGACAGGTAGTCGGACTGGACGTTGGCCACGTCGTTGCCGGCGTAGCCGATCTGGCCGCTGTCCAGGGCCGGGTTGGCCGTGGTGTTGCTCACGTAGCTGGGGAAGATCACCTCGGGCACGGTCACCTTGGACTTCTGCCAGTAGTACGGGTTCTGCTTGAACGTGACCTTCTGCGAGGAGAACGAGCCGAGCTCGTACGGGCCCGTCCCCACCGGGTTGGCGTCCGCGTAGGTAGCCGGGTTCGACACGCTCTGCCAGATGTGCGCAGGCAGGATGTACGTCGACCCGATCAGGAACAGGTTGGCGTATTCGGCCTGGCTGAACGTGAGCACCGCCGTGGTGGCGTTCGGTGCGGTGGCGCTGACCGGCAGCGGCGTCGGCGCGGGCGCCTGCGAGGCCAGGGTGGTGTTCTTCATCAGCAGGTTGAAGGTGAACGCCACGTCGCTGGCGGTCAGCGGGGTGCCGTCGCTGAACTTCACGCCCTGCCGGATGGTGAAGGTGACCGTCTTGCCGCCGTTGGACCAGGCGTAGCTGGTGGCCAGCCAGGGGATCGGCGCCTGGGTCGGCTGCATGATGTTGAACTCGAGCAGCGGCTCGTAGGTCATCGACTGCATGTTGTCCTCGACGCCCAGCGAGGTCGAGACGTAGGGGTTGAACGTCTGGGCGAACACCTGGCCGGTGTTGTCCACGATGACCAGGGGGGGACCCTGCTTGGAGGTGGATGTCGGAGGTGCTGCCGGAAGATGAGGTCGAGCTGCTGCAGGCCGCCACGCCCATCGCCAGGATGGTCGCCGCAGCCAGGGCTTTTACAGTCCTGTGATTCATTGTCTAAACTCCCATTGCCCGGCCGGCTGTCGCCGGCCTGTCATGGTGACCGTGTCGGGGTCCGTCATAACGTGGTGCGTGCGAGACCGGCCGGGCGCTCGCCCTCCGGCCTGCCGCTTTTGCGGCCTGGCCCCCGGGGGGGCCGTTCAACAACCCTGATCGCTAGGTGACGTGCCGGTTCATCGCTTCTCCTCTCCAGGCCCTTGAGGTCTCTGGGCTTCGGTGACCGGTTCGGTGACCGGTTCGGTGAGCGGTCGGCCTTCGGTTCCCGGTTCCCTGAGCGGCCGGGACTGGGCCGCGGTCAGGCCCTTGGCGTGCAGCCAGCACGCGCTGGCTTGTCCCGGGGCGACCTCGATGGCCACGGGCCGTTCGTCGGCGCAGACCGTCATGGCGAACGGGCAGCGCGGGTGGAACCGGCAGCCGCTCGGCGGCCGGATCAGGTTGGGCGGGGCTCCGCGGCCCCGCAGCGACGGCGGCTCCGCCCGGTCCGGGTCGGGCGCGGCGCTGAGCAGGAGCTGCGTGTAGGGGTGGGCCGGGGCGTCGGTGACCTGCGCCGCGGGCCCGGACTCGATGATCTGCCCGGCGTACATGACCGCGATCACGTCGGCCAGGTAGCGGGCGGACGCGATGTCGTGCGTCACGTAGAGGATGGCCAGCCCCTCGCGGTCACGCAGGCCCGCCAGCAGGTTGAGCACGCCGAGCCGGATGGAGACATCGAGCATCGAGACGGGCTCGTCGGCCAGCAGCACCCTCGGCCGCATGGCCAGCGCCCGGGCGATCGCCACCCGCTGCCGCTGGCCGCCGGAGAGCTCATGCGGGTACTTGGCCGCGAACGAGGGACTCAGCGCCACCCGCTCCAGCAGCTCGGCGATCTGCGTATCCAGGTTCGCTCCGCTGGCCAGGCCGTGTAGCCGCAACGGCCGGGCCAGGTGGTACCGGGTGTTGTGCACCGGGTTGAGCGAGGAGAACGGGTCCTGCAGCACGAGCTGCACCTGCCGGGTGTAGCGCTGCCGCACCGGGGCCCGCGCGCCGTCGAGCAGCACCGCCCCGGCGGTCGGCTTGATCAGCTGGGCCAGCAGCCGGGCCAGCGTCGACTTGCCCGAGCCGCTCTCGCCGACCACCGCGGTGATGCCGGCCTGCGGCAGCGCGAGCGTCACGTCCTCGACCGCGTGCACCGCGGCCCGGCGCGCGCCCCCGCGGGCGTGCACCGGGAAGTGCTTGGTCAGGCCGCGGGCCTCCAGCACCGGCGTTCCGCCGCTGGCCCCGTTGGCGGTCCGGGTCCTGTCCAGGGGAATGATGGTCATGCCCGGCCTCCCGAGTCGGCGGGCACAGCGTCGACCGCGGTGCGCGCCAGCTCCGCGGGCACGGCCTCGCGGCCGTCCTGCAGCCAGCACGCGGCCGCCCGGGTGCCCGCGTCCAGGTCCAGCAGCGGTGGCGGCGGATCGCTGCGGCACCGGTCGAACGCGTACCCGCAGCGCGGGTGGAACGGGCACCCCGACGGCATGTTGCGCAGGTCAGGGGGCGACCCGGGGATGCCCTCCATGGCCACGCGCGGCCCGTGCAGGGCGGGGAACGAGCTCAGCAGGCCGAGCGAGTACGGGTGCCGCGGCGCGCGGAACACCGCGCTGGCGCCGGCCCGTTCCACCAGCCGGCCCGCGTACATGACCGCGATCGAATCGGCGATCTCGACCAGCAGCGACAGGTCGTGCGAGATGAACAGCACGGCGAAACCCAGCCGGTCGCGCAGCGTCATGAGCTCCTCGAGGATCTCGCGCTGGGTCACCACGTCGAGCGCGGTGGTCGGCTCGTCCATGATCACCACCGACGGGTCGAGCGCGAGCGCGGTGGCGATCATCACCCGCTGCCGCATGCCGCCGGACAGCTCGTGCGGGTAGCTGCTCAGCCGGTCGGCGGGGATGCCCACCATCTCGAGCAGCTGACCCGACCGGGCCCGCCGGTCGGCCCGGCTCATGTCCGGCCGGTGCGCGCGCAGCACGTCGGAGAACTGGGTGCCGATGGACAGCACCGGGTTGAGCGCGTTCATCGAGCTCTGCAGCACCACCGCGATCTCGTTCCAGCGCAGGCCGCGGAGCTCGCGCTGGCCCGCGGTAAGCAGGTTCACGGACGAGCCGAACCGCGCCGAGCCCGCGGTGATGACCCCCGGCGGCCGCAGCAGCCTGGTGATCGCGTAGGCCAGGGTGGACTTGCCGCTGCCGCTCTCCCCGGCCAGGCCCAGCGTCTCGCCGCGCCGCAGCTCCAGGTCGGCGTCCACCACGGCGTGCACCGCCTCGTCGCCCAGCCCGTAGTCCACGCACAGGCCTCGCACCGAAAGAAGGAGGTCGTTCATGATTCCCTCCGGGCCGCACGCAGCACCGGAGTCAGGCCCAGCTGAGGCCGCCGCGGCAGCCCGGCCCGCCGGGCCGCACGGCCGGAGAGCCCGGCGCCGCGCAGCCGCGGGTTGACGAACTCGTCGATCCCGAAGTTGAGCAGCGCGAGCCCGGTGCCGAACAACCCGACGGCCAGCCCCGGCGGCACGAACCACCACCACTCCAGGTGCACCTGCTGGGCCGCCTGCGCGCTCTGCGCCCAGTAGAGCATCGTCCCCCAGCTCCAGTGGGTGGTGTTGATGACGCCCAGGAACGACAGCGCGGTGAAGGTCCCGACCCCGTAGATGACGGTGAACAGGAACGAGGTGGCCACCACCGGGATCAGGTTGGGCAGGATCTCGAACGTCATGATCCGCCAGCTCTTCTCGCCGATGATCCGGGCCGAGTCGACGAAGTCCCGGTTGCGCATGGACAGGGTCTGGACGCGTAGCTGCCGGGCGCCGAACGCCCAGCCGGTAATGGCGATGATGACCCCGATCACCAGGTCGTTCGGGTTCGCGCCCTTGCCTAGGAACCCGAAGATGACGATGAGCAGCGGCAGCGCGGGCAGCACCAGGAAGATGTTGGCCAGCATGGACAGCAGGTCGTCGGTCCCGCCGCCGAAGTAGCCCGCGGTCACGCCGAACAGCACGGCCAGCACGGTCGCCGCCACGCCGGCCACCAAGGAAACCAGGATCGTCGACCGCCCGCCGACCAGCAGCTGGGACAGGACGTCCTGCTGGATCTGGGTCGTACCGAGCCAGTGCGCGGCCGAGGGCGGCTGCGGCGTGCTGACCGTGGTCGAGGCGCTGGCGTTCGGGTTGTACGGGGCGACCAGCGGGCCGATGATGGCCACGATCGCGAACACCACGGACAGGCCCAGCCCGATCAGGATCTTCGGGGACCGGAGCAACCGGGTCATGTCAGGCCTCCTGCCTGGTCCGCGGGTCGAGGAACGCGTAGACGAAGTCGGCGGCCAGATTGGCCAGCAGCACCGCCAGCGTGATGATCAGGAAGATCCCCTGCAGCAGTGGGTAGTCGTCGCTGCCGATCGCGGTGAACAGCAGGTACCCCACGCCCGGATAGGAGAAGACGATCTCGGTGAGCAGCGCGCCCGAGACGATGAACCCGATGGCCAGGGAGAAGCCGGCCACGCTGGGCAGCAGCGCGTTCCGGGCCGCATAGCTGACCACCCGCCGCGCCGGCAGGCCCTTGGCCTGCGCGAGCAGCACGTAGTCCTCATCCATCGTGGTGATCATCATGTTGCGCATCCCGATGATCCAGCCGGCGACGGAGGCCAGCACGATGGTCACCGCGGGCAGCACGGCATGGTCCAGCACGTTGGACATGAACGGCCAGTTCAGCCCCGGGTTCAAGGTGGTGGTGTCGTAGCCGGAGTTCGGCGGGAACCAGCCCAGCTTGGTCGCGAACAGCGCCACGGCCAGGATCGCCACGAAGAAGTACGGCGCGGCCTGGAAGAACGTCATGGCCGGCAGCAGCCCGTCCAGCCAGCTGCCGCGCCGCCAGGCGGCGGCCACGCCGAGCAGCGTGCCGAGCACGAAGCTGATCACCGTGGCGAGGCCGACCAGGCCGACCGTCCAGGGCAGCGCGGCCCGGATCAGGCCGCCGACCGAGGCCGGGTAGAAGTTCAGCGAGGTGCCCAGGTTCCCGTGCAGCAGGTGGCTCCAGTACTGGACGTACTGGCCCCACAGGCCGGTCTTGGTCGCCACCCCGTACTGCAGCTCGAGCGCGGCGATGGCCTGCTTGGACTCCTGGGCCTGGACCCGGCCCAGCACCGCGAGCACCGGGTTGCCCGGCATCAGCCGCGGGATGAAGAAGTTGACGGTGATCGCGACCACCGCGGTGACGATGTAGAACGCGATCCTGCGGGTGATCATCCGCATAACTCATACCTCCCGGTACCAGCCGATGTCGGCCCGGTCGGCCGGCGCCGGGCAGCCGCAGCTCTCCCGGCGGATCAGCTCGGTCGGCAGCACGATGTCGCGGGCCGGCAGGCGCTCGCGGTTGAGCATCGAATACAGCACGTCGAACGCGGCCGTCCCCATCTGCCTGATCGGCTGGCGGACCGTGGTGAGGCTGGTGCGCAGGTGGCGGGCCAGCGGGATGTCGTCGAAGCCGGTCACCGCCACCTGCCCGGGAACGCTGAGGCCGTGCTTGCGCAGCGCGGACATGACACCGAAGGCGGTCTGGTCGTTCGCGCACACGATCGCGCGCGGCAGTCGGCGCCCCGCGGAAAGCAGCTGGTTGATGACCTGGGCGCCGCCCGAGGCGAAGTAGTAGCCCTGCCATTCCGGCCCGTACTCCAGCGCCGCCCCGGCCGCGGCGGCCTCGGCCTGCAGGACCTCCCGCCGCTCGATGCTGTCCGGGCTGTCGGCGTAGCCGCCCAGGTAGCCCAGGGAGCGGTAGCCGTGGTCGCGCAGCAGGTGCCGGGCCAGCGCGCGCATGCCCGCCCTGTTGTCACCGTGGACGTTCGCCGTGGTCGGGGTCGCGTACCCGGCCAGCGTGACGATCGGCAGCTGCCGGGACAGCCGGTCCATCTGGTCCGGTTCGAGCACCCGGTCGTGCAGGATCAGCCCGTCGCTCTTGCGGGCCAGCGCCAGCGTCCGGCCGCCCGGGTCGTGCTCGTTGATGCCGACCGACCGGATCAGCAGGTCGAAGCCGCGGCGCTGGGCCGCCGTCTCGATACCGCGGTTGATCAGGTCCGGGTACTGCAGGCTCTCGGCCTCGTCCGCGAACAGGTCCTCGTCCATATCCGCGGCCGGCCATGGCCTGCGGACGATCACGCCCACGACCTCCTTGAGCCGCGCGCTCAGCGCCCGCGCCGCCCCGTCCGGCACGAAGCCGAGCTCGGCCACCGCCGCCAGCACCCGCTCCCGCGTTTCCTGGCGCGGGTTGCGCTGCCCGTTGAGCACCCGGGACACCGAGGCGATGGACACCCCCGCCGCCCGGGCCACGTCGTAGATCGTCGGCGCCGCGGTCGGGTCCGCATCCAGGCCGCTCAGCTCAGGATCCGCGTCCAGGCCGCTCAGCTCAGGGTCCGTGTCCAGGCCGCCCAGCTCAGGATCCGCGTCCAGGCCGTGGGCGGCCAGGTCCCGCCTGCCGTCCATCGCGTCCTGGTCAGCCGACACGTTGTGCTCCTCAATCCTTGCGGTAAGCGCTTTCCGTAACCGCCCGAAGAAAGGTGCCGCCAGTGACGGCACCGGATCGAATCCTTGCGGTAAGCGCTTACCGGACTCGTATGTCAGCAGAGTACGACTATCGGGTGATTTACCACAAGAGCGAATCGTCGCCACTGTTACGGGAACGTGACATGACGGGAAGCCCGAGCCCCGCCGGGCCAGACGGCCGCCGCACCGGACATACCGCCGCTGACCAGGTGATCGGCTACGACACATCGAGGAAACCTCGGCCGCACTCGTTACCGCCCGCGTAACAACCGAGTAATACGACCGAAACTCGCGCATGGGACACATGCCTTGCAGGTATACGGAGCGGCCGGGGTAGAGCCAGCATCACGTTGGCCCCCAGAAGGCCCCGATAGCCCCTGGAGGCGTAGTGGTTCCCTACCCTAGCTGGCTGAACGCCGGGGATAACTCCTGGCAGATGACAGCAGCCACGTTCGTCGGGCTGATGTCCATCCCGGCCCTGGCCGTGCTGTACGGCGGCCTGGTCCAGAAGAAGTGGGCGATCAACACCGTGATGATGGTGTTCACCACCTTCTGCCTGGTCTTGATCACCTGGGTGCTCTGGGCGTTCAAGCTGGGCTTCGGCACGCCGTTGATCCACACCTTCATCGGTGATCCGAGGACGATCCTCGGGCACGCGGCCGAGCAAGGACAGGCCAGCATTCCGCTGGTGAACCCGGCCGTACCGAGCTGGCATCTCCCCGGGGCGTCGGTGGAGTACTTCCAGTTCGTGTTCGCGGCGATCACCCCGATCTTGTTCATCGGCAGCGTGCTCGGCCGGATCAGCTTCAAGGTCTGGATGATCTTCGTACCGCTGTGGATCACCTTCGCCTACGCGGTCAACGCGTTCCTGCTGTGGGGCGGCGGCTACTGGGCCGGCAAGGGCGCCCTGGACTTCTCCGGTGGCTACGTCATCCACCTGGCCGCCGGCGTGTCCGGGTTCGTCGCCGCCGCCGTGATCGGGCCCAGGCTCAAGCGCGACCGCGAGCGGGCCATCCCGAACAACCTCATGTTCGTCGCCGTCGGTGCCGGCATCTTGTGGCTCGGCTGGAACGGCTTCAACGGCGGCGACCCGTACTTCGCCGGCGCGGACGCGGCCGCGGCGGTGCTCAACACCAACCTGGCCACGGCGGTGGCGATGATGACCTGGATCGTCATGGACATGGCGTTCAGCAGCGAGAAGAAGCCCACCTTCCTCGGCGGCCTGAACGGCATGATCTGCGGCCTGGTCGGCATCACCCCGGCGGCCGGCTACGTGAACGGCTTCGGCGCCATCGTGATCGGCCTGGTCTGCTCCTCGATCGTCTGGGTGGCCTGGTACTACCTGCCGAAGTACGTCTGGCCGTTCAACAAGGTCGACGACGCGCTCGGCGTGGTCTACACCCACGGCATCGCCGGGCTGTTCGGCGGCCTGCTGGTCGGCCTGCTTGCCGACCCGAACATGATCGTGTACCTCGGACTCGGCAAGAATCCCAACATCAGTCGCCACAGGCCTGTTCTACGGGCACCCGAAGCAACTGGCCATCCAGGCCGGTGCCGCGCTCACCATCATCATCTGGGACGCGGCGGTCACGTTCGTCATCCTGATGGTCATCAAGCACGTGTTCAGGATGAACCTGCGGCTGCCCGACGCGGTCCTGGAGATCGGCGACGTGGCGGTCCACGGCGAGGAGGTGTACCCGTCTGACGAGCTGATCAGCGTGGGCGCCAGCTCGAGGGCTGACGAGATGTCCGCACTGGACGGGAAGGTGCCCGAGAGGGCGGCCACCGCCCCGAAGGACGACTCGTAGCGTGCGCTACGTGCGGCCGTAGCGTAACCAGGGACGCACCCGGGCACCGAGCTGACGCGGTGCCCGGGTGCGTCCTCGCGTCTTAGTGCCCCCGGAACGCCTCCTCCAGCCACCAGGACCCGCGGAAGGAGGTGACCTTGGCGTCGATGAGCAGCGGGCGCTCCCGCGGGCCCGCCAGCCAGTCGCGGACCGGGCCGAGATCGCCGGCCGACCGCACGGTGACGCCCTCGAAGCCGAAGCCCCGGCCGATCGCGGCGATGTCGGTCGGCGGGAACCGGACCGTATCCAGCGGGTCGCCGTCCGGCCCGAAGTGATGCACCTCCGCGCCGTACGCCTCGTCGTCGTAGACCACGACCACCATCGGGATCCCCAGCCGGACCACGGTCTCCAGCTCGCTGACGCCCATCAGCGCGCCTCCGTCGCCGAGCGCGGCGACCGTCAGCCGGTCCGGCCGCGCGACCGCGGCCCCGATGGCCGAGGCCAGGCCGAGCCCGATCGACTGGAACGCCTGGGTGAAGCAGAACCCCGCCTCGTCCGGGACCGACAGGTACATGCTCGGGTAGCCCATGAAGTTCCCGGAGTCGACCGCCACGGTCCGCTCCGCGGGCAGCAGGTCATCGAGCGCGATCGACAGCGCGCGCGGGTCGATCCGCTGCCCGTCGCTGTCGTCGGTGAACGGCACGTCCCGCCACCGCACCTCCCGCGCGATCCGCTCGCGCAGGGCAGGTGACCGGTATCCCGCCGTACCAGCTGACCCGCCGTCGTCCTCATTTTTATGCCGAACGGAGCGTGGTTCACCCGCCCGGCTCTGCCGCGCTCGCCGCCAGCGCGTCGGCCACGGCGCGCGCGGTCTCGGCCACGTCCCCGACCACCCCCAGGTGGACCGGCCGGTGCGCACCGAGGGCGGTGGCGTCGTCGTCGACCTGGATCAGCGTGGCGCCCGTCCCGATCAGCTTGCCGTGCCGCGTCGTCCACATGTTGAGCGAGCAGCCCCAGCCGATGATCAGGTCCGCTCCGGTGATCAGCTCGGCCGCGAGCGGCGACGCGAACCCGCCGCTCACGTCCAGGTTCCAGGGGTTGCCCCGAACAGCCCCTTGGCCACGGCCGAGGTGGCCAGCAGCGCGCCGCACGCGTCGGCGAGCCGCTCGAGGTCCGCGCGCGCCGACGCCCGGCCGGCCCGCCCGCGGGCGCCCCGGCCCGCGATGAACACCGGCTGGTCCGCGCCGCGCAGGACGGCCGCGATCGCCGTCACCGCGTCCGAGGCCGGCCCGGCCGGATAGGTGCGCGGGGCAGCCTGGATCGTGGCCGCCTCGCCGTGCTGGACTACTGGCGCGGCCTGGACGTTCAGCGGCAGGGCGAGGATCACCGTCCGGCGGCCCAGCGCCGTGGTGTAGGCGCGCTGGACGTCGGCCAGCGCCGAGGCGGGGGAGTAGATCCGCTCGCCGACCGCGCCCACCGCGGCGGCCAGCCCGGCCACGTCCACGTGGAAGTTGGACCTGATCTCCGGGGCCTCCGCGGCGAGCACCAGCAGCGGGGTGCGGCTCTTGGCCGCCTCGGCGATGCCGGTCATGGCGTTGGTCAGACCCGGCCCCTGGTGCACGGACACCACACCCGGCCGGCCGGTCGTCCTGGCCCAGGCGTCGGCCATGACCGTGGCGCCGCCCTCGTGCCGGGCCGCCACGAACCGGGCCCCGGTGGCGATCAGCGCGTTCGTGACGTGGAAGTTGCCGCTCCCGACCACGCCGAACACCGTATCGGCGCCGAGCTTGGCCAGCCCCTGCCCGACCGCCTCCGCGACCCGCATGCTCAGTTACGCTCCACCAGGGCCAGGGCGCGGCACGGGGATCCGGAGCCGCCGAGGATCGGCAGCGGCCCGGTGATCACGACCGCGCCGGTGGCGGGCAGCCGGGCCAGGTTCCGCAGTTGGGTCAGGCCGTACTTGCCCGCGCCGAGCAGGAACGAATGACACGGGAACGGCGGGTCGAAGGAGTGCGCGGCCCCGGCGTCGGTCCCGACGGTCTCGGTCCCGAGCCCGAGGATCGGCACCTCCTCGGCCAGCCAGGTCGCGCAGGCGATGCTGATCCCCGGCGTGTGCGGGCCGGTCTCGTTCGCGTTGAGGAACGCGGCCTGGTCGTGGGAGCGGGCGTCCCAGCCGGTGCGGTACAGCAGCCAGCCGCCCTGGGGGAGCGGCCCGTTCGCCGCCTCCCACTGCTTGACGTGGTCGATCTCGAGCAGGAAGTCCGGGTTCGCGGCGGCTTCGGCGCTGAAGTCCAGCACGACGGCCGGGGCGATCAGCCGTGGCACCGGGACCTGGGCCACGTCCTCGCCGTCCTTCCCGGTGACCCAGTGCACCGGAGCGTCGAAGTGGGTGCCGGTGTGCTCGCCGGTCACGATGTCGTTCCAGTACCAGGCGGGTCCGCGCTCGTCGTAGTGGCTGATCTCGGTCAGCCCGAACCGCGGTCGTGTTACCGAACGGCGGCGGTAGCTGGATGATCGGCGTGCTCGCGGACAGCGGCGCGGTGAGGTCGATCACCTCCACGGAGCCATCACCGATCGCGTCGGTCAGGGCCTTCAGCACGGACATGATGCTCCCTCGTTCGCTTGGCTACCCGGTAGCTTTCCCCATCGGCGCCCTCGTCCGCTAGTCCTGTACTCTGACTGTCAGGGTGAACATGACAAAGCCGGTGATCAAGGCAACGACCCTGGTCACGGAGGACGGCGTCCCGATCGACGCCGTCCACCTGCCCGGACCGAAGGACCTCGCGATCATCATCGCGCACGGCTTCACGCTGTCCTGGCAGCAGCCCGCGCGTCTGGCGGATCGCCAACCGGTTCAACCTGGCGGCCGGCGTCATCGCCTTCGACTTCCGCGGCCACGGCCGCTCCGGCGGGCTGTCCACGCTCGGTGACCTCGAGATCAAGGACCTGGACGTGGCCGTCGCCTACGCGCGCGAGCTCGGCTACCAGCGGATCGCCGCGGTCGGCTTCTCGATGGGCGCGTCGGTCGTGCTCCGGCACGCCGGCCTGATCGGCGGGGTCGACGCGGTGGTCTCGATCAGCGGCCCCGGCCGCTGGTACTACCGGGGCACCGAGCGGATGCGGCGCGTGCACTACGCCGTCGAGCACCGGCTCGGCCGGTTCGTCACCCGGCACTATCTGAAGACCCGGATCAACCCGGAGGGCTGGAAGCTGGTCCCGGTCCCGCCGGCCGAAGCGGCCGCGAAGATCGCCCCCGTCCCGTTGCTGATCGTGCACGGCGACCAGGATCCCTACTTCCCGCCCGAGCACGCCCGCCAGCTCTACCTGGCCGCCCGCGAGCCCAAGGAACTGTGGCTGATACCCGGGATGGGCCACGCCGAGGTCGCCACCGGCAACGACCTCATCGACCGCATCGCCCACTGGCTCGACCAAGCCATCCGCCCCCCCGCCCTAACCGACGCCGCCCTAACCGACGCCGCCTTGCCCGCCAACCGCAGGGACTCGGTCCGTGTCGATGGCGCACCGTACCTGTTCTTAGGACGCGCATGTTATTAGCCTGTCGGCTGGGGCTGCCGGCGGCTTCTCGGGCCCGAGATCGCGTGATCGTGGATCGCTGCAGCGCTCCTGCCGGGGCCAGGGTGCCACGAGCCCCAGACACGGCGCCGCACCACGCACACCCGCCGCTTCCGGCACATTTTCGTGGCGGATCCAGGCTTCGTGGCGGATCCGGTGCATTCCCGTACCCCGGATCAACCGCAGGACCCGGATCAACCGCAATAACCGCAGAGTTCCCCCGCCTGGCGTCACACAAGTAGCGTTCTGTGATGACTGTGACGAGCAAGGGCAGACCGAAGCTGTCACACGCTCATCGCCGCCGCAATGGTCAGCCGGCAGGCGGGCCGGATGACGGCACCGCTGACCGCTCCCATCCGGGAAGAGCCGCGATCCACGATCACCGGAGCCGTGACACCAATGACCCGTGGCGTACGCACCCTGCCGGGAAGCCCGCGGGTCATTGACTGACGCGTCCTTACCCGTACACCGGCCCATCGACCCCGAAAACCAGGGCGCACACCAAGGCAAGAAAGCCGCGAAAGGGACAAATGCCCCGCCGATGGCGCTGACGGGCCACGGCGAGTAGCGCCTATCCGCGTCCATCTCGTCTGTGGTCGCTTCCCGGCGCGTCAGCCGCCAGGCTCTGCAATGTAAGCGATGATCAATTGTCGACACGTTTCGTTAACGGATTTTTGACGGTTGCGCAATGATGTTTATGGCGCGTTAACAGCGTCACCGCTAGGTTAATGCCGATGTCATTTCCTGGTAATACTGGCCAGAAACGGTCCTGAAAGGCCAGCCGCTAGCGGTATACGCCATGAACAGCGGATGCGTTCTCCTTGACGGCCCATGACTGGCCTGCAGTCATTGTTCT
Source organism: uncultured Actinomycetes bacterium (assembly GCA_963849595.1). Classification (GTDB taxonomy): domain Bacteria; phylum Actinomycetota; class Actinomycetes; order Streptosporangiales; family Streptosporangiaceae; genus Palsa-504. The sequence goes on from CAWKIB010000007.1 coordinate 150,955, forward strand.
CCGGGAAATGGCGATCAGAACCGATAGGCGGGGGGAGCGGGACAGGAAGGAAACCGTTATGCGCAAAGACAGCCTCTGGGCGGCGCCATGAACAAGATCATCAGCAGCCGGGCGCGCTCGCCGGGCCCTGGCCGCCGCGGCGGCCCTGCTCGTCGGCGGCTGGATCGCCGCCGGGTCGGCGATCCCGGCCTCGGCCGCTCCGGCCGCTCCGGCCGCGGTTACCGCAGGTGCCGTGGCGCCGTCGACCACCGGCGGGCCGCTCGGGCCGAACGTCTACGTCTTCACCCCGAGCATGTCGCAGGCTTCGATCCAGAGCACGCTTGACTCGATCGCGAGCCAGCAGGTATCCAACCAGTTCGGCGCCCAGCGCTACGCCGTGTTCTTCGAGCCCGGCACCTACGGATCGACCGCGGACCCGCTCATCTTCCAGGTCGGTTATTACACCACCGTCGCGGGCCTGGGCCTCAATCCCGGCGATGTCGTCATTAACGGCTCGATCGACGTCTACAACCAGTGCTTCGCCAGCAACAACTGCATCGCGCTCGACAACTTCTGGCGCTCGCTGTCGAACCTCACGATCAACGTGGCCGGCGGCACCGGCTGCCAGGCGGCGACGGACTTCTGGGCGGTCTCGCAGGCCGCGCCGATGCGGCGAGTCCACGTCAACGGCAAGCTGTCCCTGATGGATTACTGCAACGGCTCTCCGGACTACGCCAGCGGCGGGTTCATCGCCGACTCCCAGTTCACCGGCTCAACGGTCATCAACGGTTCCCAGCAGCAGTGGGTGACGAGGAACAGCGACCTGGACGGGTGGAGCAACGGAGTATGGAACCAGGTCTTCTGCGGAGACCCCGGCGCTCCCGCGCAGTCGTTCGGCGTGGCGGGGGCGAACCCGTACACGACGCTCGCCACCTGCCCGACGACCGAGGAAGAGCCGTTCCTCTACACCGACTCGCAGGGCAGCTACAACGTCTTCGTCCCGGCCGTCCAGCACAATTCGTCTGGGCCGGCCTGGGCCAGCGGTACCGAAGCCGGCACCTCCATCCCGCTGTCGAAGTTCTTCGTGGCCAGCCCGGGTACGTCGGGCGCGGCCATGACCGCCGCGATGGCCCGAGGCCTGAACCTCATCCTGACCCCGGGCGTCTATAACCTGAACCAGCCCATCGTGGTCCCGCATCCCGACACAGTGGTGCTGGGGCTGGGTATGGCGACCCTGGTCCCGCAGCATGGCAATGCGGCCATGATGGTCGTCTCGAACAGCGGGGTGAAGGTGTCCGGTCTGATCATCGACGCCGGCCCGGTCAACTCACCCGTCTTGCTCTCGGTCGGGACCCCCGGACCGGGCAACGCCAGCGACCCGGACCTGATCCAGGACGTCTTCTTCCGCATCGGCGGGGCCGAGACCACTCCGGTGAGCGCACGGTGAGCCTGCTGGATCTACACCACGCTCGCCACCTGCCCGGTGACCGAGGAAGAGCCGTTCCTCTACACCGACTCGCAGGGCAACAACAACGTCTTCGTCCCGGCGGTCCAGCACAATTCGTCTGGACCCGGCCTGGGCCAGCGGCACGGAAGCCGGCACCTCCATCCCGCTGTCGAAGTTCTTCGTGGCCAACCCGGGCACGTCCGCGTCGGCCATGACCGCCGCGATGGCCCGAGGCCTGAACCTCATCCTGACCCCGGGCGTCTATGACCTGAACCAGCCCATCGTGGTCCCGCATCCCGACACCGTGGTACTGGGGCTGGGTATGGCGACCCTGGTCCCGCAGCATGGCAGCGCGGCCATGATCGTCGTCTCGAACAGCGGGGTGAAGGTATCCGGTCTGATCATCGACGCGGGCCCGGTCAACTCGCCGGTCTTGCTCTCGGTCGGGACCCCCGGACCGGGCAACGCCAGCAACCCGGACCTGATCCAGGACGTCTTCTTCCGCATCGGCGGCGCCGAGACCACGCCTGTCAGCGCCACGGTGAGCCTGCTGGACAACGCCAGCAACTCGATCATCGACAACCTATGGGCCTGGCGCGCTGACCACGGCAACGCGGTGGGCTGGACGGTCAACAAGGCCGACACCGGCCTAGTCGTCACCGGAAACAACGTCACCGCCTACGGCCTGGCCGTGGAGCACTACCAGAAGAACGAGGTGATCTGGAGCGGCCAGGGCGGCACGGACATCTTCTTCCAGAACGAGATGCCCTACGACCCGCCCAGCCAGTCCGCCTGGATGGCCAGCCCGACCCAGGACGGTTACCCCGCCTTCCTGGTCACCGGCAACGTCAAGAGCTTCCAGGGCTACGGGATGGGCAGCTACATCGTGTTCATCCAGACCACGGCGACGCTGTTCGCCGACGCGGCCTTCCAGGCCCCCAAGACGCCGGGTGTGCAGTTCCACAGCCTCCTGGTCGTCTACCTCGGCGGCACCGGCGGTGACAAGTCGATCATCAACGGCGTCGGCGGCCCGGTCACCTCGACCAACAACCCCGGAATCGGAACCCCCGTCGACCTGACCAGCTACCCGTAACCAAACATCGTGGATCGTTACTGGTGCTATGACACCAGTAACGGTCCACGATCATGAAACCCTCACGCGCGGCCGGGCTCGGAGTGCACCACGACCCAGATGGCGTGCACCGGCTCGCCGGTCTTGTTCAGGTATTCGTGCGGCGTGGAGGAGTCGAACGCGATCGAGTCGCCCGGGCCGAGTTCGTAGCTCTCGAAGCCCACGTTGGCCTGCAGCGTGCCGCTGATGACCAGGCCGTACTCGTGCCCGTCGTGCCGCAGCGGACGGCGCTCGTCGGTGGAGTGGCCGCCGGGGGAGTAGATCACCTCGAGGAAGTCGGTCATGGCGTCCGCGCCGGGGGTGAGTCGCTCCCAGCGCACCCCGCTGGCCAGGTCGATGATGTTCCGGCCGCCCGCCCGCTGCACAATGCCGGGCGCGACAGTGCCGGGCGCGCCAGTGCCGGGCACCCCAGTGCCGGGCGCGTCCGGACCAGGCGCCGCGGCCGGAGGCCGTCGCGGCTCGGCGCCGAACAGCAGGTGGTCCAGCGACGTGTCCAGCTCGGTAGCCAGCGAGTACAGGACGCCCACCGAAGGCACCGAGACCCCGCGCTCGATCTGCGAGACGAGGCTGGCCGAACACCCGATCCGGCGCGCCAGCTCGCGCACGGACAGCTCGCCGTTGCTCGCGGGCCAGGCGCAGCCGGGGGCCGAGCCCCGTCTCCGGATCGAAGCCAGCCGACATGATGTAAACGTACACTGCACGCTGCTCGCCGCAAACCTTGACAGTCTCACTGCACACGGCATTGGATGGTTGGTGCGACGAGCAGCAGACGAGCGAGGAGCTTCCATGGCCGTGGCCGTACCTGCACTTCCCCTGACCCCCGCGCCCGGCCGGATGTACGTCGACTTCGAGGAGAGGCTCGACTTCGGCCGGCTGCGCCAGTACCGCCTCGACCGCGCCAAAGCCGCGATGGAAAATGCCGGGCTGGGCGCGCTGCTGGTCTTCGACAACAACAACATCAGGTACCTGACCGGCGTCGCCATCGGCGAGTGGACCAGGGACAAGCTGTGCCGTTACGCGCTGTACACCCGCACCGGCGAGCTGGTGCTGTGGGACTTCGGCTCGGCCGCGGTGCACCACCGGATGTACTGCCCGTGGCTGAAGCCGGAGAACTGCATCGCCTCCTACACCACCATGCGCGGCGCCGCCCCGCCCGGCTCCGGGCTCACGCAGAAGCAGGTCGCGGAGATCAAGGACCGCCTCAAGCAGCGCAGGCGTGAGCAAACGAGCCCATCGGCGTCGACTGGGCCGAGGTCCCCACCTTCTTCGAGCTGCAGCAGCAAGGCCTGCAAATAAGGGACGGCCAGCAGGTCATGCTGGATGCCCGGGAGCTCAAATCCCGGGACGAGATCACCCTGCTGTCCACCGCCGCCGCCCTGGTCGACGGCACCTACCAGGACATCGCCGCCGCGCTCAAGCCCGGTGTACGGGAAAACGAGATCGTCGCCCTGGCCAACAAGCGGCTGTACGAGATGGGCTCCGACGACGTCGAGTCGATCAACGCGGTGTCCGGCGAGCGGTGCAATCCGCACCCGCACAACTTCTCCGACCGCATGATCCGGCCCGGCGAGCAGGCCTTCTTCGACATCATGCACTCCTACAACGGCTACCGGACCTGCTACTACCGCTGCTTCGCGGTCGGCTGGGCCACCGAGCCGCAGAAGGACGCGTACAAGCGAGCCCGCGAGTGGATCGACGTCGCCATCGACATGATCAAGCCCGGCGTGTCCACCGACCAGGTGGCCCGGCTCTGGCCGACCGCCGAGGAGATCGGGCTGGCCGACGAGAAGACCGCCTTCGGCCTGGAGTTCGGGCACGGGCTCGGGCTGGCCCTGCACGAACGCCCCATCATCTCCCGGCTCACCTCGCTCGATGCGCCGCTGGAGATCAAGGAAGGCATGGTGTTCGCGCTGGAGACCTACTGCCCGGCGACCGACGGGCGGTCGGCGGCCCGGATCGAGGAAGAGGTGGTGGTGGGCCCGAACGGGGTCGACATCTTGACCAAGTTCCCGGCCCAGGACCTCTACGTCACCAACCCCTACTGACAAAGGCGATAGCCGTGCCGGAAATAGACGAGAGCACCGCGCTCGAGATGTACCGGAAGATGACCGAGATCCGGCTGTTCGAGAAGCGCGCGCACGACCTGTTCCTGCAGAACCTGGTCAAGGGGACGACGCACCTGGGCACCGGCCAGGAGGCGGTCGCGGCCGGCGTGTCACAGGCGATGAACGCCGACGACTACACGTTCACCACCTACCGCGGCCACAACCACGTGCTGGCCCGCGGCACCCCGATGACCCCGGTGATGGCCGAGCTGCTGGGCCGGGAGAACGGCCTCATGCACGGCAAGGGCGGCTCGATGCACCTGCTGGACGTCTCCCACGGCATCCTCGGCGCCTACGCGATCATCGGCGCCCAGCTCGTCATCGCCAACGGCTCGGCCTGGTCGGCCCAGTACCGGGGGACCAAGCAGGTCACGGTCTGCTTCCTGGGCGATGGCGCGACCAACATCGGCGCCTTCCACGAGGCACTGAACCTGGCCGCGGTCTGGAAGCTGCCGGTCATCTTCATCTGCGAGAACAACCAGTACATGGAGTACACGGCGATCGGGACGGTGACCGCCGTGCCCCGGCCCGCCGCCGACCGCGCCGCCTCTTACGGGCTGGAGCCGGTCGTGGTCGACGGCAACGACGTGGAGGCGGTCTACCACACCGCGCAGACCGCGATCGCCCGCGCGCGCGACGGCGGCGGTCCCTCGCTGGTCGAGGCCATCACCTACCGGCACGGCGGTCACTCCCGCGCCGATCCCGGCAAGTACCGGCCCGCCGAAGAGGTCAAGGAGTGGCTGGCCCGCGACCCGCTGCCCGCCTACCGTCAGGTCCTCATCGGCCGCGGCGTGGACGAGGCGACCCTGGACGCGATCGACAAGAACGCGCGGGACGCGGTGGACCGCGCCACCGAGGAGGCCAAGGCCGGCGCCGAGCCCCGCCTCGAACTGGCCGAGACCAACGTGTGGGCCGACGGCGGCCACTCCTGGAGGAACTGATGGCGGAAGTCGTCATGCCCCGGATGGGGGAGACCGTCGACGAGGGCACCGTCAACGAGTGGTTCAAGCAGGTCGGCGACGCGGTTACCGAAGGCGAGCCGCTGCTCGAGATCGGCACCGACAAGGTGGACACGGAGATACCCGCGCCCGCCACCGGCGTGCTCTCCGAGATCCGCGTTCAGCAAGGCGAGACCGTACCGGTAGCCACGGTCATCGCCGTCATCACCTGAAAAAGCATTTTTTTACCGAACGGAGCATCGTGGCAGTTATCACGTACCGCGAGGCAGTAGCCCGGGGTATCGCACAGGAGATGCGGCGCGACCCCGACGTCGTCTTCCTCGGCGAGGACGTGGCGGCGGCCGGCGGGGTGTTCAAGACGACGGTCGGCCTGCTCGAGGAGTTCGGCCCGGGCCGGGTCCGGGACACCCCGATCAGCGAGCAGGCCATCCTCGGGGCCACGATCGGCGCCGCGATGACCGGCCTGCGGCCGATCGCCGAGATCATGTTCAGCGATTTCTTCGCGGTCTGCTGGGACCTGATCGCCAACGAGATGGCCAAGATCAGGTACATGTCCGACGGCCAGCTGGCGCTGCCGCTGGTCGTCCGCTGCGCCAACGGGGCCGGAGTGCGGTTCGGGGCCCAGCACTCGCAGTCGGTGGAGAACTGGGCCATGGCCGTGCCGGGCCTGAAGGTCGTCGCCCCGTCGAGCCCGCGCGACGTGGTCGGGCTGCTCGCCGCGGCCATCCGTGATCCCGATCCGGTGATCTTCTTCGAGCACAAGGGCCTGATGGCGAGCAAGGGCGAGGTGCCCGACGGCGAGGTGGTCGACCAACTCGGCCGGGCCAAGGTGCTGCGGCAGGGCCGGGACGCGACGATCATCGCGCTGGCCGCGATGGTGCCGCGGGCCATGGCGGCCGCCGAGCGGCTGTCCGAGCACGGCATCGAGGTCACGGTGGTCGACGTGCGGTCGCTGGTCCCGCTGGACACCCGCACGATCCTGGCCGAAGTGGCCAACACCGGCCGGCTGTTCACGGTCGAGGAGAACCCCCGGCTGTGCGGCTGGGGCGCGGAGATCGTCTCGATCGTGGCCGAGGAGGCGTACGGCGCGCTCACCGGCCCGCCGGTACGCATCACCACCCCTCATATCCCGCTACCTGCCGCAGATAAGCTCGAAGACTACGTACTGCCCTCGGCGGACAAGATCACCGAGACCGTACGCAAGGCGCTGTCGGCTCCGGGGGCGACGACCCCCCCGAGCCCCCCCGCACGTGCTTGGTAGGAGGAATGGTGAGCAACCGGGCCCAACTGGTCGGTATCGAAGTACCCACGGACCTGCTGATCGGCGGGGAGTGGACCGGCGGGCGAGGCGGCGGCACGCTGCCGGTCATCGACCCGGCCACCGAGGACGCGGTGGCCGAGGTGGCCGACGGGACCGTGGAGGACGCGCTCGACGCGGTCACGGCGGCTCAGGACGCGCTGGCCGGCTGGGCGGCGACCCCGCCGCGGCAGCGCGCGGAATGCCTGCGCCGGACCTTCGAGCTGATGACCAAGAACGCGGACGCGCTGGCCCGGCTGATGGTCATCGAGAACGGCAAGGCCCTGCGCGACGCCAAGGCCGAGGCGGCCTACTCGGCGGAGTTCTTCCGCTGGTACGCCGAAGAGGCGGTCCGGATGGAGGGCGTGCTGATGCAGGCGCCGTCCGGGGCCAACAAGATCCTGGTCATGCGCCAGCCGGTCGGCGTCTCGGTGCTCGTCACGCCGTGGAACTTCCCCGCCGCCATGGCCACCCGCAAGATCGGCCCGGCGCTGGCCGCGGGCTGCACGGTCGTGCTCAAGCCGGCCTCGGAGACGCCGCTGACCGCGTTGTACATCGCCGAGCTGCTGGCCGAAGCGGGCGTGCCCGACGGGGTAGTCAACGTGCTGACCTCGCGGAAGTCCGGCGCGCTGGTGTCGGCGATGCTGAACGACCCCCGGGTCCGCAAGCTGTCCTTCACCGGGTCGACCGAGGTGGGCCGGATCCTGCTGCGGGAGGCCGCCGACACCGTGGTGAACTGCTCGATGGAACTCGGCGGCAACGCGCCCTTCATCATCTTCGAGGACGCGGACATCGACGCCGCCGTCGAGGGGGCGCTGATCGCCAAGATGCGCAACGGCGGCGAGGCCTGCACCGCGGCCAACCGCTTCTACGTGCACGAGGCGGTCGCCGACGAGTTCAGCCGGACGTTCGCGGCCCGCCTGGACCGCATGATCGTCGGGCCGGGCCTGGACGAGGCCACCGACGTGGGTCCGCTGGTCAACGAGCCGACCCGGTCCAAGGTGGCCGAGCTCGTCGAGTCCGCCACCGCGGACGGCGGCAAGGTGGTCACCGGCGGCCGGGCGCCGGACCGGCGCGGCTACTTCTACCAGCCGACCGTGATCGACCAGGTCCCGGCGGACGCGGGCATCCTCGGCACCGAGATCTTCGGCCCGGTGGCGCCTGTGGTCAGGTTCACCGCCGAAGCAGACGCCATCAACTGGGCCAACGACACCGAGTTCGGTCTGGTCTCCTACGTCTACACCCGGGACCTGAGCCGTGGCCTGCGGGTGTCGGAGGCGCTGGAGGCCGGCATGGTCGGGCTCAACCGAGGCCTGGTGTCGGACCCGGCGGCCCCGTTCGGCGGCGTGAAGCAGTCCGGCATCGGGCGCGAGGGCGCGCACGAGGGGCTCCTGGAGTTCACCGAGACCAAGTACATCGCCACCAATTGGTGACGCCCGTGCTGGCCGGTCGTCACGATCCGACCAGCCTGCGCTGCGTGACCACGATGAGAGCCGGGATCAGGAGTACCTCGAGCGCGGGAAGCAGCCACGCTCGGAGGCGATGCCGGGGCGTGCCCAGCAGGATGATCGCGGCCAGCAGGTACACCTCGATGAAGGACCGCAGGTCGGCGTCGAGGCTGTACCAGGTACTCGGCGAGACGACGCAGATCTCGATCATGTAGAGGACCAACGCCAGCCGCTCATGCACGGGCGCGTTCGTGGACCGCAGGCGAGAGCAGCGCGGCGACCGCGAGCAGGATGAGGATGGCAAGTTCGAGTGAACCACAGGTCGTACTGTTCGAAGTGGTGCAGGTTGATATGCGTGAGATTGTGCTCCACCGCTTTGAGCGGGGTAATGAACGGTGATCCGGTGTTCCCATTCGCGTCGACCAGCAGCGGGAAACGGCCGACGGCCACCTTCACCACGACCTGCCAGGCCACGAAGGCTGCGGTCGGAAGGGCCCAGGCCAGGTCGTCGCGCCCGGGCCGCACGGAGCGTCGGCGGCGGATGACGCCGATGAAATCGACGATGGCCACGGCGGCCACGGCGACCATGACCGATTCCCTGGTCAGCGCGCCGTAGGCCAGCAGCAGGCCAGCGAGCACGGGTCGGCGCGCCCGGATGGCCAGCAGCCCGCCGAGCAGGCAGGCGGCGGCAAGGGGCTCGGCCGTGTCCCTGGACAGGCTGGTGAGCAGGCCGAAGTAGGCCGGCAGGACCAGCCCGGCCAGCGCGTGCCGGCCACCCTGCCGGGCGAACATCCCGCCGAGATAGCCGATGGCCCCGATGGCGACGATGTTGATCACGACAAGCATGACGGGCACTAGGACGTGCTGCCCGAAGGAGACCAGCCAGGTCAGCCAGGGATAGCCGATCCGCATGTACCGATAGGGCTGGTCGACCCTGATGCCGTACGCGATGTGGCTGAAGTTGACGGGGTTGAGCGCCAGCCGGTAGAAGAACTGGCCGTCGTAGCCGTAGGTCGGCGCCACGGCTACGCCCCGCGGCAACTGCGACAAGAGTCGCGAAATGCCGCCCGACCAGGATGAACCTGGTGATGTCGCCCTTAGCCCACGTCTGCCAGCGAGCCAGGACGAAGGCCAGGGCGGTCAGCAAGGCAATCAAGCCTGGGACGATGGGCCGGTCGGTTCGCGTCACGAGCGACCCGGGCCCCCGCCGACCGTCATCTCCGTGCGCGTCAGCGTGGGCTACCACAATCTCCTGACCAGGCATCGTCCATTCCTTCGGGAAGGGCGGGCCAGGCCAAGACACACCGCCGCTGTGCTGGCGAGACTGTAGCGCGCGTGAGGCGTCTCTGCCGGTGAGAAAGCTGAGGCTAGCGTGTGAGAACCCTGTGAAAGCGATGTCACCACGCTGAGCGGCTGCTCGTCAGCCCTGCTGGCTAACTGGGCGCAGCCGCCGCCCGCCATCAACGGGTGAGCCGGGTCGTGCGCCTGATCGTTGAGCTAGACTCCGGATTCCATGGGCGTGCTCCGCGCGGGACCCGAGACGGAACCCCCGTCCGACGAGGCGGCTGGGCCCGGGTAGCACGCCATCGCCGTGGTCGGCGAGCCGCCGCCGCTGGATCGAGGTGGCCGCGTTCGTGCTGGCCGCGGCGGCCTTGTTCGCCGTGTACCTCAGGTTGTCGCGGACCGTCCCGGAGAACTCGGACGAGGCCAACGTCCTGCTCGTGGCGTCGGACATGCTGCACGGCAACCTGCTGCTGCACGGCTGGTACCTGACCGACGTGTCGTTCTACACCACCGAGGTGCCGCAGTACGCCCTGCTGGAGATCTTCTTCGGCGTGCACCCGGACACCGCCCACATCGCGGCGGCGATGACCTACACGCTGGTGGTCGTGCTGGCCGTGCTGCTGGCCCGGGGCGGGTTCACCAGCCGGGCGGCGGTGATCAGACTGCTGATCGCGGCCGGGATCATCCTGGCGCCGCAGCTCGGCCCCGGCGTGACCGCCCTGATCCTGACCATCGGCCACATCGGCACCGCGGTCCCGGTCCTGCTCATCTTTCTCCTGCTGGATCGCGCCCCGCAGCGCTGGTGGGTGCCGGTCCTGGCCGGGCTCGGGCTGGCCTGGGTGCTCGTCGCCGACCAGCTCGTGCTCATCGTCGGGCATCGTGCCGCTGGCCGTGGTCTGCGCCCTGCGCGTCGCTCGAGGCGGCAGTCCGGGAGCGCAGCCTGTCCCGCGCCTTCGCCACGCGACGGTACGACCTGTCCCTGATCGCGGCGGCGGCCGCGGCCGCCGGGCTCGCCTGGGTGGCCGAGCGGGTGCTCAGGGCCCTGGGCGGCTACGTCGTGGCGCCGGTGCCGTTCACGTTCACACTGCATGACTTCCCGGCCAACCTGCACTCCCTGTGGGCCGTGCCGCAGATCTTCGGGGCCGACTACCGCGGGCTGAGCCGGGGGCCCTTTTTATACGGCGCTGCTTCATATGGTGAGCCTGGCCCTGGTCGGGCTGGCCCTGCTCCTTCTAGCCCGGCGGTTCTTCTCCGGCGCCGCCCTGGTGGACCAGGTCCTGGGCGTGGCCATCGTGGGAAACATCGCGCTGTTCGTGCTGACCAGCGCGGGCTCCGAGGGCCCGCACGAGATCGCCGTGGTCGCGCCGTTCGGGGCGGCGCTGGCCGCGCGGATGCTGACGGGTCTGGCCCGCCCGCATCCGGCCCGGGCGCGAGCCGGGAGCCGCTAGCCCGCCGGGCGCGCGCCGTCGCCTACGGGGCGGGGCTAGTGGTCCTGGTCGGCTACCTGGGCGGTCTCGCGCACGACGTGGTCCAGCCCGCCTCGCCTCCGGCCTTCGCGCGGGTCGCGTCCTGGCTGCAGGCCCATCACCTGCGCTACGGCCTGGGCGGCTACTGGGAGAGCAGCATCGTCACGGTCCAGACCGACGGGCAGGTCAAGGTCAGGGCGCTGCTGAAAGCCACGCTGGGGCCGGACCTGTGGCTGGCCAAGCCCGCGTGGTACGACCCGGCGGCCCAGCAGGCCAACTTCGTCGTGCTGTCCAGCACGCCGGGCTTCAAGAACAACTGGGAACCGCGCGCCGTGATCAGCAAGTACTTCGGCCGCCCGGCCCACGTGTACAACTTCGGTCCCTACACGGTCATGGTCTGGGACAGGAACATCCTGTCTGACGTCCCGCGCTGAGCGAGCTCAGCCCCAATCGGTCAACACTGGATCGGCCCGTGCATCGCCGACTGTGCTGAGGTGGCTCAGCAGGTTCTTGTGCCAGACGAGGACGGTGAAGCCGTCCACGCGGTAGATGCCGGACGGCGGGCCGAATGTGGCCGTTGCGGCGGCCTGCCATCCGGCCGGGGTGCCGGGCGAGCACACGTTGGCTGGCCCGGGGGTCACCAGGAAGGTGGCGTCGTGCTGCGTCTGGTCATACCAGGAGTTCTTTGTCTCCCAGGGCCGGACCATGAGCGTGTCGCCGACCCGGCTGACGTACCTGACCTGGACCTGGTTACCGCTGTCCAGCGTGATGGCGTTGGCGTTCCAGTAGTCGCCCAGCCCGTACGTGAGGTGATGGGCCTGCAGCCAGGCCGCGACCTGCGCGTTGGGGTCGGCCGGACGCTGCTGGACGGCGTTGTGCACTTCGATCCCGGCGTAGCAACCCAGGACCAGCGCCAGCGCCGGGATGAGCAGCCGGCCGCGGGCCAGCGTCCCGGCCAGCAGCCGGCCCGCCAGCACCGCTCCGATCGGCAGCACCCCGGCGATCTCGTGCGCGCTGCCGACCACGTTCGGGTTCCCCCGCAATACGTAGGCCACCAGCAGCAGGATCAGCGCCACGGTCAGCACCTGCACGACCAGGTCCTGCGTACCGAACCGGCGCAGGGCCCGTCCGGCCGCCCAGGCCGCCAGCGCGACCCCGGCCAGGTGCACCACCGCGATGCCGATGCGCGCGCCGTTCTGCTCGCCAGAGAAATCCGCGCCGAACAGCACCAGCACGCTCTGCACCGCGACCCACACGTTGGAGGGCAGGTGGGCGACGTGCGCGAACGCCGTGCTCGGCGGCCGGACCACGAACCCGCCGAGCTGGTGGATCAGCTTGAGTGCCAGCCACGCGACGCCGGCCGAGACGATCGCGCCGGCCGCGAGCGACAGCTCATACCAGTTCTCCTGCAGCGAGCCGCGCCGCCGGTACATCCGGATCGCGCACACCAGCACCAGCGGCACGACCCCCTCGTACAGGACCAGCGGATCGCCGACCTGCACCCAGGCCAGCAGCACTGCCACCAGGACCGGCACCCACCAGCGCGGCCGCGCCCGATCCAGGATCAGCCAGATCACCAGCATCGGGACCTGGGTGCCGGTGTGGTCGGCGCTTGACAGCAGCGTGTGGCTGCCCGTCCCGAGCGACGGCGCGAGCATGATCCCGCCGGCGATCAGCATCCGGACCGCGCCCTCGCGCCCGGCGGCCTGTCCCCTGGCCAGCAGCGCAGCGCCGAGCACCAGCAGCGTGTAGCTCATCGCCCCGGCAATGTGTATGACATCGGCGTTCAGCCCGTGGACCAGCTCCACCAGCACGTACTGCGGCAGCTCGGTGGTGTAGAACGTCAGGTCCGCGGTCGTCCAGCCCCGCAGCAGCACGTTGCCGTGCAGCATGTCCCAGGCCTGCAGCGCGAACGACCCTCCGTCCGAATTAACCGGAACGGTCTGTGCCTGCCGTAGGTAGGCGGCGAACAGGGCCAGGCCCGCCGCGACGAACAGGGCCGGCCAGGCTAGGCGGCGAGCCCAGGGTGGGGTGGGCCGCGCGTGCGAGGAGGGCGTGGTCTCGGCTTCGGCGGCGGCCGCTTCCACCTCGGACCCACCCATCGTGTACTCCTCGTCGACGCGACGGACGTCATTACTGTTGACCGAGCGTAGCAGCGGGTCGGTTCCGGCTACTCTTGTACAGCTCAATGGCTTGCTCGCCGCCCCAGGCGAACGTCGGTAACGAAACTCTGGCGTCACGGGGTAGCGGTAAGGTGGGGCGTCAAGCGGGTGCCAGGGCCACCCGGCTGGGCTAAATCAGTAAATCGGAAGGCATGCGATGACGGGTACGTCCGAATCTGGTCAGTTTGACCGCCAGGTCGTAGTGATCGGCGGCTGTGGCCACGTCGGCCTGCCGCTGGCCATCGCCTTCGCGGACCGCGGCGCGCGGGTAGCCATCTACGACGTCAGCGAGTCCGCCGTGCAGACGGTGAACGCGGGCCGGATGCCGTTTGCGGAGCCGGGTGCGGAGGAGGTCCTGCAGCGGGTGCGGGCGGACGGCCGGCTGGAGGCGTCGACGGATCCCGCCATCGTGAGCACGGCCGAGCACGTGGTCGTGGTGATCGGCACGCCCGTGGACGAGCACCTGAATCCGGACCAGGCGGCGATCCCGAACGCGCTCGGCGGCTGCATCAAGTACCTGCGGGACGGGCAGCTGCTGATCCTGCGCAGCACCGTCTACCCCGGCGTGACGGCCCTGGTGGAGAAGATGGTGGCCGGGTTCGGCGCGCAGATTGAGGTCGCGTTCTGCCCCGAGCGGATCGCCGAGGGCAAGGCCATGACCGAGCTGTTCGAGCTGCCGCAGATCGTCTCCGCGCGCTCGGCGGTCGCGCTGGAGCGTGCCTCCAAGCTGTTCGGGATGCTGACCAGCACGCTGGTGCCGATGTCGCCCGAAGAGGCTGAGCTGGCCAAGCTGTTCACGAATACGTGGCGGTACATCAAGTTCGCCACCGCTAACCAGCTCTACATGATGGCGAACGACCGGGGCCTGGACTTCGAGCGGATCCGCCAGGGCCTCGCGACGGACTACCCGCGGGCGGCGGACATGCCGGCCGCCGGTTTCGCGGCCGGCCCCTGCCTGTTCAAGGACACGATGCAGCTCGCGGCGTTCAACCACAACAACTTCGCGCTCGGGCACACCGCGATGGCGATCAACGAGGGCCTGCCGCTGTACGTGGTGCACCGCCTCGAGCAGCAGTATGACCTGGCCTCGATGACGGTGGGCATCCTGGGCATGGCGTTCAAGGGCGGCTCGGACGACATCAGGTCGAGCCTGTCCTACAAGCTCAAGCGGATCCTGGCCTTCAAGGCCGGCGCGGTGCTGTGCGCCGACCCGTACGTGACCGTCGACCCCGGGCTGCGCCCGCAGGACGAGGTCATATCCCGGTCGGACCTGCTGGTGATCGGGGCGCCGCACCCCGAGTACCGCACGCTGGCCACGGACAAGCCGATCGCCGACATCTGGAACGTGCTCGGGCACGGTGTGCGCGTATGACCGGTGAGATGCCCCGGGTCTCGGTCGTGGTGCCCGCCTACAACGAGGGCGACCAGATCCTGCCGGTGCTCGACCGGCTGTTCGAGTCGGTCCATCTCCAGTGCGAGGTGCTCGTCGTCGTCGACGACGAGGCCGACACCACGGTCCCGGTCGTGACCGAGTATGCGCTGAAGGAGCCGCGCATCCGCTGCCTGGTGAACACCTACGGGCCCGGGCCGGCGAACGCGATCAGGTTCGGCATCGACGTCGCCGCCGCCCCGGTCACGGTGGTGACGATGGCCGATGGCTGTGACGACCCGCGGCAGATCGACGACCTGGCCCGGCTCGTCGACCGCGGGGTGGCGGTCGCGGCCGCGTCCCGGTACATGCCCGGCGGACAGCAGGTCGGCGGCCCGGTGATGAAGGGCTTCTTGTCGAAGTCGGCGGGTCGGTCGCTGCGGCTGCTGGCGCACACCGGCACGCGGGACGCGACCAACTCGTTCAAGGCCTACTCCACGAGCTTCGTGCGGCAGGTCGGCATCGACTCGCGGCACGGATTCGAGATCGGCATCGAGCTGACCGCCAAGGCCAAGCGGATGGGCCTGCCGGTCGCCGAGATCCCCACGATCTGGCTGGACAGGCAAGCCGGGATGTCCAGCTTCAAGGTAGCTAGCTGGATTCCGAGGTACCTGCGCTGGTACCGGTTCGCGTTCGGGCCGAAGCTGACCGCCGAGCAGATCCGGTCCCGGGGCGAGACGACCAGGAAGAAACCGTAAAGCGCCGAACTCTGGAAGGGACAGTGATGCAGAAGGTTCTGGTCAGCGGCTCCGCGGGATTCATCGGCGGGTACGTCGTTGAGGAACTGCTCCGACGCGGGTACGCGGTCGTCGGGCTGGACAACTTCTCCAAGTACGGGAAGGTGCGCAAGTCCTACGACAGCCACCCGGACTACCAGCTCGTCGAGGGCGACGCGCAGGACGTGGCGCTGATGACGCGGCTGCTAGCCGACTGTGATCACTTCATCGCCGGCGCGGCGATGATCGGGGGCATCTCCTACTTCCACACCTACGCGTATGACCTGCTCGCCACGAACGAGCGGATCATCGCGGCATCCTGCGACGCCGCGATCGCCGCCCGGCGGGATGGCCATCTGCGCAAGGTCACCTACTTGTCCTCGTCGATGGTGTTCGAGAGCGCGGACGAGTGGCCCTCCTACGAGGGACAGCAGCGGCAGATTCCGCCGCCGCTGTCGTCCTACGGGTTCCAGAAGCTGGCCGTGGAGTACTTCGCCCGCGCCGCCTGGGATCAGTACGGCCTCCCGTACACCCTGGTGCGACCGTTCAACTGCGTGGGCATCGGCGAGAGCCGGGCCCTGGGCGACCAGGAGATCCTGTCCGGCAACGTCCGCCTGGCCATGAGCCACGTGGTTCCCGACCTGGTGCAGAAGGTGCTCAAGGGCCAGGACCCGCTGCACATCCTGGGCTCGGGAGACCAGGTGCGGCACTACACCTACGGTGGTGACCTGGCCGCCGGCGTGGTGACCGCGATGGAGCACGAAGACGCCCTCAACGAGGACTTCAACCTGTCCACCTCGGAGGGCACCACGGTCCGGCAACTGGCCGAGGCCATCTGGCGCAAGGTCAAGGGGGAAGGGGTCCCGCTGCGGCTCGTCCACGACGACCCGTTCGAATACGACGTCCAGCGCCGCGTCCCCGACACCGAGAAGGCCAAGAAGATGCTCGGCTTCGACGCGACCACGACGCTCGACGAGATGCTCGACGAGGTCATCCCCTGGATCGACGAGGCCGTGAAGAACGGCACCATCTGAACGCTGGCGGCGGGTGAGCGCATGAGCGGGCAGGAGACGACGACCGCTGAGTCGGCGGCAGCCGGTCCGGGTCGGCGGCCGGTTATCGGCTCCCGCTTGCCCGGCCCGTCGCCGCGCCGGACCGCGGAGCGTCGGCCGTGGTGGATCTGGGCCGCGCCGTTCGCGCTCGTGCTCGCGGTGCTCGTGGTCCGCAGCCGGTTCCTGTTCACGGTCAGCTTCTACGAACAAGGTGACGCCGGGGCGAACTCGATCCTGATCCAGCAGGCCATGCACGGCACCCTGCTCATCGGGAACTACTCCCGGGAGGGCTTCAACCACCCCGGGCCCGCCTACATGTACGTGCAGGCGGCCGGGCAGTGGCTGTTCCTATATCTGCTGCACCTGGTGCCCACCGCGTGGAACGCGCACGTCCTTGCAGTATTCACGCTGAACAGCGCGTTCGTGGCGATGGTCACCGGCATTGTGTACGGCTGGACGCGATCGCTGCGCGGCGCTGCCGTCTGCCTGGCCGTGGTCCTCGGCTTCGTCGCGACGCAGCCGTGGATCCTCAGCCTCGACTGGATGCCCTGGATGTACGTCCCGGCGTACATCGCCTTCCTGATCGCGGCCGCGTCCGTCGCGGCCGGCGCGGCGCGCGACCTGTGGATCCTGACCCTGACCGGCTGGTTCCTGATCCACGGGCACGCCTGCTTCCTGTTCTTCGTGCCGGTGATCCTGGCCGGCGTGGCGGCCGCGGTGATCTGGCAGCACGGCCCGCGCGCCAGCCTGCGGGCCTTCCTCCGCCCGCGGACCTGGATTCCGGTGGCGGCCATCAGCGCGGTCTTCGCGCTGCCGATCGTGGTCAACCTGGCCCTGCACTGGCCGGGCAGCTTCGGCAAGTACTTCTCGTACAGCTCATCCTCGAAGGCTGGCGGGCACACTCTCACGCAGGTCGCGCGGTACGCTGCTGTGGTTCTGGTGGCGGGACGGCCACTCGTGGACCGCGGCGCTGGTGCCGGTGGTGTCATACGCGGTCGCAATCGCCGTGGTCGTCTGGCTCTCGCGCGGCGCGGTGCGCCGGTTCCTGGCCGCGCTGCTCGCCGTCAACGTGGTCTCGACGCTGGCCTTCGCCTGCTACGCCGCCGTCGGGATCGACTACCCTGACGCACTACTACATCGGCTACTTCTACTTCTCCGCGCCGATTATCGACGCTGCTGGTCATAGCGGTGGCCGTGGTCCACGCCCCGCCTGCGCCGCTGGGAATGCCGTGCTGGCCGCAGGCGCGGCCGTCCTCGGCGTCGCGGCGTTCGCGGCGGCGCCCGGCACGGCGGTGAGCACACAGGACACCGACGCGGCCCTGCCGCACGCCGTCCAGGCGGTCGCGGCCCAGGCGGACGGCAGGACCATCGTGATCCGCTTCAACCACAACGCCTGGGTCGACGTCACCGGCTTCCTGGTCCAGGCCGAGCGGACCGGGGTCCGGGCCTGCGTGCAGAACCCGACCTGGACCTTCATGATGACCACGCAGTTCATCTGCACGCCCGGGCAGATCGCCGGCGGCGCGCCGTTCTGGTTCAACGCGCCGGTCGCGCCGCACGGCACGCGGTCCTCGCCACCCTGAAGAACTCCCAGATCATCGCGGGCTCGGGGCCGTAAGCGCGACGGGACAAAACGGCATCTTCGCCGCACCCGGTCGCTCCCGGTCCGGGCGGCCCGTAGTCTTGGCCCTTGTGACCACCCACGCCGCGGTGCGCACGCCGGGGACCGTGCGCGTGCGGGCGCGCGCCGCCTGGCGGCCCGTCGCGGTCGTTCTGGTTGCCGTCGGCCTGTTCTTCCTGTACTTGCGCCAGTCCGGGTCGGTGGGCGTGTCCTCCGACGGGGCGAGCGTCGTGCTGCAGGCCCGGGCCGTGCTGCACGGGAACCTGCTGCTGCACAACTGGCGGGTGGCGGACGTGTCGTTCTACACGACCGAGCTCCCGCAGTACGCGCTGATCGAAGCGGTGCTGGGACTGGGCGCCTGGGTAGTCCACGTCGGCGCGGCCATGACCTACACGCTGCTCGTCCTGCTGGCGGCCTGGCTAGCCAAGGGTCGCACCCAAGGCCGGGCCGGCCTGGCCAGGGCCCTGCTCGCCGCGGGCATCATGGTGGCGCCCCAGCTCAGCGCCACCCAGATCGTGCTCCTGTCGCCGGACCACACCGGAACCGCGGTGCCGGTGCTGGTGACCTGGCTGGTGATCGACCGCGTCACGCCCGACCGCTGGAGGGCCGCGCGGTGGGTCGTGCCGCTGGTGGTCTTCGTCCTGCTGACCTGGACCATGATCGCCGACTCGATCGTGCTGATCACCTGCATCGCGCCGCTCGTCCTGGTGGTCCTTATGCGTTCCTGCCCGGGACTGATCAGGCGCGGCGAGCGGCCGGCGTCGCGCTGGTACGAGCTGTCCCTAGCCGGGGCGGCCGCCGTGGCCGGCGGGCTCGGCTCGGCCGCGCCGCGGATCATCTCCGCGCTGGGCGGATACCGGCAGGCGCCGGTCGAGTCGGACACGACCGTCGCCGCGCTGCAGCATCAGTCCTGGGTAACGCTGCAGGCCGTGCTCGAGCTCTTCGGAGCCAACGTGTACAACGCCCGGCCCGCGATCGAAGTCGTCTTCGTCTGGCTGCACCTGGTCGGCGCGATCCTGGTCATCTGCGCCCTGGGTCTCGCCCTGGGTCGGCTCTACCGCTTCCAGGACCTGGTGGTATCGGTGTTCGCGGTAGCCATCGTGTTCAACCTGGGTGCCTACATGTTCAGCGCGCATGCGCTGGACATCCTGGGCGCACGCGAGATCGCCGCCGTGCTCCCGCTCGGGGCGGTGCTGGCCGGCCGGCTGCTGGCTGAGCCGCTGCTGGCGGCGGCCCAGCCAGCCAGGAGAGCGAAGCGATGGCTCTGGCCCGCGCTCGGGGTGATCGCCGCCGGTTACCTGGGCACGCTCGCCTACGGCGCGGCGCAGCAGCCCGCACCGCCCGCCAACCAGCCGCTGGCCAGCTGGCTGGTCGCGCACGGGCTCACCGACGGGCTGGCCGGCTACTGGCAGGCCAACAGCACCACGCTGGCCAGCGGCGGCCGCGTCCAGGTCAGCGGGGTGACGGTGGCTCCCGACGGCGAGCTGGTGCCGTACGAGTGGGAGGCCGACGACGTGAACTACGACCCGTCGCTGCGCGACGCGACCTTCATGGTGGCTGACGGCCCCGGTCAGCTGCCTTGGGCGCAGTCCGCGGCGGTGCGAACCTTCGGCCCTCCGCAGCGCACCTACAGCTACGACGGCTACACCATCATGGTCTGGGACACCAACCTGCTCAGCCGCCTCGGCCACCCGGGGCTGATCTGACCGATCATCACATATACAGGATGCGGCGCCGGGCCACAACGGCCAGGGCCGGTGCCACGCAGGCCACGATCAGGCCCAGGTAGCGCCAGGAAAGGTAGTGCCGGGGCGTGGCGAGCAGCAGGATCAGCGCCATCAGGTAGGGCTCGATGAGCGAGCGTCCCTCCCCGAACGTGCTGGTCCAGATCTGGCTGGACAGCAGGCCGAGCTGGAGCACGAAGAACACGAAGGCCACCCGCTCGTGTACCGGCGCGGTGGTGACCAGCAGCACGGCCAGGCCGGCCAGGACGAAGATGCCCAGCGTGGCGTATTCGAGCAGAGCGATGTCGATCGGGCTCAGGTGCGCGGTGTTGATGTGCCCGATGTCGAACTTGAGCGCGTCGATCATCGCCGTGAACGGCACGGTGAGGTTGCGGCTGCTGTTCGCGAGCAGCGGGAACTTTCCCTTGACCACGAAATGCACCGCGAGTTCCACGATGCCGTAGGCGACGGCGGGCACGACCCAGGTCAGGTCGGCCAGGCCCGGCCGGGCGCGGCGGCGGGCCATGTCCACCAGCCGGGTCACGGCGATCGCCGCCGGGGCGAGCAGGATGGTTTCCCTGGTGATCGCGCCGAAGGCGAACAGGCACGTAGCCAGTATTGGCCTGCTCCGGCGGTAGGCGAGCAGGCCGCCCAGCATGCACGCCTCGGCGACCGGCTCGGCGGTATCCCGGCCCACGCTGATGACTAGGCCGAAGTAGGCCGCGAAGGCCAGCCCCCACAGGGCGTGGCGACCAGAATCGCGGGCGAACACGGCGCCCAGGTAGGCCATGGCGGCCACGCCGAGCAGGTTGATCACGACCAGCGCGACCGGCACGAGCTGATGCTGACCGAGCGAGACCAGCCAGGCCAGGATCGGGTAACCGATCCGGGTGTACCGGTAGGACTGGTCCATCGTGATGCCGAACGCGGTCCTGCTCCAGTTGAACGGGTCCAGCGCCAGCCGGTAGTAGAACTGCCCGTCGTAGCCCGCGGCATTCGGGTCGCCGATCATCACTCCCGGCGGCAGCTGCTTCGCGTGCGTGAACCCGGTACGCCCCGAGCCCAGCAGCATGAACAGACTGAGATGCCCCTTGGCCCAGATCTGCCAGCGCGCCAGGACGAAGCCGAGCCAGCCCACGAACGCGATCACGGCCGGCACGACCGGCCGGTTCAGTCCCCGCCACGGTGACGGCCTGCGGTGCCGGAGAGAGCTGTCCTCTTCCGACGTCGAAGTAAGCTGCAACCGCGAGCCTCCACCATAGCTGTCGTGGCGGGAAGGGCGAAAATCTGGCCAGGCCGCGCAGCCTACCAGAGCGATGCCACACTACCCTGTGGGAATCATCCTCCAAGCGGCGATCGAATAGGACGTGATGGCTGCCGTGCCGAGAAGCGGAACGCCGGAGAAATCCGCCGCGCCTTCCCGCCCGGTCCGTGAGCGGCCGTCGGCGGCCCCGGCCGTCATGCGCCGCCGCCTGCTGGCCGCGGCGGCGGCCGCCGCCGGCGTGGTGCTGCTGTTCGTCGCCTACGTGCAGCTGTCCCGCACCTACGCGGTGAACTCCGACTCGGCGAACATCATGCTGATGTCGTGGGACATGCTGCACGGCAACGCGTTGCTGCACGGCTGGTACCTGTCCGACGTCTCGTTCTACCCGACCGAGTTGCCGCAGTACGCGATGCTCGAGGGCCTCCTCGGCCTGCACGCCGACACCGCGCACATCGCGGCGGCGATGACCTACACGCTGGCCGTGCTCTTCGCCGTCCTGCTGGCCCGCGGGCCCCGGGACCGGGCCGCGGGCCGCGCCGCGTGGCCGCGGATGGCCCTGACCGGCGGCCTCATGGTCGCGCCGCAGCTCGGGGTGGGGGTCTTCGTCCTGCTGCTGTCCGTCGGGCACATCGGCACCGCCGTCCCGCTGATGCTGACCTGGCTGGTCATCGACTGGGCCGCGACCAAGCAGTGCTTGCCCGGGGGGTCGACCCCCCAGACCCCCCCGCGAGGGTATGGTTCATTCCGGTCATTGTCGGGCTACTGCTGACCTGGGTCCTGGTCGCCGACCCGCTCGTGCTCGTGGTGGGGATCGTCCCCCTCGTCGCGGTCTGCGGCCTGCGCGTCCTGCGCGCCGTCTTGTCCGCCCGCCCGCCGGATCGCGGCGCGGCCCTGCAGGCGAGCTGGTACGAGGTGTCCCTGGCCGCCGCGGCGATCCTGGCCTATGGCCTGGCCGACCTGGTGAACCGGCTGCTGTCGGCCAGCGGGGGGTTCATCCTGCACCCGCTTGGCTACCAGCTGGCCCCGTTGCACACCTGGGCGAAGCACGCGTGGGTGACCGGGGAGGGCCTGCTCGCGCTGTTCGGCGCCAAGCCGCAGGGGCCCGCGGTCGAATTGACCTTCGCGCTGCTGCACCTGGTCGGCGTGGCCCTGGTCGCCTGGGCCATCTGCCGGGTGGTGCGGCGGTTCGTCAGCTGGCCCGACCTGGTCAGCCAGGTCCTGCTCCTCGCCATCGTCCTCAACGTGCTGGTCTACATACCGAGCACGCTGGCTGACGCGACCGACCTGAACGCACGGGAGTTCGCGGTGGTCTTGCCGTTCGGCGCGGTGCTGGCCGGCCGGGTGTTGGCCGAGCCCCTGACCACCCGCCTGCGCGGCGGCGAGGTCGACGTCCTCGGCTGGCTTCGCGGCCGCCGGTGGCGCGCCGGGCTGGCGTCCGCGCTGGCGGTCGGCTACCTGGCCAGCCTCGGGTACGCCGCCGCCCAGCCGTCGGTCCCGCCGGCCAACGCCCAGCTCGCGACGTTCCTGACCGAGCACCACCTGACCAGCGGCATCTCCGGGTACTGGCAGTCGAGCATCGTCACCGTCGGCAGCGACGGGGCCGTCGCGGTCCGGGCCGTGCAGCCCTCGCTGCGGCCTTACCTATGGGAAACCAAGGGCTCCTGGTACGACCAGCGCGCGACCTTCCTGGTCACCGAGAACCAGGCCGGCTACTTCAACCACTTCCAGCCCAGCGCCTCGGCTCTGGCGGCCCTAGGCCCGCCCGCCCGCACCTACCATGTCGGGCCGTATACCGTGCTGGTCTGGAACAAGAACCTGCTCAGTTCTCCCGCCCCTTGACCCCGAGCACCAGGAACTGCTTACCAAGCACTCGCCACAGCGCGGGAACTCGAAGGTAGATCCGCGCCAGCGCGGGAGAAGCGGGAATCCGGCTGCGGAAGGAATAGGGCAGGAACCGCGGGATAACGGCACGTGACTTCGAAGCCGGCCGCGTACAGATGCTCGACCACCGCCACGTGCGTCAGCGCCAGCGTGTGGTCGGCGCAGTCGAAATACTCGTTTGCGCAGTACCTGAAGTTCGGCCCGAGGACGGCCAGCGTGCCACCGGGTTCCATCGATTCGCGGAGCTTGGCGAGCACCGTGCCGACCACGTCCTGGCTGGGTAGGTGCTCGAGGAAGTTGGAGACGAAGACACCGTCGAAGTAGTCCGCCGGGAGTTCGGCGTCCAGGATGTCGGCAATTATTACTTTAATGTCGGAGTGACGGAATTCGTTGTGATCGACGGTGTCTACCGCCCACCGCTCCGCTGCCGGGACCGCGTTGATGAACTCGCAGCGGCCCGCGGCCGGGTCGAGCACCTTCTTCGGCGCGCCCATGCGGCGGTATATATCGGCGGCGATTTCATGCCAGACCGCCTGGCGGCTCACCTGGTCGACGTCGCGGAAGCGATACTCGTACAGGCGCTGGTAGTCGATCCCCATTGTCATCGTCACTTTCCTATTGCCGACCCAGAACCGGTCCGTACGGCCCGACCAGGAACTTAAGGGTTGGCTTACGACCTGGGCTTCCGCCGGGCAGCCCGGGTGCCGGTTTTGTCACGGTCTGACCGCCAAGGGGTCTCCGGCTGGGATTTGGGAATCGAATCCGGCCCATCCGGGAGACCCTTGCGTCTCGTGTCTTCATATCTGCCCGCAGCCGATCCTACAAGCCGAATGCCGTCGGGCGGGCCGCCTCCGGGATTGGCGACAAGGACGCTGGCCGGGGCGGGCGGGGACCGTGGCGGCCGGTGCCGTGCCAGCGGGCAACACGCCGGGATGCTGTTGTCAGGGGGCAACGGGACGTAGCCTTGGCGTGTGGATCGGCGAATCTTCGGGGTTGAGAACGAGTACGGCGTCACGTGTACCTTTCGCGGGCAGCGGCGGCTGTCGCCCGACGAGGTGGCGCGGTACCTGTTCCGGCGCGTGGTGTCCTGGGGCCGCAGCAGCAACGTCTTCCTCAGGAACGGCGCGCGGCTCTACCTCGACGTGGGCAGCCATCCGGAGTACGCCACCCCCGAATGCGACAACGTCCTGGATCTGGTCGCGCACGACAAGGCGGGCGAGCGGATCCTGGAGGGCCTGCTGGTCGACGCCGACCGGCGGCTGCGCGAGGAGGGCATCGCCGGGGACATCTACCTGTTCAAGAACAACACCGACTCGGCCGGGAACTCCTACGGCTGCCACGAGAACTACCTGGTCGGCAGGCATGGCGAGTTCGGCAGGCTGGCCGACATCCTCATCCCGTTCCTGGTCACCCGCCAGGTGATCTGCGGTGCGGGGAAGGTGCTGCAGACGCCGCGGGGCGCGGTGTACTGCGTCAGCCAGCGGGCCGAGCACATCTGGGAGAGCGTGTCGTCGGCCACTACCCGGTCGCGGCCGATCATCAATACCCGGGATGAGCCGCACGCGGACGCCGAGCGGTTCCGCCGCCTGCACGTGATCGTCGGCGACTCCAACATGAGCGAGACCACCACGCTGCTCAAGGTCGGCTCGACCGACCTGGTGCTGCGGATGATCGAAGCCGGGGCGATCATGCGGGACCTGACCCTGGACAACGCCATCCGGGCCATCCGCGAGGTCAGCCACGACATGACCGGCCGCAGCCGGGTCCGGCTGGCCAACGGGCGTGAGCTCGGCGCGCTCGACATCCAGTACGAGTACCTGAACCGGGCCAAGGACTTCACCGACAAGAACGGCGCCGACCCGGTGAGCAAGCGGGTGCTGGACATGTGGGAGCGGGCGCTGGGGGCGATCGAGACCGGCAACCTGGACCTGATCGCCCGGGAGATCGACTGGGTGACCAAGTACCAGCTGATCGAGCGGTACCGGGCCCGGCATGACCTGCCGCTGTCCTCGCCGCGGGTCGCCCAGCTGGACCTGGCCTACCACGACGTGCACCGCGGCCGGGGCCTGTACTACCTGCTGCAGCGGGCCGGGGCGGTGGAGCGGGCCGCGCGCGACATCGACATTTTCGAGGCCAAGTCGGTTCCGCCGCAGACCACCCGGGCCAAGCTGCGCGGTGAGTTCATCCGCCGGGCGCAGGAGAAGCGGCGTGACTTCACCGTCGACTGGGTGCACCTGAAGCTGAACGACCAGGCGCAGCGCACCGTCCTGTGCAAGGACCCGTTCCGGTCAGTGGACGAACGGGTCGAAAAGCTCATAGCGGGTATGTGATCGTGCGGCTCCGCGGGGGTCGACGACCCCCCGGGCCGCGCGATACTACGGTGAGTAACCGCAGCGGGCAGGCGGGGGGTTCCAGGGGGGTCGTCCCCCCTGGGCCAGTACCGCCCCCTAGGCCAGTACTGTCCCCCCTGGGTCAATACAGCCAGTAGGCTGACTGCGCCTGACGCCCACCACCATTGAGGTTTTAATGCGACGCCTTCTTGCGATCACCGTTATTCCCCTGCTGGCCTGCCTGGTCATCGCCGGCTGCGGCTCGTCGAAGCCAACCGCGAGCTCAAGCTCGAGTTCGAGTGCCGCCGCCAACAGCTCGAACGCGAACGCGTCCGTGACCGTGGCTGGGGCGTTCGGCACGACGCCCGTGGTCAAGATCCCCAAGCTCGACGCGAACAACAAGCTCACCGTCAAGACGGTGATCCCGGGTACCGGCTCCACGGTGACCAAGGCGGACGCCATGGCGGCGAACTTCGTCCTGTACTTCTGGAACGGGACCAGCAACACCCTGAAGGCGAACACCTTCACCCAGAACCCGACGGTGATCGGCGGCACGATGCTGCCCGGCCTGGAGACCGCGCTGATCGGCCAGAAGGTCGGCAGCCGGGTCCTGGCCGTGATCCCGCCCGCGGAAGGTTACGGGACCTCGGGGAACTCCCAGCTCGGCATCACCGGCAGCACCACGCTGGTGTTCGTCATCGACGTGATCAAGTCCTACGCCGACACGGCGTCCGCGTCCGGCACCCAGGAGTCGAACGGCGGTGGCAGCCTGCCGACGGTCACGGCCCATGCCGGCAGCGCGCCGACGATCACGATCCCGGCGAATAACCCGCCCTCCGCCCTGGTGACCAAGACGCTGATCAAGGGCAGCGGCCCGAAGGTGGTCAAGGGCCAGTACGTCATCGCGCAGTACACCGGTTACATCTGGCGGACCAAGAAGGTCTTCGACTCCTCCTGGACGTCTGGTTCCCCGTTCGGCTTCGTCATCGGCGCGTCGCCGGAGCAGGTGATCCCCGGGTGGGACACCGGCCTGGCGGGCCAGACCGTGGGCAGCCGGGTCATGCTCGTCATCCCGCCGAAGGACGCCTACGGGAGCGCCGGCCAGTCCCAGGCCGGCATCACCGGCAAGGACACGCTGGTCTTCGTCGTCGACATTATCGACGCGTTCAAGCCAGCCGCTTAGCTGGCCGCCGCGTCCCCGCGCAGCAGGCGGCTGGCGTGACGGCCAGCCGCCGCTGCCGCGAGGAAATACGCCAGGTCGTCCGCTAGCCCCCGGCCCATCGTGGACAGCCGGGCCGGGCTAGCCCGCAGCGCCGTCTCGAGACCGTCGACGGGCACGGTGACGATCGAGTGCCGGGTGCCCAACTCGGCCGCCTGCGCCGCGACCCGGGCGCCGAACGGGCCGGGCAGGCCAGGGACCACCACGTCCGCCCGGGCCAGCGCCACCCGGCCGTACGCCGTCAGGCTGTGATGCGAGATGCCCCGGTGGCGCTCGCGCGGATCTGCCTCGCTCACCCGCAGGCAGGCCACCGGACGTCCGCCCAGCGCCGCGACGGCGTTGACCGCCTCGCCGGCCGCCACCCCGGAAAAACCCCAGCGGGTCCCGGTGCCCAGGTTGCCCGGGCCCTGCGCGACGACCGCGATATCGGCCTGGAGCACATGCCGGGCGGCGAGCAATCCGGTATGCACGGTCACCGTCTCCAGGTCCCCGCCGAACGCCTGCCCGGTGGTCACGGTCGCGGCGAGCCAGCCCGCGTCCTTGAGCGCCGCGCAGGTCAGGGAGAACCAGGCCGGCAGGGCACCGCCGTCCTGCATGACGTAGGCCACCCGGGGCGGATGCCGGGTAGCAGAACTGTCATCACCGGTCCGTTCGGCCTCATCAAAGACACCAGCCAGCACGGCCGGGAGCGCCGAGTGCAGGTCGGCCACCACTACCGGCATCCCCGCGATGTCCGTCTGCCTCACGGAGCACGTCGTAGTATTCGGACCCTTGCTCGTCGGCGCCGGCCACGGTCGCCTGCATGGGCGTGTAGCGGGCCTTGACCAGGTGGCCGCCGGGCCCAGGGTCGGGCGGCAGGCGGTCGGGGATCGCGACCACCAGGGCGTAGCCGCCGGTGCCGAGCCCGAGATCGAGCGCCGTGGTGTTCAGCAGGACCCGGTCGCCGGGCCGGGGGAGCCCGGTCAGGGCGGGGTAGGCCAGCGCCCGTACGACCGTCCCGTCCACCGACACGTCAAGCTCGACCGCGCCCGGCCACTCCCGCCGCGTCCCGCTGACCGTGCCGTTCCGCCATGTGATCACGCCGGGAGCCTATAGGCGGCAGCGCAGCACTGCCTGGGAGACAATAGCCTGGAGCCACCAGCAGGGGTTTGGAGGGCCCATGTCGAAGCGCAAGACCGAGCGGCTGCTCGGCCTTGTCGTGTGCCTCCTGTCTACCAGTCGCTACCTGACCGCGGACCAGATCCGCCAGGCCGTACCCGGGTACCCGGAGCAGGACGAGCTGTTCAAGCGGATGTTCGAGCGGGACAAGGAGGACCTCCGCGACCTCGGTGTGCCGCTGGAGACCGGCCTCAACCACCCGTTCGACGACGATCCCGGCTACCGGATCCGGCAGCAGGCCTACGAGCTGCCCGAACTGCGGCTCGAGGCGGACGAGGCGGCGGTGCTCGGCCTGGCCGCCCGGGTCTGGCAGCGGGCCGAGCTGGCCGGCGCGGCCGCGGGAGCGCTGCTGAAGCTGCGAGCGGCCGGCATGGATGCCGCCGACGAGCAGCCCGCCCCGCAGGTCATCGAGCCGCGGCTCGGCACGCCCGAGCCGGCCTTCGGTCCGCTCTGGGAAGCGGTCAGGGACCACCGGCCGGTGACGTTCAGTTACCGCGCGGCGGGCCGGAGCGAGCCGCAGCGGCGTGAACTCGAGCCGTGGGGCGTGGTGAACCGGCACGGCCGCTGGTACGTGGCGGGCTGGGACCGGGGCCGCGATGCCACCCGGGTGTTCCGGCTCGGCCGGATCGCCGGAGCGGTGAAGTTCTGCGGGCCGCCGGGCAGCGTGACCGTACCGGACGGCGCCGACGTGCGCGAGCTGGTCCGGGACTGGGATTCGCCGCGCCCGCGAGCACACCGCGGTCCTTCGGGTCCGGTCCGGTACCGGCGTCGGCCTGCGCCAGCACGCCGTCTCGGTGCGCGCCGACGAGACCGGCCCCGCGGGCTGGGACCTGGTCACGACCCGCTTCGCCGACGTGGGATCCTTCGCCGACTACACCGCCTCCTTCGGCCCCGACGCGGTGATCCTCGACCCGCCCGACCTGCGCGAAGCCGTCATCGCCCGCCTCAAGGGAGTCCTAGCGTGAGCGAGCCGAAGGGGCGCGGTGCCGCCTGGACTGAGGAGCGACGAAGGAGCGACGAGGGAAGGCGGCACCTTAAGGCGCCCCGGAGGCGAGCGGGAGATACAGCGTGAGTGCGGTTACGTCGACGGAGCGGCTGCAGCGGCTGCTGGCCCTGGTGCCGTACGTGGTCAGCAGGAAGGTGGTCGGGCTCGCCGAGACCGCGGCGGACTTCGGGGTCAGCGAGCGTGAGCTGGTCGACGACCTGAACCTGCTGTGGTGCGTCGAGCTGCGCGCGCCCGATCCCTACTGCCCGATCGACCTGTCGTACGAGGGTGGCGAGATCGTGGTCAGCCAGGCCGAATCGATGGGCCGCCCGCTGCGGCTCGCGGTCGACGAGGCGAGCGCGCTGCTCGTCGCGCTCCGGATGCTGGCCGAGCTGCCGGGCCAGCAGGACAGGTCGGCCATGTCCAGGCTGATCGCCAAGCTCGAGGCCGCGGCGGGGGAGGCCGCCTCGGCGAGCGCCCAGGTCGCGGTCCAGGTCGACCTGCAGGGCGACGGAACCGCCGTCCTGGCCGCGCGGATCAATGCCGCCATCACCGCCGGACGGCGGCTGCACCTGCGCTACTACGTGCCGGGCCGGGACGAAGCGACCGAACGCGACGTGGACCCGATGCGATTGCTGGTGGTGGAGGGACGGCCCTACCTGGAGGGCTGGTGCCTGCGCGCCGAGGGGATGCGGGTGTTCCGGCTGGACCGGGTGCTGGTGCTGACCGTGCTCGACCAGGCGGCCGCGCCGCCGCCCGAGGCCACGCCGGTCGACGTGGACCAGGGGCTGTTCCGGCCGTCGCCCGATGACGTGCACGTCGAGCTCGAGCTGTCCGCCGAGGGGCGCTGGGTGGCCGAGGACTACCCCTGCGAGTCAGTGACGGACCTGCCCGACGGGCGGCTCCGGGTGGTGCTCCGGACCCCGGATACCGGATGGGTGCGGCGGCTGGCGCTGCGGCTCGGCGAGGACGGCCGGGTCATCGCGCCGCCCGAACTGGTGGCCGAAATCCGGGACGCGGCCACCGCGGCCCTGGCCAACTACGTCGTATTATCGGCCGCCGCACGCCGTCCGCCGGCACAAACCGCCTGTTGCGGGGCTGCCGTGTAGACTCAGGCCGAGAAAGAGTCTCCGGCGCTAAAGAGGAACGGACATGATTGGTGACCTGTTCGACAGCCCGTGGAAGATCCTGATTGTCGCTGTCGTGCTGATCGTGCTGTTCGGATCGAAGAAGCTGCCGCACGCGGCGCGGTCCCTGGGCCAGTCGATGCGCATCTTGAAGCGGGAAGTGCAGGGCCTGCATGAGGATGAGACGGAGCCGGACGGCCCCGCTCAGGCTCAGGCTCAGGCCTCCAGCGGCACGGCCAACGGGTTCCCGCAGGCCGAGCTCGCCGCGGCGCCGCAACCGGACCAGCAGCAGTCCCAGATTGACGCGCTGCAGCAGCAGATCCGCGACCTGCAGCGGGCCGCGGCGATGGATCCGGCTCCGGTCGAGGCGCAGCGGACCCAGCAACCCGGCTAGCTCCTGGTTGGAAGTAGGTAGCGGCGGGAGGCGTTGATGGCGAAACTCCCCGGTGCCATCCAGGGCGCCCGGATCGTAGGCGAGAAGTTCGTGCACGCCCAGCGGCAGCAGAACCCTGAGGGGCGGATGCCCCTGATGGATCACATCAGGGAGCTGCGCAACCGGGTGGTCAAGATCGCGCTGGCCCTGGGCGCGGGGATGATCGTCGGGGTTCATCTTCTTCACCCCGATCTGGAACGTGATCGAGCGGCCGTTGTGCGCGGCGGTGATCCGCGGGCAGACCGGGTGTAACACGCTGGGGGTCAACCAGCTGGCCCTGGACGGGCCGCTGGATCCGTTTTACCTGCGGGTCAAGGTCGCGGTGATCGCCGGGGTGATCTTGTCCTCGCCGGTGTGGCTGTACCAGATCTGGGCGTTCATCGCGCCGGGCCTGTACGCGCGGGAGAAGCGGTGGAGCTACATCTTCCTGGGCACGGCGGTGCCGCTGTTCCTGACCGGGGTCACGCTGGCGTACTGGTCGCTGGGCCGGTCGATGCACTACCTGCTGGGCCTGACCCCGCACGGGGTGGCGAACTTGATCCAGGTCGATCAGTACATGAGCTTCGTCATGGCCATGCTGCTGGCCTTCGGGATCGCGTTCGAGGTGCCGCTGCTGATCGTCATGCTGAACCTGGCCGGGATCTTGACCCACGAGCGGTTCCGCAAGTGGCGGCGGGTGATGATCTTCGGGGTGTTCCTGATCGCCGGGATGGCCAACCCGAGCCCGGACCCGATCACCATGCTGATCCTGGGCGGGGGCTGCGCCGCGCTGGTCGAGGTGGCCGAGTTCATCGTCTGGTCCAACGACCGCCGCCGCGCCCGGCTGCATCCCGACCCCTACGCCGACCTGGCCGACGACCAACTGTCCCCCATCGAGCTCGACGACACAGAGAACCGCAGCCGGTTCAACTGACGGCCGGGCTCCGTTCGCGGCTCTATCTCTCCCCCGAACCCACCCTAGGCTCTAACCCATGACTACTCCGGCGGAACGGTACGCTGCGTCCCGCGAACGGCAGTCTGACCCGGAGCTCGCCGCCTTCCGCGGGCTCTACGACTTCGACTTCGACAACTTCCAGGTGGACGCGTGCCGCGCGCTGGGCACGGGCCACGGCGTGCTGGTCGCCGCGCCCACCGGATCCGGCAAGACCGTGGTCGGCGAGTTCGCCGTGCACCTGGCCCTGGCTCAGGGCCGCAAGTGCTTCTACACCACGCCGATCAAGGCGCTGTCCAACCAGAAGTACACCGATCTGGTCCGGCGGTACGACCACGACACGGTGGGCCTGCTCACCGGGGACAACAGCATCAACGGCGACGCGCCGGTGGTGGTCATGACCACCGAGGTGCTGCGGAACATGCTGTACACCGGATCGTCGACGCTGGCGGGCCTCGGCTACGTCGTCCTCGACGAGGTGCACTACCTGGCCGACTCCTCCCGCGGCGCGGTCTGGGAGGAAGTGATCATCCACCTGCCCGAGTCGGTGCGGGTGGTGGCGCTGTCCGCGACCGTGAGCAACGCCGAGGAGTTCGGCGAGTGGCTGGACCAGGTCCGCGGCGGGACCACGGTCATCGTGGACGAGCACCGGCCGGTGCCGCTGTGGCAGCACGTGCTGGCCGGGAACCGGCTGTACGACCTGTTCACCGACGACGACCACACCCGGGTCAACCCCGAGCTGCTCCGGGTGGCCCAGCGGGACACCTGGATCGAGCGCAAGGCCCCGGCCCGGCCCGGCCGGGGCGGCCGTCGGCCGCGCCGGTTCCCGCTGGCCTACCGGCCCGACGTGATCTCCCGGCTGGACGCCAGCGGGCTGCTGCCCGCGATCACCTTCATCTTCAGCCGGGCCGGCTGCGACGCGGCCGTCCAGCAGTGCCTGGCCGCCGGACTGCGGCTCACCACGCCGGAAGAGGCCGAGGTGATCCAGCAGACCGCCGAGCGCCGCACCGCGGACATCCCGCCGGAGGACCTGATCGTGCTGGGTTACGGCGAGTGGCTCGACGGGCTGCGACGCGGGATCGCCGCCCACCACGCCGGGATGCTGCCCGCCTTCAAGGAAGTGGTCGAGGAACTGTTCGCCGCCGGGCTGGTCCGCGCGGTGTTCGCGACCGAGACGCTCGCCCTCGGCATCAACATGCCGGCCAGGACCGTGGTCATCGAGAAGCTCGACAAGTGGAACGGGGAGACCCACGCGAACCTGACCGCGGGGGAGTACACCCAGCTGACCGGGCGCGCCGGGCGGCGCGGCATCGACGTGGAGGGGCACGCGGTCGTGCTGTGGCAGCCGGGGATGGATCCCGGCGCGGTGGCCGGCCTGGCCAGCACCCGGACCTACCCGCTGAACTCCAGCTTCCGGCCCTCCTACAACATGGCCGTCAACCTGACCGGCTGGGCCGGCCGGGCCCGGGCGGCGGCCCTGCTCGAGTCCTCGTTCGCGCAGTTCCAGGCCGATCGCGGCGTCGTCGGCCTGGCCCGGCAGGTCCGCAAGAACCGCCAGGCGATGGCCGACCTGGCCGCCGCGATGACGTGCGACAAGGGCGACTTCGCCGAGTACGCGCAGCTGCGCAGGACGCTGTCGTACCGTGAGGGCGACCTGTCCCGGGCCCGGGCCAGCTCCCGCCGGGCCGAGGCGGCCCGGTCGCTCGGGCTGCTCCGCCCCGGCGACATCATCCGCGTGCCGGGCGGCAGGCGAGCCGGCCTGGCCGTCGTCCTGCAGCCCGGCCTGCACCAGGCCCGCGGGGCCAGCGCCGGCCGCGGCCCCGCCGGACGCGACGGCGCCGGTCACCGGGCGCCCGCCGACCGCGGCGCCGACAGCGGGAACGGGCGGCCCGCCGGGCCGGGACCGCTCGTGCTCACCGAAGGACGGCAGGTCAAGCGGCTGGCCATCGCCGACTTCCCGGTGCCGCCCGAGGTCATCGACAAGATCCGGATTCCCAACTGGTTCAGCCCGCGGTCGCCGGAGCACCGCAAGGACCTCGCGGCCACCATGCGGAACCGGCTGGCCGGGCGGGCCGGCGGGTGGGGCGGGAAAGGGCCGGGTCCGGGCCGCGGACAACGGGCACGCCGACCACGACGACGGGCCCGAGGAGATAGCCGAACTCCGGCGCCGCCTGCGTCGGCATCCCTGCCACGACTGCCCGGACCGCGAGGATCACGCCCGGTACGCCGAACGCTACATCCGGCTGTCCCGCGAGACCGAGACGCTCGAGCACCGGGTGGCCGGCCGCTCGCACGTCATCGCCCGCACCTTCGACCGGGTGTGCCGCGTCCTGGAGCGGCTCGGCTACCTGGACGGGGACACGGTCACCGCGGACGGGCGCCGGCTGGCAGGCCTGTACTCCGAGCTCGACCTGCTGGCGGCCGAATGCATGCGCCGCGGCCTGTGGGACGGCCTGTCCCCGGCCGAACTCGCCGCCTGCGTGTCGGCCCTCTCCTTCGAGTCGCGGCAACCGGACGACACCGCTCCGCCCCGGCTGCCCAAGGGCCGCCCGCCAGAGGTGCTGGCCGAGATGGTCCGGACCTGGGGCGAGCTCGATCAGCTGGAGAAGGATAACGACCTGTCGTTCCTCCGCGGACCCGACTTCGGCTTCGCGTGGGCCGCCTACCGCTGGGCCCGCGGCGTCAAGCTGGAGAACGTCCTGGCCGAATCACCCGACCTGACCCCCGGCGACTTCGTCCGCTCGGTCAAGCAGCTCATCGACCTCCTAGACCAGATCGCCTCCGCCGCCCCCGCCCCACACCCCGCCCCGGCCTCCGCCCCCGCCCCGGCCCCCGCCCCCGCCCCTGCCGCGGCCACCGCCGGCCGGGCGTCGCGTAGCCTGTCCGCGACCGCCCGGGCCGCGATCGACGCGATGCGCCGCGGCGTGGTCGCCTACTCCGCCGTCGCCGACTAGCCCAATGGCCGCGGCCCTGGCCGCCGCGACCAGGTCCCAGCCACCCCGCCATCAGCATTGATCAACGTTGCCTATCGGTCAGCCACTGGATTGGCATTGGTGTTAATACACCGCTGATCGCTAACCTGGGATCCTCACCAGGGAGGTGTCATGTCACTGACCAGTACGGATACTGCGGTCGCGGGCCCGGCGGCGGCCGCGGGAAAGTGTCCGGACGGCCTCGTGCGGGCGGTCCGCGCCGAAGTACGCCTGGCCCTGGGCTGGCAGAAGACCGCCGATCGCGTCGCATGCGCCCTGCGCGCCAACCTTCCCGACCCGGCGGATCTGCTCCCCGCCCACCTGCGCCAGGGCGACCCGTCCTGCTATCAGAGCCACCTGCTCTACAGCGAGCCCGACGGCTCGTTCTCGATCGCGGCCATGGTCTGGCTGCCCGGGCAGGAGACGATCATTCACGACCACGTGGCCTGGTGCGTCACCGGCGTCCTGCAGGGCCGTGAGTACGAGGAGATCTTCGCCCTCACCGACGACGCCCGCGCGCTCCAGCTCGCCGCCCGCAACGTGAACCAACCCGGCGCGGTGAGCGGCTTCGCCCCGCCCGGTGACATCCACCGCGTCCGCAACACCGGCGACACCGTAGCCATCTCCATGCACATCTACGGCGCCGACATCTCCCGCCTCGGCAACAGCATCCGCCGCGAGTACACCCTCCCGGTCCGCCCTTAGCCCAGCCGCGCGCTCCGTATAGGCGCGTGCCTCCGCCCAGGCGCGTCATGTCCCGGAGCTTGTGTGCCCACTGTCCCCTTTAATCTGCGCGATGTCCGGCATTTGTGCCCGCGCCCCCGCCTATGCAGACATCTGAGCTTTCAGGGCATGTGTGCCACGAAGCCCCGAACGGTCCGCGGTCATTTCCGTCATCCGGAAATCGCCGTGCCTCACCAGGCAGGTCAGCCGCCCGCCCATCCGTGCATGTGGCGCCACTGGCCCCGTACCGCCCGCGCCGCCCGACGGTGCGCCGCCTCGCCGCCGTGCCGTGTGCCGCCCGCCTCGCCGCCTGCGCCGCTGGGTCGGGCCGTCTCGCCGCGGCGAAACCTAGCCCGCGAGGCACGCGCCACGGCCCGTTCGGAAAAATCTTGGACTCGAAGCCTTGCCATGCGATCGATGCCGATATATCGTTAACCTAACTACAAGGATCGAGAAGCGATCTAGAGAGCTATAAGGAGTATCACAATGCATGACGAAGCATGGGGAGATCCCCGAGAAGGACACCGCGGGCACGCGCGAGGGCGCGGCCGGATGCGCGGCGGCCCCGGACCGTGGGGCCCGGGCCCGGGCCCGTGGCAGTTCGAGATGCGCGGCGGGCCGTTCGGGCCGCCGAGGTTCCGTGGCCCCGGAGGACGCGGGCCGCGCGTGCGGCGCGGTGACGTCCGGGCCGCGATCCTCGACCTGCTGGGCGAGGGGCAGGCGTGGAACGGCTACCAGATCATCCAGGAGATCGGCGAGCGCACGCAGGGCGTGTGGCGGCCGAGTGCGGGGTCGGTGTACCCGGCGCTGCAGCAGCTGGAGGACGAGGGCCTGATCGCGGCGGCGGCCGGCGAAGACCGGCGGCGGAACTACACGCTGACCGACGAGGGCCGGGCCTACGTCCAGGCCCACGCCGACGAGCTCAAGGCGTCCTGGGACGCCGTGACCGGCAGCGTCGACGACGCCGCGGTCCAGATGCACAACCTGGCCCGCCAGGTGGCCATGGCCACCGTGCAGGTCGCTCAGGCCGGCTCGCCGGCCCAGGTCCAGCAGGCCAGCAAGATCCTGGCCGACACCCGCAAGGCCCTGTACCGTATCCTCGCCGCAGACGACGAGGACACGGAGCAGGAAGCGTAGGAGTGGCAAAGGCTATCTCGGTCAGCGCGCTGACCAAGAAGTACGGCGAGATCGATGCCGTCCGCGGCA
Organism: uncultured Actinomycetes bacterium; assembly: GCA_963849595.1. Lineage (GTDB taxonomy): Bacteria > Actinomycetota > Actinomycetes > Streptosporangiales > Streptosporangiaceae > Palsa-504. The sequence continues at coordinate 187,005 of CAWKIB010000007.1, forward strand.
TCGACTTCGAAGTCGCCGCCGGGGAGACGTTCGGGTTTCTCGGCCCGAACGGCGCCGGCAAGTCCACCACGATCAAGATCCTGTGCACCCTGGCGGATCCCACCTCGGGTTCCGCCAGGGTCGCGGGTCACGACGTGGTCCGGGAACGGGACACCGTGCGCCGCAACATCGGCCTGGTGTTCCAGGACACCACCCTGGACAACTACCTGACCGGGGAGCAGAACCTGCGCTTCCACGCCGACCTGTACGGGGTGCCCAAGGCGGCGTTCGGGCCGCGGCTGCGCCAGGTGCTGGAGATGGTCGGGCTGTGGGAGCGGCGCGGCAGCGTGGTGGCCACCTACTCGGGCGGGATGCAGCGGCGGCTGGAGATCGCCCGCGGCCTGCTGCACGCGCCGCGGGTGCTGTTCCTCGACGAGCCCACGGTGGGCCTGGACCCGCAGACCAGGGTCTCGATCTGGGAGTACATCAACGAGCTGAAGCGGCGCGAGGACATCACGATCTTCCTCACCACGCACTACATGGACGAGGCGGAGAACTGCGACCGGATCGCCATCATCGACCACGGCGAGATCGTCGCGATCGACACGCCGGAGGCGCTGAAGGCGTCCATCGGCAAGGACCGGGTGCAGATCAGCACGGCCGACGACCAGGCGGCGATCCGCGCGCTGGATGAGGTGTTCGGCGTCGACTCGGGCGTGCACGAGGGGCTGGTGACGTTCTCGGTGGAGTCCGGCGAGCACTTCGTGCCCAGGCTGTTCGCCGGGATGCCGGTCGCCATCCGCTCGGTGAGCGTGTCCCGGCCCTCGCTGGACGACGTGTTCATGTCGTACACGGGCAAGACCATCCGTGATGCCGAGGCCTCGATAGGCGACCGTAACCGCCGGATCGCGACACGGTTCGCCCGGAGATAGGCCCGGAGATAGGCCCGGAGATAGGCAGGGAGGTGGGCAAGTGGCAACGAAAGACATCCCGGCCCAGGACACCATCACCGACGACGAACTGGCCCTGACCGAGACGATCAGGGTCGCCGTGCCCGAGCGCAGCGTGCGGCACGACCTGCGCGCGGTGAGCATCGTCTGGCGCCGCGAGCTGATCAGGTTCCGCACCGACCGGCTGCGGGCCATCACGTCCCTGGTGCAGCCGGTCTTGTTTCTTGTTCGTGCTCGGTACCGGGCTGTCCAGGCTCGCCTCCCATGGCCTGCCGTCCGGGGTGGACTTCAGGACGTTCATCTACCCGGGCGTGCTCGCCATGTCGGTCCTGTTCACCTCGATCTTCTCGGCCGCGTCGATCGTGTGGGACCGGGAGTTCGGGTTCCTCCGCGAGATGCTGGTCGCGCCGGTGCGGCGGTGGGCCATCGTGGTCGGCAAGTGCCTGGGCGGCGCCACGGTAGCCACCTTCCAGGGCCTCATCTTCCTGGCCCTGGCCGGGGTGGCCCACGTGCCCTACGACCCGCTGCTGCTGCTCACCCTGGTCGGGGAACTGCTGCTGCTGTCGTTCACGCTGACCGCGTTCGGGGTCATGATGGCAGCCCGGATAAAGCAGATACAGGCGTTCATGGCGCTCACCCAGTTGTTCGTGTTGCCATTGTTTTTCCTGTCCGGTGCGCTCTACCCGCTGAACGGCCTGCCCGCCTGGCTGACCGTGCTGACCCGCATCGACCCGCTGACCTACATCGTCGACCCAATGCGGTCGGCGGTGTTCGGCCACCTGTCGGTCAGCCCGCTGGCCGTGCAGACCCTGAGCCCCGGCATCACGTGGTTCGGCTGGGTTGTCCCACTGGGACTATCCCTGGCCATCGTCGCGTTCATGGGAGCCGCGATGCTCGCCATAGCCATAGCCGAGTTCCGCAAGACCGAATAACGAGTGCCGCCCACAATGTGGCATTACCGCGCCCATTAGTAAGCGCCTGCTGATCATTCCCCCGAATTTGGCCTAGCCAATAACGAAAAGCATCTCAACAATCCCTAAGAATCCCCGCTCAAAGCCACCCTCGATTGCCCCGCGTAACCGCTGCATACAAAGTGCATTCAGAGCAAGCACAGAGCCCCGAACCGTCGGCCGGGACATCACGAGCCCTGACCTACCCGAACTCAGCCGTCCCCAACTTGGCCAACCAACCCCTTGTTGCGAATTAACTGCGACACATCCCAACCAGCCAATCCTCAACCCCGACCAAAATGCACGTGCACCGAAGTCAAGAACAGAAGAAGGCCAGAACCAGGCCACAGAGAAGATCCACAGAACCAGGCCTCCGACCGCACCCCGTCCGACAGAGCGCCACGCGGGGGGTCCGGGGGGTCGTCCCCCCGGGCTAGCACTGCGAGCCAATGGCGAAGCTGGGCCTGAAAGGCCAGCGAAGTTAGGGCGACGCCGGGTGGCTACGGGGGCAAACCACCCGGCGTCGCGATCATCGGCGTTCCGACGGGGGCCCGGAACGCCGGCAGCGGCGCTCCGACGGGGGACCAGAGCACCGATATGAATGCTACACGGAAACACCCCCTAGTGTGTCAAGACCCAATTACAACCAGATCTCTGGAGGAGGCTGAGCAGCGGAATCAGTTGTCGCCGCCACCGGGCCGTGCGGGCCGATGGCCGTTATCTGAGGATGGGCCGGCCGGGTCACGGGTCGCGGGCAGGTTGGGCTGGTACTCCATGAAGCCGCGGGTGTTGCTCGGCTCCCGGCCGCCGTTGGCGAACACCACGGCGAAATAGGGAATGACGATAGCGCCGAAGGCTGGTATCACGGTCAGCCAGCCCAGGTGATTGACGAACATAACCACGGCGATTACGAAGCAGACGGCCCGGACGCCCATCATCAGCAGGTACCTGCGCTGCCGGTAGCTGATGTCATCGGACAGCGAGGGCCGTGCCTGCGTCACCATGTGCACCTGCGACCGCCCGCGGCCAGCGTGACCCAACCTCACCCCTCCACGGTATGCCTCGCCGCGAGCCCTCGCGACCCCTCAGCTGGCCTGGCTCACCGACGACATGTTGAAGCCCTCGACGCGCACCGGCGGCATCGCGGCGCGGTTGAAGTAGTCGCCCCATTCGCGCGGCAGGGTCGGTCACGGTGGCGCCGACCTCCAGCAGCCGCCCGAGCATGCCCACCGGCGACTCGTTGAACCTGAAGTTGTTCACCGCGCCGACCACCTCGCCGTCCTCCACCAGGTAGACCCCGTCCCTGGTCAGCCCGGTGAGCAGCAGGACCTGCGGGTCGACCTCGCGGATGTACCACAGGCAGGTCAGCAGCAGCGCGCGGCCGGTGGACGCGATCATCTCCTCCAGCGTCGGCGCGCCGGGGCCGGAAGTGGGCGCCGAGCCGGGAGTGCGCACAGAGAAGATCAGGTTGTCGATGGCGGGCGTGAACGGCAGCCCGGCCAGCGCCGCGGAGTGCCGTGAGGAATGCAGGGCGGCCAGCGTGCCGTCCTGGATCCAGGCGGTCGGGTTCAGCGTGAGCCCGTTGTCGAAGACCGAGGAGTCAGAGCCGGACGCGTGCGCGATCACGAACGGCGGGCAGCGCAGCCCGGCCGCCAGCGGGTCGCTGGACAGCGTGACGGGCTGGGACGACAACTGCTCGCCGACCCGGGTCCCGCCGCCGGCCTTGCTGAACACCGTTCGCCCGTCCGCGGCGTCCTTGGCCCCGGCCGACCAGTACAGGTAGACCAGCAGGTCGGAGACGGCGGTCGGCGGCAGCAGCGTCTCGTACCGCCCGGCCGGCAGCGAGATCGAGCGCTTGGCCCAGTCCAGACGCCCGCTGAGCCCGGCGTCCAGGCCCGCGATGTCCACGTCGGTGAAGTCGCGGGTGGCCGCGCCGGTCCAGGCCGACCGCGTCAGGTCGGCGGATTTCGCGTTCAGCTCGACCCGCCCGGTCGGCTGGTCGTACCGCCGTCGCAGTCCGCGCGAGGTGCCCAGGAACGTGCTGACCAGATCGTGCTCGGCAAAGCCGTACAGCTTCCGGTCCGCGGCCTGGGCCTGGCGCAGCGTCTCGCCGAGCGCGGCCGCGAAGTCGCGCAGCACGCCGATCTCGGTCCGGCCAGGCGGGGAGTCCCAGCCTGGTTCGTCACTATTTCTGCCGAACGGAGCGGCCTCATCGCCCCCGGTCACCTGCGCGGCATCCTCGGCGGGCATGGCCTCGGCGGCGGCGTGCTCCGCCTCGCGCACCACCTCCTCGATCTGGTCGGGGCCGACCCCGGCCCGGGAGATGATGCCGGCCGAGGCCCCCTCGGCGCGCCGGTCGATGGCGATGACGGTGAGCTGGCGCGAGCTGGACACGCCGTTGGTGGTGAGCGTGTTGCCCGCCCAGCGCAAGTTGGCGCTGGAGGTCTCCTCGGCGATCACCACGCAGTCCTCGGACCGGCTGGCGGCCAGGGCCCGCTCGACGGCTTCCTGCGGCGAGAATCCGGTCTCACTGGCCCTCCTCGACGGTGTTGAGGATCCGTATCCCGCGCAGCAGCGCGGCCGGGCAGCCGTGGCTGACCGGGGCGACCTGGCCGGGCTGGCCCTTGCCGCAGTTGAACGCCCCGCCGAGCACGTAGGTCTGGGGCCCGCCGACGGCCTCCATGGCGCCCCAGAAGTCGGTGGTGGTGGCCTGGTACGCCACGTCGCGCAGCTGCCCGGCCAGCTTGCCGTTCTTGATCTTGAAGAACCGCTGGCCGGTGAACTGGAAGTTGTACCGCTGCATGTCGATCGACCAGCTCTTGTCGCCGAGGATGTAGATGCCGTCCTGCACGCCCGAGATCAGGTCCTCGGTCGAGGGGCCGCCCGCCGGGGCGGACTGCAGCGACACGTTCGCCATCCGCTGCAGCGGGATGTGGTTCGGGCCGTCGGAGAACGCGCAGCCGTTGGAGCGGCCGAAGCCGCGGCTGCGCGCCATCCGCCGGTCGAGCTGATAGCCGGTCAGGATGCCACCGGTGATCAGATCCCAGGTCTGGCCGGCCACGCCCTCGTCGTCGTAGCCGATCGTGGCCAGGCCGTGCTCGACGGTGCGATCGCCGGTGACGTGCATGACGCCCGATCCGTACTTCAGGCTGCCGAGCTTGTCCGGGGTGGCGAACGAGGTGCCGGCGTAGGCGGCCTCGTAGCCGAGCGCCCGGTCGAGCTCGGTGGCGTGGCCGATCGACTCGTGAATGGTGAGCCACAGGTTGGACGGGTCGATCACCAGGTCGTAGTGCCCGGCCTGGACCGAGGGAGCCCTCAGCTTGGCCGCGAGCAGCTCGGGGAGTTCGGCCAGTTCGGCGTCGAAGTCCCAGCCGGTGCCGGTGAGGTACTCATACCCGCGCCCGGCCGGCGGGGCGAGCGTCCGCATGGTGTCGAACCGGCCGTCGTCGGTGACCGCGACGGCGTTGACCACGGGGGCCAGCCGGACCCGCTGCTGGGTCGCGGCGGTGGCGCCGTCCGCGTAGAACTTGCACTCCCTGACCTGGTGCAGCGCGGCGTCCACGTGGCTGACCGCGTCGTGACGGAGCAGTGCCGTGCTCCACTCGGCCAGCAGGGCCACCTTGTCCGCGACGCTGACCGTGAACGGGTCGGTCTGGTACGCCGATATCCAGGTCACGTCGCCGTAGCCGGGCTCGGGGGCGAGCTCGATGGGTTCGGTGTTCATGGCCGCCGCCACCTTGGCCACCTCGACGGCCTGCCGCGCCGCGTGCGCGGCGGCGTCCGTGGTCAGGTCGACGGTCGACGCGAAGCCCCAGGTGCCGTCCACGATGACGCGCACGGCCAGGCCGGTGTCGTCGGCGTCGAACAGCGTCTGCGGGGTCCCGTCGGACAGCCCGATCTGCTGGCCCCGGAGGCGCTCGGCCCGGAAGTCGGCATGCTGGGCGCCGAGGGCCTTGGCCTGCGTGAGGGCCGCGTCGGCCAGGTCGCGGAGGGGCAGGGCGGTGAACTCGGGGTCGATCTCCAGTTCTCGATCATTCACGACACCAAAACCTATCTCACCGGCTTCCTCACCTACGTCCCCCGGTTCCCGCCCGCCGCTGTCATCCTCGCCCGGTGCCCTCGCCCGTGCCCCGGATGCGCCTCCCGCCGCGTTCCCAAGCTACGCACCGCGAGCCCGGGAGGCGCCCGCCGCCTGCGGTACCCTCAGTGAGCCGAGGAGAGAGGTGACCATGGGGCGTTCGGTGCTGGTGACCGGCGGGAACCGGGGTATCGGGCTCGCCATCGCGCGGCGGCTCGCGGCCGACGGCGACAGCGTCACAGTCACCTCGCGCTCGGGTGAGCCGGTGGACGGGCTCGAGGTGGTCCGCTGCGACGTGCGCGACGCGGCGTCGGTCGACGCGGCGTTCGGGGACGTGGAGAAGGCCCAGGGCCCGGTCGAGGTGCTGGTCGCGAACGCCGGGGTGACCCGCGATCAGCTGCTCGCGCTGATGAGCGAGGACGACTTCGGCCTGGTCCTCGACACGAACCTGGCCGGTGCGTACCGCGTGGCCAAGCGGGCGGTGCGCGGCATGATGAAGATGCGCCGCGGCCGGCTCATCTTCATCTCCTCCGTCGTGGGCCTGTACGGCTCGGCGGGCCAGGCCAACTACGCGGCATCCAAGGCCGGGCTGGTCGGCCTGGCCCGGTCCCTGGCCCGCGAGCTCGGCTCCCGCGGCATCACCGCCAACGTGATCGCCCCCGGCTTCGTGGACAGCGACATGACGGCCGTCCTGTCGCAGGACCGGAAGGCGGCCATCCTGTCCGCCGTCCCGCTTGGCCAGGTTCGCGTCCGCGGACGAGGTCGCGGCGGCCGTGGCGTTCCTGGCCGGCCAGGACGCGGCCTACATCACCGGCGCCGTCATCCCGGTGGACGGCGGGCTCGGGATGGGGCACTGAGACTCTATTTGTCTGGTGCGCACAAGCTCCGGCGGGAAACGTTCGTACCGCTGGTCATTTAGTTAACGGGCTCGGCGGGGCAGGGTGGGACGTGTGCCGAACACCACGGGAATGAGGCTGTGATGGGAATCCTGGCGGGCAAGCGGATCCTGGTGACCGGGGTCATCACCGATGCCTCGATCGCGTTCCACGTGGCCCGGGTGGCCCAGCAGGAGGGCGCGAGCGTCGTGCTGACCGGATTCGGCAGGCTGAGCCTGGTGGAGCGGATCGCCAAGCGGCTGCCTGATCCGCCGCCGGTCCTCGAGCTCGACGTGACCAGCGAGGAGCACCTCGACTCGCTCGCCGAACGGCTCTCCGCGCACGTGGACGGCCTGGACGGCGTGCTGCACGCTGATCGCGTACGCCAACCCGGAAGAGGCGCTCGGCGGGAACTTCTTGCGCACCAGGTGGGCCGACGTGGCCACCGCGGTACAGGTCTCGGCGTACTCGCTGAAGGCGGTCACGGTGGCTGCCCTGCCGCTGATGAGCGGCGGCGGCTCGGTGGTGGGCCTGGACTTCGACGCGAGCGTGGCCTGGCCGGGCTACGACTGGATGGGCGTGGCCAAGGCCGGCCTCGAGTCGTGCGCCCGGTACCTGGCCCGCGACCTCGGCCCCAAGGGGGTCCGGGTCAACCTGGTGGCGGCCGGGCCGCTGCGGACCATGGCCGCGAAGTCGATCCCGGGCTTCGACCGGTTCGAGGGCGTGTGGGGCGACCGCGCTCCGCTCGGCTGGAAGATCACCGACCCGGAGCCGGTCGCGCGCGCGTGCGTCGCGCTGCTGTCGGACTGGTTCCCCGCCACGACCGGCGAGATCGTCCACGTCGACGGCGGCGTCCACGCGGTAGGCGCCTGATGCCCGCCGCCGCAGGCGGCCAGGCCAGCAGCGCCGCCGCAGGCGGCCAGGTCAGCAGAGCCGCCGCAGGCGGCCAGGCCGGCAGCGAGTACGTCCTCACCCTGTCCTGCCCGGACCGCGTCGGGATCGTCCACGCGGTCGCCGCGTACCTGCACCAGGCCGGCTGCAACGTGCTGGACAGCCAGCAGTTCGGCGACCGGACCGCGGGCCGGTTCTTCATGCGGGTCCACGTGGAGAGCCTGCAGCCGACGGCCACCACCTACCAGGACCTGTACTCCGGGTTCAGCCCGGTGGCGGCCGAGTTCGCCATGGACTGGGAACTGCACGACACCGCGGTCCAGCCCCGGGTGCTGATCATGGTGTCCAAGGCCGGTCACTGCCTGAACGACCTGCTGTACCGGCGGGCGGCCGAGTCACTGCGCATCGACATCCCGCTGGTGATCGGCAACCATCTCGACCTGGCCGCGCTCGCGACGGCGCACGGCGTCGCCTTCGAGCACGTGCCCGCCGACCCGAACGACCCGCTGTCCGCGCAGCGGGCCGAAGGCCGCCTGCTGGACCTGGTCAGCGAGCTGAGCATCGACTTCGTGGTGCTGGCCCGCTACATGCGGATCCTGTCGCCCGCGTTGTGCGCGAAGCTGCCGGGCCGGATCATCAACATTCATCATTCTTTCCTGCCCAGCTTCAAGGGCGCGCGGCCCTACCGCCAGGCGCACGCGCACGGCGTGAAGCTGATCGGTGCGACGGCACACTACGTGACCGCCGACCTGGACGAGGGCCCCATCATCGAACAGGAAGTGGCTCGGGTCGACCACACCAGCAGCCCGGAGGACCTCGCGGCCATCGGCCGCGACGCCGAGCGGGTCGCGCTGGCCCGCGCCGTGCGCTGGCACGCTGAGCACCGCGTCCTGCTGCACGGCCGCCGCACGGTGATCTTCCGCTGACCCGCGCCCGCAGAACCAGGCTTCTCGGCGTCAAGTACTTAGAGTAGCTATTCTGTCTACTCATCGCTGTACAGTTACGCTTAGTAGTCACCGGTGGGGAGTGCAGCGGTCGGCCCAGGGTGTCACGGGGGAGTGGCTCCGCCGACGTTCTTGGCGGCGGCGGCAGTCGCGGACGGAGATTCTGCGGTCAGGCGCCGCTTCCGCGGCAAGCCTTCACGCAGCCGAGGTCCGCTGTGTCCGTTGGGACTAGATTTGACAAAAGTGGCTAGATCCGGAAATGTCTGGATGCTATCGGAGACGTGGCGGGACGCTGTCCCCAAGGGATTGATGGCAAGTTGTGACTTTTTTGCCTGGAGATCGATGCAATATGGAACTTACGCTTCCGCTAACTCATAACACCGGTAACTGACCGGCCGGCCCGTCACGGGCCGGCGCGGATGTGCCGGGGAGACGGGCCGTACCGGTATCGGGGGGATTGCGACCCAGTGCCCCCGCGACGGTGGCGGAGCGGATCACCGGCGAACTGCGAGAGAGAAGGGCGACAAGCTGATGACCCCAGGACGGACCAGTGGCGCGAACGGCGCAAGGAGGGAGGGGCGATGACCAGATTCGGAACCAAGCGCATCGGCGGGCTTGCCCTCGCGGTGGCGGGTATCACCGCTCTCGCCGCCTGCAGCAGCAGCAGTAGCAGCAGCAGCAGCGCTACCACACCGCCAAGCGCAACGGGGTGACAACGCAGCCCGGCTCGATCGGGGAGATCCCGGCCGCCGGGACGCCCAGCGGGACCGCCGGCTCGATCACCTACGCGCTCACGCCCGGCGCGCGTGCCGAACTGGATCCTGCCGATGCCGACCGCCCTCGACCAACTCGGTCTACAACAGTCTTCAACTTCGAGTGGCAGATGTGGCCGCCGACGTGGTTACGCGCTGGAACGGCTCCACCCCGACCGTCGATGACGTCGCTGAGCGTCGCGGTCAACGCCGCCCGTGTCGTCGAACGGCGGCAAGACTATGACGATCACGCTGAAGCCCTGGAAATGGTCCGACGGCGCGACGATCAGCGCCAAGGACCTGCTGTTCACGATCGACATGATCAAGGCCGGGGTCAAGGCGTCCCCGGCGAACTGGGCAACCTACGTGCCCGGCTACTTCCCGGACATCGTCACCAGCATGTCCACGCCGAACGCCAACACGATCGTGGTCAACATGTCCAAGGCGGTCAACCCGACCTGGATGCAATACAACATCCTCGGACGTCCCGATCATGCCCAGCGCACGCGTGGTCGAAGGAATCCGCGTCCGGCTCGATCGTGGACTTCACGAACACGGCCAACGCGGCGAAGATCTTCGCCTACCTGACCGCGCAGTCCAAGTCGGTGTCCACCTACGCGAGCAACCCGCTGTGGCAGATCGTTTACGGGCCGTACAAGCTGACTCCTTCAACGCCACCACCGGCTCGTTCACGATGGCGCCGAACACCAGCTACAGCGGTCCGCACGCCAATCCCCAGTCCACTTACGTCGGCGTGCCGTTCACCTCGAACGCGGCGGAATGGAACGCCATCAAGAGCGGGTCGGTCGACTTCGGCTATGTCCCGCAGGAGGACATCCCGCAGCTCCCGCCGCTCAAGGCACTCGGCTACAACTACTACGGCCTGCCGGACTTCGGCAACTACTTCGTGGCCTACAACTTCAAGGACACGACCGGCAACTTCAATGCCATCGCCAACCAGCTGTACTTCCGGCAGGCGATGCAGCACCTGGAGGACCAGCCAGGCCAGATCAAGGCCTACTTCAACGGGGACGGCGACGTGCTCGGTGGGCCGATCGGGGCCTACCCGAAGAGCCCGTTCCTGCCGCCCAACGGCAAGACGACCCTCTACCCGTTCAGCATCTCCACCGCGATCAGCCTGCTGAAGTCGAACGGCTGGACCGTCGTCTCGAACGGGACCGACACCTGCGCGAAGCCGGGCACCGGCGCGGGTGAGTGCGGGGCCGGCATCCCGGCCGGCACCAAGCTGTCCTTCAACCTGATCTACAACGCCACCTCGCCGATCACCCAGGAAGTCGAGGACCTGGCCTCCAACGCGAAGCAGGCCGGCGTCACGGTCAACCTGTCGGCCAGCAACTTCAACTTCATGATCCAGAACTACATCGACCCGGCGGCGCCGGCCAACATCAACAAGTGGGCCATGATGGACTTCGGCGGCGAGTCCTTCTCCACCTATCCCACCTCGTTCGGGCTCTTCAACACCGGCGGGTCCGGTCAGATCGGCGACTACAGCGACCCGAAGGCCGACTCGCTGATCAACGCCTCCATCACCAGCACCGACCCGGCCGCCGTCGTGAACGAGCTGTCGTACCTGAACACGAGCGAGCCGGTGCTGTGGCAGCCGTTGCGTGACCACGTCTACGTCTGGAAGACGAACATCTCGTCGACCACGCCGCAGGCGTTCGAGAACCTGACGCAGTACGACCCCACGCCAGAGTTCTGGTACGTAACCAAGTAGTAGTAGTAGCGAGCGTCACCTGCTGGACTGGCCTGTCTCCCGGTGATAAACCGGGAGACAGGCCACCAGCCTGGAAGGAAGGATCCCACCGGTGAGCGCCTACCTACTGCGCCGGATCGGGACGTCCATCATCGTCCTGATCGGCATCTCCATCTTCATGTACCTGCTGCTGCACGTGGTCTTCCCGTCGCCGGCCAGGCTGGCGCTGGGCCTGCGGGCCAACGACGCGCAGATCGCCGCCTTCAACAAGGCGAACGGGTTCGACCGCCCGGTGATCGATCAGTACCTGAGTTACATGAACGGCCTGCTGCACGGCAACCTGGGCTACTCCTACGCGGAGAACCAGACCGTGGCCGCCCTGTTCCAAGAGCGCCTGGCCCGTAGCATCTACCTGTCCGGCATCTCGCTGCTGCTGGCGATCCTGATCGCCTTGCCGCTGGGCATCTTCCAGGCGGTGCGGCGGAACTCGCTCGGCGACAACGTGGCCACCAGCGCGGCGTTTATCCTGTACTCGATGCCGTCGTTCTTCCTCGGACTCATCCTCATCCAGATCTTCGCGCTCTCGTTCCCCATCTTGGGTTTCGAGGCGAGCCAGTCCACGTCGATCTGGACCGTGATCGGCGACTGGCACGACATGCTCCTGCCGATCCTGACCCTTGTGCTGATCACCGTGGCCAACTTCTCTAGATACATGCGATCATCATCGATCGACGTGCTCGCCCAGGACTACATCAAGGTGGCCCGAGCCAAGGGCCTGCCCGAGCGCCTGGTGCTGACGCGGCACATGGCGCGCAACGCGTCGCTGCCGATGATCACCCTGATCGGGTTGTTCCTGCCCGCCCTGCTAGCCGGGAACTTGATCGTCGAGACCCTGTTCAACTACCAGGGCCTCGGCCTCCTGTTCTTTAACAGCCTGCAAAAGGAAGACTATCCGGTGCTGCTCGCGTACACGCTGCTCGGTGCGGTCTTCGTAGTGCTGGGCAACCTCGTCGCGGACTTCGCGCTTACCGTCGCGGACCCGCGAATCCGGCTGGCCTGACCGGTCGGCAGCAAGGAGATAGTGATGGCAACCGGACAGGCGTCGCTCCCGCCGCTCGATACGACCCGAGCCCCCGACGGGGGCGAGGTCGGCGCGGTCCAGAGCGGGTGGCGGCTGGCGCTGCGCGAGTTCGTGAGGAACAGGCTGGCCGTCGTCGGCGTCGGCATCCTGCTGTTCTTCGTGGTTTTCTGTTTTCTCGGGCCGTTCTTCTATCACGCGGACCTGCTGGACGTAAGCCTGATCAACGCTCATGACCCGCCGGGCGCCGGGCATCCGCTCGGCGCGGATACCCAGGGCTTCGACGTTCTCGGCGAGCTGATGAAGGGCGGCCAGGCCGCGCTGGAGATCGGTTTCTTCGCCGCGTTCGTGGCGATTACCATCGGCGCGCTGGTCGGCGCGGTCGCCGGCCTGGCCGGCGGGATCGTCGACACCGTGCTGATGCGCGTGGTCGATATATTCCTGTCGATACCGTTCCTGTTCGTGGTGCTCATCCTGGCGTCCAGGTACGGCGCGTCGGTGCTGTCCCTGTCGCTGGTCATCGGCGGGTTCTCCTGGCAGGTGCCGGCCCGGCTGGTGCGCGGCGAGGTGCTCACGATCCGGGAACGCAACTTCGTCCTGGCCGCGCGGACGGCGGGCTCCGGCCGCTGGCGGCTGATCCGCAGGCACCTGCTGCCGAACTCGCTCGGCGTGATGATCGTCAACGTGACGTTCCAGGTCGCCGACGCGATCCTCGCGGTCGCCTACGTGGGCTTCCTCGGCTTCGGGTTGCACTACCCCAACCTGGACTGGGGCGACATGATCTCCGACGGCGTCGGGTATATGCAGGACGGCTACTGGTGGCTGATCTACCCGGTCGGCGTCTGCATCGTGCTGACCGTGATGGCGCTCAACTTCATCGGCGACGCGCTCCGTGACTCCCTGGACGTGCGGCTGAGGCGACGTTAGCGCGCGTCTCCGTCGGGTACACGCTTGAACAGCCATCACAACGAGAGGTAGCGGCCAGATGGCCCCCGTCCTTGACATCGAGAACCTGTCGACGCATATCAAGCTGACCAGCTCCGTGGTGCAGGCGGTCGGCAACATCGACATGCGCGTCGAAGCCGGAGAGACCCTCGGCATCGTCGGCGAGTCCGGCTGCGGCAAGTCCATGACCGGGTTGTCGATCATGGGGTTGCTGCCGCCTGGCGGGTCCATCGTCGGCGGCTCGATCAAGCTCGACGGCCGCGAACTCGTCGGCCTCAGGCAGGAGGAACTGCGGCAGGTCCGGGGTAACGAGATCGCGATGATCTTCCAGGATCCGCTCACCTCGCTCGACCCGACCAAGACCATCGGCTACCAGGTGGCCGAGCCGGTCCGGCTGCACCGGGGCGCGTCGAAGGCCGAGGCGCTCGGCCGGGCGGTCGAGGTGCTGAACCTGGTCGGGCTGCCCCGGCCGAAGGAGCGGCTCAACGACTACCCGCACCAGCTATCCGGCGGCCTGCGGCAGCGGGTGATGATCGCCATGGCGCTGGCCAACGAACCGAAGCTGCTCATCGCCGACGAGCCGACCACGGCCCTCGACGTCACCATCCAGGCGCAGATCCTCGCCCTGCTCAGGGACCTGAAGGAGCGCCTGGGCATGGCCATGCTGCTGATCACGCACGACATGGGCGTGATCGCCGGGCACGCCGACCGAGTCAACGTCATGTACGCGGGCCGGGTCGTGGAAACCGCCGAGGTGCGCCAGCTCTTCAGTGAGATGCACCACCCCTACACCCAGGCCCTTCTCGCGTCCATTCCCCAGCTCGACCAGGATGCCAGCAAGGCGCTGCACGCCATTCCTGGCCTGCCGCCCGACCTGTCCCATCCGCCGCAGGGCTGCCGGTTCGCGGCCAGGTGCTACCGGGCCTCGGACAAGTGCCGGACCGAGGAGCCGTCCCTGTCGGGCAAGACCTACGAGCACAGGTTCTCCTGCTGGCACCCGGTAGACGGGCCGCTCGCCCTGGCCGAGATCGGCGCGAGCGGGCCGGACGCGGCGAGCACCGGCCTGGCTGGTTCGGACACCGAGAGCGTGCGGGAAGCCTCCGCCGGCGACAAGGGCGGCCTCGTCGACGACGCCCCGCTGGCGGGCACCGCGTCGGCCAGCGGGGAAGTTCCCGAGGCGCCCGAGGAAACCCAGGAAGTCCAAGCCATCGTGGTGGCGGCCGGCCTCGAAGTGACGGCCGACGGCCGGATCGAGGTAACGGCGCGCAAGGTCGAGGCGGTCGCGGCGAACGGGGACGGCGCCGCCCCGCTGCTCGAGCTGCGCCACCTGGTGAAGGAATTTCCCATCACCTCGGGCGTGCTGCAGCGAAAGGTGGGGGCCGTCCACGCCGTATCGGACGTGTCCTTCTCCGTGCCGGCCGGAACCACGTTCGGCCTGGTCGGCGAGTCGGGGTGCGGCAAGACCACGATCGGCAAGGTGATCGTGGCGCTGGAGAAGCCGAACTCCGGCTCGGTCACGCTCGGCGGCCTGGACGTGTCCAAGCTGAGCGGCGGCGACTTGCGGCGCAAGCGCCGCGACCTGCAGCTCATGTTCCAGGATCCGCACTCCTCGCTCGACCCGAGGATGCGGGTCGGCGCGATCATCGGAGAGCCGCTGGCCATCCAGCACATGGGCAGCATGCGGGCCCAGCGGGACCGCGTGTTCGAATTGCTCGGCGAGGTCGGCCTGCCGCGGAACGCCGTGGAGCGCTACCCGCACGAGTTTTCCGGCGGCCAGCGGCAGCGCATCGGGCTGGCCAGGGCACTCACCCTGAACCCGAGGCTCATCGTGGCCGACGAGCCGGTCAGCGCGCTCGACGTGTCGATCCGGGCGCAGGTGCTGAACCTGATGAAGCGGCTGCAGGCCTCGCACGGCCTGACCTACGTGGTGATCTCGCACGACCTGGCGGTGGTCAAGTACATGGCCGACCGGATCGGCGTCATGTACCTGGGCAAGCTGGTCGAGGTCGGCTCCGGGCAGGACATCTACGAGCGCGCCGCGCATCCGTACACGGCCGGCCTGATCGCCACCATTCCGGTGCCCAGGCCGTCGCTAGAGCGGGCCAAGAAGGGCGCGGCCATCCGCGGCGAGCTGCCCAGCCCGGTGAACCCGCCGTCGGGGTGCCGGTTCCGCACCAGGTGCCAGTTCGCGCAGGAGATCTGCGCCGCCGAGGAGCCCCAGCTCCGCTCGTTCGGCCCGGGTCACGTGGCCGCCTGCCACTTCCCGCTGCAGACCCCGGACAACTCAGCGGTGAGCACGCCCGCGATGACCACGGCCTGAGGTCCGGCACCAGGCGGGCCCAGACCGGTAACGGTCGGCCCGCGGCGCAGATATCCGCGGCTTTCCCTTGCCCCGGGCGCGGATGATGTCGATACTCCATTCATGGGAGGCTCGGCGGCGGACACGCCTGCAACGCCCGAGCATCTGCGCGCCTCCGACGCGGAGCGCGATCTGGCCATCAGCGCGCTCCGGCAGGAGTTCGTCGAGGGTCGGCTGTCCCACGACACCTTCATGTTCCGCGTGCAGAGCGCGATCGGGGCGCGGCACCGCGGTCAGCTGGTCAGGCTGTTCAGTGACCTGCCACCGCGGCCGGCCAGGCTCCTGGACCGGATCCGGTCCGCCTTCCGTCGCCGTGACCCGGACCCGGACGGTGCGGGCGCGGACTGGCGCCCGGCACCGCCAGGGTCGCCCGGCGTATGGGCGCCGCCCAGTGTGGCGGACGCCGCGGGATGGCCCCCTCCGCCAGTGCCCTGGACCGACGCTAACGGCGGCCCCGGCGGACCGCGAGACCCTGGTCAGCCGGCGCCGATGGTCTTCCCGCCGGGCAGCGGGACGAGCTTTAGCATCGGCCGTACGCAGGACTGTGATCTGCGCATCGCGGACCTGTCCGTATCGCGACGTCATGCCCAGCTGGACCGCGGCGAGGACGGCTGGCTGCTCAGCGACCTGGATTCCCACAACGGCACCCGGGTGAACGGCTGGCTGGTGCGCGAGCCGGTCCCGGTCCGGGTCGGCGACGTGCTGCAATTCGGCTCGGCGATGTTCGTGATACGGGACGACACTCCCGCGCAGCCGGATCCGGAGTAGGTCGCGGAACCAGCTAGAGTCGGAGACCGTGACGACGGTTCTGCTGGTGCGACACGGGCTCACCGCGACCACCGGTCACGTGCTGACCGGCTGGACGCCCGGTATCCCGCTCGATGACCGCGGCCAGGCTCAGGCGGCCGCGCTGGCGGCGCGGCTCGCCCCGCTCCCGCTGGCCGCCATCGTCAGCAGTCCGCTCGAACGCTGCGCGCAGACTGCGGGGGTGATCGCGGCAGGCCGTGACGGTCAGCAGGTCGTCACCGATGACCGGGTGGGGGAGTGCCGCTACGGCGACTGGACCGGCCAGCCGCTGAAGAAGCTGGCCACCGAGAAGCTCTGGCGCGTGGTCCAGGCCCACCCCAGCGCGGTGACGTTTCCCGGTCCTGACGGGGAGTCCATGCCGGACATGCAGCACCGGGCCGTGGCCGCGGTCCGGGACTGGAACGCCAGGCTCGGACCGGACGCCACCTACCTGATCTGCTCCCACGGCGATGTCATCAAGGCGATCGTGGCCGATAGCCTGGGATTGCACCTCGATCAGTGCCAGCGGATCCAGGCCGATCCCTGCTCACTGACCGTGATCAGGTATACGCCGCTGCGGCCGTTCCTGGTCCGGATGAACGACAGAGGGGGTGGAGTCGATGACCTCATGCCGCACGTCCGGGGCCACCATCCCGGCGCGGCCAGTGATGCGGCCAGTGACGCGGCGGTCGGGGGCGGATCCGGCGGAGCCGACCACATGAACGCCGACCACGCAAACGGCCAAGCGAACGCCACCCCTTCGACCTCCGCGACTTTCTCAATTCCTGATGGTCGTCAACCGTCGGCGGACACGCGAGGATAGGACTATGCCGGTCTACTTCTATGACCCGCCGGAGAGGTTCGTGGCCGGCGCGGTGGGGCAGCCAGGAGAACGGATCTTCTACCTGCAGGCGACCGCCAGCGGTCGGGTGACCAGCGTGGTCCTGGAGAAGTTCCAGGTCAGCCTGCTGGCCGAACGGATCGACGAGCTCCTGGACGAAGTACTCAGGCGTACCGGCGGGTCGCCCGAGGTGCCGGCCGCCGCACCCGCCGCGCTCGAGGACGACGCGCCGCTCGACCTGCCGCTGCTCGAGGACTTCCGGGTCGGTGCGATCGCCCTGGCCTGGGATGGTGACGGCGGCATGGTCGTCATCGAGGCGCAGGAAGAATCGGACGAACCGGTCGAGCCACTGGCCGAAGACATTCCCCCCGATGGCCCGGGGGTGCTGCGAGTGCGCATCACGCCGGGCGCCGCGCGCGCCTTCGCCCAGCGAGCGGCGAAGATCGTCTCCGCGGGCCGTCCGCCGTGCCCGCTGTGCGGCCTGCCGCTGGACACCGACGGGCACATCTGCCCGCGGCAGAACGGTCATCGCGTCAGCCATGTTTGATCCGAACAGCGCCGGGCCGGAAACCGACGACGGCGAACAGGCCACGCTTGACCTGCTCACCCGCGGTACGCTGGAGATCGAAGGGCGCCTGGTCGACGCGTCCAACGCCACCCTGTACTGCACGATCACGACCAGCAGGCCGGATCCCCGGGCCACCAAGGACCCCAAGAACCCCAAGAACACAAAAAACCCGAAGAACCCCAAGAACGTCCGGACCCAGCAGGCCACTGTTGCTTGCGTCTACAAGCCGATCGCGGGGGAGCGGCCGCTGTGGGACTTCCCGGCGGGCACGCTGGCCGGGCGGGAGGTAGCGGCCTACGTCGTCTCCCGGGCGGCCGGGTGGGACGTGGTCCCGCCCACGGTCATGCGGGACGGACCGTTCGGACCCGGCATGTGTCAGCTGTGGATCGACCACGACACCGGCGTGGACCTGATCGCCCTGTCCCGCCGCACCGACCACGCGGGCCTGCGCGACATGGCCGTGTTCGACGCGGTGGTGAACAACGCCGACCGCAAGATAGGTCACCTGCTGCCCGTGGTCGACGGGCACCTGTACGGGTGCGACCACGGGGTCTGCTTCGCCGAGGACTACAAGCTACGTACCGTGCTGTGGCAGTGGCGGGGCAAGAGCCTGCCCCGGCGCTCGGTGGAGGCGTTGCGCCGCCTGAACGCCGAACTCGCCGAGGGCCCGCTGGCCGCCGAGCTGTCCGGGCTGCTGACCGCGAGCGAGATCGACGCCACCAAGATCAGGGTCGAGACCCTGCTCAAGCACCGCGTCCACCCATTTCCGCCGGCCGACTGGCCCGCCGTCCCCTGGCCCCCGATCTAGGGTCAGATACCGCCCGGGCCCGTTGACTCTCCGGCGCCGCCGTGCCGCCTGAAATAGCGCTCGAATTCGCGGGCGATGGCGTCGCCGCTCGCCTCGGGCAGGTCCATCGCGTCCTTGGCCTCCTCGAGGGTCCGGACGTAATCGGCCACCTCGGAGTCCTGCTGGGCGAGTTCGTCCACGCCCCGTTCCCAGGCGCGGGCCTCCTCGGGCAGATCGGCCAGCGGCAGCGGCGCGTCCAGGATGTCCTCGACGCCGCGCAGCAGTGCGAGGGTAGCCTTCGGGCTGGGCGGCTGCGCCACGTAGTGCGGGACCTGCGCCCACAGCGAGACCGTGGGCAGGCCCGCGCCGGTGCAGGTGTGCTGCAGTACCCCGAGGATCCCGGTCGGGCCCTTGTAGTCCACCCGGCTGACCCCGCCGCCCGCGACCTCGCTGGCCAGCTTCGCGTTCGAAGAACCGACCGATACCGGCACCGGGCGGGTATGCGGTGCGTCGGCCAGCAGCGCGCCGAGCAGGATGACCAGCTCGACGCCCAGGCTTTCCAGGCTACGCACGAGTTCGTCGCTGAACGCCCGCCAGCGCATGTTCGGCTCGATGCCGTGCACCAGGATCACGTCCCGGGCCAGCCCGGTCGGCGGTACCGACCCGTCGACGGGCTGGGCCCGCGCGAGCGAGATCCGGGTCGTCGGCCAGATCAGCCGCTTGGTATGGCCGCCCTCGATCTCGATCACCGGCCGGTTGACCTGGAAGTCGTAGAAATCCTCGGGATCGATGGCGCCTATCGGCGTCGCCTGCCAGGCGATGCCGAGGTGGTTGACCACTCCGCTGGCCGCCTCACCCGCGTCGTTCCAGCCCTCGAAACCGGCGATGGCCACCGGAGAGGTGAGTTCGCCGATGTCGTTGAACTCGATGACTCTCCACCTCCCAGGCACCGTAACGGCCGTCACGCCTCAAGACTACGTGGTCGGCTCTACTCGTTGGGTGACCTATGGCGTGTCATGCGCGAGGCAACATAGCTTAGGGTGGGCGCGGGGGAAAGTAGAGCATCCTGGCGGTAATGGCCTACATTGGGGGGCTGATGAGCGCACTACGGGCCGCATTGGCCGAGCGAGTGGTGGTGGCCGACGGGGCGATGGGCACCATGCTCCAGGCCAGCGATGCCACCGTCGATGATTTCGCCGGTTACGAAGGCTGCAACGAGATACTGAACGTGACCCGGCCGGACATCGTGACCGCGGTCCACGACGCGTACCTGGAAGCGGGCGCGGATTGCGTCACCACCAACTCGTTCGGCGCGAACCTGGGGAATCTCGGCGAGTACGACCTGACCGACCGGATCGCGGAACTGTCCGAGGCCTCCGCCAGGCTCGCCCGCGCCGCGGCTGACCGCTGGGCCACGCCCGCCCGGCCGCGCTGGGTGCTCGGCTCGGTCGGCCCCGGTACCAAGCTGCCCACGCTCGGCCACACGACGTTCCGCGAGTTGCGCGACACGTACCAGCTCAACGCGGAGGGGCTGCTGCGGGGCGGCGCCGACGCGCTGATCGTCGAGACCTGCCAGGACCTGCTCCAGGCTAAGGCGGCCATCATCGGCTGCAAGCGGGCGGCGGCTCAGCTGGCCCCGGACTCGCTTGTCATCGCGCAGGTCACGATCGAGACGACCGGCGCGATGCTGCTCGGCAGCGAGATCGCCGCGGCGCTGACCGCCCTGGAACCGCTCGGCATCGACATGATCGGGCTGAACTGCGCGACCGGCCCGGGCGAGATGAGCGAGCACCTGCGGTACCTGGCTGCTCACGCCCGGATCCCGATCTCCTGCGAGCCGAACGCCGGGCTGCCCATGCTTACTTCCGACGGCGCGAGCTACCCGCTGACCCCCGGACAGCTGGCGGACGCGCACGACCGGTTCGCCAGGGAGTTCGGCCTGTCCCTGGTCGGCGGCTGCTGCGGGACGACGCCCGAGCACATCGCGGTGCTGGCGGACCGGGTGGCCGGGCGCCCGGTGGTCGCGCGCAAGCCGCGTCCCGAGCCGGGGGTGGCTTCGCTGTACGCGCACGTGCCGTTCCGCCAGGACACCGCGTTCCTGGCCATCGGCGAGCGCACCAACGCCAACGGGTCGAAGGCGTTCCGCGACGCGATGCTCGAGGGCCGTCTCGAGGACTGCGTCCAGATCGCCAGGAACCAGACCAGGGACGGCGCGCACCTGCTCGACGTGTGCGTCGACTACGTGGGCCGGGACGGCGCGGCCGACATGCGCGAGATGGTGAGCAGGCTGGCCACCGCCGCCACCCTGCCGCTGGTGCTCGACTCCACCGAGGCCGCCGTGATCGAGGCCGGCCTCGAGCTGACCGGCGGCCGGTCCGTCATCAACTCGGTCAACTACGAGGACGGCGACGGACCCGAGTCCCGGTTCGCGAAGGTGATGCCGCTGGTCCGCGAGCACGGCGCCGCGGTGATCGCGCTGACCATCGACGAGCAGGGCCAGGCCCGCACCGCCGACTGGAAGGTCGCCGTCGCCGAGCGGCTCATCGCCGACCTGACCGGGAACTGGGGCATGCGCGTCGAGGACATCATCGTCGACTGCCTGACCTTCCCCATCGCCACCGGCCAGGAGGAGACCCGCCGCGACGCGATCGAGACCATCGAGGCGATCGCCGAGCTCAAGCGCCGGTACCCGGCCGTGCAGACCACGCTGGGCGTGTCGAACGTCTCGTTCGGGCTCAAGCCCGCCGCTCGCGCCGTGCTGAACTCGGTCTTCCTGGCCGAATGCGTCCGGGCCGGACTTGACTCGGCGATCGTGCACGCGGCGCGGATCGTCCCGATCGTGCGGATTCCCGATGAGCAGCGTCAGGTGGCGCTGGACCTGGTGTACGACCGGCGGCGGGAGGGCTACGACCCGCTGGCCCGGCTGCTTGACCTGTTCGAGGGCGTGGACGTGGCTGACCTGAAGGCCAGCCGGGCCGCGGAGCTGGCCGCGCTGCCGCTGTGGGACCGGCTGAAGCGGCGGATCATCGACGGCGAGCGCGTCGGCCTCGAGGCGGACCTGGA
Organism: uncultured Actinomycetes bacterium; assembly: GCA_963849595.1. GTDB lineage: Bacteria > Actinomycetota > Actinomycetes > Streptosporangiales > Streptosporangiaceae > Palsa-504. The sequence goes on from CAWKIB010000007.1 coordinate 208,568, forward strand.
CGCTGCCCTGGCCCAGCGGCCCGCCCTGGAGATCGTCAACGACGTGCTGCTTGACGGCATGAAGACGGTCGGCGAGCTGTTCGGCTCCGGGCAGATGCAGCTGCCGTTCGTGCTGACCTCCGCCGAGGTGATGAAGACATCGGTGGCCTACCTCGAGCCGCACATGGCCCGCACCGACCAGTCGGGCAAGGGCAAGATCGTGCTCGCCACGGTCAGGGGCGACGTGCACGACATCGGCAAGAACCTGGTCGACATCATCTTGTCCAACAACGGCTACGACGTCGTCAACATCGGCATCAAGCAGCCCATCTCGTCCATCGTGGCGGCGGCCGAGGAGAACGACGCGGACGTCATCGGGATGTCGGGGCTGCTGGTCAAGTCGACCGTGGTGATGCGGGACAACCTGTCCGAGCTGAACTCGCGCGGCCTGGCCGGGCGCTGGCCGGTGCTGCTCGGCGGCGCCGCGCTGACCCGCGCCTACGTCGAGCAGGACCTGGCCTCGCTGTTCGACGGCCAGGTCAGGTACGCACGGGACGCGTTCGAGGGGCTGCGCCTGATGGACGCCGCGATGGCGGTCAAGCGCGGCGTACCCGGGGCCAAGCTGCCCGAGCTGCGGACCCGGCGGGTCCGGGCCGTCTCCCAGGCCGCCGCGGCCGACGGACCGGACGCAAGTGCCACGGTCCGTTCGGACATATCAACCGATGGCCCGGTGCCGGAGCCGCCGTTCCTCGGTACCGAAGTGATCAGGGGGGTACCGCTGGCCGAGTACGCCGCCTACCTGGACGAGCGGGCGCTGTTCATGGGCCAGTGGGGACTCAAGCCGTCACGGGGCCGCGGCGGGGCGAGCTACGACGAACTGGTCGAGACCGAGGGCCGGCCGCGGCTGCGCATGTTGCTGGAGCGGGCGCAGACCGAGGGGCTGCTCGAGGCGGCGGTGGTCTACGGCTACTTCCGCTGCGCCAGCGAGGGAAACGACCTGATCGTGCTCGGCCAGGATGGAAAGACGCAGCTCGAGCGGTTCACCTTCCCCCGGCAGCGGCGCGACCGGCGGCTGTGCCTGGCCGACTTCTTCAAGCCGCAGAGCAGCGGGCAGACCGACGTGGTGGCGTTCCAGCTCGCCACCATGGGCCCGCGGATCTCCGAGGCCACGGCCGAGCTGTTCGCCAAGAACGCCTACCGCGAGTACCTGGAGCTGCACGGCCTGTCCGTCCAGCTCACCGAGGCGCTGGCCGAGTACTGGCACACCCGCGTCCGGCGCGAGCTGGGGTTCAGTGGCGACGATCCCGAGGACCTGGATGGCTTCTTCCGGGTCGACTACCGGGGCGCGCGGTACTCCTTCGGCTACCCGGCCTGCCCGGACCTGGCCGACCGGGCCAAGGTGGTGCGACTGCTCGAGCCGTCCCGCATCGGCGTCGAGCTCTCCGAGGAGATGCAGCTGCATCCCGAGCAATCCACCGACGCGATCGTCTTGCACCATCGCGAGGCGAAGTACTTCAGTGTCTGAAGCCGGCACAGCGGTGCTGTTCGACATGGACGGGCTGCTGATCGACTCCGAGCCGCTCTGGCTCGAAGCCGAGACGGCGATCATGGCCAGGCTCGGGGCCAGCTGGTCAGAAGAAGACCAGGCGCAGCTGCTCGGCGGGAGCCTGGAGCGCTCGGTGCGGTACCTGCTGTCGAAGGCGACCCGGGCCGCGCCGCCGGAACTGATCGGCGAGTGGCTCATGTCCGACATCATCGAGCGCGTCCGCCGCGACGGCGTCCCGGTCCAGCCCGGCGCGCGCGAACTGCTCGCCGCGGTCAGGCAGGCCGGCCTGCCGCACGCGCTGGTGACCTCGTCCGAGCGCGGCTTCATGGACGCCGTGCTGGCCAGTACCGGAATGCGGTTCGACGTGCTGGTGTGCGCCGAGGACGTGACCGCCACCAAGCCCGACCCCGAGCCGTATCTGCTCGCGGCCAAGCTGGTCGGCGTGGACCCCGGGGACTGCTTCGCCCTGGAGGATTCGCCGAACGGCGTCGCGTCGGCGGAGGCGGCGGGCTGCCGGGTGTTCGCCGTGCCGTCGCTGGTCCCGATCCCGCCCGCGCCCGGCCGGACCGTGGTCCGCTCCCTGCTCGACCTGACCGCCGACGCCGCCGGGATAAGGGTCAACCCGGGGGGCTAGCCCCAGCGATTCCGCACCGATCACGACCTAGACTGCTCCTAGAACCGCGGGGAGGTGCGCATGTCCAACTACGACAAGATCGCCTGGCTACCACTGTGCGGGGGACTGACTGGCCTCGGCCTGGTGCTGAGCTACCTCGTCATGCGGCGCCGCGGCCTCGGCGCGGGCTTGCGCTGGGCGGCCTGGTCCCTGCTGCCGCTGGCCGCGTACCTGACCGGCTCGATCCAGATGTTCTGGAAGATGGGGATCGCCATCGGGGACTTCGCCAAGGGCTTCGTGTTCTCGCCTGAGGTCTGGTCCGGCATCGCGCTGGCCGGGTTGGCCGCGGTGCTGTTCGTGGTGTCCGGTCGGCTGCGGCGCCGGGGGGGGGAAGCGGGGCCAGGACCAGCAGGCCGTCGGGACCAAGGCCGGCGCGGCCGCCACGACGGACCGCCGGGCGGGAGATCGCGCCCCGGACGGCACCGGTCGCCACCAAGCCGTCGGCCCAGACCCCGGTCAAGGCGCGCAAGGGCAAGAACGCGGCCGACGATGACGACGACCTCGGGGACGTCGAAGACATCCTGCGCCGCCACGGCATCACCTAGGAAATCTTCCCGCGAACCCCGCCTGTTGCCATAGATTCCATCAGGTATAGGGTCACTCAGACATAGCGTCGTGATCGGGACGGTGGGCTGCGGCCGAGCTCTGTAGTCACATGGACCGCGTGCGTAGCGCACTATGACATTTAGGACGGGTTTTAATCACGATCACGCTACGACTGCGGCGCGGGGCTGGTACCCACGCGCGAAATGACGGAATCTCACTAGGTAAAGGCCGAGGCGTGAGGTTGCGGTAACCGTGGGGGCCGGTCCCGGACGCGATAGATGCCTGTTGCTTCGAACGCAGAGAGTGGTTTGTAGACGATGGCCGTGCCCATAGACGTGGCGACGGGTCCTGGCGGGCCGGAGCCGAGCGTTCCGCTGTCCGTCGCGGGCAAGGCGATCGAAGGCCGGTCACTCGGGCAGATCGCCTGGATGCGGCTGCGGCGGGACAAGGTGGCCATGGCTGGCGGCGGCGTCGTGCGTCTTCCTCATCCTGGTCGCGATCGTCGGGCCGTACCTGGTGCAGAACCCCGATATCTACCACTCAAACCTGATCGATCCGTGTTCCTGCGCCCCATCGGGCCGTTCGGCGGGATCAGTCTCGCGCACCCGTTCGGCGTCGAGCCGGTGACCGGCCGGGATATGCTGAGCCGCATCGTCAACGGCGCACGGGTGTCGCTGATCATCGCCTTCTTGTCGACCGCGCTCGCGGTCGGCATCGGCGTGGTGATGGGGGTCATCGCGGGCTACTTCGGCGGCTGGGTGGATTCGGTGATCGCCCGCGCCATGGACATCTTCCTGGCCTTCCCGCTGTTCGTGTTCGCGATCGCGCTGGTCGGCGTCATCCCGTCGTCCGCGTTCGGCCTGTCAGGGAACGGCCTGCGGATCGGCCTGCTGATCTTCGTGATCGGCTTCTTCGCCTGGCCGTACATGGGCCGGATCATCCGCGGCCAGACGCTGTCGCTGCGCGAGCGTGAGTTCGTGGACGCGGCCCGCAGCATGGGCGCCCGGGGGCCGTACATCCTGTTCCGCGAGCTGCTGCCGAACCTGGTCGGGCCGATCCTGGTCTACGCCACGCTGCTGATCCCGACCAACATCTTGTTCGAGGCGGGGCTGTCCTACCTCGGGGTCGGCATCATCCCTCCGCAGCCGAGCTGGGGCGGGATGCTGTCAGACGCGGTCACCGGCGGCTTCTACTCGATCGACCCGATGTTCATGATCCTTCCGGGGCCGGCCATCTTCATCACGGTGTTGGCCTTCAACCTGTTCGGAGACGGACTGCGGGATGCCCTTGACCCGAAGGGCATCCGGTAAGGCCGATGCAACCCAGAGTTCGTACAACGAATAACGACAAGGAGGCGTTTCATCCCATGACGAGACGCAGGACCTTTGGGGCGCCGCGTTCGCGGCGGCCGCTGCCCTCGTGCTCGCCGCGTGCAGCAGCAGCGGCAGTAGCAGTGGTAGCAGCAGCCCAACATCAACGCCCGGGACGACCGGGTTCAACGCTGCCGTCACCAACGTGGTCAACCCGTCCACGGCCAAGGGCGGGACCATCAACTTCGGCAACAGCAGTGCCCCGGACTCAACCGATCCGGGCAACACCTACTACGCGTACATGTGGAATTTCACCCGGTTGTACGTGATGCCGCTGATGACCTACAAGTCCTGCCCGGGCTCATGCGGCCTGCAGGTTGTCCCGGACCTGGCCACCGGCCAGGCGTCGTCAGCGACAACGGCCTGACCTGGACGTACCACATCCAGCCTGACGTCAAGTTCGAGGACGGCACGGTCGTCACCACGGCAGACGTCAAGTACGCGGTCGAGCGCACCTTCGACCGCGGCCTGTTCCCGCTCGGGCCCGCCTACTTCACGTTGCTGCTGGGCGGGAACGCCGCGAAGTACCCGGGGCCGTACAAGGACCGGGCCAAGAGCCTGATGGGCCTGACCGCAATCGACACGCCGAACGCGACCACGATCGTGTTCCATCTGCGAAGCCGTTCGCGGACTTCAACTACGTGCTCGCGATCCCGCAGACCGCCCCGGTGCCGCCGAGCGCAAGGACACCGGCGCGAACTACCAGCTGCACCCGATCTCGACCGGCCCGTACATGTTCCAGAGCTACCGCTGAACAAGGAACTCATCCTGGTGCCGAACCCGAACTGGAAGGCGTCTACCGACCCGAACGCCAGGCAGCTGGCCAGCAAGATCACCATGAACATGAACATGAGCCGACCGACATCGACAACCGGCTGCTCGCCGGTGACATCCAGGTGGACGCGGCAGGCACCGGCGTCCAGGCGGCCGCCCGGTCCAGGTCCTGTCCACGCCGACGCTGAAGGCCAAGTCCGATGACCCGGTCGCCGGGTTCGCCTGGTTCATCGCCCTCAACACCACGCTGGCGCCGCTGAACAACGTGCACTGCCGGAGGCCGTCGAGTACGCGGCCGGACAAGACCAACTACCAGGACGCTTACGGCGGCCCGATGGGCGGCGCAGATCGCCAGCACGGTGACACCGCCCAACACGGTCGGGTACAAGTCGTTCGACTCTCAACGCGCGGCCACCAGCCGATCCCGGCGGGAATATCGCCAAGGCCAAGCAGCAACTGGCAGCTTGCGGTCAGCCGAACGGCTTCACCACCGGGATCACCTACCGCAGCGACCGGCCCAAGGAGGTCGCGGCCGCCAGGCATTGCAGGCCTCGCTGGCCCAGGCCGGGATCAAGATGACGCTGCACGGCTTCCCGACCAGCACCTATGACGGCGACTTCGCGGGCGTGCCGAAGTACGAGGCCTAGCACGACATCGGCATCTCGTTCTGCGGCTGGGCGGCCGACTGGCCGGACGGCTGGGGCTTCTTCTTCTACATCGTGGCCGGCAACACGATCAGCCCCGCGGGCAACACGAACCTGGCCCAGCTCAACGACCCGGTGGTGAACAACCTGCTCACCAAGATGGCGGCCACCACCGACGACGCCACCCGGAACTCCTACACCAGCCAGATCGACATGCAGGTCATGAAGGATGCGGCCATCCTGCCCGGGGTGTACGCCAAGTCCCTGCTCTACCGGGGCCCGACCCTGACCAACGTCTACGTTCAGCCGTACTACGGCATGTACAACTACGCCGTGCTGGGCGTGAGGTCGTGAAGTCGTGAAGTCGTGAAGTCGTGAAGTAGATAGCCAGAAAGCGAGGAAGCTGGTGCCCGTCCGGGGTACCTCGGCCGGGCACCAGCGCTGCGCACAGTGATCACATTCGTCATCCGGCGGCTGATCGCCACGGTGTTCCTGCTGATCGTGGTCAGCGCGATCACGTTCGCTATCTTCTTCATCATCCCGCGGCTGGCCGGACAGAACACCTACCAGCTCGCCACGGAGTACGTGGGCCGTAACCCGACCCGACAGGCCGTGCTGCAGATCGAGGCCCAGCTCGGCCTGGACCATCCGCTTTAGGTGCAGTACGGCAACTTCCTCAAGGGCATAGTTTTCGGCACGCACTACAACGCTGGCACCAACACCACCTACTGCCCGCCGCCGTGCTTCGGCTACTCGTTCAGGACCCAGCAGCCGGTGTGGCCTCAGATGGTCAGCGACCTGCCCGTGACGCTTTCACTGGCGATCGGGGCTGCGATAATCTGGCTGGTCTCCGGGGTGTCCATCGGCATCATCTCGGCGCTCAAGCGCGGCACCCTGTTCGACCGGTTCTCCATGAGCATCGCCCTGGTCGGAGTGTCGCTGCCGATCTTTTTCACCGGGCTGATCTCGCTCGAGCTGTTCAGCTATAAGTGGCCGATCTTCCCGAACGTAACGTTCGTGCCCTTCAGTACCAACCCGCTGCTGTGGGCGCGCAACCTGGTGCTGCCGTGGCTATGCCTGTCCTTCCTGTACGCGGCGCTCTATGCCAGGCTGACCAGGGCGGGCATGCTGGAGACGATGAGCGAGGACTACATCCGCACCGCCCGGTCGAAGGGTCTGCCCGAGCGGACGGTGATCTTCAAGCACGGGCTGCGCGCCGCGCTCACCCCGATCGTCACCATATTCGGCATGGACCTCGGCCTGCTGCTCGGCGGCGCCATCATCACCGAGGTGACCTTCTCGCTGCACGGGCTGGGCCTGTTCACGGTCGAGGCCGTGCAGAACCAGGACCTGCCCGAGATCCTCGGGGTTACCTTGCTGGCCGCCTTCTTCATCGTGATCGCGAACCTGGTAGTGGACATTCTCTACGCCGTGCTCGACCCGAGGGTGAAGTACTGATGCCGCAAACCCTGCTCGAGGTCGAAGACCTCCGGATCCACTTCCCGACCGAAGATGGCCTGGTGAAGGCCGTGGACGGCGTCTCGTTCAGCCTCGAGCGGGGCCGCACCCTGGGTATCGTCGGCGAATCAGGTTCGGGGAAGAGCGTCACCAGCATGGGCATCATGGGCCTGAACCAGGGCAGCAGGGCGCAGATCAGCGGGCACATCCGGCTGGATGGCGAGGAACTGGTCGGCGCCCCGCCCGGCCGGGTGCGGGCGCTGCGCGGCGACAAGATGGCGATGATCTTCCAGGATCCGCTGTCCTCGCTGCATCCCTACTACAAGGTGGGCGATCAGATCATCGAGGCGTTCCGGGTCCACAACGACGTAAGCAAGAAGGTGGCCCGTAAGCACGCCATCGACCTGCTCGGCCGGGTGGGCATTCCGCAGCCGGAGGTCAGGGTCGACGACTACCCGCATCAGTTCTCCGGCGGCATGCGGCAGCGGGCGATGATCGCGATGGCGCTGTCCTGCGATCCCGGGCTGCTCATCGCCGACGAGCCCACCACGGCGCTCGACGTTACCGTGCAGGCGCAGATCCTCGACCTGATCTCCGACCTGCAGTCGGAGTTCGGCTCGGCGGTCATCATGATCACCCACGACCTCGGTGTGGTCGCCGAGCTGTCCGACGACATCCTGGTGATGTACGCCGGCCGGGCGGCCGAGTATGGGTCGGCCGCTGAGATCTTCGGACGCCCGGGCCATCCGTACACCTGGGGTCTGCTGGCCTCCATGCCGCGGCTGGACCGGGAGAGGACCACCCGGCTGGTCCCGATACCGGGCACGCCGCCCAGCCTGATCAGGGTTCCCTCAGGCTGTCCGTTTCACCCGCGCTGCCGGTACACCGAGCTGGTCGGCGGACAGCGCTGCGAGACCGAGGTGCCGGCCCTGCGCGAGGTGGCGACGCCCGGGCACGCGGCGGCGTGCCACCTGACCGCCGAGGATCGGACCCGGCAGTGGGCCAAACTGTCGGCGGACAAGATCCCGGACGACGCCACGGCGGCGACCGAGGGACCAGAAGCCAGGGAGCCGGCGTGACCGAACAGATCCAGACGCCGCCAGCACCCGAGGCGGGAGCGGACCGCGCACCGTCCGGTGACGTGCTGCTCGAGGTCACCGACCTGGTCCGGCACTTCCCCGTCACTCGCGGCGTCGTGTTCAGGCGCAAGGTCGGCGCCGTCCAGGCCGTCGACGGGATCAACCTGACGGTGGCCAAGGGCCATACCCTCGGCTTGGTCGGCGAATCAGGCTGCGGGAAGACCACCACCGGCCGCCTGCTGGTCCGGCTGGACGAGCCGACCAGCGGCCGGATCGTGATTGACGGCCGCGACGTCACCCACCTGCGGCAGGGCAAGATGCGTCCGCTGCGCCGCGAGATCCAGATGATCTTCCAGGACCCCTACTCGTCGCTCAATCCCAGGCACACCGTGGGCGCCATCGTGGGTGCGCCATTCCGGCTGCAGAAGGTCGCGCCGTCCGGCGGGGTCAGGCGCAGCGTGCAGGAACTGCTCGAGCTCGTCGGCCTCAATCCCGAGCACTACAACCGGTACCCGTACGAGTTCTCCGGCGGCCAGCGGCAGCGCATCGGGATCGCCCGCACCCTGGCGCTGCGGCCCAAGCTGATCGTCGCCGACGAGCCGGTCTCCGCGCTTGACGTGTCGATCCAGGCCCAGGTCATCAACCTGCTCGAGGACCTGCAGGACGAGCTGGGCCTGACCTACGTGGTGATCGCGCACGACCTGTCCGTGGTCCGGCATATCAGCGACCGGGTGGCGGTCATGTACCTGGGCAAGATCGTCGAGGTCGCCGACCGGGACAAGCTGTACGCCAAGCCGCGGCATCCGTATACGGTGGCGCTGCTGTCGGCGGTTCCGGTGCCCGAGCCGCTCAGCAGCTCGACGGGCCAGCGGGAACGCCGGCAGCGCATCAGGCTAGAGGGCGACGTGCCGAGCCCGTTGCGGCCGCCGTCCGCGTGCCGATTCCACACCCGGTGCTGGAAGGCCCAGCAGATCTGCCGGACCCAGGAGCCGCCGCTGGCCGAGCTGATCCCTGGCCACCAGGTGGCGTGTCACTTCCCTGAGAACACCCCGCATGTGTCCGAGAGCTCTCCGGAAGGCGCGCCGCAGCCGGCCTGAGGCCGGCCCACCGATCCCACGCGCCACAAAGGTGACATCATGTAACGTTCAGGGATCAATCTTCTGCTCAGCTGCAGGGTACGGCCGTCCGTGCGACCATTGTCCCGGGCGGGAGGGGGGTCTCGTTGGCGTTGGCGCAGCTCTTGCCGGGCGACCCTGCGCGGGTCGGCCGCTACCGGCTGACCGCCCGGCTGGGTGCCGGCGGGATGGGCGTGGTCTACCTGGGTGCCGCGAAGGACGGCAGCCTGGTGGCGGTGAAGGTGCTGCGCCCGGAACTGGCCGAGAACCCTGAGTTCCGGGCCCGGTTCAGCCGTGAAGTGACCACGCTCACGCGGGTCAAGGGCATGTGCACGGTGCGGGTGATCGAGGCTGACACCCAGGCGCCGAGGCCGTTCCTGGTCACCGAATACATCGACGGGCCCTCACTGGCCGACTACATCGAGGAGCAGGGCCCGCTCGGGGCCGAGATGCTGTACGGCCTGGCGACCGGGCTCGCCGAGGCGCTGGCCGCGATTCACGCGGCCGGAGTGATCCACCGCGACCTCAAGCCGTCCAACGTGCTGCTCACCGCGGGCGGCCCCAAGGTCATCGACTTCGGGATCGCCCAGGCGCCGGACGCGACGGTCCTCACCGGTACCGGCATGACGGTCGGCTCGATCGGGTTCATGGCCCCCGAGCAGATCATGGGGCAGGCGGTTACGGCGTCAGACATCTTCTCCTGGGCGGTGACGATCGCGTACGCGGCCAGCGGGACCGCGCCGTTCGGCACTGGCGTGTCCGCCGCCGATCTTCTACCGGATCATGAACACCGAACCGGACATCGCCGCGGTGCCGGACTCGGTGCGGCCCTGGATCGAGGCCGCCCTGGCCAAGGAGCCGCAGAACCGGCCCACCGCGGATGACCTGCTGCGCCAGCTGACGAATACGTCCACCCAGCCGGGCGGCAGCTACGACGTTCCCACCCAGACGATCCTGGCCCAGACCTGGCGACCGGCCGCGGCCAGCCCGCTTCCAGCCGGCCAGCCGGCCAGCCGGGGCCACTCGCGGGAGCCAGCGCCGGCCACGACGGATCACGGCGTCCCCCGCGTGCCGCGGCCGACACTGCCCGTTCCGCGGCCGGCTCGCCGGCGTCCGGTCCGGGTCTACGCCGCGCTGGCGCTGGCCGTCCTGGTCGCGGTCGCGGGCACCGTGGTCGGCCTGCTCGTGTCCGGGCACCCGGCGAAGGGCAAGTCAGCCTCCGGCAGCAGCAGCGCCAGCACCAGCGCGGCCCCGCCGGGCACGGTAGCGGCGTTCAACGGCGGCCTGTCCACCGTGGTCAACCCGTCTGACCACAAGGGCGGGACCCTGAACTTCGACGCGCAGAGCACACCAGATTCGTTCGACCCCGGCAACACCTACCTCCCCTGGGTGATGAACTTCGACCGGCTGTTTGCCATGCCGTTGTTCACCTACAAGTCCTGCCCCGGCTCGTGCGGCCTGCAGCTCGTGCCCGACCTGGCCACGGACCTGGGCACGGTCAGCTCTGACGGCATGACCTGGACGTTCCACATCCAGTCCGACGTCAAGTTTGAGAACGGCACGGTCGTCACCGCCCAGGACGTGAAGTACGCGATCGAGCGCACCTATGACCGGTCGGTGCTCGGCAACGGCCCCAGCTACTATCAGGTGCTGCTCACCGACTCCAGCTACCCGGGTCCGTACCAGGACCGGGCCAAGAACTTGATGGGCCTGACCGCGATCGGCACTCCGAACGCGACCACGCTGGTGTTCCACCTGCAGTTCCCGTTCCCGGACCTGCCGTACGTGCTGGCCTTCCCGAACAGCGCCCCGGTGCCGCCGAGCGCGGATAAGGGCAGCAACTACCAGCTGCACCCGCTGTCCACGGGTCCGTACATGTTCAAGAGCTACTCACTGACCAAGCAGCTCGTCCTGGTGCCCAACCCGGACTGGAACCAGGCCACGGACCCGAACGCCAAGCAGCTAGCCAGCCAGATCGTCATGAACCTGAACGTGAACCAGGCCGACATCGACAGCGGGCTGCTGGCCGGCGACGTCGACGTGGACGCGCAGGGCCAGGGCGTCGCATCCTCGGCGCAGGCGAGGATCTTGTCCAGCCCGACGGACAAGGCCCACGCGGACAACCCGCTCAACGGGTTCGCGCGGTTCATGTACCTCAACACCAAGGTCGCGCCGCTGAACAACGCGCACTGCCGCGAGGCGGTGGAATACGCGGCGGACAAGACGGCCATCCAGACCGCGTGGGGCGGCCCCGCGACCGGGCAGGTCGCGAGCACCGTGATGCCGCCCGACGTCCTGGGCTACAAGCAGTTCGACTACTACAACGCGCTGTCCCAGCCGCGCGGTGACCTTGCCGCGGCCAAGCAGCAACTCGCGATGTGCGGTCAGCCCAGCGGCTTCAGCACCAACCTGGCCTACCGCGGCGACAACCCGCAGGAGACCGCCGCGGTTACCGCGCTGCAGGCCGCGCTGGCCCGGGTGGGCATCAAGGTGACGCTGAAGGGAGCCTCGACCGCCGACTACTACGTCAGCTCAGCCGGCTCCACCGACTACGTGCACTCCCACGGCATCGGCATCGCCGCCGGCGTCTGGCAAGGCGACTGGCCGGACGGCTACGGGTTCCTCGACTCGCTCACCGCCGGGAACGCCATCTCGCCCACCGGCAACACCAACATCTCCGAAGAGAACGACCCGGTGGTGAACAACCTGTTCGTCCAGTCCACCACCGTCACCGGCGCGGCCCGGACGGCGATCTGGTCCCAGATCGACGAGCAGGTCATGAAGGACGCGGCCATCTTGCCCGGGGTCTACTCCAGAGACGGTGCTGTACCGGTCGCCGAAGCTCACCAACGTCTACGTGCAGGCGTTCTACGGCATGTACAACTACGCGGTACTCGGCGTGAGTTCCTGACCCTGATCAAAGATCATTTATGCCGAACGGAGCGCGGTTCGTGCCCCCGGAACCTCGCTTGCGACTCGCCGTTAAGCCCTCGTCGGCGGCGGGGAGCGGGGGAGGGGTGCCGCCGAACTCGGGGCACAGCGCCTTGTGGTTGCACCAGTCGCAGAGCTTGCTCGGCCTCGGCCGCCAGTCGCCCGCGGCCCGGGCCCGCTCGATGGCCTGCCACAGGGCGATGATCTTGCGCTCGGTGGCCAGCAGGTCGGACTCGTCCGGCGCGTATCGCAGCACCTCGCCCTCGGCCAGGTACATGAGCTGGAGCAGCCTCGGCACCTGGCCGCGCAGCCGCCAGATAACCAGCGCGTAGAACTTCATCTGGAACAGCGCGCTCGCCTCGTAGGCCTCGCGCGGGGCCCGCCCGGTCTTGTAGTCCACGATCCGGATCTCGCCGCCGGGCGCCACGTCCAGCCGGTCGATATAGCCGCGCAGCCGCAGCCCGGAATCCAGCGTGGTCTCCACGTAGCTCTCCCGCGCGGCGGGCTCGAGCCTGCGGGGGTCCTCGAGGGTGAAGTACGCGTCCAGGATCGCGATGGCGGACTGCAGCCAGCTGGCCCGCTCGGCCTCGTCGGGGAACAGCGCGGCCAGGTCCGGCTCGTCGGCGGCCAGCCGGTCCCACTCCGGCAGGACCAGCGCCCGCGCGGCCTGCGGGGTCCGCTCGGCCGCAGGCAGGTCGAACAGCCGCTCCAGCGCGGCGTGCACCAGTGTCCCGCGCGCCGTGGCCTGGGTCGGCGGCTCGGGCAGCCGGTCGATCACCCGGAACCGGTACAGCAGCGGGCACGTCATGAAATCCGCCGCGCGCGACGGCGAGAGCGCCGGCCCCAACGGCGTTTCCGGTGGCTCCTCCGCCGGGGCCAGCACCATCTCTTCCACCCTTGAACCGTAGGGCATGCCACCGACATTCGGGGGGATCTCCGCCCGCAGCGAGTCGTCCCTTCGGTTCGACACACCACGTAGCATCGGTATCGTGGCAAGCACGACGCCGCAGAAGCAGAAGCAGCCGCAGCGCCGCGACGCCGGTCCTGGGATCGTCCTCGCGCGCCCGTTCGGCATCCCGGTCTACATCTCGCCGTACTGGTTCGTGATCGCCGGGGTCTTCATCTTCGTCTACGCCAACGACCTGGCCTCGACCTTTCACGGGGCCACCAGGTTCGTGGTCGCCGCCGCGTTCGTCGTGTTGCTCTACCTGTCCGTCCTGGTCCACGAGCTGAGCCATTCGGTGGTGGCGCGCGGGTTCGGGCTGCCGGTGCGCCGTATCCTGCTGTACCCGCTGGGCGGGTTCTCCGAGATCGAGCGGGAACCGCAGACGCCGGGGCGGGAGTTCCTGGTGTCGGCGGCCGGCCCGGCGCTCTCGCTGCTGCTGGCCGCCGGGGGCTGGGGCCTGACCCACGTGGTCACCGCGGGCACCATCGGCGGCACGCTGATCTCCCAGCTCATGTGGGCCAACCTGGTCGTCGGGGGCTTCAACCTGCTGCCCGGACTGCCGCTGGACGGCGGGCGGATGCTGCGGGCCGTGATCTGGAAGGTCACCGGCCGTCCCGGGACGTCCACCATCGCCGCCGCCTGGGCGGGCCGCGTGCTCGCGCTCGGCCTGTTCGTCCTGGTGCTGGCGCCGCCGGTCGAGGCCAGGATCGGCGGGGACCTGGTCACCGTGGTGTGGCTGGCGGTGATCGCCGCCTTCATGTGGACGGGCGCGGGCCAGGCCATCAAGGCCACCAGGTTCCGCGAGCGGCTGCCCGCGCTGCAGGCCCGTCGGCTGGCCCGCAAGGCGGTGTCGGTCGCCGCCGACACCCCGCTGGCCGAGGCGATCAGGCGCGCGGAGGAGAGCAAGGCCCGGGCGGTCGTGGTCGTCGATCACGACGACAAGCCGATCGCGATCCTCAACGAGACGGCGGTGATGGCCACGCCGGAGCAGCGGCGGCCCTGGATCGAGGCTGGCTCGCTGGCCAGGACGCTCGAGCCGAGCCTGGTGCTGTCCGCCGACCTGTCCGGCATGGCCCTGCTGGACGCGATCCGCCGGGCCCCTGCCACGGAGTACCTGCTGGTTGAGCCGTCCGGTCAGGTCTACGGCGTGCTGGCCGCCCGTGACGTCGACCTCGCCTTCGCCGGCGTCTGACCCCCGGTCCCGCTACTGTGACCGTTATGACCAAACCGCGGCGCGGACCGTTGACGGCCGGGGAACCGGTGCAGCTGACCGACCCCAAGGGCCGTAGCCACCTCATCACCCTGCGGGCCGGCGCGTCTTTCCACACCCACCGGGGCACGCTGAACCACGATGACATCATCGGCGGCCCGGACGGGAACGTGATCAAGTCGCAGGGCGGCACCCCCTACGTCGTCTTCCGCCCGCTGCTGGCCGACTACACGCTCGCGATGAAGCGCGGCGCGGCGGTGGTCTACCCCAAGGACGCGGCGCAGGTCGTGGCGTTCGCCGACGTGTTCCCCGGCGCGCGGGTGCTCGAGGCCGGAGCCGGCTCGGGCGCGCTGAGCTGCTGGCTGCTGCGAGCGATAGGGGAGGAGGGGACCCTGGTCTCGTTCGAGCGCCGTCCGGACTTCGCCGAGGTCGCCCGGCGGAACGTGGAGCAGTTCTTCGGCGGCCCGCCGCCGGCCTGGCAGCTGGTGAACGGTGAGTTCGGTGCGGACTGCGACGGGCTTGCCGACTTCGACCGCGTCATCTTGGACATGCTCGCCCCCTGGGACTGCGTGGACGCGGTCGCGGCGGTCCTCGCCCCCGGCGGCCTGGTGTGCTGTTACGTGGCCACCGCCACCCAGCTGTCCCGTACCGTCGAGACCCTGCGCGGGCACGGCGGCTTCGGCGAGCCGGCCGCCTGGGAGAACCTGGTGCGGGGATGGCACGTCGAGGGCCTGGCCGTCCGGCCGGAGCACCGCATGGTGGGACACACCGGGTTCCTGATCACCGCGCGCCGACTCGCGCCGGGGGTGATTCCCCCGCCCCGCAGGCGCCGTCCGGCCAAGGGCGCGTATGAGGAAGAGCCATCCTTTGGCGTTACGCCTCCGGTGAACGGTAACACTTAGCGATACTGGTGTGACGGGTTGATGACCGGATGTGCGGCAAGACGGCATCGAAACGGCCTCGCGAGGTTAGGGAATGCCGGTGTATAGGTAATGTCTTATTAGCGTTTCAGGAGGAGGTGAGGGGTGTGGCTACCAGAGACGACAGCGGGCGTGCCGGCCGGCACGACGATGAGGTGAAGAGCCTTACCGCACAGATCTCCTTTCTTGATGAGGAGATCGCCGTGCTCCGTCGCCGGCTGGCGGACTCGCCACGGCAGGTCAGGCTGCTCGAAGACCGGCTGCGGGAGGCCGAAGGCAGCCTCAACGGGGTCACCGTCGCAGAACGAGCGGCTGGCCGCGACGCTGCGGGAGGCGCGCGACCAGATCGTGGCGCTGAAGGAAGAAGTGGACCGGCTGGCCCAGCCGCCGTCCGGGTTCGGCGTCTTCCTGAACGCGTGTGAGGACGACACGGCCGACGTCTTTACCGGCGGGCGCAAGATGCGCGTGAACGTGTCGCCGAACGTCGAGCTCAGCGAGCTGCGCCCGGGCCAGGAGGTGGTCCTGAACGAGGCGCTCAACGTCGTCATCGCCCAGGGCTACGAGAAGGTGGGCGAGGTCGTCATGCTCAAGGAGGTGCTCGCCGACAGCGAGCGCGCCCTGGTCATCTCCCAGGCCGACGAGGAGCGCGTGGTCCGGCTGGCCGAGCCGCTGCTGAACCAGCCGCTGCGGGCCGGCGACTCGCTGCTGCTGGAGTCCCGGTCCGGGTACGTGTACGAGCGGATCCCCAAGGCCGAGGTGGAAGAGCTGATCCTGGAGGAGGTCCCGGATATCTCCTACAAGGACATCGGCGGTCTGGCCGGGCAGATCGAGCAGATCAGGGACGCGATCGAGCTGCCCTACCTGCACGCCGACCTGTTCAAGGAGCACCAGCTCAAGCCGCCCAAGGGGGTCCTGCTCTACGGGCCGCCCGGCTGCGGCAAGACGCTGATCGCCAAGGCGGTCGCGAACTCGCTGGCCAAGCAGGTCGCGGCCAAGACGGCGCAGGACGCCAAGACCGATGCCAGCGCCAAGGAGGGCAAGAGCTTCTTCCTCAACATCAAGGGCCCCGAGCTGCTGAACAAGTACGTGGGCGAGACCGAGCGGCACATCAGGCTGGTGTTCCAGCGGGCCCGGGAGAAGGCCAGCGAGGGCATGCCCGTCATCGTGTTCTTCGACGAGATGGACTCGATCTTCCGCACCCGCGGCTCGGGCGTGTCCTCCGACGTGGAGAACACCATCGTGCCGCAGCTGCTGTCCGAGATCGACGGCGTGGAGGGCCTGGAGAACGTCATCGTCATCGGGGCCTCGAACCGCGAGGACATGATCGACCCGGCCATCCTGCGGCCCGGCCGGCTCGACGTCAAGATCAAGATCGAGCGGCCCGACGCCGAGGCGGCCCGGGACATCTTCTCCAAGTACGTGCTCAAGGAGCTGCCGCTGCACCCGGACGACATAGCCGAGCACGAGGGGTCGCCGCAGGCCACCGTCGAGGCCATGATCCAGCGCACGGTCGAGCGGATGTACACCGAGTCCGAGGAGAACCGGTTCCTCGAGGTCACCTACGCCAACGGCGACAAGGAAGTGCTGTACTTCAAGGACTTCAACTCCGGCGCCATGATCGAGAACATCGTGGCCCGGGCCAAGAAGATGGCCATCAAGGAGTTCCTGGAGACCGGGCAGAAGGGCATGCGGGTCAGTCACCTGCTGGCCGCGTGCGTCGACGAGTTCAGCGAGAACGAGGACCTGCCGAACACCACCAACCCGGACGACTGGGCCCGCATCTCCGGCAAGAAGGGCGAGCGCATCGTCTACATCAGGACCCTGGTCTCCGGCAAGACCGGCACCGAGGCAGGCCGCTCGATCGACACCGTGGCGAACACCGGGCAGTACCTTTGATGCTCGTCCGCCCTCTTGAAATGGTGTCAGCATGCCGGCTTCGTCCGTGACGGCATTAGGCTGCTTGATATGAGCGTTCTGCGGGTGATGGGCACCGAGACGGAATACGGCATCTCCGTGCCCGGCCAGCCCGGTGCCAACGCGATGGTGACCTCGTCCCAGATCGTCAACGCCTACCAGGCGGCCACCGCCGCCAAGGCCCGCCGGGCCCGGTGGGATTTCGAGGAGGAGAACCCGCTCCGGGACGCCCGCGGGTTCGACCTGACCCGGGAGGCGGCGGACTCCTCCCAGCTGACCGACGAGGACCTGGGCCTGGCCAACGTCATCCTCACCAACGGCGGCCGGCTGTACGTCGACCACGCGCACCCGGAGTACTCCACGCCCGAGTGCACCAACCCGCTGTCGGTGGTGATCTGGGACAAGGCCGGCGAGCGGGTCATGGCCGAGGCCGCGGCCAAGGCCGCGACCGTGCCGGGCAGCGCGCCCATCCAGCTGTACAAGAACAACACCGACAACAAGGGCGTCTCCTACGGCTCGCATGAGAACTACCTGATGCGCCGGGCCACGCCGTTCGCCGACATCGTCAAGTTCCTCGTCCCGTTCTTCGTGTCCCGCCAGGTGATCTGCGGGGCCGGGCGGGTCGGCATCGGCGCCGACGGCCGGGGCTCCGGCTTCCAGATCAGCCAGCGGGCCGACTTCTTCGAGGTCGAGGTCGGCCTGGAGACCACGCTCAAGCGGCCCATCATCAACACCAGGGACGAGCCGCACGCCGACCCGGAGAAGTACCGGCGGCTGCATGTGATCATCGGCGACGCGAACATGAGCGAGGTGTGCACCTACCTCAAGGTCGGCACGACCTCGCTGGTCCTGTCGATGATCGAGGACAAGTTCCTCGGCTCGGACCTGTCCGTCGAGGCACCGGTGGCCGAGCTCCGCGCGATCTCCCACGATCCGACCTGCCGGCGCCTGGTCACGCTCAAGGACGGCCGGAAGATGACCGCCGTTCAGCTACAGGCTGAATACCTCGAGCTGGCCCGCAAGTACACCGAGGACCGGTACGGAAACGACGTCGACGACATCACCGCGGACGTCCTGGACCGCTGGGAGTCGGTGCTGAACCGGCTGGCCGAGAACCCCATGCTGCTGGCCAAGGAGCTGGACTGGGTGGCCAAGCTCGAGCTGCTCGAGGGGTACCGGTCCCGGGACTCGCTGAGCTGGGATCATCCCCGGCTGCAGCTCGTCGACCTGCAGTACTCCGACGTGCGTCCGGACCGCGGCCTGTACAACCGGCTGGCCGCCCGGGGCCGGATGGTGCGGCTGACCGACGACGCGACCGTGGAGCGGGCCGTCGAGAACCCGCCGGAGGACACCCGGGCTTACTTCCGCGGCCGTTGCCTGCGCCAGTATCCCGAGTCGGTGGCCGCCGCCTCCTGGGACTCCGTCATCTTCGACATCCCCGGCCGGGAGTCGCTGCAGCGCGTCCCCACCTTGGAGCCGCTGCGCGGCACCAAGGCGCACGTGGGCGAGCTGCTGGACCGCTGCCGGACCGCGGCCGAGCTGGTCGCCGCCCTGACGGGCCAAGACTGACCGGCCAGGATCAGCGCCCTGTCCCTCCCCCATATCCACTCTCGGGACGGGTCGCGAGTTCGTACCGATTTGAGCCCGCCTGGATTGGGCGGGACTCCTACGGGTGACGATAGCGTTGGGACAGACGGAGGTAGCGACATGGCAACCAACAAGGACACAGGCGGTCAGCGGCAGACCACTCGGCGCGCCGAAGAGACCGAGCAGGCGGAGACCGGGACCACCGAGGAGGTCCGGGAGCGGCACGAAAAGCTCTCCGACGACGTCGACGCGATCCTGGACGAGATCGACGAGGTCCTCGAGGAGAACGCGGAGGAGTTCGTCCGGTCGTACGTGCAGAAGGGCGGCCAGTAACCGGCGCAGCGGTTCGCCGTAGGCGGACACGCCGGCGTCTTCGGCGTGCCGTCTCGCTCTGGCGCCGCAGTAGGGTCTGTTGAAGGCACTGCTGTGCCGACCACCTCGGGAGGAGGTTCGCGTTGGGCTCGTACTTCGACGGCTCTGCACATTTCCGGCAGTCCGGCCCGTTCGCCGGGGGAGAGGGAGATCCCGGGCGGATGCGGATCAGGCCGCCGGCGGGCTTCATGGACCGGCAGACCTCGTCGTTCGCGGATTTCCTCGCCTCCCACTCTCCGGATCTGCTGCCCGGCCGGGCTCCCAGCCCCGGTATAAGCCCGGCCGCTGACTCCCCGGCGCTGCGCGACCTGCCGCACGCCACCACGATCGTCGCCGCGGTCTGCCACCACGGCGTGGTGCTGGCGGGCGACCGCCGGGCCACCGCCGGGAGCATGATCGCCAAGCGGGACGTGGAGAAGGTGTTCCGCAGCGATGAGTTCTCGGCCATCGGCTACGCGGGCACGGGCAGCGTGGGGATCGAGTTCGTCCGCCTCTTCCAGGTCGAGCTCGAGCACTACGAGAAGATGGAAGGCCGCCCGCTGTCGCTGGAGGGCAAGGCCAACCGGCTCGCCTGGATGATCAGGGGCAACCTGGCCGCCGCCATGCAGGGGCTCATCGTCGTGCCGCTCTTCGTCGGCTACGACGAGGACGCCGGCCAGGGGCGTATCTTCAGCTACGACGTGGCCGGCGGCCCGTACGAGGAGCAGAGGTTCCACTCCATCGGCTCGGGATCGGTGTTCGCCCGCGGCTCGCTGAAGAAGCTGTACGTCGACGACATGCCGGTCGCCGACGCCGTGCTGGCCTGCGTCCAGGCGCTGTACGACGCCGCCGACGACGATTCGGCGACCGGCGGCCCGGATCTGACCCGGCGGATCTTCCCGGTCATCGCCACGGTGACGGCCGACGGCTTCCGCAAGCTGCCCGAAGCCGAGTCCGAGGATTACGCCCAGCAGGTGGTGCAGGAGCGGATGACCACGCCGGACGGCCCATCCGCCCCGCTGCGCACGGCCCGCTAGCGTATCTCGTCCCGCCCCATCTGACTAGGTAAAGGAAGCGTTCGCGGTGTCCATGCCGTTCGGTTATGTCTCACCCGCACAGGCCATGCGGGACAAGGCCGAATACGCGCGCCAGGGGATCGCGCGCGGCCGCAGCTGCGTCACGCTGCAGTACGAGGGCGGGATCTTGATGATGGCGCCCAACACGTCGAGCGCGCTGCACAAGATCAGCGAGATCTACGACCGGATCGGGTTCGCCGCGGTCGGCCGGTACCACGAGTTCGAGACCCTGCGTAAGGCCGGGATCACGTACGCGGACGTCACCGGGTACCAGTTCGACCGGCGCGACGTGACGGCCCGCGGCATCGCCATCTACTACGCCCAGAACCTGGGTACCATCTTCACCGAGAGCCTCAAGCCGTTCGAGGTGGAGATCGTCGTCGCCGAGGTCGGCACGCGGCCAGAGGCCGATCAGATCTACCGGATCACGTTCGACGGGTCGGTGAACGACGAGCCGGGCTTCGTCGCCTTCGGCGGGCAGGCCGACCAGGTTTCCGCGGCGCTGAAGGAGCGCTACTCCCCGGGCATGTCCCTGACCGAGGCGTTCGGCGCCGCGCTGGCCGCGCTGACGGCCACCGGCAACGGCGAGCGCACCGAGCTGGCGGCGACCCAGCTGGAGGTCGCCATCCTGGACCGGACCCGGGATCACCGCGCGTTCCGCCGCATCCGCGCGGCCCGGCTCGAGGAGCTCATCGCCGAGAGCCGCTCGGCCGACGCGAAGAGCGCCCCGGCGCCCGAAGCCCCGGCCGGCGAGTCGGCGCCGTCCGCGGGCTCCGAGCCTGCCACCGGCCCCGAAAGGGGCAACACCGACCGTGGCGGCGGCGTGGCGGCGGCGGGGACGCCACCCCGCCGAACCCGCTCTAAGCATTCCGCCCGGGACCGCAGCGGCGCTGCTCATCACCCTAGCTGCAACACCCGTCCCATTTCGGCGGTTGATTCAGGCTTTGCGGTGGCTTAGGGGTATTCCAGTGCCCGCAATCAACCGCGAAGCCCGGATCCACCGCGATAAACGGAGGGATCCTCCTATCCGGGGCAACGCCCGGGACGGGAGGACACTGTAGAGATTCCTGCTATTTGATCGGTGGCTCTGGCCCCCGGGCGCGAGCATACGGCGTTCCCCGGCGGAAGCTCAGGCCGTGCCCGGGCTCACAGCGGGATGTTGGCGTGCGTTCCCTTGAGCTGGGGCGCCTCGGCGATGGCCCGGGCCAGCTCGCGGCCGGTCTGGCTGGGCTCGATGATGGCGTCGATGACGCCGAGTTCGACCGCGCGCTGCAGGCCGCCGGCGGTGGCTTCGTGCTCGGCGGCCAGTTCCGTCTCGGCCTCGTGCAGCCTCTCGGGCGGCACCGAGGCCAGCGTGCGGCGGTGCAGGATACGGATGGCCGCGACCGCGCCCATGACGGCCACCTCGGCGCCCGGCCAGGCGTAGACGCGGGTCGCGCCCAGCGAGCGGGAGTTCATCGCGATGTAGGCCCCGCCGAACGCCTTGCGGGTCACCAGCGTCACCCGCGGCACCGTGGCCTCGGCGAACGCGTGCAGTAGCTTGGCGCCGCGGCGGACCACGCCGTCCCACTCCTGGCCGACCCCGGGCAGGTAGCCCGGCACGTCCACCAGCACCACGAGCGGCACGCCGAACGCGTCGCACATCCGGACGAAGCGGGCCGCTTTCTCCGCCGCCGCGGCGTCCAGGCAGCCGCCGAGCCGCATCGGGTTGCTGGCCACCACGCCGACCGTGCGCCCGGCTAGCCGGCCCAGGATGGTCACGATGTTCGGCGCCCACCGGGGGTGCAGTTCCACGCCCGGCGAATCGAGCAGCTTGCCGGTCAGCAGGTGCACGTCGTAGGCCCGCCGGGGGGAATCGGGCAGTACGCCGGACAGGTCGCGGTCCTCGGCGTCCTCGGCGATCTTCCCCTGGTCACTGAACAGCGCCGCGACCTGGCGGGCGCGGTCCAGCGCCTCGGCGTCGGTCTGGGTCACCAGGTGCACCACGCCGGAGCGGCGGCTGTGCGGCTCCGGCCCGCCGAGCCGCTCCATGTCCACGTCCTCGCCGGTCACCGAGCGCACCACGTCCGGGCCGGTGACGAAGATGCGGCCCTGGCCGGACAGGATCACGATGTCGGTCAGCGCCGGGCCGTAGGCGGCACCGCCAGCCGCCGGACCGAGCACGACCGAGATCTGCGGTACCCGCCCGGAGGCGGCGGTCATCGCCGCGAAGACGGTTCCCACCGCGTGCAGGCTGGCCACGCCCTCGGCCAGCCGGGCCCCGCCCGAGTGCCACAGGCCCACGATCGGAACCCCGCGGGAGACCGCCTCGGTGTACGCGCCGACGATCGCGGCGCAGCCCGCGGTGCCCATGGCGCCGCCCTGCACCCGCGGGTCGGAGGCGAACGCCACCGCGCCCGCGCCGTGCACCAGCCCGACGCCCGCGACCACCCCGCTCCGCTCCTCCGCAGGTAGCTTGCTCACCTCCCCTTCCCCCTTCCCTGCCGTCGGCAGCAGGTCCAGCGTGCCGGGGTCGAACAGCGCCTGCAGCCGCTCCTTCGGGTCGCGGGGCAGCACCGGCCGGCCGGGGCACGGCAGCCGCGCTCGCGTCTGGGGTGGTCGTCATCTGAGGTCTCCTCTACCGGTCAGGCGGCGGTGAACACGAGCGACACGTTGTGGCCGCCGAACCCGAACGCATTGTTCACCACGGCCATCGGTCCGGCGCCGCGCTTGGTCAGCGGCCTCGGCTCGGTGGCGACATCGACGGGCACGTCGTCGTCCAGGTCTTCGAGGTTGATCGTGGGCGGGGCCACCTGGTCGCGCAGCGCGAAGATGGCGGCCACCGACTCGACGGCGCCCGCACCGCCGAGCAGATGCCCGGTCATCGACTTGGTCGACGAGACGATCACGCCGTCGGCCGCCGATCCCAGCGCCTTGACCAGGGCCTGCGCCTCGAGCGGGTCGCCTTCCGGGGTGGAGGTGGCGTGCGCGTTCACGTGCACGACCTGCTCCGGGTTGACCCGCGCGTCAGCCAGCGCCCGGCCGATCGCCGAGGTCACGCCGGCCCCGTCGGGCGCCGGGTGGGCGATGTGGTAGGCGTCCGAGGAGTAGCCGGCCCCGGCCGCGACGGCGTACACCCGCGCTCCGCGCTGCCGCGCGTGCGACAGCGACTCCAGCACCAGCATGCCGGCGCCCTCGCCGAGCACGAACCCGTCCCGGCCCTTGTCGAACGGCCGCGAGGCCCGCTCCGGGTCGTCGTTTCGGGTGGACATGGCCCGCATGACCGCGAACGCGCCGATGTTCAGCGGCATGATCGCCGCCTCGGTGCCGCCCGCCATGACCACGTCGGCCCGCCCGGAACGGATCATGTCGATGCCGTACCCGATCGCCTCCGCGCCGGACGCGCAGGCGCTGACCAGCGCGTGCGCGCCGGCGTGCGCCCCGAGCTCCATGCTGATCCAGCCGGCCGACCCGTTGGGCATGAGCATCGGCACCGTATACGGCGAGATGCGCTGCCAGCCCTTGGAGTTGAGGATGTCGTACGCGGCCAGCGTCGATCCGATGCCGCCGATCCCGCTCGTGACCGCTGACCCCGAGCCGTTCCGGGTCCATCTCCGGCGCGCCCGCGTCGGCCCACGCCTCGCGCGAGGCGACGAGCGCGAACTGCTCGCAGCGATCCATCCGGCGGGCCTGCACGCGGCCCACGATCTCCGCCGGGTCGGCGGCGGCCGGCGCGGCGATCCGCACCGGCAGCCGCTCGGCCCACGGTTCGGTCAGGCGTCGCACGCCGCTCCGCCCGGCCAGCATCGCCGCCCAGGTCGACGCGGCATCCCCGCCGAGCGGGGTGGTCGCGCCGAGCCCGGTGACGACGACGGTTTCGCGGTCCACCGTCACGCCGGGTCGCCGGCGTTCTTGGCCACGAAGTTCACTACGTCCTGGACGGTGGTGAGGTCCTTCAGCTGGTCGTCCGGGATCTCGACGCCAAACTTGTCCTGCGCCGCGACGGCGATCTCGACCATGGACAGCGAGTCGATATCGAGGTCGTCGACGAAGCTCTTGTTCGGGGTCACCTCGTCGGCGGGCACGCCGGCGATCTCCTCGACGATTTCGCCCAGCCCGGCGAGGATCTCCTGGTCAGTCATGCTCTTTGCTCCTTGTCGTGAACGGATGAGGTTGGTCTGGCTGCCCCGTGGCGGGGCGCGGCTAGGGTACCGTGATCACCTGCGCCGCGTAGCACATCCCCGCGCCGAAGCCGAGCAGCAGCGCCGGGGAGCCGGACTTGAGGTCGCCGCGCTCGGTCATCCGGGCCAGCGCCAGCGGAACCGACGCCGAGGACGTGTTGCCCGAGTGCACGATATCGTCCGCCAGGCGCTCCCGGGGCACGCCCAGCTTGCGCGCGATGGCCTCGATGATGCGCAGGTTGGCCTGGTGCGGCACGAAGGCCGCCAGGTCGCTCACCGCCACCCCGGCCCGCTCGCAGGCCTGCGCCGCGATGGGGTGCATCGTGGTGGTGGCCCAGCGGAACACCGCCTGGCCTTCCTGGTACATGTACGAGCGGCGGTTCGGGATCGCGATCTTGTCGGCCATGTCGCCGGCGCTGCCCCACACCACCGGCCCGATGCCCGCCGGCTCGTCGTCCGCGACCGGCCCGACCACCGCGGCGCCCGCCCCGTCCGCGAAGATGATGGAGGTGGAGCGGTCGTCGGGGTCGATCCAGGCCGTCATCTTCTCCGCCCCGATGACCAGCACGTGCCGGGCCGTGCCGGCCCGCACCGCGTCGGAGGCGTTGGCCAGCGCGTAGCAGAAGCCGGCGCACGCCGCGTTGAGGTCGTAGGCGCCGGGGGCCACGATGCCGAGCCGGGACGCGACCATCGCGGACGTGTTCGGTATCGAGACCTCGGTGCTGCAGGTGGCCACGATGACCAGGTCGATGTCGGCGGGGGACAGGCCGCTGCCGGCCAGCGCCTTGCCGCCGGCCACGACCGCCATGTCGGCCACGGTCTCGTCCGGCCCCGCGTACCGGCGGCTGATGATGCCGACCCGGCTGCGGATCCATTCGTCACTGGTGTCGACCCGGGCCGAGAGGTCGTCGTTGGTCACCACATTGGCGGGCTGATAGCCGCCGAGCGAGATAATCCGCGCTCCCGCGGCGGGCGGGAACGAACTAGAACGATGTCATACGCCTTCCTCTTGGTCTGGGGGACCTATCCCCCCAGACCTCCCTGGGGCTGGATACGGACGAGGGGCTGACCCTCGCTCACCGGGTCGCCGTCCTCGACGAGCCATTCGATGATCTCAGCCGGCCACGGCGCAGCGACCGGCCGCTCCCCGCCCCGCGTCACGACGGTACCCAGCTCCGCGGTCAGGGCCACCATCGCGCCGGTCGCCGCGGCATCAAGACGGCCGGCCGGCGAGCGGAACGTACCCGAGGTCGGCGCCACGATCAGCCGCCATTCCGGCAGGTGGCCGTGCCCGTGCCCGTCGGACTCCGACAGGTGCTCCTCGATCAGGTCGCGCGCGGCCTCGAGCTGATCCGGGGTCTTGACGGCCAGCAGGGCGACCCCGGGCAGTGCCCGCCGCGCCAGGCCGGTCAGCGTGCCCGCCGGCGGCAGCTCGATGATCGCGGTCACGCCCAGGTCCGCCATCGTCCGCAGGCACAGGTCCCAGCGCACCGGCGCGGCGACCTGGGCCACGATGCGCTCCAGCCATTCCTTGCCGGTGGTGACCGCGGCGCCGTCGGCGTTGCACAGCAGCGTGAGGTACGGATCGGTGACCGCGACCTCGGCGGCCGCGTCGCGCAGCGCCGCGACGGCGGGCGCCATGTACCGGGTGTGGAAGGCCCCGGCCACCTGCAGCGGGCGCAGCCGCGCGCCGGCCGGCGGATCGGCCGCGAAGGCCTGCAGGTCCGCGATCGCCCCGGCGGCCACGATCTGCCCGGCCGCGTTGATGTTCGCCGGGGTCAGGCCGTGCCGGGCGAGGGCCGCCAGCACCGTCTCCTCGTCACCGCCCAGGACGGCCGTCATCCCGGTCGGCTCCGCCGCCGAGGCCGCCGCCATGGCCGCGCCGCGCACCCTGACCAGGCGCATCGCGTCGTCCGCGCTCAGCACTCCGGCCAGGACCCCGGCGGCCAGTTCCCCGACGCTGTGCCCGGCGGCCGCGTCGGCGTGCACGCCGCCCGCCAGCGCGCCCGCCGCGGCCAGCGCGGCCGCCACCAGCAGCGGCTGCGCGATCGCCGTATCCCGGATCTCGTCGGCGTCGGCCGTGGTTCCGTACCTGATCAGGTCGCAGCCCGCCAGCTCGGAGGCGGCGCCCAGACGCTCGGCGACCCCGGGTACCTCGAGCCAGGGAGCGAGGAAGCCCGGCGTCTGCGCGCCTTGCCCTGGTGCGGTGATGATAAGCATCCCTTTAGGGTGCCCTGTAGGACTCCACCACATGAATGCCGAACAGTACGAAGTTGGCTGCCATGTTCTTGGCGCATTCCTACAAACGATATTCACCTAAACGTTACCGGAGCGTCACTGCCGTCAGGTGCGCTTGGCCGCCAGGCGTCCCAGGGCGACCGCGACCCACAGCGTGAAGCCGTCCCGCCCGGCCGAGGGTGTGTAGTCGGTGAGCTCGGCGACGCGCCGCAGCCGGTAACGCACCGTATTCGGGTGCACGAACAGCAGCCGTGCGGTGGCTTCCAGTGAGGAGCCCTGCTCCAGGTAGGTCGTGAGCGTGTCGAGCAGGGCGTGCCCGCCGCCCAGCAGCGGCTCGTAGACGTCGCTGATCAGGACGGCCTGGGCGTCGGGATCCCCGTCCAGCGCGCGTTCGGGCAGCAGGTCGTCCGCGCCCGCCGGGCGCGGCGCGTCCGGCCAAGCCGGGGCGGCGCGCAGCGCGGCCAGCGCCGCCCGCGCCGAGACCGACGCGGTGCGCAGGTCGCGGACCAGCGGCCCGGCGATCACGGGCCCGGGCCCGAACCGCCCGGCAAACCGCTCGGCGGCCGCGATGGGGTCATCGCTCCCCCCGACGACCAGGATGAGCCGGTTGCCGTGCACGCCGGCCAGCAGGTCCAGCCGGGCCCGCCGGGCCTGGGCCCGCAGATCCTCGATCAGTGGCTCCACCCCGGCCGGGGCGTGCCCCTTGCTCTCCTCGTCGTCCTCGTCGCCGATGGTGCCGACCACCACCGTGACCGGGGAGGAAGACCAGTTCAGCGCCGAGGCCCAGGAGCGCAGCGAGTCGTCGGTCTCGCCGTGCACCAGGGAGTCGACCACCAGCGCCTCCAGCCGGGCGTCCCACGCGCCGCGCGCCTCGGCGGTCCGCGCGTACACCAGCGCCGCGCTGAAGGCGATCTCCCGGGCGTAGGTCAGCACCGCCTCGCGCAGCTCGGCCTCGTTGCCCGGCGCGGCCAGCTCGTCGACCTGCGCCTCCACCGCGTCGATGATGACCCGCATCATCTCGACCGCGTGCTGCAGGCTCACCGCCCGGGCCAGTTCGCGCGGCGCGGTGCCGAACACCTGGGTCACCGCGGGCCGGTTCCGTTCCGGGTGCCTGATCCAGTCCAGGAACGCGGCGATCGCGGCCTGCGCCACCAGCCCGAGCCAGGACCGGTTCTCCGCGGACATGTTCCGGAACCACGGCAGCCGCTTGTCCATGGCGGCGATCGCCGCCGTGCCGAGCGCCCCGGTGGCCCGCTCCATCCGCCGCACGGTCTCCGCGTTCACCCGGGGCCCGCCCGCCCGGGCCTTCGCCATAATGACCGCCCCCAAGTCCCCTTATGCAAGCGCCTCACTGACCGAGAGATCGAGCCGGTAGCGCGTGATGGCCTGGGCCGGGAACCCGGCGTCGACCGCGCCGGTGCGGGCCAGTTCCCACAGCACGGCCAGGGTGATCGACTCCGCATCCACGTGGAAGAACCGCCGCGCCGCCGGGCGTGTGTCCGAGAAGCCGAACCCGTCGGTGCCCAGCGAGGTGAACGTCCCGGGCACCCAGCGGGCGATCTGGTCCGGCACCGCCTTGATCCAGTCCGATACCGCCACCACCGGCCCGGGCTTGCCGGACAGCAGCGAGGTCACGTACGGCTCCCGCGGCGGCTCGTCGGGGTGCAGCATGTTCCACGACTCGCAGGCCAGCGCCTCCCGGCGCAGCTCGGTCCAGGACGTGGCCGACCACACGTCGGCGGACACGCCCCAGTCCCGGGCCAGCATCTCCTGCGCGGCCAGCGCCTGCCGCAGCGCCACCCCGGAGGCCAGGATCTGGGCCCGGGGCACGGGAACCACGGACCGTTCGGAAGAAGCCGAGCCCTCAGCCCGTCCGGCGAGCCAGTCGCGTACGGCGGGTCCCGAGGCCGAGCCGCCCTCCGGCGAACCCTCCGCGCCCGCGGCGCCGAGCGCGGGCGCGTACAGGTACAGGCCGCGCAGGATGCCCTGCTCCAGCCCGGCCGTACCGCCGGGGAACGAGGTGGGCTCGGGCGGCTGCGGGTACGGCTCGTTGTACAAGGTGAGGTAGTAGAAGATGTTCTCGCCGTCCGGGTGCTCGGGCGTGGCGTCGTACATCCGCCGCAGCGCGTCCCGCACCACGTAGGCGAGCTCGTAGGCCCAGCCGCAGTCGTAGGACACGCACGCCTCGCTGACCGAGGCCAGCAGCATCGAGTGCCCGTCGTTGTGCTGCAGCCCCTCGCCGGTCAGCGTGGTCCGCCCGGCCGTGGCCCCGAGCAGGAAGCCCCGGCCGAGCTGGTCGCCGAGCAGCCACATCTCGTCGCCGGTCCGCTGCCAGCCGAACATCGAGTAGAACACGTACACCGGGATCATGTGCGTGCCGTGCGTGGCGTACGAGGAACCGGCCGCGATCACCGAGCCCATCGCGCCGGACTCGCTGATGCCCTCGTGCAGGATCTGGCCCTTCTCGGATTCCTTGTAGGACAGCAGCAGGTTGCGGTCCACCGCGTCGTAGGTCTGCCCGTGCGGGGAGTAGATCTTCGCCGTCGGGAACAGCGAGTCCATGCCGAACGTCCGGGCCTCATCCGGGATGACCGGCGCGAACCGCTCCCCGATCTCGGGGTCCTTCATCAGCTCCTTGAGCAGCCGGACGAAGGCCATCGTGGTAGCCACCGCCTGCTTGCCCGAGCCCTTGCGCAGCTCGTCGTAGATCGCGTCGGGCGGCTGCGGCAGCGGCTTGGCCCGGACCACCCGCCGGGGCAGCACCCCGCCCAGGGCGGCCCGCCGCTCGCGCATGTACTGGATCTCGTCGGAGTCCTCGCCCGGGTGGTAGTAGGGCGGCAGCTCGGCTTCCAGGGCCGAGTCCGGGATCGGCAGGTAGAGCCGGTCCCTGAACTCCTTCAGCTCGGCCACGGTGAGCTTCTTCATCTGGTGCGTGGCGTTGCGGGCCTCGAAGTCCTTGCCCAGCGTCCAGCCCTTGATCGTGTGGGCCAGGATGACGGTCGGCTGGCCGGTGTGCTCGCGGGCCGCCTTGAACGCCGCGTACACCTTGCGGTAGTCGTGGCCCCCGCGCGACAACGAACGCAGCTCGTCGTCGGACAGGTGCGCCACCATGGCCCGCAGCCGCGGGTCGCTGCCGAAGAAGTTCTCCCTGATGTACTCGCCGGACTCCACGCTGTAGGTCTGGAACTGCCCGTCCGGCGTGGTGTTCATCTTGTTGACCAGCACGCCGTCGGTGTCCTGGGCCAGCAGCGGGTCCCAGTCCCGGCCCCAGATGACCTTGATCACGTTCCAGCCCGCGCCGCGGAAGGTCGCCTCGAGCTCCTGGATGATCTTGCCGTTGCCGCGCACCGGGCCGTCCAGGCGCTGCAGGTTGCAGTTGATGACGAAGGTGAGGTTGTCCAGTTCCTCGCGGGCGGCCAGGCCGATCGCGCCGATCGCCTCGGGCTCGTCCATCTCGCCGTCGCCCAGGAACGCCCACACGTGCGAGCGCGAGGTGTCGTGGATCTCCCGGGCCAGCAGGTACCGGTTGAACCGGGCCTGGTAGATGGAGTTCAGCGCGCCGAGCCCCATCGACACCGTGGGGAACTCCCAGAAGTCCGGCATCAGCCGCGGGTGCGGGTAGGACGGCAGGCCGCCGCCCGGGTGCGAGAGCTCCTGCCGGAACCCGTTGAGCTGGTCCTCGGTCAGCCGGCCCTCCAGGAAGGCGCGGGCGTAGATGCCCGGCGCCGCGTGCCCCTGGAAGAACACCTGGTCGCCGGACTCGCCGTGGTCCTTGCCCCGGAAGAAGTGGTTGAAGCCGACCTCGTACAGGCTGGCCGCGCTGGCGTAGGTGGCGATGTGCCCGCCCACGCCCATGCCGGGGCGGTTCGCGCGGGAGACCATGACCGCGGCGTTCCACCTGATGTAGGCCCTGATCCGGCGCTCAACGTGCTCGTCGCCGGGGAACCACGGCTCGCGCTCGGGCGGGATCGTGTTGATGTAGTCGGTGCTGCGCAGGCCGGGCACCCCGACCTGCTGCTCGCGCGCCCGCTCGAGCAGGCGGAGCATGACGTACCTGGCGCGCGCCCGGCCCCTGGTCCGCACCACGGTATCGAACGACTCGATCCATTCGCGTGTCTCGTCCGGGTCGATGTCGGGCAGCTGGGTGGGCAGCCCGTCGCTGATGATGGAGAATCGCTGGCGTCCGGAAGCCACGGGGTAGCCTCGCCTTCCGCGTAGATCGGGCGGCTGTACGGCCGCGGGTCGCAGAACCTTCGTGATGTGTTGTCCAGACCAATCGTCGTACGAACTGGCCCTGAGCGCATCTCTCTACTTGACGGTAACCGCCGTGTGATGCAGGCGGCGCACCGCCAGGGCGGGTAACACCCGGCCGGGGGCCAGTTTCGCCAAGAGCGGACTGCCTCGTTACTCTACGTGCCTGGAACTGCTCAGCGTAACCAGCTGACGGATCGGGCAGATCAATTTATGGCGGCGGTTTTCCCGGCCAGGGCGATTGCCACTTGCGCGCCGGGCCGACCCAGTGTGAACTGTCCCAACAAGAAGTGCTGACGCATCATCGCCGTCGAGGGGGCTGGCCCTGAGCCAGGCACCGCAGAAGGCGTGCGCTGACGCGGGGAGGGATCCAAGGAGGACGCAGTGAGCGCGACCGCGGGCCAGGCCCAGGATGAACGCGGCCAGGCCGAGCGGCTCGGTATCAAGCCGGGCCAGGTGGTGCAGGAGATCGGCTACGACGATGATTGCGACGAGCAGCTGCGCGGCGCGATCACCCAGGTAGACGGCGTGGAGCTGGTCGACGAGGACTACGACGACGTGGTCGACGTGGTCCTGCTCTGGTGGCGCGACGGCGACGGCGACCTCGTCGACGCGCTGGTCGATGCCCTCACGCCGCTGGCCGACGGGGGGTACATCTGGCTGCTCACGCCGAAGGCGGGCCGGGAGGGCCACGTCGAGCCGAGCGACATCGGCGAGGCCGCGCCGACGGCCGGGCTGTCCCAGACCTCGAGCGTGAGCGCGGCCCGCGACTGGTCAGGTACACGGCTCGTCGCGCCGAAGGCGCGCAGATAAACGCGGATAAACAGAGTGCGCCAATGGCGTGCCGACAGGCGCGTCGAAGGCGCGCCGTAGGGACCTGACTGACCGTCCGTTCGCCTTATATATATGCCGAACGGACCGTGGTTCCCCGCCCGCGATCAGGTGGCAGACTTGGGTGGTAACGGGCATTCTTAGCTTGGCCGCCTGCGGCGGCGGGCCCTCGATCCAGCGAAAGGACCAGGCATGGCGGTGGAGGTTGGCGATAGGGCGCCTGATTTCGAGCTGAAGGACCAGCACGGCACGCCCGTGCGGCTCTCCGGGTTCCGCGGCGCCAAGAACGTCGTGCTGGTCTTCTACCCGCTGGCGTTCAGCGGCGTGTGCACCAGCGAGCTGTGCGCGATCCGCGACGAGTTCCCCGAGGTGACCCGCGACGACGTGGAACTCCTCACCGTGTCGGTGGACTCCACGTTCACCCATCGGGCCTGGTCCGACGCGGAGCACTTCCAGTTCGAGCTGTTGTCGGACTTCTGGCCGCACGGGGACGTGGCCAAGCTGTACGGTGTGTTCGACTTCGAGCGCGGCATCGCGACCCGGGGGACGTTCATCATCGACAAGGACGGCGTCGTGCGGTGGAAGGTGGTCAACCCGATCCCGCAGGCGCGCGACCTGGCGGAGTATTCCAAGGCGCTCGCCGCGCTTGGCTAGCGCCGCCCAATAGGGTTGCACTGTAGGGAGATCTAGGGTGGTTTGGGGGAAAAGTAGGGTGGGTCCGGGGGAAAAGTGGAGGCACAGTGCCGTGTTATCGCTGCGGCATGCGGCAGACGGACCCGGAGCGGGGAAAGAGTCCCTGGCGGCGAGGGGTGGTGCACGACCAGCTGGTGCTGATCTGCCCGACGTGCCAGGAGTCGGCCGACTGGACCGCCGAGCTCGAGCGCTGCGCCAAGTGCCGCAGCGCGCACCTGATCCGGCGGCTGGGCCAGGTCGAGTGCCTGGACTGCGGCCTGGTGCGGGAGCCTGAGGCTCTGCTCAATCCCGGGCTCAATCCCGGGCTCAATCCCGGCCTGGTCCCGGTCGGCGGCCCCGACGTCACGGGCCGCGCACCCGCCGGGGGTTCGGCAGCCGCCGGGGGCCGCCCGTCCGGCGCCGCGGACAGCGCCCTGGCCGACGAGGTCAGCCGCGCGCTCGACCGCCTCCTCGGCCGCGCCTAACCCCGCCCTCCTAAACCCCGGCAATTCCGCTCTTTCTCACTCGTCACACGCGGCTATTTCTTCTCCACGCGCGGATTCCTGTTTAGGTCCGGTCTCGGCTGGTAGCGCGAGAGTACGGGATCAACCGAACCGCGACCTGGAGGAAGGACGTCATGAACGCCAAGGTGCGTGATGTGATGACGCCGGGCCCCATCGGGGTGGACTACCACCAGTCGATCGGTACCGCCGCGCGGACGATGCGGGACTGGGGGGTGGGCGCCGTCCTCGTGGTCAGCGACCAAGCCCTGTACGGCCTGGTGACCGACCGTGACCTCGTGGTCAGGGCCGTGGCGGAGTCGAAGGGGCCGGACGAGCCGGTGGGCCCGCTCAGCAGCCGGGACCTGGTCGGGGTCCACGCGGACGACGACGCGGCCGTGGCCGTGGCGCTGATGCGCGAGCACGCGGTGCGCAGGCTGCCGGTGATCGAGGATGGGCAGGTCGCCGGGATCGTGTCGCTGGGCGACCTGGCCCTCCGACGACGCGGCCCCGGAGGTCACGCCTCTTCGACTTCGACCCGCCGGACGGCAAGCATTTCAGCCAGGTCCGGCAGGCGGCGCTCTGGACCCGTGAGCTGCTTGATGGCGAACTCGGCCTGACCAGCTACGTGCGGACCACCGGCGGCCGCGGCCTGCACGTCCACGTGGCCCTCGATAGGCGGGTCGGCTTCGACCCGGTCCGGGAGTTCACGCACCGTGCGGCCGCCCTGCTGGCCAGCAGGCATCCGGACGTCATCACCGCTGAGCAGCGCAAGGACAAGCGGGGCGAGCGAGTCTACGCCGACGTCATGCGCAATGCCTACGCTCAGCTGGTGGTGGCCTCCTATTCGGTCCGCGCCCGGCCCGGTGCGCCGGTAGCCACGCCGCTGAGCTGGCCGGAAGTGGAGAGCGTCACGCTGGAACCGGGCCAGTTCACGGTTTCGACGATCCGGGCCAGGCTGGACAAAGCCGGCGACCCGTGGGACGGTTTTGCCCGCTCCGGGTCCGGCCTGGCTCAGGCGTCGAAACGCCTCGCCGATCTGGCCCGCTGATTTCGCCGGGTGGCCGCCCGCCGTTTGCCCGCGCTGGCCTGGGGTAGCGGCTGACGTCATCGCAGGAAGAATCATGACCAGGAAGGTACGGGACATCATGTCGGCCGCGCCGGTGTGCATGGCGGCGACCGAATCGGTCTCGGCCGCGGCCAAGGCGATGAAGGAGTGGGGGGTCGGCACCGTGCTCGTGGTGTCCGGCGGGCGGCTCGAAGGGCTGGTCACCGACCGCGACATCACGATCCGGGTCCTGGCCGAGAACCGCGACCCGGCCACGACGCGCCTGGGCGACATATGCACCGGTGAGCTGGCCGTGCTCCGCCCGGACGACGACGTCCAGCACGCTGCCCGGCTGGTGCGCGAGCGCGCGGTGCGCCGCCTGCCGGTCATCGCCGACGGCGTCCCGGTAGGGGTGGTGTCCATCGGTGACCTGGCCCTGGATCGGGACGAGCGCTCAGTCCTCTCGGAGATCCCGGCCGTCGCCCCGGACCGCTGACCGGTGGTTCGGCGTACCCGTGCCGGACTGATTCAACAGTTCCGGACACAATCGTGCTCGGCTAAACAGTTCTTGACGGAATCGTGCCCGACTGAGTCGTCCGCGTAATCGAGCCGGTAAGCTGCACGTGATGCCGTTTGTGGCCAGAAGGCGGGGGTAGGCGGTAGTTCCGCACCCGCGTTCATCATGGTGCTAGGAGTTTGTGTGAGTCTGCCCGCCTCGCAGCAGCGTGTTCTCGATCGCATGGAAGGCGCGCTGCAGGCCAGCGAGCCGCAACTGGTTTCGATGTTCTCCATTTTCACCCGGATCAACGCAGACGAACCGGTCGGTGAGGAGCCGCTGGCCCGGCCGCGACCGCAGCGGCTCCGGTGGCTCCGGGCGGGGACGACCATCTACGCGTTCGTGCTGGTCCCCGTCATGTTCGCGATGATCACCATCGGCGCGCTGCTCAGCAGCCGGGCACACAGCGTGGCCACCTGTGAGACCGGCTACTCGGCGGGTGGCGCCTCGCCCTGGGCTGCCCGGCCCTGGTGCCAGATGACCATCCAGAAGACGACGCGCCTCCGGCGCGCGCCTGGCATCCTGCGCCGCCCGGATCCCGGCCATCCGCTTCGTCACCCGGTCCAGCGAGCCGCTGGGTCCGCCCGCGAAGGCGGAAGCGGTGACGGCGGGACCGCCCGCCGCCTGCTAGTCCGAGCCAGGACGGAGGGCCCGTTGCCGATCGAGCACCTTGGGTACGAGGCGGCTGAGCTGCTGAGCCTCACCAACGGCTCCGAGGCCCGGTCGCTGAACCGGCTCGCCGAGCTGGCCGCCTGGCAGGTACCGGCCTGCGCCGGAGCCCACGCGGCGGTCTGGCGCGACGGCGAGGTGATCAGCGCCGCGGCCACCCACCCGGACCTGGCCGAGCTCGCGGACCTCCAGTTGGACCTCGGACGCGGACCGCTCGTCGCCGCGGCCGATGAGGGCCTCCCGGTCAGCTGTCCTGACACGCTGGCGGAGACCCGCTGGCCCGAGTACGCGGCGGCGGCGCTGCGCCGCAGCGTGCGCTGCTCGGTCCACCTGGTACGAGAGCTCCCGCGCGGCGCGCTGGTCCTGTCCCTGTCCGGGGTCCGGCCCGGCGTGCTCGACGTCCAGTCCAACCCCATGGCCGACACGCTGGCCGCCTTCGGCGGCGCGATGCTGACCAACGCGACGGCCTATGGCCAGGCCCAGCGGACGGCCAGCCAGCTGAAGGACGCCGTGGTGGCCCGCTCCGTGGTCGATCAGGCCAAGGGCGTTCTGATGCACGCGCTCGGCTGCGACGCGGACGACGCGCTGCGGCGGCTGCGCCAGGAGTCCCAGCGCCGCCACATCAAGGTCACCGAGGTGGCCGCCGAGGTCGTGGCCGCCTACAACAGCGAGAACCAGAAGATGGGCGGGTCAGCGACCCGGCGGTCCCGGCCCGGGCCGCCCTAGTCCGGGGGCGCCTTCACCTTCGCGACCAGGATCGTCATGTCATCACGCAGCTCGTCCTGGGAGAAGCTGCTGACCAGGCTCTGCACCATGCGGGCGGTCTCCGCGGCGGACCGGCCCGCCAGGCCGGCCAGCTCGTCGGCCAGGCTGTCCTCGAAGTAGCGCATGTCCGGGCTGCGCGCGTCCGTGACCCCGTCGGAGTAGAAGAACAGCAGGTCGTCCTCGCCGAGCTCGAGCTCCTCGGCGTGCGGGTCGGCGTCGGGAAACAAGCCCAGCGGCAGCCCCCCGCCGCTCAGCATGTCGACCCGGCCGTCCGGCCGCACCAGGGCCGGCCCGGGGTGCCCGGCGCTGGCCAGCGTGACGTGCAGCCGGCCGCCGTCCCAGCGCAGGTAGGCGAGCTTGGCCGTCACGAAGCGGTCCTCATAGTCGCCGGCCAGCATGACCTCGTTGACCCGGGCCAGCACGTCCACGGGGTCCGGGTTCCAGTGCGCGAGGACCCGGATCGCGTGCCGGGCAGCCGCGGTCATCGCGGCGGCCTCCTGCCCCTTGCCGCACACGTCGCCGACCGTGATGGCCCAGCCGCCCTGGACCGGGAACACGTCGTAGAAGTCACCGCTGACGTCCAGCCCCTCGCTGGCCGGCTGGTACGCCGCGAACAGATCGAGCCCCGGGACCTCCGGCAGCGTGGCCGGCAGCAGGCTGCTCTGCAGGGCCTCGGCGGCCGCGGCCCGGTGCCGGAACATGCGATCCACCCGGATGGCCACGCCGAGGTGCTGGCCGAGGTTTTCGGCCAGCCCCAGGTCGGCGATCTCGAAGCGCCCTTCGCCGGCCGTGCGGGCCAGGGTGAGCGCGCCGTAGTTGGTCAGGCCGTCGGTGATCGGAACGCTGATCAGCGAGGTCGCGCCGAGCAGCATCAGCAGCGGCGTCCCGTCCTCCGTAGTACCGAGAATCCCGGTGTCATCCGCGTGGGCCAGCACCACCGAGGTGCCTGCGGCGTGGACCTGCCCGGGCGCCGAGGCGGGCTGCGGATCCAGCACCCGTACCTTCCTGGCCAGTTCCTTACCGGCTTGGTCTTGGGGGCCGATCACGAACTGGCGGCGCAGCAGGTCCGCCCGCTCGATGTCGATGATCACCCAGCTCGCGACGTCCCCGGCCAGCAGCCGGGCGCAGCGCTGGAGGGTGACCGCCTCACTGAACGTGCTGTTGTCGAGCAGCAGCCTGGTCACCGCCGTGACCATGTCCATCCGGCGGGTCATGGCCCGGATGACGTCGTCTCCGGGGGGACGACCCCCCCGTTCACGGCTGGCCTGCCCGGCTCCCCGTGCCGCCTGGGCCGGGTCGGCCGCGGTGACCACGAGCAGCCGGGCGCCGTCCTGCATGGTGATGACGTCGGCGGTCAAGGTGGCGTCGACCGGGCCGTCCGGGCCGAGCAGCCTGCACTCCACCTGCCGGGCTGTTCCCGTCCGCGCGGCCGCGGCGAGCTGGCTCTTGACCGCCGCCCGGGACGGCAGGTCGACGAACGCGGTCAGGGCCCGGCCGGTCGCGTAGCCGGGCGGCGCCCCGATCAGCTGGCCGGCCCGGCCGTTCGCGCGCCGCACCGTCCCGTCCGGATCGAGGACGAACAACGGCGCGGGCGCGTGCTGGAACACGGCCCGCAGCAGGGCCCGTTCCACGCTGAGCGAATCGGCGGGGCCCGTCGGCGTGGCCTCGCCCAGGTCGGTCTCGGCCAGCTTGGTCAGGACCTCGACGGCGGCGTCGAGTTCGACGAACGCGGCGTCGAGCAGGGCCCGCGGGTCGGCGCCGGGCATCGCGGCGGCTTGGCGGAGTGCGTCGCGCCGCCCCGCCAGGTCGCCGAGGTCAGCGTACGAGCCATCCGTCCGGGTGTCTTGCGGCATCTCTCCCGATCATCGTCCCTCGTGCCGACCCCTGAGCCGACTCAATAGTACTGGCGACAGAACCGCACTAATGCACAAGTATCCGCCGGGGCGATATCGCCCCGGCGGATACCGAGTGCCTAGCTACAACGCGGGCCTACCAGCGCCAGCGGGCGGACCGGCGGCGGCG
Source organism: uncultured Actinomycetes bacterium (assembly GCA_963849595.1). Classification (GTDB taxonomy): domain Bacteria; phylum Actinomycetota; class Actinomycetes; order Streptosporangiales; family Streptosporangiaceae; genus Palsa-504. The sequence goes on from CAWKIB010000007.1 coordinate 246,399, forward strand.
GGTGCGGTAGCGGCCGTAGCCGCGGGTGGTGAACGCGCTGACCAGCAGGGCCGCCGCGACCAGCGCGACGATGAAGGTGATCACCGTGTGTCCCACGCCAATGATGGCGGTGGTGATAATCCCGCCCAGCAGCGCGGCCACAATGCCGATGAGGATCGTCATTATCAGCCCGATGTGCTGACGGCCCGGCACGAGCAGCCGTGCCAGCCCGCCGATCACCAGCCCGATTAGGAGCCAGACGATGATGACGGAAGCGGTGAGTGTCATGACCTCTCCTCGTAATGCTTTTACAGTTCCGTTTCGTTACGCGGCACGGTGCGTTACACGCCTCAGTCCTCGTACACGTCCTCGACGATCTCGGTCTCGCCCGGGCGCGGGCCGAGCGGGTCGGTGGCCAGATTCCCGGTGGCGTCGAGGTGGGTGGCCGCCTCGGGGCTGCCGAACGCGCCCGGGGCGGGCAGGCCGGCCTGCACCCGGGTGTTGGCCGGATTGCGGTTGGCGTAGGTCGGGTAGACGACCTCTTCGACCTGGCGGCCCGGCCGCCAGCGGGCCTGCCGGACGAACAGCCGCCGGCCGACCCAGCCGTAGCCTCGACGCGGGATGGCCAGCCCGAGGATGCCGATGATCATGATCACGTAGCCGGCGGTGTGCAGGTTGAAGACAGAGGTATTCGTCGTCACGGCGAAGGCGAGGATCGCCCCGATGCCGATCAGTACGAGTCCCATACCGGTTTTCATGAGGGTCCTTCCGCTATGTGAACGCCCGGGCCGTCATCCCGCCGCCGCGGTCAAGGAGGAGGGGGAGGGCTCTTCGGACGGATCGACCAGCTTGCTTCTCAGGTGCGCCAGGGCTCGGGCCAGGAGCCGGGACACGTGCATCTGGGAGATGCCGAGCCGGTCGCCGATCTCCGTCTGGGTGAGGTTGCCGTAATAGCGCATCACCAAGATGCGCTGCTCGCGTTCGGGCAGCTCGTCCCAGTGGGCGTTGACGGACTCCATGTCGATCGTGTGCGCGACGCCCGGGTCGTCGTCGCCGAGCACGTCGGCCAGCAGCGCCGGGTCCTCGCGGTCGGACAGCGGAGCATCCAGCGAGTAGGTGCTGAACACCAGGTCGGCCTGGCGCGCCTCCTGCATGTCGTCTTCGCTGACCCCGAGCCGCTCGGCGAGTTCGTCCTCGGCGGGCTCGCGGCCCAGCTGATGGGTGAGTTCCTCGTTGGCCTTGCGCAGCTCAAGCAGCAGCTCCTGAGCCGACCGGCGGACGTGGATCTGCCAGCGCTTGTCCCGGAAGTGGCGCTTGATCTCGCCGCTGACGCATGGCTGGGCGTAGGCGGACAGGCTGTCGCCGACCTCGGGGTCGTAGTTGTTGATCGCCTTGAGCAGGCCGACGTAGCCGACCTGCATGAGGTCCTCGGTGGGCTCCGGGCTGCCGCGGTACTGCCGGACGCACGAGCGGACCAGCTTGCCGTAGCGGTCCACGATTATCTCGCAGGCGGCGGCCCGCAGCTCGCTGTCGCGGGGCAGTGAGCGGACCTTGGCCAGCAAGGCGTTGTCGCTCAGCTCTTTCAGCTCCGCGCGCGAAGCGGGCTGGAGGTCGGCGCCGATGGCGTCTGCGGTCGGCCGCCGGAGCGTTCCCTTCGTCAACGTGATCTCCTTGGAACCCTGGGATTTACGGACGAGTAGGGTGTGCCCGACCCAGAGCGAATAAACGTAAGCCGATGTGAGGATCGTCACATTTAGACCGCGTTTGGCGGGGAAGCCGAGCGTCAGCTCAGATCGATCCCGAAACCCTGTGACGACCTCGTGAGGACACGCGATGACCGCGACTGGGAGTGCTCAGAACTGGCGGTCGGCGGCCGCTTGCCGGTCGGCAGACCCGGACCTGTTCTTCCCCATCTCCGCGACCGGCCCGGCCGCGCGGACAGATCGCGCGGGCCAAGACGATCTGCGCGGGCTGCGGGGTGCGGCGGGAGTGCCTGGAGTTCGCGCTGACCCACGAGCAGAACTACGGCATCTGGGGCGGGACCACCGCCGACGACCGGCAACGCGACCGGCGCCGCAGGCGGCGGGCGGCCGCGGCGGCCGCCAAGCGGACGGTCGCGGCGTTACCGCCGGATGAGCCAGCGCTCCATGCAGGCCAGGAGCTCGCTCGGTGTCCACCGGCTTGGTCACGTAGTCGCTGGCGCCGGCCGCGATGCTCTTCTCCCGGTCACCGGGCATGGCCCGGGCGGTCACCGCGATGATGGGCAGCGCGGCGAAGGCGGGCATCTGCCTGATCTTGTTCATCGTCGTGTAGCCGTCCATCTCCGGCATCATCACGTCCATCAAGATGAGGTCGGTGTCCTCGGCGGTGAGCAGGGCCTCGATGCCCTTGCGGCCGTTGGGCGCCTGGGTCACGGTCACGCCGTGCAGTTCGAGCGTGCTGGTGATGGCGAACACGTTGCGCGCGTCGTCGTCGATGACCAGGACCCGGCGGCCGCGCAGCGCCTCGTGGCCCTCGGGCTCGGCTGGCACGACCCGGGTCCCGGCCTCGGCCGGCTCGCTGATCAGCGCGGGGACGTGCTCGGGCTGGGCCGCCGACAGGTGCAGCGTGATGCGCTCGCGCAGCTCATCCAGCGACGGGAGCAGCTCGAGCGGCTGTGACCCGAAGCGCAGCCGCGCCAGCCGGGCCTGCGCGCTGTCCAGCTTGTCCCTGGCGTGGGCGAGCACCGGGACGGTCCGCAGGTCCGGATCCTCCTGGAGCCGGTCGAGGAAGGCGAACGCGGAAGCGTCGGCCAGGCCGAGATCCAGGACCACGCACTGGTGCGGCGCGGCGCTGAGCGCCTCGATGCCCTGCTCCGGGCTGACCGCCGTGCCCACGTGGACCGGCCCCTGGATGCCGGTGAGATCGGAGACCGCGCTGTGCGCGAGCAGGGTCAGCAGCCCGCCGCGCGCGCCCTCCAGGACCAGCAGCCGCCGGCCGCCGGCCGCCCCGTCATCGGCAGCGTCGGCTGCAGCTGCAGCGCCTCGGTGGCGTCGGCGTGCGCCTCGCCGTTCGCGGTAATGCTGAACGGCTCGTCGGCGCCGGGGAAGGGGGCGTCACCGCTGGCCGCGCCGGGCAGCTCGCAGGGCAGGTACAGGGTGAAGGTGCTGCCCTGGCCCAGTTCGCTTTCCGCGGCGATCTCGCCGCCCAGCAGGGCGCCGACCTCGCGGGCGATGGACAGTCCGAGCCCGGTGCCCCCGTAGCGCCTGCTGAGCGTACCGTCACCCTGCTGGAAGGCGCCGAAGATGGTAATGAGGTTCTCCGGCGCGATGCCGATGCCGGTGTCGGCCACCGAGAAGGACAAGATGTCGTCGCCGTCCGGCGTCCGCCGGTCCGGGTCCAGACCCACCCGGAGCAGGACGTGGCCGCGCTCGGTGAACTTGACCGCGTTCGAGAGCAGGTTGCCGAGCACCTGGCGCAGCCGCTGCCGGTCGGTGAACAGCTCCGGCGGGGCTCCGGGGTCGGTCTCGACCGCGTAGTCCAGCCCCTTCTCCGCGGTGAGGGGCTGGAAGGTGGCCTGGAGGTCCTCCAGCAGCGTGCTGAGCGGGAAGCGTTCCGCGTGGATGTCCATCCGGCCCGCCTCGACCTTGGACAGGTCGAGGATGTCGTTGATGAGCTGCAGCAGGTCCGAGCCGGCCGAGTGGATCACGTTGGCGTACTCGACCTGCTTGGCGGACAGGTTCCGGCCGGGATTCTGGGCCAGCAGCCGGGCCAGGATCAGCAGGCTGTTCAGCGGGGTGCGCAGCTCGTGTGACATGTTGGCCAGGAACTGCGACTTGTACTTCGAGGCCAGGGCCAGCTGGCGGGCGCGCTCCTCGATCTCCTGCCGGGCCTGCTCGATCTCGGCGTTCTTGGTCTCGATGTCGCGGTTCTGCGCGGCCAGCAGGGCCGCCTTGTCTTCCAGCTCGGCGTTGGACCGCTGCAGCTCATCCTGCTGGGCTTGCAGTTCCTCCGAGCGCGCCTGCAGCTCGGAGGTGAGACGCTGCGACTCGGTGAGCAGCGCGTCGGTGCGCGCGTTGGCGATGATCGTGTTGAAGTTGACCCCGAGCGTCTCGGTGAGCTGCTCCAGGAAGTCGGTCTGCACCGGACTGAACGCCGTGAACGAGGCGAGCTCGATGACCCCGAGCACCTGGTCCTCGAACAAGACGGGCACGATGGCCAGGTTCGCGGGCGGCGCCTCGCCGAGGCCGGAGGAGATCGTCACGTAACCCTCGGGCAGGTTCGCGACCACGATCGACCGCTTGCTCCGGGCCACCTGGCCGATCAGCGACTGGCCGAGCCGGTACTGGATCGGCGCCGTCTCGTCGGCCCGCAGCCCGTACCCGGCGATGAGGCGCAGCTGGGTGTCGCCGTCGACGGTCGGCTCGGTCAGGAAGAACGTGCCGTGCTGGGCCCCGGTGAGCGGGGCGAGCTCGTCTATGATCAGCTCGGCGACGATGGCCAGGTCCCGGTGACCCTGCATCATGCCCGCGATGCGGGCCAGGTTGGTCTTCAGCCAGTCCTGCTGCTGGTTGGCCTGGGTCGTCTCGCGCAGCGACCACACCATCGCGTTGATGTTGTCCTTGAGCTCGGCGACTTCGCCCTGGGCCTCCACCGAGATCGACCTGGTCAGGTCGCCGGCGGCGACCGCGCTGGTCACCTCGGCGATCGCGCGGACCTGCAGGGTCAGGTTCCCGGCCAGCTCGTTCACGTTCTCCGTGAGCCGCTTCCAGGTGCCGGACACGCCCTCGACCTCGGCCTGGCCGCCCAGCCGGCCCTCGCTGCCCACCTCGCGGGCGACGCGGGTGACCTCGGCCGCGAACGAGGACAGCTGGTCGACCATGGTGTTCAGGGTGGACTTGAGCTCGAGGATCTCGCCGCGCGCCGCGACGTCGATCTTCTTGGACAGGTCGCCCTGAGCGACCGCCGTGGTGACCTGGGCGATGTTGCGGACCTGGCTGGTCAGGTTGTCCGCCATCGAGTTGACGTTGTCGGTCAGGTCCTTCCAGGTCCCGGCGACCCCCTTGACGTCGGCCTGGCCGCCCAGCCGTCCCTCGGTGCCGACCTCGCGGGCCACCCGGGTCACCTCGTCGGCGAACGCGGACAGCGTGCCGACCATCCGGTTGATCGTCTGGGTCAGCGCGGCCACCTCGCCCTTGGCCTCGACCGTGATCTGCTGGCTCAGGTCGCCGCGCTCCACCGCCGTCGCCACCTGGGCGATGGAGCGGACCTGCGCGGTCAGGTTGGACGCCATCACGTTGACGTTGTCGGTCAGGTCCTTCCAGGTGCCCGACACGCCGCGGACCACGGCCTGGCCGCCCAGGTTGCCCTGAGTGCCGACCTCGCGGGCCACCCGGGTCACCTCGTCGGCGAACGCCGAGAGCTGGTCGACCATCGTGTTGATGGTCTCCTTCAGTTCCATGATCTCGCCGCGGGCGTCGACCCGGATCTTCTGGCTCAGGTCACCCTTGGCCACCGCGGTGGTCACCTCGGCGATGGAGCGCACCTGGTCGGTCAGGTTGGCCGCCATCACGTTGACCGACTCGGTCAGGTCCTTCCAGGTCCCGGACACTCCCTTGACGTCGGCCTGGCCGCCCAGCCGCCCCTCGGTGCCGACCTCGCGGGCCACCCGGGTCACCTCGTCGGCGAAGGACGAGAGCTGATCGACCATGGTGTTGAGGGTGGACTTGAGCTCGAGGATCTCGCCGCGCGCGTCCACGTCGATCTTCTGGCTCAGGTCACCCTTGGCCACCGCGGTCGCGACCTGGGCGATGTTGCGCACCTGGCCGGTCAGGTTGCCGGCCATGGCGTTGACCGAATCGGTCAGGTCCTTCCAGGTTCCGGACACGCCCGGCACGTAGGCCTGGCCGCCCAGCTTGCCCTCCGTGCCCACCTCGCGGGCCACCCTGGTCACCTCGGACGTGAACAGGTCGAGCTGGTCCGCCATGCCGTTGAAGACGGTGGCGATCTCGTCCATTAGCGGGTCGCCGGTCTTGGCCAGACGGGTGCTGAAGTCCCCGCCGCGTACCGCCGTCAGACCCCGCGAGTAGCTGCTCAAGCCCGGATTTGTCTAGCCTCGGACCCGACTGAGCCGTATCAGTCACCAAGCGCTCCCAAAAGCTGTGCCGATGCGGCGCGATACCCGCTCAGCACCTCATGCGATCTCTACCGATGGTAGACCGGATGTAACTATCATGGGCCGAGCGAACGTCAGCAGCAGGGCGAAGGCGTGAAAAGCCCGCCCCTGCAGCGGCCGCCGATCTCGATAAGCACTGCTGGTACCGGGTTGCGACGGGTTTGTGGGCGTTGATGGATTAGCGGTACGCCGTGCGGGGAGGCGGTTAATCGTGACCGGTAGCGACGACGACGTGCTCCGGCTGACCGCGGTCATCGAGCGCCAGCGGCGGATCCTGGACCAGATCCGGGCCTCAGCCGCGGGGGAGTCGGTCGTCGCGATGGCCCGCGGCGCGCTGATGGAGCGTCTCGGCCTGTCCTCGGCCGAGGCCGCCAGCCAGCTCGCCGAGCTGTCCGCGGCGACCGGGATCCCGATCGCCGAGATGGCCGCCGCGGTCCTGTCCCCGGACACCTCGGCCCGCGGCGATGGCCTCCATCTCGCCGTCCCCGCCGACTCCGACGGCCTTGACGCGGCCGGGCCGGGCCCGTCCGGGCCCGGTTCGCTGATGGTCCAGGCCGCCGCCGAGCTGGCCGCCGATGGCGCGGACCTGGTCGGCACCGTGGCCGGGCCGGTGCTCGGGCCGCTCGGCGCGAGCGCCGTCGTGCTGTGGCTGCTGGACGCGGACGGCGCGCTCACCCTGCTCGGTGAGGCCGGGCTGGGCCAGGGCGAGGTCAGCCGGTGGCGGCACCTGCCGCCGCAGCTCGACTGCCCGGCCCAGCGGGTCGCCCGGGGCTCCGCCGACCTGTGGTGGCCCGCGGGCCGGCCCGAAGGCGACGCCGCGCCGGTACCCGGCCCGGCCGACGGCGCCCGGGCGGTCCTCGCGCTGCGCGAGCGCGGCGGCCAGCTGCTCGGCGTGATGGAGGTCAGCTGGCCCGAGCCGCTCGCGGCCTTCGGCACCGAGGTCCGCCAGGAGCTGTCCGCGCTGGCCGCAGGCTGCGCGCCGGTGATCGCCGCCCGGCTCGCGCACGCCAGCCTGGCCGCCGCTCATCCCCGGGCGGCTGTCTACACGCTGCTGGACGGCCTGGCCGACTCGGTGCTCGTGGTGCAGGCGATCAGAGATGACAGCGGCCAGGTGACCGACTTCGGCATCGAGCACGTCAGCCCTCGGTTCCGCGATCTCGCCGGCCGGACCGGGAACGACCTGGCCCGGCTGACCCTGCTGGAGGCGTACCCGGCGAGCGTTTCCGGTCAGGGCCTGTTCGCCCGGGCCATGCAGGTCCTGACCGATGGCGCGCCCCAGCACGTTCCCGGTCCGCTCAGCGAGGCCCTGGCCAGCGGGTTCCCCGCTCGTCCAGCCCCCGGCGAGGCCGCCCCGCCGCCGCTGGCCGGCCTGCGGGTGGCCAGGTTCTTCGACGGCGCGATCTTCACCTGGCATGACGACGACGCGGCGGGCCGGGCCCCGGACCTGGCCGTGCTCCTGGACCACGCGCAGCGGCTCGGCCGTCTCGGCGGCTGGGAGGAGAATCTCGTCACCGGGCTGGTGCGCTGGACCGACTCGGCCTTCGAGCTGTTCGGCCTGGTGCCGCGCTCCGGGGACGGAGATCCCGCTGGCCGATCTGCACAGCTACGTAATGGCGGCCGACAAGCCGGTCGTGACGCGCTTCCGGCAGCGCCTGGCCGAGCGGCGGGAGGCGGCGACCGTCGACGTTCCGCGTCGTGCACCCCGATGACAGGAGCATCCGCCAGATCCGGGTCTTCGCCGAACCGGTCATGGACGCGGCCAACGCGGTGGTCGCGCTGCGCGGGGCCTTCCAGGACGTCTCGGCGCACTACCACACGCAGGTCGCCCTGGCCGCGACGCGCGACCAGCTGGCCGACAGCGAGCAGCGGGTCGCCGAGGAGCACCTGCTCGCGCTGCGCCTGCAGCGGGCCATCATGCCACCCGACGCGGTGCCGGTGGAAGCGGCCGGGATCGACGTCGCGGTACGCTACCGGCCCGGCCGGCCAGGGCCACCTGGTCGGCGGCGACTGGTACGACACGCTGCTGTTGCCGACCAACGACGTGCTGCTGGTGGTCGGCGACGTGGCCGGGCACGGCATCGACGCGGTGACCGGCATGGTCGCGGCCCGCAACTCGCTGCGCGGCCTGGCTATCACCGGGGCCGGGCCGGCCGAGCTGCTCGGCATGCTCAACGGCGTGGTGTGCCACCTCACCTCGGGCGTGGTCGGGACCGTGGTGTGCGGGCTCTACAACCCGGAGACGCGCGTGCTGCGCTGGGCCCGCGCCGGGCACCTGCCGCCGGTGCTGGTACGCGGCGGCACCGCACGGGAGCTCCCGCTGCCCGGCGGAGTCTTGCTCGGCATGGACCCGGACGCCAGCTACGAGGAAGCGGTGCAGTCGCTGGAACCCGGTGACACCCTGCTGTTGTTCACCGACGGGCTGATCGAGCGCCGCGGTGACTCGATCGAAGACGTGCTCGCGGAGTTCGTCGCCGGGCTGGGTCCCGGAGCCGCGGGGCGGCCGGAGGCCGGTGACCTGACCGCCGCCGCCCAGGCCGACCAGATCCTGGCCAGCGCGGTCTCTGACACCGGCGACGACGCCTGCCTGGTCGCGGTCCGGATCCGCTGACCGGCCACCAGATCACGGTCCGGAGCTGCTGGTCGGTCACCGGGTCACGAGCCGGCGCCGAGCGGCACGTTGACCCAGTGCTCGGTGGTGAGGTCGCCGATGGCCCGGCGGCCGCCCGGGTCGTCCGTGATGTCCGCGTTTACCGGAGCGTCGTTGACGTGCGTCATCGCGGCGTTCAGGCCGAGCGCGACGCGCGTGCCGCGTTCGATGTCCCGGGTGAAGACCGCGCTCGAGCGGCCGTACCCGGTCTCGTTCGCGATCCGGAGCGCGTCCCGTTCGTCCCGGGCCCGGACGATCGTGATCACCGGGCCGGCCAGCTCATCCCTGGTGCTGGCCACGTTGTCCCGCGCCAGCAGCACGTGCGGGGGCAGCAGCAGCCGGGCCGGGCCGTCTGGCTCACCGCCGAGCACCTGGCGGGCACCCTCGGCGCGGGCCCGTTCCACGGCGTCCCGGATCGCGGTCAGCCGCCGGGCGTTGCCTACCGGGCCGATGTCGGTGTCCGCGGCCGCCGGATCACCGGCTCGCAGGCAACCCGCCAGGGTCACCAGCCGTTCGGTGAACTCGGCGTACACCTTCCGGTGCACGGTGATCCGGCGGGTGATCATGCAGATCTGGTCCTGCCCGGCGAAGGAGCCGAACACCGCCGCGTCCGCCGCCCGCGCCAGATCGGCGTCCTCGAGGACGACCAGGGACCCGTCCGTGCCGGGCTGGCCGACGAGCCGCTTGCCTCCCGCCTGGCGGGCCAGGATCCGGCCGACCGCGGCCGAGCCAGCGAAGGAGATGACGCGGGGCACCCGATGCCCGGTGATCGCCTCGCTGACCTCCGCGCCGGAGGCGATGACGACGCTGAGCAGCTCGTCCGGCAGGCCAGCCTCCCGGAAGATCTTGGCTATCAGCAGTCCGCCGGTGACCGGCGTATCGCTGGACGGCTTGAGGACCACCGCGTTCCCGGCCGCGAGCGCGGCCGCCGTGGTGCGGCTGGACAGCCGCAGCGGGAAGCTCGCGGGACTGATCACCGCGATCACCCCGGCCGGCACCCGGCAGACCCGGATCTGCCGACCCGGGAGATCGGACGGCACGATGCTCCCGGTGACCTGATACGGCAGCGCCGCCGCCGTCAGCAGCGCCTCGCGGGCCTGGTTCCACTCGAGCTCGGCCGCGGCGACCGGAGCGCCGGTCTCATGGATCAGCCAGCCGGTGACCTCATCCCGGCGAGCCTCCAGCACCGAGGCGGCGGCCCGCATCACGCCGGCCCGGCCCGTCGGCGGCTGCGCGGCCCATGCCTGCTGGGCCCGCTCGGCCGCGGTGAAGGCGTCGTCGAGGTCATCCGCGCCGGCCAGCGAGATCTCGGTCAGGGTCGCACCGCTCCACGGATCGGTGTCGGTCGCGATCTTCCCGCTGCTCCCTGCGCGCCATCGGCCGCCCAGCGGCATGGTGGTGAACCCGCCGTAACGGGACGAGCCCACGGGCGTGACGGTCGCTCCCATAGTCTGCCGGGCTACCCCGTCTCAGCGTCGCTACACCCCTCGGGCGATCTGGACCGGGCCGCAAAGAGATACAGCGCGGATCCGGGGCCCGGGGAGAGGGGTGCCGGGCCTCCGGATCCGCGGTCTTGCCGAGCGGCCCGCGCTCAGCGCCCGGCCCGGCCCGCCAGGGCGTCCCTGATCCGGTCAGTGGCCCCGGCGATACGACCGGCCAGCAGTTCGATCGCGTTCGTCATCGGCCTCTCCTCCGCCTTCCTCGGCAACCTCCGCCGGCTTCCCCGCCGTCGTCTGCGCAAACCAGGGCCCGGGAAGCGACGTGCTTCCCGGGCCCGGTCAGCGGCTGCGGTCAGGCCGCCTGGGCGATGGCCCTGTCGTAGACCGCGAGCGTCTCGCCCGCGATGCGATCCCACGAGTAGCGGGACCTGGCCCGGTCGGCCGCCGCCACCCCGTAGGCCTCGATCAGCATGGGGTGGGCGAGCAGCTGCCGGATCCGCTGGGCCAGCAGGGCCGGGCGGCCGGGCGGGATCAAGATGCCGGTCGTCCCGTCGACCACGGCGTCCACGTGACCGCCCACGGGCGGTGCGATGACCGGGGTCCCGCAGGCCATGGCCTGCAGTGACGTCGTGCCGGAGGGCTCGTACTGGCAGGTGCTGAGGACCAGGTCGGCCGAGCGCAGCAGGGCCGGCATCTCGGCGTGGTCGACCTTGCCGGTGAAGATCACGCGGTCGGAGATGTCCAGCGTCCCGGCGAACCGGGCCAGGGCGACGTAGGCGCGGTCCTGGGGTAGGTCGGCGCGGTCCGGTCCGCCGACGACCAGCAGCTCTGCGCCGGGTACGCGGGTCAGCGCCCGGAGCAGGGTCTCCAGCGGGGCCCGCTCGTTCAGGTCGGCGGCCGTGAGCAGCCGCGGCCGGCCGTTCCGCTTCGCCACCGGGCCCTCGGGGGTAAAGGTGTCGGTGTCGACGCCCCACGGGACGACCCTGATCGAGGACCGGTGCACGCCCAGGCTGGCCAGGTCTGAGGCCTCAGCCGAGTGGGTGGCGACCACGGCGGCGGCGCTGCGCCCGATGGCGGGCTCCAGCCTGATCCGCGCGGCCGAGGCGCCGTCGGCCCGGACCCGGTCGCGCCGTTCGGTGACCCCGAGCGAGCTGAACTCCTGCACGACGGGGATGTCCAGGTCGCGGGCGGCGGCCAGGGCGGCCAGCCCGCTCGTCCAGCGCAGCGCGTGCACGACGTCCGGGCGCTCGCGCTCCCAGCTGCTGCGCAGCGGGCCGCTGAAGGCGGGCACCCGCTCCAGCAGGCTGGCGTCGCCCCGGTCGCCGTCGGCCGGAGCCGACCCGGCGTTGATGTGCGTAATCCGCACTCCGTCGTGCAGCTCGGCCTGATCGGGCAGGTCCGGCTGATGCTTCTGGGTGAACACGGTCACCTGGTGACCGTGGACGGCGAGCCTACGGGTGAGCTCGCTGAGTCCGATGTCATCACTGTCTGGTCCGGCACCGGTGCGCGGGCGCAGCGGCGTCGCGTGCTGAGCTACCAGGGCGATCTTCATCTGGGGGGCCTCCTTGCTGACGAATCTCAGTCACGGTGTCGCCAGCGGAAGCGAAAAAGTGGCACCTCGTCCGCACGCCCCGCGAAAACACCGTGTCGCGTTGAGCGTGCCTGCGTCGTAGGCACCACTGGGGAGAAGCATATCCCACTGCGGGAGTTCTCAAACAACCCAGTTCGCGGACGAGTTTTCCGCAGCTCAGCCGGCTGCGGCGGCCGCCACGCTGTCGAAGACCGGGATCAGGCGGTCGGCGGTGGTCAGCCGCAGGATCTTGGCCACCGCGGCCTGCGGGGACACCAGGGCGAGGACGCCGCCCTGCCGGTCCAGTGACCGGTTTACCCGCAGCAGCGCGTGCAGGGCCGAGGAATCCATGAAGCGCAGGCCGGACAGGTCGATGATCAGCGTGCGTGGCTGCTGGGACACCTCGTCGTCCAGCAGACGCCGCAATTCGTCGGTGTTCGTCACGTCAGCCTCGCCGGCGATCTCCACCAGCGTGTAGGGCTCGCCTGCGGACTCCCGCGCCGTCACAGAGACCGTCAGCAGATCCACGCACTTGTTGTACCACACGGCGGATTCCCGCGGGATAGTCCTCACCTGGCCAGAAAACGGCCGGAAAGCCGGCCCCTGACGGACACCAGCGGGCGGGGCGGCACCGCGCCGGAAATGGAGGCGGACGCGGGTCAGGGACCGGGCCTGACCTGGGGCAGGTCCATGTGCAGCCGGATCGTGGTGCCGGTTTCGTCGGAGCGCATCTCGACCTCGTCGCAGACCTGGTTCACGATCCACAGCCCGTGCCCGCCCATGGCCTCCAGCGAGGGTTGGCGCCGGCCCGCCAGCGGGTCGGTGATGGTCCCCTCATCCTGGATCTGGCAGACGATCTCCTCGGTGTCGTACCAGATCTTCAGGGACCCGGGAGACTTGGCGTGCCGCACCGTGTTCGCGGCGACCTCGCTGACCGCCAGCACCAGGTCGATCGCGCGCGATTCGGGCAGCCCGGCCTGCCGCGCGTAGCGGTACACCACGGCGCGGACCGCGGCCAGGTCGGTGGTGTAGGCGTAAGACATGGCGCCGGGCGGCGGAGGAGGCAGCGGGCCATCGCCGGCCGGCCGACGGGACGGTGGGCCGGTGAGTGCGTCGGGTGCCGCGGGTGCGCGCTGCGCGGTCTTTGCGTCCCAGGCCATCAGCAGCAACGATACACCGGAGCAGGAAAAGGGCCGTCTGGCTGGGACTTGTGTCGCGTTGCCGCGAATGGGACGGATATCGGATCCCGCTTCCACGTGTATCCGCCGTGGACAGGGTAGACGAAGGGGCGACCTGCATTCGCGGCCCTTCGGAATCCAAGGTGCTGCCTGTCTTTCGGAGGTAATGATGCGGACCGGAGGGGTCATCTTGCTGATTTGGCTGATTATCGGAGCGATAGCAGCCGGCCAGCGCGGTTATTACGGCTCGTCGTCCGAAAGCTGCGCGCACGCCGGAACGATCGTGGCCACGGTCGCGGCAGGCCCGCTCAATTACGTGGGCGTGAACCCCAAGGTCTCGTGCCATTTGCCGTCCCCGAGCAGCTAAGTCCCGGGCACCCTCCTTCCCGGAGGAGCAGGCCTGCGGTAGCCGATACGGCCGTAGCGGCTACCCCGGGTCCGCGGGGCCAAACCCGGCCTGGCCGGCCGGACCGAACAGATTCCAGCGGTAGCTACAGTGAGCCTGTGGATGAGCTGGCCGATTCCGCGTCCCTGGTCGATGACCCGGGTGGATTGCGCCGGCGCCTGGCCGACGACGGATACCTGTTCTTCCGCGGCCTGCTGCCCGCGAGCGAGGTCCAGGCGGCCGGGCAGACCGTCCTGGCCCGGCTCCGATCCGGCGGGTGGGTCGACGACCGCGGCATCCCGTCGGTCCAGCCGCACGCGGTCAACTCGATGGACGCGCTCGCCGACCCGGCCTTCCGGGCCGCCATGGCCAGCGCCGACTTCAACCGCCTGCCCTACCTGCCGCCGCTGCGGGCGGTGGTCCGCGCCGTACTCGGCCCCGCGGCCTTCTCCTATCCGGTGAAGGTGCTGCGCGCCGTCTACCCCGAACGCCCCGAGGCCCGTCCGCGCGGCCGCTACATCCACTACGACTACGGCGTGTCCGGTGTCCAGGACATGCTGACCAGCTGGATCCCGCTGATGGACATCCCGGTCCGGATCGGCGGCCTCGCGGTCCAGCCCGGCGGTCACCTCGGCCCGCCCCGGCCGCCGCGCCCGCTCGGCCAGGCCGAGCCCGGCTGGGCCACGACCAGCTACGAGCCGGGGGACGTGATCCTCTTCCACTGCCTGACCCCGCATGCCGCCCTGCCCAACACCGGCTCGGCGCTGCGGATCTCCGGTGACTTCCGCTGGCAGCGGCCGGATCAGCCGGTCCCGGCCGAGCTGATCCTCGGGCCGCAGGGCCGCTCGCCGGAGCTGTTCAGCCGGCTGTTCTCCCGCGAGCGGTGGTGGGAGCCCGTGCCCGCCGGGCTGGCCCTGTTTCCCCGGGCCGACCTGGTCGGCGTCCCGCCCGGACCCTCACGGCTGGTCACCGTGCACCCGGGCTGGAAGCACTGGCGCCCGCCGCCCCCGGCGGCCGTGCACTAGGCAGCCGAGTTCCAGCCATTACAGGTAAGCCCGGTGCCACGGCAGGAAAAGCGAATCGTGATGCTGGCACCATCGGAGCGGCACCATACCAGCCGGCGAAATAATCAAAACCCGTTATCGTTCAGCGCCTGCTTTACCGCCCGGCGAAAGTCGGCCAGTTCCTGCGCGGTGAGGGAATCGATGTTCTTGCGGACCTTAAGCCGGGCGGGCGCGCATTCGGCGTCGATGCTCTCGCTTTCCCGGTAGACGTAAACATTGCCGGATATAATAGAACAAGGCCCCCTCCATGTATGAGATGGAGGGGGCCTTGCCTGGCCACACTGCGCCAGGTCAGCCAGTTGCCTGGCCTCCCCGGCCCCGCGGGCCGCCCGCTGGTGCCGTACACCCGCTCCAGGTACCGGTTTCCCGGTTCCTCTCACGTTCCCTGAGTTGCCTCCGGGGCGGTGCCCGTTTCCAACGGTGAAAGTATTTCTACTGCGCCGGCGGATGGAGCGCAAGGGTTTGCGGCAAAGTTATGGCGGGTTTTTTGCTATCCACATCCTGTCCACAGAACTGAGCGGGTTGTCCGCAGTTAGCGAAGGTTATCCACCTGTTTATGCACAGCCCTTCCACAGATTACCGTTAGTGATCCGGGGAATACCGTGACCGCCGCCCGGCTGGTAATTCTGCGTCGGCCTGCAGCCGCCGGACCACGGCCAGCGCGTCGCCGACGTGCTGACCGATATTGGTCATCGAGTTGAACACGTGGCGCACCGTCCCCTGGCGGTCGATCACGTAGGTGACCCGGCCCGGCAGCACGCCGAGCACGGCCGGCACCCCGTAAGTCTTGCGGACCCGACCTCCGGCGTCGCTGAGCAATGTGAACGGCAGGTCGTACCGGCCCGCGAAGGCGGCGTGCCGGTCGGCCGAGTCGGAACTGACCCCGATCACCTCGGCCCCGGCCTCGCTGAACACCTCATGGCTGTCGCGGAAGGCGCACGCCTCGGCGGTGCAGCCCGGGGTGTTGTCCCTGGGGTAGAAGTACAGCACCACGACCTGCTCGCCGAGCCGGTCGGAGAGCCGGACCGGCTCCCCCGACTGCGAGGGGAGGGTGAAGTCGGGAGCCTGGTCGCCGACACCGATGCCGCGTGCCATACGCTGCCTTCCTTTCTGCGTTCCGGTCCGACGTAAGTGTAGTAGGCCCTCCGTTTAGGTCGCCAACCTGGACTCTTGACAAAGTAGTGAGTCATCACTAACTTAGTGCCCATGACCGATACCAAGCAGAGGATGCCCGCGGCAGAACGCCGCGAGCTGGTCCTCAATGCCGCGGTCGCCGAGTTCGCCGTGCACGGGCTGGCGGGCACCTCGACCGAGGACGTCGCCCGGCAAGGCCGGCATCAGCCAGCCGTACCTGTTCCGCCTCTTTCCGACCAAGAAGGCGCTGTTCATCGAGCTCGTGGACCGGTGCTTCCGGCGGGTGCGGGACACCTTCATCGCCGCGGCGGGCGACCTCACCGGCGAGGAGGCGCTGATGGCGATGGCGGACTCCTACGAGCGGCTCCTGGAGGACCGGACGCTGCTCCTGCTCCAGATGCAGGCCTATGCCGCGTGCGACGATCCCGAGATCCGCGCCGCGACCAGGGCCGGGTTCAAGAAGCTGTGGGAGCTGGTCGAGCGGCTGACCGGCCTGCCGTTCCAGACCGTGGTCGACTTCTTCGCCGTCGGCATGCTGATGAACGTCGCCGCCGCGATGGACCTGCCTGCCGTCGACGAGCGGTGGACCAGCTGGTGCCCGAAGAACGGAGAGCCTGCTCCGACCGCTGAGCTCCTCATATTTTTTTTAAGCCAAGAAGTTAGTGACTACTCACTTCCTAGGAGGGAAGATCATGACCGCGAAGCGCCGCACCGCATGGACCTTCGCCGTGACCTCGACGGCCTTGTTCATGGCCTCGCTCGACAACCTGGTGGTGACGACCGCGCTGCCCTCGATCCGGGCTCACCTGCACGCCTCGCTCCAGGGGCTGCAGTGGACGGTCAACGCCTACACCCTCACCTTCGCGGTGCTGCTGCTCACCGGGGCCACGCTCGGCGAGCGGTACGGCCGCCGCCGGATGTTCGTCGCGGGTCTGAGCCTGTTCACCGCCGGGTCGGCCGCGGCCGCGCTCGCGCCCGGCATCGGCGCGCTGGTCGCCGCGCGGGCCGTGCAGGGCGTCGGGGCCGCCATCGTGATCCCGCTGACCCTCACGCTGCTGTCGGCCGCGGTGACCCCGCAACGGCGCGGCCTGGCCCTTGGCGCCTGGGGCGCCGTCGGCGGCCTGGCCATCGCCATCGGCCCGCTGGTCGGCGGGGCCGTCGTCGAGGGCGCGTCCTGGCAGTGGATCTTCTGGCTGAACGTCCCGATCGGCATCGCGCTGATGCCCATCGCCCGGACCCGGCTCACCGAGAGCTACGGGCCGTCGACCAGCCTGGACCTGCCCGGCCTGGTGCTGGCCAGCGTGGGCCTGCTGGGCATCGTGCTCGGCGTGATCCGCGGCAACGACCACGGCTGGACCAGCGACACCGTGCTGCCGCCCATCGTGATCGGCGCGCTGCTGGTGGCCGCGTTCATCGCCTGGGAGCTGCGGGCCCGCGAGCCGATGCTGCCCATGCACCTGTTCCGCAGCCGCGCCTTCACCGCGACCAACGTCGCGTCGCTGCTGATGTTCTTCGGGATGTTCGGCTCCATCTTCCTGCTCGCGCAGTTCCTGCAGGTCGTCCAGCACTACAGCCCGCTGCAGGCCGGTCTGCGGACCCTGCCCTGGACCGGCATGCCGGTGCTCATCGCCCCCGTCGCGGGTGCCCTGTCCGACCGCATCGGCGGGCGGCCGCTGCTGGTCACCGGCCTGGCCCTGCAGGCCATCGGGCTGGGCTGGCTGGCCGCCGTGGCCAGCCCCACCGTGGCCTACATCACGCTGGTCCCGGCCTTCGTGATCGCCGGCGTCGGGATGTCGCTGTTCTTCGCGCCGGTCGCCAACGTGGTGCTCAGCTCGGTCCGCCGCGACCAGGAGGGCATCGCCTCCGGCGCCAGCAACGCGATCCGCGAACTGGGCGGGGTGTTCGGGATCGCCGTGCTCGGCGCGGTGTTCTCCGCCCACGGGAGCTATGCCAGCGGTACGGCGTTCGTCTCCGGCCTGGCCCCGGCGGTCTGGGTCGGCGGGGCCGCGGTGGCCGTCGCGTCGGCCGCCGCCTTGTTCCTGCCGCGGATGCGCAAGGGCGTCGCGGGCGATTCCGCGGCCGAGCCGGTCCGCGAACTCGAAGTGGTGCCCTGACCCTAACCGAATCACGGGCCCGGATCCTCGCGCTGGCCGCGGGATCCGGGCCCGTGGCGTCACCGCTCGGCCGGGCTCGTTACCAGCCCACGGCGTCCAGCGAGCCGCCGTTCTCGGCCACCAGCTGACGGGCCGAGGTTTCGGCGGAGGGCTTACGCGCCGCCCGTTCGGTCACCAGGGCCCGGGCCAGGCTGTCGTCGCCGGCCCGCGCGGCCGCGGCGATCAGGGTCAGGTCGATGACATCGCGCTGCGCGTGGCTCCCGCCGACCGCGTTGGCCCGCGGCCGGATGTCGATCAGCAGGTCGATGGCCCGGTCTGGACGACCCGCCGCGAATGCGCCGAACGCCTCGAGCAGGTCCAGGCCCGCCCGCTCGGCGGCCATCCGGTTGGTCGGCGCGGTCAGGTGCCGGTTGGCCAGGATCACCCGCTCGACCCTCGCCTGGTCGCCCGCCAGGCCGAAGGCCATCACCGCGTGCCAGTCGTTGAAGATGTAGACCGGATCGCCGACCAGGTCGTCGATGTCGGCCGCGAGCTGCGCGGCCCGGTCGGTGACGTCGACACCGAACAGCGACAGCCGCCACAGCAGCGCGGCCGCGTCCACCACGTCGAGCCACTCGGTGGACCGCGTGGCCCGGATGGGGGAGTCGTACAGGGCAAGCGCCTCGTCGATCTCCCCGAGTTCCAGGTGGTACAGGGTCCGGTGCCACCAGTTGTGGATAGCGAAGAAGCTGCCGGACCAGTCACCAGCCGATTTGGTGAGGAACTCGACGCCGTCCCGCTGGCTGCCCTCCATCTCGAAGACGTGCGCCAGCGCGTGCACCGACCACACGTCCCTGGGGTTATGGTCCAGCGCGGCCCGGGCCCGGGACTCGGCCTGCCGGTAGGCCGCGTTCTCCTCCAGGCCGAACGCGTACATGCCCTGCACGTAGCCCCAGCCGGGCCTGCTGCGCGGCCAGGCGGGCAGCACCCGGGCGGCCACATCGCGCAACTCGAGCCGGTTGCCGAGGAAGAAGTACAGGTCCTGGGCCACCTTGAGCGCGAGCAGGTCCCGCGGATGGCACAGCAGGGCCCGCTCGAGCGAGCGGGCGGTGGCCTCCCAGTCGCCGGCGGCCCAGGACCGGGCCGCGCGCAGATGATGGGCTTCCCGTTCGCCCAGGACCGCTGCATCCAGCTTCTTGACGATCTCGGCGGCCGTCGCGACCCCCTCCGGGGTCGTCCCGTACAGCGCGAGATAGGCCCGGTAGATGTGGCCGAGCACCAGGCTGTCGTCGGCCGCGACCGCCGCCTCGGCGTCCGCCACGGGATCGCCGGCCAGCGCGGCCAGGTCCTCGACGGCCTGGTCGAGCAGCGCCACCGCATCGGCGCTTCCCGCCCGGACCGGCGCCCCCCAGCGATCCGCGAATGCCTTGCCCATCTCGGACCTCCCGCCGCCTGGCGCGATCCTCATCGTGCCAGCCAGGTTTATCGCCACCTGAGAAGACCTGCAGGCAAAGCCTACCCATCAGGGGTCCGGCACAAATGCACCAAGCGGCCAGTCATGGTGAATCTTCGGTGCGCTCCGCGGCGGCGACCCGGCGCCGGACCTCGGCCCAGGCGACGGGCAGGTCCGCGCCGGACACGGTCCAGTACGTGAACGTGGTGGGCCGCATCCGGGGCCGGATGACACGGACCCGGCTGCGGTGCGGGTCCGCGCGGCTGAAGGCGTCCAGGGCGTCCCGGCTGTCCCAGGCGGACACGGTCCAGAAGGTCTTCCGGGCCAGGTGCGCGTCGAGGGCGTAGCCGGTCAGCCCGCTGGCCCGGGCCAGCTGGGCCCGGATGAGCATCGTGGCGCGCAGGAAGCCGGGCAAGTCCCGGTACCGGGCCAGCGGCAGCCGGGAGGCCATGACCACGTACTCCCCGGCCCGATCCGGCGAGGAGATGGTCGTCCAGGGCAGTGCGGGCATCGGAATCTCCTTAACTATTGGGCGGGCTATCGGGCGGGGCGATCGAGCGAGGCTGGTGGCGGACCGGAGTGCCGGTCCGGGGGCGGGTCCTTGTCGCGGGGCCCGGGCGCCCAGGTGGCGGCGATGCCGCCCAGGATGAGGATGCCGCCGGCCACCAACTCGGCCGACAGGCGCTCGCCGAGCAACGCCACCGCTCCGGCCACGCTGACCAGCGGTTCCAGGTACAGCAGCAGGCCGGCCCGCGGGCCCGGCAGGCGGACGACCGCCAGGTTCCAGGCCAGCATGCCCAGAACGTTGCTGCCGAGGGCCAGGAACGCCAGCTCAGCCCAGGCGGCGGCCGGAAGCCGCTCGAGCTGACCCGGGGTTACCGTCGCGGCAAAGGCGGCGTAGAACACGCTGCCCGCCACGGTGGACGCGGCCGTCGCGGGCACCGGGCCGCAGGCCCGGCTCAGCGGCCGCAGCATCAGGGTGTACGCGGCGAAGAACAGGGTGCCGAGCGCGATCAGGCTCACGCCCGCGAGCTCCCGCGAGCTCCCGCGCGACGACAGGACGCCGGGACCGGCCAGGACCGCCACCCCGGCCAGGGCCACCGCCGCGCCCGCCCAGGACCGTCGGCTCACCCGTTCGCCCAGGAAGGCCGCCGCCAGCAGCAGTAGCCAGACCGGCTCGCTGGCCAGCACGAGCCCGGCGGTGGAGGCCGGAACCCACTGCAGCCCGATGGTGACCGGCAGGTTGTAGCCGACCATGCCCAGCAGTCCCGCGACGATCAGCCGCGGAACGTACCGCCGCCCCGGGCCGCGCAGCACCGGCCCGCACCAGGGGAGGAGGACGAGCGCGGCCACCCCCATCCGAATCACGAGCAGCGGCAGCGGCGCCAGCTGCAGGACGAGGGCCCGGGTGGCCACGGGCGCCATGCCCCAGATGGCCACGGCCGCCAGGCCGGCCCCGTACCGGCCCGCGGACCCGTGGTCGCGACTCGCGCTCGTGGAACCACACGACCAAGCGTGCCGTAATCGCCTTATGCAGTTCAACCATTACATTGAGGGTTAGTGGTCAAGCTGCGCGTCGCTGTCGCCGCCGGTGGTTGGCCACGTTGACCTGGTTGGCGCAGCGGAGCGAGCAGAACCGGCGGCGACCGTTGCGCGAGACGTCCACGAACGCGTTCTCGCAGCCGTCCCGCTGGCAGACCCGCAGCCGGAAGCCCGAGCCGTCGTCGATGACGTGGGCCAGCCCGCCCGCGGTGAGGGCCCGCACCCGGGCGGCCAGCCCGGCCCGGACCGGCGCATAGTGCAGGTGGAAGGGCCGGTCGTCGGTGTGGCGGACCAGCCGGGGGCGGCAGTCGGCGGCGACGAGCAGCGCGTCGGCCCGCTGCGCGCGCTCGGCCTCGGTGGCGGCCTCGAAGACCGTCCGCAGGCACCCGGCCCACGGCTGCAGGGCCCGTATCTGCCGCCAGGTCACGATCGGCTCGTGCACGTCGTAACTGGCCAGCACGGCGCCAAGGGCTGCCGGGTCCCCGGCCGGGTTATTGGCCATCCAGCAGGCAATATGCGCCCCGGCAGCTGTGTAAGTATCGAACTGCATAAGCAAATTACAGCACGATCCCGCCACGTTCGGGGCGCGTGTGTTCCAGCTGGGATCGCGTCCGGGGATGGCCCGCTGAGTGTGCCGGGGCGCCCCTCCACCGTCAAGGGCGCTTCGCGTTTCCTCCGGAAATGGCCTCCGCTACCGGCGCCACCTGTTCTGGCGGTACTCCATCTGCTGGCAGAAGCCAGGCTGAGGCCGCTCAGTACTGGCCGCCCGCCAGCACCTCGTGGAGCCTGGCGGCGAACCCGTCGGGATGGCTGCCGAACCCGCCATGGCCACCGGGGAACTGCGCGGGCTGGCCGCCGAGCCGCTCGGCCAGCGCGTGCGCGGTCTGGTAGACCATCTGTTCCGGCGTCGACTCATCGCCCACGCCCACCACGATGCGGGTCGAGCTCCGCTGCAGCGCCGCCAGATCCGGCTCGTAGTTGCCGATGATCGGGATCAGCCGCCCGGCGAACAGCTCCAGGTTGGCGCCCATCCGGGCCCCCGCCGCCGCGTCTTCCGGCGTCTCGTCGCTCCGCGCGGACGGCCCGCCGTTGCCGAAGCCGACGCCCTTCGTGAACATCTGCAGGGCCGCGAACGTGCCCTCGCTGCGGTAGGTCTCGCCGACCTGCTCGTTCAGCGCGTGGTACCGCGCGGCGTCCGGCAGCAGCTCCGACACGGGCGGCTCGTGCGCGACCAGCGTGCGCACCCGGCCCGGATACCTGGCCACGAGATCCAGGGCGTACGTCGCGCCGCCACTCGAGCCGAGCACGTCGGCCTGGTCAGTGCCCACCGCGTCCAGCAGCCGGTGGGCGTCGTCGGCAAACAGCCCGACCGTCAGGTCATCCCACGATCCCTGCATCGGACTTCGCGAGTTGCCGCGGCAGTCATACGTCACGACCGTGTAGTCGTCGGCGAGCCGATCGGCAATGTCCTTGAACCCGTCGGCGTCCATCGGTCCGCCCGGGATCATCAGCAGCACCGGGCCGGAGCCCCGCACCTCGTAGTACAGCGATGCGCCCGGCACCTGCAACGTCTCGGTCTTCATGTTTCTCCTCCCGCTGGCCTCGAGAGCTTGGACTCCCGGCCCGCCCGTAACTCATCGTTTCAGCTCCCGTGGCTTCGCGCCGGGTCAGCCGCCCGCCTACTCGGCCGCACTCGAGAACTCGCCGCCGCACTCGCCAGTGCCGGCCCTGCCCAAGACCGAGCCAGCCAGGCAGGCTTACCGTAGTGTCATGCGGGGCGTCGCATGGTGGGGTGGTATCTCTGCGGTCGCGGCTCCGGTCCTGCTGATCGGCGGCTGGACGGTGGCCGCCGGGCTGCAGCCGCAGTTCGACCCGGTGGCCGATACGGTCAGCGCGCTGGCCGCGATCGGTGCGACCGACCGGGGCCGCGGTGCAGTTCGCCCTGCTCGCCTGGTTCGGCACCGAGCTGATCATGGCAGGCAGGCAGGTCGGGCTGGCCGAACGGGTCATGGGCGGCGCGCAGGCGACCTGGCCGCTGGCCGTGGTGCTGTCCTGCTACCTCCCGGTCAGGGTGCCCGTCCCGGCCCGGGAGGTTAACCAGGCCAGCAACGCATAGGCCATGGCGGCCGCCGCGGCGCCGAGCACCGAGCCGGCCACCACCTGCGCCACGCTGTGGTCCTTCACCGCCACCCGCGCCCAGCCGAGCAGCCCCACGAGCACGTAGCCGCCAAGCACCAGCGGCCCGTACGTCAAAGCCAGGATCGTCACCGAACCGGACGCCACCGCGCAGTGGATGGAGATCTTCCACACCGTGGTGATGGCGGCCAGCACCGCCACGCTGGCCAGCATGAAGGCCAGGTAGCCGGTCAGCAGGGGCGGCGCGCCCAGCACCAGCAGCAGGATCAGCCCGGCCGCGACCGACGCGGTGATGAAGGCCAGCACCAGCAGCCGCGGGCGCCGCGCCCCCACGTTCCGGTCGCTCCACCGGCCGTGCCGCACGCCGCGGGAGATGAACAAGGTCGGCAGCACGGCGGTGAACAGCGCGGCCAGCAGCCCCCAGCCGATCCCCGCGCGCCCGTCGGCGTGCCAGCCGATCGCGACCACGGTGACGATAAGCCAGTTCTTGGGCTCCAGCCAGTAGGTACACCGCCGGGCCCAGGCTTGACGCGCGCCCATGGCCAGACGGTACCGTCCCCGGTATGGCGGCGCGAAGCGGCAGGCAGTTCCTCGAGCGGCTATCCGCCGCCCGCGTCCACGTCGAGGTCCAGGGCGAGACGGTGACCGGGCATCTCAACGATCATCCCGCCTTCCGCAACGTCATCGCCAGCTACGCCGAGCTCTACGACATGCAGCACGACCCGGCCTACCGCGACGTGCTCACCTACCCGTCCCCGAAGACCGGCGACCCGGTCGCCACCTCCTTCCTGACCCCGCACACGCCAGAAGACCTGGACAAGCGGCAAAGCGCGTTCAAGCTGTGGGCCGACCGCTCGCTCGGCATGCTGGGCCGGACCCCGGACTACCTGAACAGCGCGCTGATGGCCCTGGCCGCGGCCGCCGACTGGTTCGCCCAGACCGACCCGGCCTTCGGCGCCAACATCAAGAACTACTACGAGAAGGTCCGCGAAGACGACCTGCTGTGCACCCACACGCTGGTCCCGCCGCAGGCCAACCGGGCGGTGGCCGCCAGCCAGCAGGCCCGCGGCTCGCTGATGGCCCACATCACCAAAGAGGACGACAACGGCATCGTCGTGCGCGGCGCGCGGCTGCTGGCCACCATCGGGCCGTTCGCCGACGAACTGCTCGTGTTCCCCTCGACCCTGCTGCGCAACACGCCCGAGGACAAGCAGTACTCCTTCGCCTGCGCGATCCCGAACGACGCCCCCGGGCTGCGCTACCTGGCCCGTGAGCCGCTCGACTACGGCCGTCCCCGGCACGATCACCCGCTCGGGTCCCGGTTCGAGGAGTCCGACGCCGTCGTGGTGTTCGACGACGTGCACGTGCCCTATGAGCGGTGCTTCGTGCTCGGCGACCCCGAGCTGTGCAACGGCTTCTACACCCGGACCTCGGCCGTGGTGCACATGACCCACCAGGTCATCGAGCGCACCACGGCCAAGACCGAGTACATCCTCGGCCTGGTCAGCCTGCTCACCGAGGCCATCGGCATCGAGCAGTTCGGCCACGTCCAGGCCGACGTCGCCGAGGTCATCACCACGCTGGAGATGCTCCGCGCGTTCGGCCGCGCGGCGCTGGCCGACGCCGAGCCGAACGAGTTCGGCGTGCTCACCCCGGCCTGGGCCCCGCTGAACGCGGCCCGCAACCTGTACCCCCGGCTCTACCAGCGGTTTCCCGAGATCTTGCGTAAGCTCGGCGCGTCCGGCCTGATGGCCACGCCCACCGAGGCCGACGTGACCGGCCCCGCCGCGGCCGACATCGAGACCTACCTGCAGGCCGCCGCGCTGGGCGGCGCCGAGCGGGTCAGGCTGTTCCGGCTGGTCTGGGACACCTGCATCTCGGCCTTCGCCAGCCGCCAGGCGCTGTACGAGTACTACTTCTTCGGCGACCCGGTGCGGATGGCGGGCGCCTACGTGGCCAGCTACGACCGCGAGCCCTACAAGGCCGCCGTCCGCGCCTTCCTGGAACGCTCCTGACCGGCGCGCCGCCGGCGCCGATCCGCGGCGGGCGAGCTAGTATCTCAGCAGGCGTATGGCCGGGTTTGTACCCCAGGCCGGCGGAGGAGATATGAGCAAGGGGACGCTGATCCTGTTCCTGTGGCTGATCATCGGAGCTGCGGCCGCTGGTCAGCGCGGTTATTTCAGCGCCTCCCCCTTCGGCTGCACCCAGGGCGCGACGGTGGCCGTGACCATCGCGGCGGGCCCGCTCAACTACGTCGGCCTGAACCCCAAGATCGGCTGCACCACACCCAAGCCCAGCAGCTGAGCTCCCGCTCATCCCCGTGTTCATTCCTGGCCGCGCGCACCACGTTCCGTTCGGTCAAAATCTTTTTATTCCGAACGGACCGTGGCTTACCGCGGCGAGGACCGGAGCTTGTCCTCCGCGAGCTGGCGCAGGCGGTAGCGCTGCGTCTTGCCGCTGATGGTCTTGGGCAGCTCGGCCACGAACTCGACCACCCGCGGGTACTTGTACGGGGCGATGGACTGCTTGGCGAAGTCCTGCAGCTCGGCGGCCTTGTCCTGGCCCGCGGCCGCTCCCTCGCGCAGCACCACGTAGGCCTGGACGATCATGCCCCGGTCGGCGTCCGGCGCGCCGACCACGGCCACCTCGAGCACGTCCGGGTGACCAAGCAGCGCCTCTTCCACCTCGGGCCCGGCGATGTTGTAGCCCGCCGAGATGATCATGTCGTCGCTGCGGGCCTGGTACCAGTAGTAGCCGTCGGCGTCCCGGGTGTAGGTGTCGCCGGTGATGTTCCAGCCGTGCTGCACGTAGACCTGCTGGCGCGGGTCGGACAGGTAGCGGCAGCCGGTCGGGCCCTTGACCGCGAGCCGGCCGGGCTGGCCGTCGGGTACCTCGGCGCCGTCGGCGTCCAGGATCGTCGCCCGGTAACCGGGCACGGCCTTGCCCGTCGAGCCGGGGCGGATGTCGCCGTCGGCGGCGCAGATGAAGATGTGCAGCATCTCGGTCGAGCCGATGCCGTCGATGATCGCGATGCCGGTGGCCTCGCGGAAGTCCTCCCACACCGACTTGGGCAGGTGCTCCCCGGCCGAGATGCAGCGCCGCATGTTCTTCAGCGAGGACGCCTTCCCCGCGGCCAGCATGGCCCGGTAGGCGGTCGGGAGCGGTGGACAGCACGGTGACGCCGTGGGCCGCGATCGCGTCGGCCAGCTCGGCCGGGGTGGCGCGCTCGATGAGCAGCGTGGACGCGCCCGCGCGGAGCGGGTACAGCAGCAGCCCGCCC
The DNA here is from genome assembly GCA_963849595.1 of uncultured Actinomycetes bacterium. GTDB lineage: Bacteria > Actinomycetota > Actinomycetes > Streptosporangiales > Streptosporangiaceae > Palsa-504. The sequence goes on from CAWKIB010000007.1 coordinate 272,453, forward strand.
AGCCCGTAGGTGAAGCCGAGCGGGGGAGTGCCGGTGAACACGTCGTCCCGGTGCGGCTTGATCAGGTAGTGGGAGAACGTGTCGCAGGTGGCCAGGATGTCCCGGTGGAAGTGCATGGCCACCTTGGGCTGGCCGGTCGTCCCCGAGGTCGACGCCAGCATGGCCACGTCGTCGGCCGCGGTGAGCACCGGCGTGAACGCGCCGTCCTTGGCCGCGCAGCGGGCGGCCAGGTCATCGGGCCCGTCGCCGCCGTAGCACACCGTGGGCAGCCCCGGCGCGCCGAGAGCCAGGTCTTCGGTGATGCGGTGGTCGCAGATGGCCAGGCTCGGCTCGGTCAGCCCGGTGATGGTGGCGATCTCCTTCGGGCGCAGCAGCGCCATCGTGGTGACGGTCACCCCGCCGGCCTTGATCACGGCCAGCCAGGCCGCGGCGAGCCAGGGACTGTTCGGGCCGCGGAGCAGGACCCGGTTGCCCGGCTGGAGGCCGAAGTCCTCGGTCAGCACCTGGGCGAGCTGGTTGGTCCAGGCGGACCGTCTCGCCGTAGGTCCACGTCTGCGTCGTCGAGCGCAGGCAGGGCCGGTCCTGGCCCTCGCGGGCGGCGGTCGCGTCGAGCAGTTCCGCGGCGCAGTTCAGCCGCTCGGGGTACCTGAGCTGGGGGAGGTCGTAGAGAAACTCCGGCCACTGATCCTGCGGGGGCAGCCGGTCACGGCAGAAGGTGTCGGCATGCGCCGTAGGGGAGAGCCACATCTGGCCGCACTTCCTTGTGTCCCGTAGGAGTGTTATTCAGAACCGGTTAGCGAGCACGGGCCCCTGCGGGGGGTGCCAGGGGGGTCGCCCCCCGTGGCCAGCACTGGCCGGTGCGAGCGGCCGGTGCCCGTAAGGTACGGCGAGAACCACAGCATCTGAATAACACGACTATTAAAGAAGTTACCGTGTAGGTCACCAGTATTTACCTTTTGTGACGGCAGTCAAGAGATCGCCATACCAGGAGCGCCCGAGATGAGCCCGTTCCGTGCTTCGGCCCCGCTGACCAGCCAGTGGCAGCACTTCCGGTTCGCGCTGGCCGACGGCGTGGCCACCGTGACCCTCGACCGCCCGGACAAGCTCAACGCGCTCACGTTCGAAGCGTACGCCGACCTGCGCGACCTGCTCGCCGAGCTCCCGCAGCGGGGCGACGTGCGGGTCCTGGTCGTGCGGGGCAGCGGCCGGGCGTTCTGCTCGGGCGGGGACGTCAACGAGATCATCGGCGCCACCTTGTCCATGTCCCCGGACCAGCTGCTGGCCTTCACCCGGATGACGGGCGAGGTCATCCGGGGCATGCGCGAGTGCCCGGTGCCGATCATCGCCGCCGTGCACGGCATGGCGGCCGGGGCCGGCGCGGTCATCGCGCTCGCCGCGGACTTCCGGGTCTGCACCCCGGCGGCCCGGTTCGCGTTCCTGTTCACCAAGGTCGGGCTGTCCGGCGCGGACATGGGCGCGGCCTACCTGCTGCCCCGGCTGGTCGGGCTCGGGCACGCGACCCGGCTGCTGATGCTCGGCGACACGGTCAACGCCGACGAGGCGTTCCGGATCGGGCTGATCTCCGAGCTGGCCGAGGCGGACGCGTTCGAGGAGGCGGTCGGCGGGCTGGCCCGGCGGCTGGCCTCCGGGCCGACCCAGGCCTACGCGCAGACCAAGGCGCTGCTGACCAGGGAACAGGACATGAGCCTGTCGGGCGCGGTCGAACTGGAGGCGATGACCCAGGCCCTGCTGATGAAGGGCCAGGACTACGCCGAGTTCCACGCCGCGTTCACCGCCGGCCGCCAGCCCCGCTGGCAGGGCCGCTGACCGGCGCCCGTCCGCGCCCTTAGGCTGTGTCCGTGGAGACTTTCACGTTCCTCTTCACCGACATCGAGGGCTCGACCGCCCTGCTGCGGCGCTTGAGAGAAGGCCTCTACGCGCAGGTACTCGCCGATCATCGCTCGCTCATCCGGTCGGGCCTGACCGCTCACGGCGGCCGGGAGGTGGACACCCAGGGAGACGGGCTGTTCGCCGTGTTCTCCTCACCGAGCGCCTGCCTGGCCGCGGTCATCGACATGCAGAAGGCCCTGGAAACTCACGCCTGGCCTGGCGGGGAGCACGTCCGGGTGCGGATGGGCATCCACACCGGCGAAGCGTCGCAGACGGCCACCGGCCTGGTCGGCCTGGATGTCCACCGCGCCGCCCGGGTGGCCGCGGTCGGGTACGGCGGCCAGGTCCTGCTCTCCGAGACGGCGGCTACCCTGGTGCGCGACTGGATTCCGGCCGACGCGGCGCTCAAGGATCTCGGCGTCCACCGGCTGAAGGACCTCGGACGCCCGGAGCACATCTTCCAGCTCCAGGCCCCGGGCCTGCAGGCGGAGTTCCCCCCGTTGCGCTCGCTCGGCAACCCGGCGCTGCCGAACAACCTCCCGGCCCAGCTCTCGACGTTCATCGGACGCGCCCGGGAGCTGTCTGAAGTCCGCGCCCTGGTGGAGTCCTCGCGCATGGTCACCCTGACCGGGGCCGGCGGGTGCGGCAAGACCCGGCTGAGCCTGCAGGTGGCCGCCGAGATGCTCGACGGCACCGGCGACGGGGTGTGGCTGGTCGAGCTGGCCGCGGTCTCCGATCCGGACGCCGTGCCGTCGGCCATCTCCGGGGCGCTCGGGATTGCCCCGCGGCCCGGCCGGGCGGCACTGGAGGCCCTGCTCGATGCCCTGGGTCCGCAGGACATCCTGATCGTGCTGGACAACTGCGAGCACCTGATCGACGCCTGCGCCAAGACCGCCGATGCCCTCCTGCGGCGGTGCCCGCGGGTGCACCTCGTGGCCACCAGCCGCGAGCCGCTCGGCATCAACGGAGAGACCATCTACCGGGTGCCGTCGTTGTCGCTTCCCGCATCCGACGGCTCTGTGGCGCCCGAGTCTTCAGATGCGGTCGCGCTGTTCGTGGACCGGGCCCGGGCCCAGGGCGCCGGGCTGACGGTCAACGAGGAGACGCTCCCGGTCATCGTGTCGGTCTGCCGGCGGCTGGACGGGCTGCCGCTGGCCATCGAGCTCGCCGCCGCCCGGTTGCGCTCCCTGTCCCTGGACGGCCTTCACGACCGCCTCGACCAGCGCTTCCGCCTGCTCACCGGCGGGAGCCGTACCGCCTTGGCGCGGCAGCAGACGCTGCGGGCGACCGTCGACTGGTCCTATTCGCTGCTCAACGGCGCCGAGCAGATCGCTGCTGCGGCGCCTGTCGGTGTTCGCCGAGACCTTCGATCTCGACGCGGCCGAAGCGGTCTGCGGCTTCGGTGACATCGCACGCGTTCGACGTCGCCGAGCTTCTCGGCGCGCTGGTGGACAAGAGCCTGGTCGTGGCCGAGCCAGCCGGGGGCGCCCTGCGCTACCGGCTGCTGGAGACGATCCGCCAGTTCGCCGCGGAACGCCTGGCCGAGGCGGGCGAGGACGAGGCCGCCGCCGTCGCGGCGGCCCACGGCCGGCATTACCTGTCCGTCGCCGAGGCGGCGGCCCCTCACCTGAGGGGATCCGACCAGGGCAACTGGTTCGCCAGGCTGGACGCCGATCAGGCGAACCTGTGGCGTGCGGCCCGGTATGCGTCCAGCGTCCCGGGCGGGACCGAGCAGGTCCTGCGCCTGGCCGTGGCCCTGGACCGTTACTGGATGGCGCGGAGCCGGGGCGAGGAAGCCCTGGCCCCGCTGACGCCCGCGCTCGAGCGGCCCGATGCCCGGGCGGACCCGGTGCTGTTCGGCCAGGGCCCTGATCGTGGCCGCGCTCGTCTCCCGCGTCTCCGACATAGCGTCGGCCCGGCGGTACGGCGAACAGGCGGTCGAGTTCGCCCGCCAACTGGACGACAGCCGGCTGCTCATCGAGGCCCTGGCGGTGCTCGCCTCCGTCTGCTACTTCGCCGGCGAGGCCGAGCGCGGCCTGCCGCTCGGCCAGGAAGCCGTCGAGCGGGCCAGGCCGCTGGGCGATGACGTCCTGCTCGCCGAGGCCCTGTCGGGATACCTGATGTGCATCGACCTGGTCGACCCGGTGCGTTCCGGTGAACTGTTCGACGAGGCCATCGCCTGCACCGAGCGATCCGGCGACCAGCTGTTCGCCTGCATCATGCACAACAACGCCGGCGTGCACGCGCTCCGCGTCGGGGACATCCCCGCCGCTCGGGCCCATCTGGAAGCGGCGGCCCAAGCCTCGCAGGCGACCGGGGAGAACAGCGACAGCGTGGCGATCAACCTGGGCTGGGTGCGGCGCCAGGACGGCGACCACGACGCAGCGCGGTCCAGCTTCGAGGACGCGCTGCGGATGAGCCGCCGCAGCGGCGAGCGCTTCGACATCGCCTACGCCGTGCTCGGCCTGGCGTGCCTGGCCGCGGATGCGGGCGAGTGGTCGCGGGCCTGCGTGCTCCACGGCGTCGCGCAGGCCGCCCTCGACCGGACCGGAGAACCCTGGCAAGAGCCTGAAGCCCGGTATCGCCGCGAAAGCCTCGCCCAGGTTCGCGCGCACCTCGGCCAGGAGCAGTCCGAACGGGACTACGCCCGGGGCATGGCGCTGAGTCCCGACGAGATTCTCGACCTGGCTTCCCCGAAGGACCCGCGGCCAGTTCCCTGATCGGGGCGGCGGGCCGGTGTCCTCGCCTCGGCCCGATAGCGTACGGTCATGGCATCGACCGAAAAGATCGAGGCGTTCCTCGCTGAACCGCGCAACGTCGTCGTGGCCGGGATCCGCCGTGACGGGCGCCCGCAGCTGACCCCCAACTGGTTCTACTGGGACGGTGAGCGCTTCTACGTCTCGACCACCCGAAGCCGGGCCAAGTACGCGATCTTCCGGCGCGACCCGCGGGCTCAGCTGCTCATCGACGACCCCACCGGCTTCCGCGCGGTGCTGGTCCCGGCCACGGTCGAGATCCGCGAGGACATCGTCGCCGAGCTGCCCCGCTTCCGGGCTATCCGGGAGAAGCACGGGATGAAGATCCCGGAGGATCAGGAGCACCTGCGGTCCCTGGAAGCCGAGGGCCGGGTGCTGCTGGCCATCACCCCCGACACCCCGCCGTCGGACTGGACGACCTGGGGCCTGGACTGAGCCTTACTGGCCGGGGGGCGGCGAGGTCGACGTGCCGGAGGCACTCCCGGGCCACGACCGTGGTCAGCCATCCGGCCAGGTTCTCGACCTCGGAGGTGTCGGCGCCGCTGAGCCGCAGCCAGGAATTCTGCACCGCGTCGTCGGCCTCGGCCTGCGAGCCGAGCATCCGGTAAGCGACCGCCCGCAGGTGGGCTCGCTGCTCCTCGAACCGCGCGGCCAGCCAGTCAGCCTCGTCCATCAGTCACATTCTCCCGCGTCGGCGGTTCATAGCCCCGTGAACCGCCAGCCCGCCCGGATGTGACACGAGCAGCTGTGCCAGCGGCTACTCCGCCTTCCGCGCTATCCCGAGGATCCGCGGCGCCACCGGCCAGGCCCAGGCGTCCGGCGGGAACCGGAAGCCACGGATCTTCTCGATGGTGAAGACCTGATCGATGGCCGCCCGGGTCTGACGCTGGGGGTGGCACCCGCCCATCAGCCGCGGCCACACCAGGTCGGCGGCCTGCTGGAACCCGGCGAACAGGAAGTCGCGGCTGCGCACGTGCTCGTAGAAGCGCAGCTCGCCGCCGGGCCGCAGGACCCGGCGAAACTCGGTGAGCGCCGCCGCGGGGTCGGCCACCGAGCACAGCAGCCCGGACACGACCACGGCGTCGAACGAGCCGTCCGGCACCGGAAGCTCGTCCGCGGACCCGTCAGCGACCCGGATCGGGACCGGGGCGGCCGCGGCCGCCTCGACCGCGCGGCTGCGCAGGTACGGCTCGGGTTCGACGGCGACGACCTCCCGCACCGAAGGCGGATAGTGCGGGAAGTTCAGGCCGTTGCCCGGGCCGACCTCCAGCACCCGGCCGGACAGCCCGGCCAGCATCTCCTGCCTGAGCTCCTTGTTGCCGCGTTCCTCGTTCCGCCCGCCGAACCGGGCGAAGTACCGCGCGAAGAGCGGATTGTTCACCAGCGCCATGCCTAGTACCTACCACTCGGGTGCGCGGCACCGGCACGCGCATCTGCCGTCGCGGGCCCGGCTCAGCGGTACAGTTCGCGGGCGATGATCGAGCGCTGCACCTCCGAGGCGCCCTCGTAGATGCGCGGCGCCCGCACCTCGCGGTACAGGTGCTCGAGCAGGTGGCCCTGGCGCAGTGCCCGCGCCCCGTGGATCTGCACCGCCGCGTCCACCACGAACTGGGCCGCCTCGGTCGCGAACAGCTTGGCCATGGCCGACCTCGCGGTGATCCGCGCCTCGCCCGCGTCGTAGGCCGCCGCCGCCGCGTAGACCAGCAGCCGCGCGGCCTCGGTCCGGGTCGCCATCTCGGCCAGCAGGTGCGAGATGGCCTGCTGGTCCTTCAGCGGGCCGCCGAACGCCATCCGGCTCCCCGCGTGCCGGACGGCCGCGTCGAGGGCGGCCTGGGCCATGCCGACCGCGAACGCGCCCACGCTGGGCCGGAACAGGTCCAGCGTGCGCATCGCGACCCGGAAGCCGCGGTCCGGCTCGCCGAGCAGCTCGGTCCGGTCCACCCGGACGCCGTCGAAGGCCAGGCTGCCGATCGGGTGCGGGCTGATCATGTCCAGGTGCTCACCGTGCAGCCCGGCCCGGTCGCCGGGCACCGCGAACGCGCTCACGCCCCGGGCGCCCGCGCCAGGCGTGGTCCGGGCGAAGACGGTGTAGACGTCGGCCTCGGGGGCATTGGAGATCCAGGTCTTCTCGCCGGTCAGCCGCCAGCTCGTCGCCGTCCGGCTCGGCGCGCAGGCTCAGCGCGGCGGCATCCGAGCCGGCCTCGGGCTCGGTGAGCGCGAACGCCGCCACGGCGTCCCCGGCGGCTATGGCGGGCAGCCAGCGCCGGACCGTGTCCTCCTGGCCGGACTGCAGGATCGGGTACGCGCCCAGGCCCTGCAGGGCCAGCGCGGTCTCCGCCTCGGTGCTCTGGGTGGCCAGCGACTCCCGCAGCAGGCACAGGTCGGTGGCGGCGGCCTCCCTTGACACGACGTCGCCCGTGATCCCCGGAAACAGCCGCGCGAGCAGGCCGAGCTCGCCCATCGCCTTGATCAGCTCGCGGTTCACGTGGCCGGGCGGCCCGGCCTCGGCGATCGGCCGCAGCTGCTCGGCAGCCATCGACCGGACCTGGCCGGCGAAGGCCCGCTGCTCCTCGGTCAGCGCGAACGCGGTCATCGGGCCTTCTCCGCGGTCGCGGCGTCCTCCGCTGTCGCCCCTGGGCGCCAGCGGGCGTGCGCGGTGCGCGGCGTCCCGGCCCGGATCAGCTCGAGCCGGGGTCTGGGGCCGTCGGTGCGCCCGCCCTGCGGCCGTCGGCGGCCCGCGGCGAACGGATCGGGCCAGACCGCGCCCGGTCCGGTGTAGTCCTGCTCGGCGGCGGCGTGCAGGGTCCACTGCGGGTCGTACAGGTGGGTCCGGCCGAGCGCGCACAGATCGGCCCGGCCCGCCAGGATGATCGAGTTCACGTCGTCGTAGGAGGAGATCGCGCCGACCGCGATCACCGCCACGCCGTACTTGGTGCCGATCTCGTTCCGGATCCGGTCCGCGTACGGCGTCTGGTAGCTGCGGCCGAACGCGGGCTTCTCGTCGCTGACGACCTGCCCGGTCGACACGTCGATGCCGGCCGCGCCGTGCTCGGCGAACGCGCGGGCGATCTCGATCGTGTCGTCGATGTCCAGGCCGTCCGGGTGCCAGTCGGTGGCCGAGATCCGGACCGTCATCGGCCGCTCTTCCGGCCACACCGCGCGGATCGCGTCGAAGACCTCGAGCGGGTAGCGGAGCCGGGCGGCCAGCGATCCGCCGTACTGGTCGGTCCGCTGGTTGGTCAGCGGGGACAGGAACGAGGACAGCAGGTAACCGTGCGCGCAGTGCAGCTCGAGCAGGTCGAACCCGGCCCGCGCCGCGGCCCGGGCCGCGGCGACGAACTGGTCCTTGATCTCGGCCAGCTCCGCGGTGGTCAGCTCGCGCGGGGTCTGGTTCCGCGCCGAGTAGGGCAGGGCCGAGGGCCCGCAGACCTCCCAGTTGCCCTCGGGCAGCGGGGCGTCCATCCCCTCCCACATCAGCCGGGTGGAGCCCTTGCGGCCGGAGTGCCCGAGCTGGATGCCGATCTTCGCCCGGGTCCGGTCGTGCACGAAGGCGGTGATCCGGCGCCAGGAGTCCTCCTGCTCGGCGGTGTAGATCCCGGTGCAGCCGGGCGTGATCCGCCCGGTGGGGGAGACGCAGACCATCTCGGTCATGACCAGCCCCGCGCCGCCCAGCGCCTTGCCGCCCAGGTGCACCAGGTGGAAGTCGCCCGGCACGCCGTCGGCGGCCGAGTACATGTCCATCGGGGAGACGATCACCCGGTTGGCCAGCTCCAGCCGGCCGATCCGGAACGGCTGGAACATCGGCGGGCCCGCCTCGCGGGCGTCCTCCTGGCTGGCCGCGAACCACTGGTCCATCGCGGCCACGAACTCGGGATCGCGCAGCCGCAGGTTGTCGTAGGTGACCCGGCGGCTGCGGGTCATGATGTTGAACGCGAACTGGTGCGGGTCCTGCCCGGCGTACTGGCCGAGGTTCTCGAACCACTCCAGGCTGGCCTGCGCGGCGCGCTGGGTCGAGGCGACCACCGGCCTGCGCTCGGCCTCGTAGGCGGCGAGGCCGCCGTCGACGCTGTCCTGTTCATGCAGGCACGCAGCCAGGGCCAGCGCGTCCTCCATGGCCAGCTTGGTACCCGAGCCGATGGAGAAGTGCGCGGTGTGCGCGGCGTCGCCGATCAGAACCACGTTCTCGTGCCGCCAGGTCTGGCACCGGACCGTGCCGAACGTGGTCCACCGGGAGTTGTTGGCCACCAGGCTGTGCTGGCCACCACTGGGCCCGCCGAGCACGTCGGCGCACAGCTCCCGGATGCGCTCGATCGAGGCCTCGTCGCTCTGACCCGGCGCCAGCCCCGCGGCCTCGGTGAACCCGGCCCGCTGCCAGACGTCCTCGTGCATCTCCAGGATGAAGGTGCTGGCCCGGTCGCTGTACGGATACCCGTGGACCTGCATGATCCCGGCCGGGGTGTCCAGGATGTAGAACTTGAACGCGTCGAAGACCAGGTCCGTGCCCAGCCAGATGTACTTGCACCGGCGCCGTTCCAGATTTGGGCCGAACGTAGCGGCGTACGTCGCCCGGGTCAGCGAGTTCGCTCCGTCGGCGGCCACCACCAGGTCGTAGCCCGCGGCCAGGGCCGCCACGTCCGGCGCCTCGGTGCGGAACAGGACCCGCACGCCGAGCTCCGCGCAGCGGGCCTGCAGGATGGCCAGCAGCCGTTTGCGGCTCATCGCGGCGAAGCCGTGCCCGCCAGAGGTGAACGTCGTGCCCCGGAAGTGCACGTCGATGTCGTCCCAGCGGGCGAACTCGTGGCGCATGGCCTGGAAGATCTCGAGGTCGGCATGCTCGATGCCGCCCAGGGTCTCGTCGGAGAAGACCACGCCGAAGCCGAACGTGTCGTCGGCGGCGTTGCGCTCCCAGACGGTGATGTCATGCCGGGCGTCGAGCTGCTTGGCCAGCGCCGCGAAGTACAGCCCGCCCGGGCCGCCGCCCAGGACCGCGATCCGCACGGTGCTCACTCCTTCCGTGCTTGCCGCCCCCGCTCCCTAAGCCCCGATGTTATGCCGGATCTTCTACGATCGTCAACAGAACGCAATATGCGCCCCAGTACCTACCGGCGGCATGTGCCCCAAGCTCCATTCGGCAGCGCTTAGGTCCGGGCCTGGCAGGTATCCGGAGGAGTCCGCGTCAGAACTCGTTCTTGAGCCGTTCGATGTCGCGGGTGTGCTCCCGTAGCTGCTCGTAGGCGGGGCGTTCGCGGATGCGGGTCAGGGCCCAGCGGATGGCCTCCGCGCGGTTGTTCGCGATGCCCGCGGCGATCAGCGTGTCCACGATGTCCAGCTCCGGCCGTCTTGAGCCGGACCATCACGTGGGTGAACTCACCGTCGGCGGCCTCGCGGCCGTCTTCGACGAACCGGACGTTACCGCCCGTCCTGTGGCCGCGGTTGTCTTCGGTCATCACCTCGATGTACCGGATCTCGGGCCACCGCTGCCAGCAGGTGGCCCCGGAACTGGTTGAGCCCGGGGCCGACAGCCAGCTTGAACGTCCTGGCCGATTTGGCCACCTTGCGGGGATCGGGATGCGGATCTTGCAGGCGGTCGGCGGGATCGGTGAAGACGAGCCTGGGCATCAGCTGGCCCGGCTCGATCATCGGTGCGTCGTCGTGTTGCAGCAGCTCGACCCGGCGTATCCAGCCGGGGAGGAGCTCGTTCGCCGCGGTTTCGAGTTCGTGCTGGATGTGGTCTCGCTCCGCTTGCTCCATCTGACCCTCCTGTAACCTTGAGTAACTCAGATTACTCAACTTCATCCTATAAGGCCACGGATACTCTTGCATGCCCCTGTGATGGAGGGGGACCATCATGAACATGGCAACGGGTTTTGACCGAAAGCATCCGCGTAGCGTGATACTCATCCGGGTGCTGGTCACGGCCTGGCTGCTCGCCCTGACCGGCATCCTGCTGGCCTCCGGCTACTGGGGCTGGGCGGTGCTGACGCTCGCTGGCGCGGTGGCGAACAGCGTGTGGGCCTATCACGTCTGGCGGGCGACAAATCCGCTAGACCCGCACCGGCCGTCCTAGAGCCCTACGTTGGGCCCTGGTCTCGCGCTTTCGTCTGCGATGATCCCGCGGTTAGTTACCAGCGGTTCGTGTGAGGATGATCAGGTGTCATCTCGGGCGTGTGACGTCGATTCTGGCCGCCTTGCTCACTGGTGCGTGGAGCATCTCGGCAGCCCGCCGGCCGAGGAGGTCTTCAGGTCCGGGTACCTGTCTGCGGTGATCGGGCTCCGGCTGACTGATGACCGGGCGGTTGTGGTCAAGGTGCGTCCCGGCTCGCCGCGGGTGGCGGCATGCGTGGAAGTCCAGCGCCGGCTCTTCGAGTCCGGCTATCCGTGCCCTGAGCCGCTTACCGGCGCCGCCCCTTTCGGTGACGACGTGGCTACTGCCGAGGCCTACGTTCCCGGCGGCGCCATGCTGCCGAGCGCGGATCGCGCGGCGTGGGCGTTCGCTGAGGCATTCGCGCGGCTGGTCAAGCTCGCCCCGCGGCCTGCCGAGGTGTCGACTCTGGACCCGGCACCGTCGTGGGCGGCCTGGGATCACGCCGAGGCCGGGCTGTGGCCGCGTCCCGAGGACTCGTGACGTCAACCTCAACGAGGTGGCGGGTCCCGGGTGGATCGACGGCGCCGGGCGCCGTGCCCGTGACCGGCTGCAAGCCGGCGCGTCCGAAGCCGTGATCGGCCACTGCGACTGGCTCGCCGGCAACCTGCGCTGGAGCGGCGATAACCTGCTGGTGGTTCACGACTGGGACAGCGTGACCGCCGACAGCGAAGCTGTCCTGGTCGGCTTCGCTGCCGCGCTGTATCCGACCGTCAGCGCGGACAAGCTGGCTACCGTCGAGGAAACTGAGCAGTTCCTGGTGGCCTACGGCGACGCCGGTGGCAGGCAGTTCAGCGCGGACGAACTACAGCGGTCGTGGGCGGCCGGTGTCTGGACGCGGGCCTACGACGCCAAGTACCAGCACGCGGTCGGGCAACCGGTCGTCTCGCTCTCCGAGAATGAGGCCCGCGAGCGCCTCCATCGTGCCTGGACCGACTGACGGAGACCGTGGTGGTCTGCTTCGATGCTCTGCCGTTCTTAGCCTGTATTGGGGTCGGACAGATCCGATGGCATGAGCTCGAAGCCCTCGGTTGCTGCCGCGGTGCGCAAAGAGCGGTCGAAGGCCGCGAATTCCGTACAGCTGTCGTCGACCCGGCGTACCGCCAGGGCAGCGGACAACTGGACTGCGTCATAAGCGCGAAGGCCGTGCGATGCGCACAGCCTGGCCGCCTCGTCGAGGAGGCTCCCGGTGACTGCGACGGCGGCGAAACGCGGGGGCTCAGAGTCGGTCCCGAAGTAATCAGCCTCGAAATCGGCGGTCAGCAATCTCGCGTCGCCGGCGGACAGTTCACCCATGCGCTGCTTGCGCCACAGTGCCGCCGGAACCTCCACCCTGGCCAGCTGCGCGACAGCAATGCTCACCAGGCCGCGGACCTGCTCGTGGCCAGCCTCATCCGCGTAAAGCTTCACCAGCGCCGAGGAGTCGGCGAACGTGCTCAACGGTCTTCGCTGACCAGCTGTGATAGCGCCGTCCCCGCGCCGGCGCGCCTGCGGGCGCCGGCGGCCTCCTCGCGCGGGGGACGCCTGCGCCGTTCGCCGGGCTCGGCCAGCAAGCCGGCCTGGTCCAGGCGTTCCCGCAGGCGCTCGGCCTCGCTGCCGGCCAGGCGCGGGTTCGTCGCGGCGTCGAGTACGGCAGTCACGTAGTCATTCATGCTGCGGTGCTGCCGCCGGGCAGCACGGCGGACCCGTTCGATGAGGTCGGCTGGCGCTCGCCACGTCATCTGTTCCATGCCTCTATGATAGCAGGCATGCATTCATCCGGTTCCGGTACGGCCCCACTCAGCGGCTTCCCTCACTAGGGTGCACTTATGAACGTGGAGCGGATCAACCCGGCCGAGCTCGCCCGGCCCTCCGGCTTCTCCCATGCCGTGGCCGTGACCGGGGGCCGGACGGTGTTCCTGGCCGGCCAGGTCGGCATGGACCGGGACGGGAAGCTGGTCGGCGGCGGCGTGGTGGCCCAGTTCGAGCAGGCCCTGGCCAACCTGCTCACCGCGCTGGCCGCGGCGGGCGGCCAGCCAGCCGACCTGGTCAGCGCGACCATCTACATCGTCGACCTGGCGGACTACCAGGCCCACGCCAAACAGATCGGCGCGGTCTGGCGTCGGCTGGCCGGCGCGGAGTACCCGGCCATGGCGGGCGTGGGCGTGACCCGGCTGTGGGACCCAGAGGCCCTGGTGGAGATCCAGGGCATCGCGGCAGTCAGTCGGCCATGACGCTTGTCACGTAGGCCCGCGCCGGTTCCTCGAGCATCGACCGCAAGGCGAAGAACTCCTCAGCGGCGCGGATCCCGATCCACCCCGAAGGCAGCAGCTCGGCCGGCAGGCCGGGGTCCAGGTAGGGGAGCTGCCGCCAGTCGGTGAGCACCCGTACGTACTGGGCGAAGGCTTCCTCGCCGCTGCGCGGGCCACTCCGCTTCAGCCGCGCCAGAATCGGCTCGTATGCCTGGCTGAACGCGAAATACCGGCGCTCGAGCTCGTCCAGGTCCCACCAGCGGCCGATCTTGTCCGCCGGGTCGCCGAAGGCCAGGTGATCCGCGTGGAACAGGTCGGCGTAGGAGTCCAGCCCGAGCCGCTGCAGCGTCTCGGCGGTCGCGTCGTCCGGATGGGCGGGCACGATCCACACCCCGGGCGCGACCATCCCGAACCCCAGCCGGGTCAGCTCGGATCGCAGTACGTGCCGCCGGTGGCGCTCCGCTTCCGGCACCGAGAACACCGCCAGCAGCCAGCCGTCCGCGAGCACTGCCCGCCGTCGCCGGAAGATCCGCGCGTCACCTTCCTGCAGGATGGCCAGCGCCTCGGCGGACAGCTGGTAGCCCGCCGATCCCTCCTGCCGCCGTGCTTCCAGAATGCCCCGCCGCTTCAGCCGGGAGATGGCCGAACGTACCGCGGGCTCGTCCACCCCCAGGTCGGCGAGCAGCCGGATGAGCGCCGCGACCGACAGCCAGCCCCCGTCGGACCGGGCGTAGAGCCCGTAGATGGTCACGATCAGGTGCCGCAGCCGTGCCGACCGGGCGGTGGCGTCCCCGCCCGGTTCGTTCGTTTCCGCTACGGCCGTCACCGGCTCACGATACCAACTGCGCCCCCGCCCGCCGCGGCCTTACAGTTTGCTCATGGCCGATGAGGGCACCGAGCTGCCGCGTGAGGGTACCGAGCTGCCGGACTACGCCGACCTGCCAGCCGCCGCGCACGGCGGCCGGTCCGCCTGGGGCCTGTTCGGCGCCGACGACAACCTCGGGCTGGTCAACCTGATGACCGCGGACCGGATCGCGGCCGCCGCCAGGCTGGTCCGGCGAGGGCAGGTGTTCTGCCTGGACATGCCGCTCGGCAGCATCTCCCCGGCGCTGGCCACGTTCCGCGGGCCGCCCCGGCACCACGTGCTGCACACGCCCGGGACGGCCGGCTTCGACGACGTCTACGACAACTTCTACCCGCAGGCCTCCAGCCAGTGGGATTCCCTGGCCCACTACGGCTACGCGCCGGACCAGATGTACAACGGCGCCACCGAGGCCGAGGTGCTGGCCGGCACCCGGAACACCATCGACCACTGGGCGCGGCACGGGCTGGCCGGCCGCGCGGTCCTGCTGGACGTCGAGCGGGCCATGCGGGCTGCCGGACGGCCCTACGATCCCGGCGGCCCCATCGCCATAAACGTCGAGGACCTGGAACTGGCCCGGCGCCAGGCCGGGGTGGAATACGCGCCGGGCGACATCATCTTGCTGCATACCGGCTTCGCCGCCTGGTACGTCGAGCAGCCCGACCAGGTCAAGCGCCGGCTGCACGGCAACGTCGTCGCGCCCGGCGTCGCGCACACCGAGGCGATCTGCGAGTACCTGTGGAACAGCCACGCGGCGGCCATCGCCGCGGACAACTTCGCCGTCGAGGTCTTCCCGGCCGACTCCGACCCGGCGGCGCATCCGTTCGGCTTCCTGCACCACGTGCTCATCGGCCTGTTCGGCATGGCCCTGGGCGAGCTGTGGTGGCTCGCTGACCTGGCCGACGACTGCGCCGCCGACGGCGTCTACGAGATGTTCTTGGTCAGCGCGCCGCTGAACGCGCCCGGCGGGATCGGCTCACCCGCCAACGCGGTCGCCATCAAATAACCCGATCGCCGTAACGATGCGGGAACGGTCAGACCGTAACGTGGGTCTCGGGGGTACGAAGCTCGAGAGGTGACAGATGGCCGCCCCAGCGTTCTGGCGCGCGTGGTCGATCTGGGCCGTCACGGTGGCGACGACCGGGACCGCACTCGTGTTCAATGCCCTGTACCCGCTGCCCGCGAAGCTGGCCAGCCAGGCCGGGAGCGGGCTGGACGGGGCGGTCGCGGTCGTGTTCATCACCGCCTTCGCGACGGTTGGCGCGTTGCTGGCGTGGAAGCGGCCGGGGAACCCCATCGGATGGCTGCTGTCCGCCACCGGCCTGGCGTACGCCGTAGCGGTCTTCGGCCTGTTGCTGTTGCACTTTCCCCAGACGCGTACTCTGGCCAACTGGCTGGGCTGGAGCTTCCTGCTGGGCATCGGGCTGTGCGTGTTCGTCGTGCTGCTGTTTCCCACGGGGCATCTGCCCTCGCGCCGCTGGCGGCCGGTGGCCTGGGCCGCCGGGGCGGGCCTGGCCGGGTGGGCGGTGGGCGCCTCGTTCGCCCCTACCATCTTCACGGACAGCCCGTCGCCGCCGAACCCGGTGGGCGTGCCCAGGCCGGCCGGGGACATCCTCTACGTCGTGGCGGCCGGCGGCGGGCTCCTGATCGCCGTCACCGGCCTGGCCGCCATCGCGTCCCTGGCGTTCCGGTACCGGCGCGCCGGGACGGCCGAACGCGCGCAGCTGAAGTGGCTGGTCTACGCGGGCGCCCTGATCGTGGCAGCGCTGGTCGCCGAGGTGCTGATGCAGCACTTCATGGGCACGGGCACCGCGGCCAACAACCTCCAGAACGCGATAAGCAGCGGAGCCATCGCGCTCGTCCCGGTGGCGATCGGGATCGCCGTCCTGCGCTACCGGCTGTACGACATCGACCGGATCATCTCCCGGACCCTGGCCTACGCGATCGTCACCGGCCTGCTGATCGGGATCTACGCGGGCCTGGTCCTGCTGGCCACCCAGGTGCTCGGGATCCACAGCGCGGTGGCGGTGGCCGTCGCTACCCTGGCCGCCGCCGCGCTGTTCAACCCCGTGCGACGGCGGGTGCAGCACCGGGTGGACCGGCGCTTCAACCGGGCCCGGTATGACGCGGACGAGACGGTCGCCGCGTTCGCCGCCCGGCTTAAGGACGCGGTCGACCTGGACACCATCCGCGCCGACCTGGCCACCGTGGTGCAGACAGCTCTGGAGCCCGCCCACGTCCGGGTCTGGACCAGGGAACGTCAGTCCGCCGACACGGCCCGCACCGCGGCCCGGATCGCGTCCTCGAGCCCCTCCAACGGGAGTTTGCCGTCGATGCGCTCGCCGTCGACATAGAACTTGGGGGTGGCGTTCACGCCGTCCCGGACCCCCTCCCGCAGGTCGCGCTCGATCTTCGCGGCGTACGCCCGGCCGGTGACCTCGTCGCGGAACCGGCCGACGTCCAGGCCCAGGTCCGCGGCGCAGTCCAGCAGGGAGTCCAGCTCGAGACGGGACGCGGGCTGCAGCAGCCGCTCGTACATCTCCCAGAACTTCCCCTGCGCCCCGGCCGCCTCGGCCGCCTCGGCGGCCTGCTCCGCGTGCGGATGCAACTGGGTGATGGGGAAGTTCCGGAACACGAACCGGACCGTGTCCGGATACCGGGCCAGCATCTCGTGTACATCCCGGGCCGCGCCCCGGCAGTACGGGCACTCGTAGTCGCCGTACTCCAGGACCGTCACCGGCGCGTCGGCCGGCCGAGTACATGGTCATCGGCCGTCACTTTAGTTACCGCGAACTCCTCCACGACAGCATGGTACGCAACAGATGAGTCAGTCCTTGACCTCGCGGAGGCGGCCGGTCTCGACCTCGTAGACGAAGCCGCGCACCGAGTCCTTGTGCGGGACGTAGGGGCTGGCCTTGATCCGGGCGATGGACTGGCGGACGTCGGCGTCGACGTCGGGGAAGGCCTCCAGGGCGAACGGCGGCCGCAGGCCGGTGTCGGCTTCGATCTGGGCCTTCACGTCGTCGTCGTGGAAGGTGAGCATGCCGCAGTCGGTGTGGTGGATGAGGATGATCTCGTTCGTGCCGAGCAGGCGCTGGGAGATGACGATCGACCGGATCGCGTCGTCGGTCACCACCCCGCCCGCGTTGCGGACGACGTGCGCGTCGCCCTCGGACAGGCCCAGGAGCCCGTAGGGGTTGAGCCGGGCGTCCATGCAGGCCACCACCAGGACGTGCGAGGCGGGCGGCATGGGCAGGCGGCCCTTGTCGAAGCTCGCGGCGTACCGCTCGGCGTTGGCCACGAAGGTGTCGGTGCTGCTCACGGTTCCTCCCTCGGGGAGACGGATCTGGCCTCGCTGGAACGTATCCACTCAAACCATAACTTAATCCTGAGTATATCAGACCAGAATTAGCGGCTTTGCCAGCGGGACCTCTGAAACGCAGCGTGCTCCATGGGATCCCACGGGGCACAGCCGCACGCGTCCAGAGCGGGAGAGGAACCTCAGCTCGAGCTGAGCCGGTCGATCAGGTCCTGGTGCAGCTCCCACAGCCGCTCGGGCAGGTGCTCGCCGAACATCGCGAAGAACTCGGGCATCCGGTCCGCCTCCAGCTTCCAGTCCTGGGGGTCCACGGTGAGCAGCAGGTCCAGGTCGGCCTGGCTGAGCCGCAGGCCGTCCAGGTCCAGCGCGCCGGGCGCCGGGAGGTTCCCGACCGGCGTCTCCACCGCTGCCGCGTCGCCGGACAACCGCTCGACGATCCACTTCAGCACCCGGCTGTTCTCGCCGAAGCCGGGCCACACGAACCGGCCGTCAGCGTCCTTGCGGAACCAGTTGACGTAGAACAGCCGCGGCAGCTTGCCCGGGTCCGGGGCCGCAGCGCCGAGCGCCAGCCAGTGACCGAAGTAGTCGCCCATGTTGTAACCGCAGAACGGCAGCATCGCGAACGGGTCCCGGCGCAGCTCGCCCACCGTCCCCTCGGCCGCGGCGGTCTTCTCCGAGGCCACGTTCGCCCCGAGGAACACCCCGTGATCCCAGCCGAACGACTCGATCACCAGCGGCACCGTCGTAGCCCGCCGCCCCCGAACAGGATCGCCGAGATCGGCACCCCCGCCGGGTCGTCCCACTCCGGCGCGATGATCGGGCACTGGTCGGCGGGGGTGGTGAACCGGGAGTTGGGGTGCGCGGCCGGCTCGGGCGAGTCCGGGGTCCAGTCCCGGCCCTTCCAGTCGGTCAGGTGCGCGGGCGGCTCGTCGGTCAGGCCCTCCCACCACACGTCGCCGTCGTCGGTCAGGGCCACGTTGGTGAAGATGCTGTTGCCCCACATGGTCGCGACCGCGTTGGCGTTCGTCTTCATGCCCGTGCCCGGCGCGACGCCGAAGAAGCCGGCTTCCGGGTTGATCGCGTACAGCCGCCCGTCCGGCCCGAACCGCATCCAGGCGATGTCATCCCCGATGGTCTCCGCCTTCCAGCCGGGGATGGTGGGCTGCAGCATGGCCAGGTTCGTCTTGCCGCACGCCGACGGGAACGCCGCCGCCACATATCGCGGCGACCCGGACGGGGGAGTGAGCTTGAGGATGAGCATGTGCTCGGCCAGCCAGCCCTCGTCCCGCGCCATCACCGAGGCGATCCGCAGCGCGTAGCACTTCTTGCCCAGCAGCGCGTTCCCGCCGTAGCCGGAGCCATAGGACCAGATCTCCCTGGTCTCGGGGAAGTGCGAGATGTACTTGAGCGAGTTGCAGGGCCACGGCACGTCCGCCTGACCGGGCGAAAGCGGCGCCCCGACCGAATGCACCGCCTTGACGAACGACCCGCTCTCCTCGATCGAGCGCAGCGCGGGCGTCCCCATCCGGGTCATGATCCGCATCGAGACCGCGACGTACGGCGAGTCGCTGATCTCCACGCCGAGCTGGGAGATGCTGCTGCCGAGCGGCCCCATGCAGAACGGGATCACGTACATGGTCCGGCCGCGCATGCACCCGTCGAAGATCTCCGCGAACGTCTCGCGCATCTCGGCCGGCGCGACCCAGTTGTTGGTCGGCCCCGCGTCCTGCTCCCGCTCGGAGCAGATGAACGTCCGGTCCTCGACCCGGGCCACGTCACCGGGATCCGACACGCACCAGAAGCTGTTCGGGCGCAGCTCCGGGTTGAGCCTGGTGAACGTCCCGTTGTCTACCAGCAGGGAGGTCAGCCGGTCCCATTCCTCCGGCGAGCCGTCGCACCAGACCACAGCGTCCGGCTTGGTCAGCTTCGCGATCTCGCGGACCCAGGTGGCTAGCTCAGGAAGGCTCGTTTTCTCTTGATTATCCGGAAAATCTGCGCTGAACATCGTTGTTTCTCCTGCGTCGGTCCCGGCATCTGGACTATCTGCGTAATTATCTGCGTACCATATGTGGCTCATGGGCGGTTAAGCCGCCGGGGCGGAGCGGGGGGCCGTGATGGCCCAGTGGATCGCGTGCACCATGGCCTGCGCGGCCGGGCGGACCAGCACGGTCTCGGTCACCGGCAGTCTGGGCAGGTAGAGCGGCCGCCGGGCCCATCCGGGCAGCAGCGAGACCGCGGCCGCCGCCAGCACTCCGTACGGGGCCCGGGCGAGCACCGGGAGCGGCGGGCGCAGCAGCAGGAACCGGGCCGCCTCGCGAGCCTCGGCGGTGGCGGCCAGCTCCGGCCGGTAGGCCCGGATCCGCTCGGCCAGCTCGGCCTCGGTGCGCGGCGGGTCGGGGACGCCGAGCTCGATGCCGATCCTGGCCATGTCGGCGACGTACTCGTCGCGCCCGGCCTGGTCCAGGGGCCGGGTGCCGAAACACGCGTGGGCCCGCAGGAAGCTGTCCGCCTCGGCGATATGGACCCAGGTCAGCAGGTGCGGGTCGGACGCCGCGTACGGCCGCCCGTCGGGAGCGGTCCCGGTGACCCGCTGGTGGATAGCCCGGACCCGCGCGATCGCCTGCTGCACCTCCACGGTCCGGCCGAACGTGGTCACCCCCACGAAGTGGCTGGTCCGCTGCAGCCGGCCCCACGGGTCGCCGCGGTAATCGGAGTGCTCGGCCACGGCGGCCATGGCCAGCGGGTGCAGCGACTGCAGGAGCCTGGCGTGGAAGCGGCCGGGGAACCCCATCGGATGGCTGCTGTCGGCGACCGGCCTGGCCTACGCCGTAGGGGCCTTCGGCGTGTTGCTGTTGCACTTTCCCCGGACGCGTGACCCTGGCCAACTGGCTGGGCTGGACCTTCCTGCTGGGCATCGGGCTGTGCGTGTTCGTCGTGCTGCTGTTTCCCACGGGGCACCTGCCCTCGCGCCGCTGGCGGCCGGTGGCCTGGGCCGCCGGGGCGGGCCTGGCCGGGTGGGCAGTGGGCGCCTCGTTCGCCCCCACCATCTTCACGGACAGCCCGTCGCCGCCGAACCCGGTGGGCGTGCCCAGGCCGGCCGGGGACATCCTCTACGTCGTGGCGGCGGGCGGCGGGCTGCTGATCGCCGTCACCGGCCTGGCCGCCATCGCGTCCCTGGCGTTCCGTTACCGGCGCGCCGGGACGGCCGAACGCGCGCAGCTGAAGTGGCTGGTCTACGCGGGCGCCCTGATCGTGGCGGCGCTGGTCGCCGAGGTGCTGATGCAGCACTTCATGGGCACGGGCACCGCGGCCAACAACCTCCAGAACGCGATAAGCAGCGGAGCCATCGCGCTGGTCCCGGTGGCCATCGGCATCGCCGTCCTGCGCTACCGGCTGTACGACATCGACCGGATCATCTCCCGGACCCTGGCCTACGCGATCGTCACCGGCCTGCTGATCGGGATCTACGCGGGCCTGGTCCTGCTGGCCACCCAGGTGCTCGGGATCCACAGCGCGGTGGCCGTGGCCGCCGCCACCCTGGCCGCCGCCGCGCTGTTCAACCCCGTGCGGCGGCGGGTGCAGCACCGGGTGGACCGGCGCTTCAACCGGGCCCGGTATGACGCGGACGAGACGGTCGCCGCGTTCGCCGCCCGGCTCAAGGACGCGGTCGACCTGGACACCGTCCGCGCCGACCTGGCCACCGTGGTGCAGACGGCCCTGGAGCCCGCCCACGTCCGGGTCTGGACCAGGGAACGTCAGTCCGCCGACGCGGCCCGCACCGCGGCCCGGATCGCGTCCTCGAGCCCCTCCAACGGGAGTTTGCCGTCGATGCGCTCGCCGTCGACATAGAACTTGGGGGTGGCGTTCACGCCGTCCCGGACCCCCTCCCGCAGGTCGCGCTCGATCTTCGCGGCGTACGCCCGGCCGGTGACCTCGTCGCGGAACCGGCCGACGTCCAGGCCCAGGTCCGCGGCGCAGTCCAGCAGGGAGTCCAGGTCGAGACGGGACGCGGGCTGCAGCAGCCGCTCGTACATCTCCCAGAACTTCCCCTGCGCCCCGGCCGCCTCGGCCGCCTCGGCGGCCTGCTCCGCGTGCGGATGCAACTGGGTGATGGGGAAGTTCCGGAACACGAACCGGACCGTGTCCGGATACCGGGCCAGCATCTCGTGTACATCCCGGGCCGCGCCCCGGCAGTACGGGCACTCGTAGTCGCCGTACTCCAGGACCGTCACCGGCGCGTCGGCTCGGCCGAGTACATGGTCATCGGCCGTCACTTTAGTTACCGCGAACTCCTCCACGACAGCATGGTACGCAACGGTGAGTCAGTCCTTGACCTCGCGGAGGCGGCCGGTCTCGACCTCGTAGACGAAGCCGCGCACCGAGTCCTTGTGCGGGATGTAGGGGCTGGCCTTGATCCGGGCGATGGACTGGCGGACGTCGGCGTCGACGTCGGGGAAGGCCTCCAGGGCGAACGGCGGCCGCAGGCCGGTGTCGGCTTCGATCTGGGCCTTCACGTCGTCGTCGTGGAAGGTGAGCATGCCGCAGTCGGTGTGGTGGATGAGGATGATCTCGTTCGTGCCGAGCAGGCGCTGGGAGATGACGATCGACCGGATCGCGTCGTCGGTCACCACCCCGCCCGCGTTGCGGACGACGTGCGCGTCGCCCTCGGACAGGCCCAGGATCCCGTAGGGGTTGAGCCGGGCGTCCATGCAGGCCACCACCAGGACGTGCGAGGCGGGCGGCATGGGCAGGCGGCCCTTGTCGAAGCTCGCGGCGTACCGCTCGGCGTTGGCCACGAAGGTGTCGGTGCTGCTCACGGTTCCTCCCTCGGGGAAACGGATCCGGCCTCGCTGGAACGTATCCACTCAAACCATAACTTAATCCTGAGTTGTCAGACCAGAATTAGCGGCTTTACCAGCGGGACCTCTGAAACGCACCGTGCTCCATGGGATCCCACGCGGCACAGCCGCACGCGTCCAGAGCGGGAGAGGAACCTCAGCTCGAGCTGAGCCGGTCGATCAGGTCCTGGTGCAGCTCCCACAGCCGCTCGGGCAGGTGCTCGCCGAACATCGCGAAGAACTCGGGCATCCGGTCCGCCTCCAGCTTCCAGGCCTGGGGGTCCACGGTGAGCAGCAGGTCCAGGTCGGCCTGGCTGAGTCGCAGGCCGTCCAGGTCCAGTGCGCCGGGCGCCGGGAGGTTCCCGATCGGCGTCTGCACCGCTTCCGCGTCGCCGGACAGCCGCTCGACGATCCACTTCAGCACTCGGCTGTTCTCGCCGAAGCCGGGCCACACGAACCGGCCGTCGTCGTCCTTGCGGAACCAGTTGACGTAGAACAGCCGCGGCAGGTTGGACTGGTCGGTCATCCGCCCCACCTTCAGCCAGTAGCCGAAGTAGTCGCCCATGTTGTAACCGCAGAACGGCAGCATCGCAAACGGGTCCCGGCGCAGCTCGCCCACCGTCCCCTCGGCCGCGGCGGTCTTCTCCGAGGCCACGTTCGCCCCGAGGAATACCCCGTGATCCCAGTCGAAGGACTCGATGACCAGCGGCACCGTCGAAGCCCGCCGCCCGCCGAACAGGATGGCCGAGATCGGCACGCCCGCCGGGTCCTCCCATTCCGGCGCGATGATCGGGCACTGGTCGGCGGGGACGGTGAACCGCGAGTTGGGGTGCGCCGCCGGCTCGGGCGAGTCCGGGGTCCAGTCCCGGCCCTTCCAGTCGGTCAGGTGCGCGGGCGGCTCGTCGGTCAGGCCCTCCCACCACACGTCGCCGTCGTCGGTCAGGGCCACGTTGGTGAAGATGCTGTTGCCCCACATCATCGCCACGGCGTTGGCGTTCGTCTTCATTCCTGTGCCCGGCGCCACGCCGAAGAAGCCGGCCTCCGGGTTGATCGCGTACAGCCGCCCGTCCGGCCCGAACCGCATCCAGGCGATGTCATCCCCGATGGTCTCCGCCTTCCAGCCGGGGATGGTGGGCTGCAGCATGGCCAGGTTCGTCTTGCCGCACGCGGACGGGAACGCCGCCGCCACATATCGCGGCGACCCGGACGGGGGAGTGAGCTTGAGGATAAGCATGTGCTCGGCCAGCCAGCCCTCGTCCCGCGCCATCACCGAGGCGATCCGCAGCGCGTAGCACTTCTTGCCCAGCAGCGCGTTCCCGCCGTAGCCGGAGCCATAGGACCAGATCTCCCTGGTCTCGGGGAAGTGCGAGATGTACTTGAGCGAGTTGCAGGGCCACGGCACGTCCGCCTGACCGGGCGAAACCGGCGCCCCGACCGAATGCACCGCCTTGACGAACGACCCGCTGTCCTCGATCGAGCGCAGCGCGGGCGTCCCCATCCGGGTCATGATCCGCATCGAGACCGCCACGTACGGCGAGTCGCTGATCTCCACCCCGAGCTGGGAGATGCTGCTGCCGAGCGGCCCCATGCAGAACGGGATCACGTACATAGTCCGGCCGCGCATGCACCCGTCGAAGATCTCCGCGAACGTCTCGCGCATCTCGGCCGGCGCGACCCAGTTGTTGGTCGGTCCCGCGTCCTGCTCCCGCTCGGAGCAGATGAACGTCCGGTCCTCGACCCGGGCCACGTCACCGGGATCCGACACGCACCAGAAGCTGTTCGGGCGCAGCTCCGGGTTGAGCCTGGTGAACGTCCCGTTGTCTACCAGCAGGGAGGTCAGCCGGTCCCATTCCTCCGGCGAGCCGTCGCACCAGACCACGGCGTCCGGCTTGGTCAGCTTCGCGATCTCGCGGACCCAGGCGGCTAGCTCAGGAAGGCTCGTTTTCTCTTGATTATCAGGAAAATCTGCGCTGAACATCGTTGTTTCTCCTGCGTCGGTCCCGGCATCTGGACTATCTGCGTAACTATCTGCGTACCATACGTGGCTCATGGGCGGCTAAGCCGCCGGCGCGGAGCGGGGGGCCGTGATGGCCCAGTGGATCGCGTGCACCATGGCCTGCCCGGCCGGGCGGACCAGCATGGCCTCGGTCACCGGCAGCCTGGGCAGGTAGAGCGGCTGCCGGGCCCATCCGGGCAGCAGCGAGACCGCGGCCGCTGCCAGCACTCCGTACGGGGCCCGGGCGAGCACCGGGAGCGGCGGGCGCAGCAGCAGGAACCGGGCCGCCTCGCGAGCCTCGGCGGTGGCGGCCAGCTCCGGCCGGTAGGCCCGGATCCGCTCGGCCAGCTCGGCCTCGGTCCGCGGCGGGTCGGGGACGCCGAGCTCGGTGCCGATCCTGGCCATGTCGGCGACGTACTCGTCGCGCCCGGCTTGGTCCAGGGGCCGGGTGCCGAAGCACGCGTGGGCCCGCAGGAAGCTGTCCGCCTCGGCAATATGGACCCAGGTCAGCAGGTGCGGGTCGGACGCCGCGTACGGCCGCCCGTCGGGAGCGTTCCCGGTGACCCGCTGGTGGACGGCCCGGACCCGCGCGATCGCCTGCTGCGCCTCCCCGGTCCGGCCGAACGTGGTCACCCCCACGAAGTGGCTGGTGCGCTGCAGTCGGCCCCACGGGTCGCCGCGGTAATCGGAATGCTCGGCCACGGCGGCCATGGCCAGCGGGTGCAGCGACTGCAGGAGCAGCGCCCGGATCGCGCCGATGAACATGGCCGAATCGCTGTGCACCACGCGGATCGGCCGGTCCTCGGCGAACCAGCGCTCGCCCAGGGACTGGGCAGGCGACCGCGGGCGCGACGTCGCCTGCGGGCCGACGACCCGCTCGACGATCGCCGCGCCGATCCGGCCGCGAAGCCGGTCGGCCGCGCCCAGGGCTCTCATCTACCTATTATTGCCCCGGGAACGGCCTAGACATTTTCTGCCGAACGGAGCTGGGTGCGTGACCTCGGACACGTTTCCCGCTCGCCGGGGCTACGCCGGCT
Source organism: uncultured Actinomycetes bacterium (assembly GCA_963849595.1). GTDB lineage: Bacteria > Actinomycetota > Actinomycetes > Streptosporangiales > Streptosporangiaceae > Palsa-504. The sequence goes on from CAWKIB010000007.1 coordinate 297,524, forward strand.
CGCCCGCTGCGGTCCACAGGCAGCAGCCTAAATTGCCGTAGCTTGCGGACCTCCGTGCCGCTATCGTCATCCCAGGGGGCAAGCAAGCGGACAAGGGGGCCGCGTGCAAAGGCAGGGGCGAGCCGTCTCGTTTCTGGCTGCCCTGGTCGGCGGGTTGCGGTCAGCCGATCGGTGGATGGGTTTCAGCCGTCCGGACCATCATGCGGTTCAGCCCGGAAACTGGCTGGCCGGTCGATGCGCGCCTAGGTGCTCCATTGCGACGCTATCGGTACTTAGCAGCTTCAGAACTGTCAGGGGAAACACGAGGGAAACATGGAACCCACATCTGCGGCGTTGACCGAGGAGACGCGGGCCGTTCCGGCCGCGCACTCGGTTGCCCTAACCAAGACGTACGGGGTCGGCCAGGCGGCGGTGCACGCCCTGGCCGGTATCACGGTGACCTTCGACCGTGGCCGGTTCACGGCCGTCATGGGCCCGTCGGGCTCGGGCAAGTCGACGCTCATGCACTGCATGGCGGGGCTGGACCGGCCGACGTCCGGGCAGACGTTCGTGGGCGGGCTGGACATCGGGGCCCTGGATGACGCCGGGCTGACCCGGCTGCGCCGGGACCGGATCGGCTTCGTATTCCAGTCCTTCAACCTGGTCCCGACGCTGACCGCGGCCGAGAACATCACCCTGCCCGCCGCCCTGGCGGGCCGGAAGGTCGACCAGGAGTGGTTCGGTTACCTGGTCAAGGCGCTGGGCGTCGGCGACCGCCTGACCCACCGTCCCAATGAGCTGTCGGGCGGTCAGCAGCAGCGCGTGGCGTGCGCTCGGGCGCTGATCAACAAGCCGGACCTCATCTTCGCCGACGAGCCCACCGGCAACCTCGACTCCAACGCCTCCGCTGACCTGCTCGCGTTCCTGCGGCGCTCGGTGACCGAGCTCGGCCAGTCGATCGTCATGGTGACCCACGACCCGCGCGGGGCCGCGTACGCGGACCGGGTTGTGTTCCTGGCCGACGGCCAGGTGGTAGGCGAGCTCCAGCAGCCGACCGCCGACTCCATCCTGGAGCGGATGCGGACCCTGGGGGCCTGACATGTGGAACGTCACGATCAAGGGCCTGCTGGCCCACAAGCTCCGGCTCGGCGCTGACCGCGCTGGCCATCGTGCTCGGCGTCACGTTCATCTCCGGCACGTTCGTCCTGACCGACACCCTGCACAACACGTTCACCGAGCTGTTCGCCAACATCTACTCCAAGATTGACTTCCAGGTCCGCGGGGTTGCCCAGCTCGGCAGCGGCGGCAACGCGGTCCGCAACGAGCTGCCCGAGTCGCTGCTGGCCACGGTCCGCGGCGTGCCGGGCGTCGCGGCCGCCGACGGCCAGGTCACCGGCTACGCCCAGTTCATCAGCCACGACGGCAAGGCCATCCAGACCGGCGGCGCGCCCACCCTCGCCGTGAGCTTCAACCCGGATCCGCAGTTTTCCAGCCTGCACCTGATCGCGGGCGGCCCGCCGACCACCTCCAGCGACGTGGTCATGGACGCCGGGACCGCGCAGAAGTACGACTTCACCGTCGGGCAGCAGGTCCGCGTCCTGACCACCGGGCCGACCCAGACGTTCACCATCACCGGAATCGCCGAGTTCGGGACGGCGAACAACCTGGCCGGGGCGACCCTGGCCGCGTTCACGCTCCCGACCGCGCAGGCCATCGCCCAGGAGACCGGCAAGCTCGACGACATCAACGTGGTGACCGCTCCCGGCGCCGACAAGTCCGCGGTCCAGCAGGCCATCGCCAAGGTCCTGCCGCTCCGGCGTGGAGGTGGTCACCGGGCAGACGGTGGTGAACGAGAACACGAACTCGGTCGACCAGGCGCTGGGCTTCTTCAACACGGCGCTGCTCGTCTTCGCGTTCATCTCGCTGTTCGTCGGCGCGTTCACCATCTTCAACACGTTCTCGATCATCGTCGGGCAGCGGACCCGGGAACTGGCCCTGCTGCGGATCGTCGGGGCGAGCCGCCGCCAGGTGTTCCGTTCCGTACTCGGCGAGGCGGCCCTCACCGGGCTCGTGTCCTCGGTGATCGGCCTGGGCCTCGGCGTGCTGGCCGCGCTCGGGCTGCAGGCGCTTGCTGCGCGGGTTCGGGATCAGCCTGCCGCCCGGATCGCTGGTCTTCGAGCCGCGCACCGCGATCGTCGGGCTGCTGGTCGGCGTCGGCGTGACGGTCGTGGCCGCGCTCGGCCCGGCCCGCGGCGCCGTGCGCATCCCGCCGGTCGCCGCGCTCGATGACCGCCGGTCCGGCCCCACCGCCTCGCTCCGGCGCCGGTTCATCGGCGGCACGGCGCTGGCCCTGGTCGGCGTGATCCTGCTGGCCATCGGGCTGGCCAAGCGGACCATCGCGCTCGTCGGCGTCGGCGCGGTCGCCATCTTCCTCGGGGCCGCCACCCTGGCCCCGGCCATCGCCCGCCCGCTGTCCAGCGTGATCGGGCGTCCGCTGGCCCGGCTGCTCGGGGAACCGGGCAAGCTCGGGCGGGAGAACTCCATGCGCAGCCCGCGGCGGACCGCGCAGACCGCCTCCGCGCTCATGGTCGGCCTGGCCCTGGTCGCCGCGATATCGGTGTTCGGCGCCTCGGTGTCCCGGTCGGCCACCAGCAGCGCGGACCAGGCCATCAGCGCCGACCTGATCGTGACACCCACGGGGCGGGAGAGCTCAGCAACTCGGCGACCGTCGATCGCCTCGGCCGTGCCGGGTGTCACCGCGACCACCACGGTCTACGGCGGGCAGTTCGAGTTCCAGGACACGCTGTCCAAGCTCACCGCGGTATCCACGAATAACCTGGCCAGCACGGTGATCCTGCGCATGACGTCGGGCACCTCAGCCGCCCTGGCCCAGGGTGAGCTGCTCATCGACTCGACCACCGCGCAGAACAAGCACCTGGCGGTCGGCGACACCGTACCGGCCAGGTTCGCCCAGACCGGTCCGACCACCCTGCGCATCGGCGGGATCTACCAGGCCAACGCCCTGATCGGCAGCTACGTGGTCAGCTCCGCGTTCTTCCTGTCCCACTACCCGGCCCAGCCTCCGGGCGCCCTGCTGCTGCGCACCAACGGCAGCACCGCGGTGGACAACGCCGTCACCAACGCTCTGGCCCCGTTCCCGAACGTCCAGGTCCAGACCAGGGCCCAGTACGAGCAGGCCCAGGTGTCGGCCATCAACCAGGTGCTCGGCCTGGTCTACGCGCTGCTCGCCCTGGCCGTGCTCATCGCGGCGATCGGGATCGTGAACACGCTCATGCTCTCGGTGTTCGAGCGCACCCGGGAGATCGGCCTGCTCCGCGCGGTCGGCATGCGGCGGCGTCAGGTCCGGACCATGATCCGGTCCGAAGCGGTGATCCTGGCCATCTTCGGCGCCATCATCGGGATCATCATCGGCACCGGCATGGGCATCGCGCTGGTCTCGTCGCTGAAGAACCAGGGCATCACCGACACCGTGGTGCCCTACTCCAGCCTCGTGATCTTCCTGATCCTGGCCGCCCTGCTCGGACTGGTCGCGGCGAGCTGGCCGGCCCGCCGGGCGGCCAAGCTGGACGTGCTGGCCGCCATCGCCGCCCAGTAGGTCCGCTGGCAGCGAAATCTCAGCGTACGGGCGGGATCCCGCCCGTACGCTGAGTTATGGCCGAGAGCGCGAAGGTCTATCCGCTGCGGCGAGACCCCTCGCCCCGAGAACTGCGTCCAGAGCCTTTGTGGCGGGAGGTGCTCGGTCAGCGTCTGCGTACGCTGCGCCTGGATCAGCAGGAAACCCTGGCCGAGACCGCGGGCCGGGCCGGGATCTCTCCCCAGTACCTGTCCGAGATCGAACGTGGCCGCAAGGAGCCGTCGAGCGAGATGATCGCGGCCCTGGCGGGTGCGCTGGGGACCACGCTCATCGGGCTGACCGAGCAGGTGACCGACGACCTGCGCCGCCAGGAAGCGGCCTGGGCGTCGCGTGCGTCCGGCCCGGTCATGCTGTCGCTCGCGGCCTGAACCAAAGATGCCCCCTCGGCGTCCGCCGACCGCCGCCCGAGCACCTGATCGACGATCCCGTAGGCCAGCGCGGCCTGGGCGTTGAGCACCCGGTCCCGGTCGGTATCCGCGCGTAGCGTGGGCACGGACTGGCCGGTGTGCGCGGACAGGATCGCCTCGATGTCGGCCCGCATCCGGACCAGCTCGTCGGCCTGCAGGATCAGGTCCGGGATCGGTCCCTGGCCGCGCGCGGCCGGCTGGTGCAGCACCACCCTGGCGTGCGGCAGCAGCGCCCGCCGGCCCGCCGTACCGGCCGCTAGCAGGACGGCGCCCACGCCGATGGCCTGGCCCACGCAGGTCGTGGCCACCGGCGCCTGGATGTACTGCATGGTGTCGTACACCGCGAGCATGGACGGCAGGTCCCCGCCCTCGCAGTTGATGTACAGGTTGATCTCCAGGTCCTGGCTTTCCGCCTCCAGGTGCAGCAGCTGGGCGATGAGCGTGTTGGCCACGCCGGGGTCGATGGCGGTGCCGAGGTAGACGATCCGCTCGGTGAGCAGATGCGAGTAGACGTCCATGATCCGCTCGCCCCGCGGATGCTGGGCGATGACGTTGGGAATCGTGTAGCTGCTCATGCTCTGCTCATTTCCGGGCTCATTTCCGGGCCCTGCAGCCCGATCCGGTGCCGTCGGCCCGGCATGACCTGGCCGAACGACCCGACGATCTCGTCGATGAAGCCGTACTCCTGGGCCTCGGCGGCGGTGTACCAGTGGTCGTGCAGCGAATCGTCGAAGATGCGCTCCACCGGCTGGCCGGTGTCCTCGGCGATCAGGCCGAGCACCGTGTCGACCATGTGCCGCAGGTCGTCGGCCTGGACCTCGATGTCGACCGCGCTGCCGCCGATGCCCGCCGAGCCGCGGTGCATCAAGATGCGCGCGTGCGGCAGCGCGAACCGCTTGCCCTTGGCCCCGGCCGAGAGCAGGAACTGCCCGGCGCTGCAGGCCAGCCCGAGCGCCAGCGTGGAGACGTCGCACGGCACCAGCCGCATGACGTCCCGGATGGCGAGCATGGACGGGACCGATCCGCCGGGGGAGTGGATCCACAGCGCGATGTCGGCGGCCGGGTCCTCCACCGCGAGGGTCAGCAGCTGGGTCGCCAGCAGCGTCCCGTTGTCGTCGTCAAGCACCCCGTCCAGCACCAGGATCCGCTGAATCAGCAGCTGCTCCCGGACCCGCTCGCTGAACAGGGGGTTCTTCTCGTCATGAGCCATGCCTCCAGCCTGCGCCATGGCCGCCCTGGAAATCCTCGCCCG